>NZ_JAMQOQ010000001.1:616473-1232946 GCF_031624635.1 Halogeometricum sp. S3BR5-2 | reverse complement strand
GTTGTGTCGGCTTCTTTCCGTCCACGTTGTCGAGAGCGTCTTGCAATTCCTCGACGGAGATCTCGTCGAGATGATTCACTAGCTACTGCAACTATCTCTGAGTAAAAAGTTCTACCGGTTACTATAGCCGCCGCGCTGTCGGACCTCGAATCGGTCGCCGACTCCACGATACTGCTCGGCGACTTGAACGACGGCCCCGAGTTCGAGGGCGGCGCCTACGAGACGCTCGCCGACGGCCGAACCGACGCGTGGGCGTCGACCCGCGACGGAGAGGGGTATACCTGCTGCCGGGCGTCGACGCTGGACGGGCCGGGGTCGATGGACGAACGAGTCGACCACGTCCTCGTCGGAAGCGGCCTGACTCCGACCGACGCGCGGGTGGTCGGCGCCGACGCCGAGAGTCGCCTGACGACCAGCGTCGACGGCGAGTCGCGGACGCTGTGGCCATCCGACCACGCGGGCGTCGTGACGACGCTTCGGGCGGGTGCGACGGCGGAGGCGACGGAGGCGGCGGAGACCGAGACGCCGGCGACGGCGTCTCCGTCCGACCCCGACGCGGGGACGGTCGAGTCCGGCGACGGCGATAGCGGGGGTGCGGGCGCGCCCGGCACCGGGACGCCCCCGACTCAGCGGTCGACGGAGACGTTCGCCGACCCCCCGAACGGGTCGTCGGACGCGGCGACGAACACCGAGGCCGGCGGCGCCGCCGCGGACGGCGAATCCGAATCCGAGACGGCGACCGACGCGCCCGGATTCGGACCGCTCGCGGGTCTCGTCGGCGTCCTCGGCGGCGCGGCCGAACTCCTCCGGCGACGCGACCGCCGGGAGTAATCGGAGAGACGGCCGCGACCCGGACCGCTTTTGTCGGTCGGCGGGCAACGCCGACCGTGCGGAAGTTCTCGCCCGAGTACCTCCGGCGGACGCGCGACGGCATGTGGGCGGAGTCCCGCGAGGCCCTCGCGGACCTCTCGTTGGCCGACCGGAGGCGCGTCCTCGACGTCGGATGCGGCACCGGCGAACTCTCCCGGGTGCTCGACGCGGAGACGCCCGGCGAGGTGGTCTGCGCCGACGCCGACACCGACCTCCTCGGCGTCGCGCGCCGGGAGACGGGCCTTTCGACCGTCGCGGGCGACGCGACCCGACTCCCGTTCGTCGACGACGCCTTCGACCTCGTCGTCTGTCAGGCCCTCCTCGTGAACCTCCCCGACCCGACGGAGGCCCTCGGCTCCTTCGCCCGCGTTTCCTCGGACCTCGTCGCCGCCGTCGAACCCGACAACGCGGCGGTCGGCGTCGAATCGACCGTCTCCGCGGAAGTCGCCCTCGAACGCTCGGTGCGCGAGTCGTACATGGAGGGCGTGCGGACGGACGTCGCCCTCGGCGACCGACTGCCCGACCTCTTCGAGTCGGCCGGTCTCCGCGACGTGCGGACGCGCCGGCACTTCCACCGGAAGGTGACCGAACCGCCGTACGACGAACTCGACCTGGAGGACGCCGCCCGCAAGGCCAACGGCGCGGGACTGGCATCCCACGAGACCGAACTCCGGCGGACGCTGTCGGACGCCGAGTACGACGCCCTCAGACGCGACTGGCGCGAGATGGGCCGGTCGGTGGTCGAACAGATGCGTGAGGAGCGGTACCGTCGGGCCGAGGTCGTCCCGTTCGACGTGGTGGTCGGTCGCGTCCCCGACTGAGAGCGTCGTCGACGGGAGCGGGAACCTCGGCCCTGCTCAGCCCAAGAACAGGTCGACGAGGTTGCCGCTGGACTGTTTTCGATACAGCTCCGAGTAGCCGCAGTTCGCGCAGGTGACGACCGTGAAGCTTCGATTCTGCACGTCGAAGAACTTCGAGAGGCCGGTGCCGCTGGTCGCGATGCTGTCCATCTCCGTCTCGGTGCCGCCGCACTTGGGGCATCCGCGGTCGCCGTCGCGCGCGTCGCGGGGTTCGTGGTTCATCGCGTTCGAGACTGACCGGGTCACGGCCTGTAGTTTACCGGGACAATCACCTGTCCGTCGTGACAGCCGTGACAGCGGCGACGCTCACGTGGTAAGGAATACGTCTCCGTCGACTCCATCGAGAGGCATGCCAGCAGGTTCCCTGTTCTTCGTCCTGTTCGTCCTCCTCGCTGTCGGCGGCACGGTCGGACTCTACGTGCTCATCGACCGCGAGACGAGCGACCCGGAGACGATGGACCGCGCCGAGGCCGAACGGATGGCGAAAGAGGAGTCGCGGCGCGACCGGCGGTAGTCGAGTCCGTCGCCGTCGCGCGCGTCCGACGGCGTCAGACCACGTCGCCGCGCACCGTCGCGCCCGTCTGCGCGGCGCGGTACTCGCGGACGGCGTCGGCGGCCGTCCCCGCCTCCTCGTCGTCCATCCCGAGCATCGTCAGCGCCTCCGACAGCGTCGGGAAGACGAGGTCCCCCTCGCGGAGTTTCTCCAGCGCCGACTCCGAGCGCCGCCCCTCGGCGTACAGGCAGACGCCGCGCGGGTCGAGAATCTGCTCGTAGGCGTCGCGGGCCATCGCGCCCTTCAGTCGCTGGGTGACGTTGTCGTCGAAGGAGGCGTTACAGACTTCGAGATGGACGGGGTCGTCCTCGGGAAGCAGGTGGGCGGCCAGACACTTCTCCGGGGCCGCGTAGCCGTTGCCGTTCGCACGGAGGTGCTCGGGGTGGGCCTCCGCCCACTCCGCGGAGACGCTCTTGCCGACGCCCTTCACCCCGTGCGAGCGCTCGAACGCCTCCGTGGCCTCCGAATCGCTGCGCATCAGGAGGTCCTTCGTGACGTACACGTCCAGTCGCTCCACCGGGTCGAGGCCGAGGGCGACGTCGCCGTACACCCACACCTCGCGGACGGGCACGGGCATCGGTTCGGACTCGACGGCGTCGAGAACGGCCTCGACTCGGTCGACGGCGCGGGCGCGTTCCATACCCGGTGTCGGACGCCGGGAGACAAACGGGTTTCGACGCGCGCCTCTCCTTTCCTGCCCGAACGGACAGCGAAACCCGTATTCGTCCCGGCGGGTTACCGTGCGGTGATGGAGTGCGACAAGTGCGGCCGGGACGCGGTGATGCACGCGGGGTACTCGGGGGCCCACCTCTGCGAGAACCACTTCTGCGCCTCGGTGGAGAAACGCGTCCGCGGCCGGATTCGGAAAGATAGCTTGGTCCCGCGCGACGCGACGCCCGAGGACCCCGAACACTGGGTCATCGGCCTCTCCGGCGGGAAGGACAGCGTCGTGCTCACCCACATCCTCGACGACACGTTCGCCAAGGACCCGCGCATCGAGATGACGGCGCTGACCATCCACGAGGGCATCGAGGGCTACCGCGACGAGAGCGTCGACGCCTGCGTCGAACTCGCCGAGGAGTTGCAGATGCGGCACGAACTCGTCACCTACGAGGAGGAGTTCGGCGTCCGCATGGACGACGTGGCCGAAGAGGACCCCGAGAACATGGCCCCCTGCGCCTACTGCGGCGTCTTTCGCCGGGACCTCCTGGAGAATTACGCCGAGGAGTTCGGCGCGGACAAGATGCTCACGGGGCACAACCTCGACGACGAGGCGGAGACGGCGCTGATGAACGTCCTCGAGGGCGACGTCGAGCAGATGGCCAAGCACTTCGACGCCAGCCTCGGCCCGTTCGACGAGCGCAACCCGACGGAGGAGTTCGTCCCGCGGGCGAAACCGCTCCGCGACATCCCCGAGAAGGAAGTCGCCCTCTACGCCCACCTGAAGGACCTCCCCGCGCACATCACCGAGTGCCCGCACGCCTCCGAGGCGTTCCGCGGGGAGATACAGGAACTGATGCTCGACTTGGAGGACCGCCACCCCGGCACCCGACACTCCATCATGTCGGGCTACGAGGAGATGGCGGGGCTGGCGGCCGACCGCTACCGGAGCGCAGACGACGCGGACCTCAACGACTGCGAGCGCTGCGGGTCGACGACGGCGCGGGACGTCTGCCGGAAGTGCCGACTGCTGGAGTCGATTCGAGCCGTCTGATTCGAGCAACGGAACGAACACCCGGAAACGCGCGTCGCGACTCGGGGGCGTGAAAAACGGAAAGGAGACGATACGGCGAGCGGAAACCGCCCGTGCGGGTCTCTGAATCTAGCGGATGACGTCGAGACCGTTCTTGCGTTCCGACTGGTCGCGGCCGCCGTCCGACTGCCACGACCCGTTGACCGAAGAGCGACCCTGTTGAGACTGCGACTGGGACTGAGACTGCGCGCGTCCGTTGCTGCTCGCGTCGAACTGCGAACCGCCTTCGATACTCTGTCGGGACTTGTCCGCCTGTTTCTGCGTCGACGGTCCGAGCACCTGCGCGGACTGGACGCCCGTCATGATGGCCATGACGCGGACTTTCCCCTTGTACTCGTCCTGGATGCGAGCGCCCCAGATGACGTTCGCGGAGGCTTCGAGCCGTTCGGTGATGTTGTCGGCGATGCCCTCGGCCTCTTTCAGCGTCAGGTCGGGACCGCCCGTGATGTGGACGAGTCCGCCGGACGCGCCGCGGTAGTCCACGTCGAGAAGCGGGTGGTTCATCGCGTCGCTCACCACCTCCTGGGTCTTGTTCTTGTCCTGCGTCTCGCCGACGAGCATCACCGCGACGCCGCCCTGATTCATGATGGTGGACATGTCGGCGTAGTCGAGGTTGATGAGCGACGGCTGGGTGATGGTCTCGGAGATGCCCTTGACCGTCTCCGCGATGATCTGGTCCATCACGGAGAACGCCTTCCCGATGGGGAGGTTGGGCACGTAGTCGAGCAGGCGGTTGTTGTCGAGGACGATGATGGAGTCCGCCTCGTTGCGGAGTTTCTCCAACCCTTCCTCGGCTTTGACCGTCCGCGCGCGCTCGACGTTGAACGGGGTCGAGACCATGCCGACGACGATAGCGCCCTGCTCTTTGGCTATCTTCGAGACGACGGGCGCGGCGCCGGTGCCGGTGCCGCCGCCCATGCCGGCCGTGACGAACACGAGGTCCGCGTTGCCGAGCACTTCCTTGACGGTACCCTGCGCCATCTCCGTGGCGCGTTCGCCCATCGAGGGGTCGCCGCCAGCACCGAGTCCCTGCGTGAGGGATTTGCCGACCAGAATCTTCGTGTCGGCTTCGATCATCTTCAGGTGCTGTTTGTCGGTGTTGATGGCCACCGTCTCGGCGCCGTCGACGCCGATGTTGTAGAGGCGGTTGACGGTGTTGTTGCCGGCACCGCCGCAGCCGACGATGACGATTCGGGGGTTCCCGAACTCGTCGTCGTCCGACCGCTCCGCGGCCTCCTGCTTTTCGGCCTCGTCGCGCTCCATGGCCTCTCTGACGATATCCTGCATCGTCTTACACCTTGGCCCAGCTGCGCTTGGTCGACGATTCCCGGTTCTCGACCTGTTGTTCGTTCAACATCTCACGCACGGCGGATCGGATCGCCTCGGACCGGTTCGGGAACTCCCCGGTCTCGACCATGCGTTCGACTTCTTCGATCTGCTGCTTCGGAATTCGTAGTGTCACACGCTCCATTTTGTGCATTCCCCCGGTAAGACGGCGCGCACGTCTCGTGCGAGCGTCTTACACACCGAAATCGACGGACAGAAGCGACCTCCGTCCGTCCGACCGGCGGTGTAAGACAACCGTCTTACGCGACAGTTACCACAAACCGGTGTGATATAAATGTAACGGACGTGTGTAAGACAATACGCCCGATTGCCCCGTATACGCCCGGTAGAGGCTCAGTACCGGTCGAGTACGTCGGCCGCCGACGTCCGACGACCGCATCCGGGACAGAACGCCCAGTCCGAGCGCACCTCGTCGCCGCACTCGCAGAAAACGCGGTGCGTCGCCTTCTCCCCGCAGTTCGCGCAGTACACGTCCTCGGCGTCCAGCGCCTCGCCGCACTTCTCGCAGGACTTCCCGCGCGCGTCGGCGTCGGGAGACGGGTTCGCCCCCGGTGTCTTACGTTCGGGCGTCTCGTCGGGAGAGGCGTTCTCGGGTGCGTTTGCGGGCGTCTCGGCGGCCGCACCGTCGACGGTGATGTTGACGTTTACGTCCTGCGCCCCGCCGGGCGAGGGCGTCCGTCCGACGGCGAGTCGCTCGGCCAGCACCGCGTCGACGCGCTCTCTGACCAGTTCGTCGACCCGAGCGCGGAGGGCGTCGTCGACGGCGGACTCGGCGTCCGACGGGGGGGCGTCTCCCGTCGTCTTCGCCTCCGTTTCCGCCTCCGCCGAACGCTCCGCGCCGTCGAGGTAGAGACGAAGCGCGTCGCGCATCGCCTCGCTCTTGGAGGTGTCGAGACCCTCCATGCGCTCGACGAGTTCCTCGTCGGCGCGGAACGTTATCTTGCTCATCGAGGTATTCATTCTCACGGCTCTATTTTAATCTTCCCACACGTCTGACGCTCGGCATCGGCGCCGATTGGCAACGGTTAAAACGGGCGACGGGCTACGGTCGGATGCCCGCTCTTAGCTCAGCCTGGCAGAGCAGCCGACTGTAGATCGGCTTGTCCCCCGTTCAAATCGGGGAGAGCGGACTGTTCCTGCGAACGACGTGAGCGGTGATATCGTCCCCCGACCCGACCTGAGCAGCGAGAGCGAAGCGACCGCTCTCGCGACCTACGAGCCCCGAGGGTCGGCCCGTTCCTCGGCCAGGAGTTCGATGACAGTCTTCGTCAACCCGAAGACGACGGGGCCGACGAAGATGCCGAGGAACCCGAAGACGGCAACGCCCCCGAAGATGCTGAGGACGAGGACGCCGGAGTTGAGACGCGCGCCGCGGCGCATGGCCATGGGTCTGACGACGTTGTCGGACCCGCTGATGACGAACGAGCCGTACAGGAAGAGACCGACCGCCGCCGGGACGTTCCCCACGAAGAGCAGGTACCCCACGGCCGGAATCCAGACGATGGAGGCGCCGATGACGGGCAGGAGCGACAGGAGGAACGTGGCGACGCCCCAGAAGACGACGTTGTCGAACCCGACGACGGCGAACCCGACGACGGTCAGTATCGCCTGCAACCCGGCGACGACGACGTTGCCGACCACGGCGGCCCAGAGGAGGTCGTCCGTGCGCGCGAACAGTTCGTCCGTCGTCGCCGCGTCGAGCGGGGTGACCGCTCGGATCCAGGCGACGAACCGGTCGCCGTCCCGCAGGAGGACGAAGAAGGCGAACAGGAAGATGACCGCTCCCACGAGGACCGTCGAGACGCCGCCGAGGATGCCGCCGACGCTCCCCACGAGTCCCCGGAGGCCGGCTTCGACCGCGTTTCCGAGCGGTTCGACGAGCATCTCGGCGCCGGGGACGCTCGTCCCGAACCGCTCGGAGAGAAACGATTCGAGAGCCGCCACGTCCGGCAGTTCGGCGCCGCGCGCGAGCGCCACCGCCTGATCGACCGCGACGGCGAGGACGAAGAGAAGCGGCGCGAGGACGACGACGGTGGTCGCGAGCATCGTCGCGGCCGCGCCGGCGGTGGCCCCCAGTCGGCGCGAGAGCCTATCGTTGACGGGGGCGACGAGATACGCCATCAGTCCCCCGAGGAGGACGGCCTGGAGGAACGGGACCACGAGGACGACGGTGAGCGTCCCGAGGACCGCCAGCAGGACCTGCAGGAACGAACGTGATGACGAGCTGTCTCCTTCGTTCATGACCGGGGTTCGCGCCCTCGCCGCCTAAAGATGCGTGCGGCCCGCGTCGACGGTCCGGGCGGGCGACCGTTCTGCCGCTTTGCCCCACACTTACACTCGCTCCGCCCGGCGTCGGTACATGGACAGACGAACGCTCGGAACCACCGGTTTCGACGTGACGGAGATCGGACTCGGAACGTGGCAACTCGGCGGCGACTGGGGGGAACTCACCGACGAGGAGGGACGCGAGGCGATTCGCGCCGCCCTCGACGAGGGCGTCGACTTCCTCGACACCGCCGACGTGTACGGCGACGGCCGGAGCGAACGACTCGTCGGCGAGGTGCTCGACGAACGCGACGCGTGGGACGAGGTGACCGTGGCGACGAAGGCGGGCCGCCGCCTCGACCCGCACGAGGCCGACGGCTACGACGCCGACAACCTCGAACGCTTCGTCGACCGGAGCCGCGAGAAACTCGGCGTCGAGACGCTCGACCTCCTGCAACTGCACTGCCCGCCGTGGGAGACGTACTACACCCCAGAAACGTTCGAGGCGCTGTCGGACCTGTGCGAGGCGGGCAAACTCGCCCACTACGGCGTCAGCGTCGAGAAGGTCGAACAGGGGTTGAAAGCCATCGAGTATCCCGGCGTCGAGTCGGTGCAGATCATCTTCAACCCGTTCCGCCAGCGACCCGCCGAACGGTTCCTGCGCGAGGCCGAGAAGCGGAACGTGGGTGTCATCGTCCGCGTCCCCCTCGCGTCGGGCCTCCTCGCGGGCGCGTTCGACGCGGACGCGGAGTTCCCCGAGGAGGACCACCGAAACTACAACCGGGAGGGCGAGGCGTTCGACGTGGGCGAGACGTTCGCGGGCGTCCCGTTCGAGACGGGCGTCGAGGCGGCCGACGAACTCGAAGCCGCCGTCCCGGAGAACGCGACGATGGCGCAGTTCACGCTCCGCTGGATTCTCGACCACGACGCGGTGACGACCATCATCCCCGGGTCGCTCGACCCCGACCACATCGCGGACAACGTCGGGGCGTCGTCGCTGCCGTCGCTGTCGGTCGACCGCCACCGGCGCGCCGAGGACGTGTACGACGACTCCGTGCGCGAGCACGTCCACCACCGCTGGTGAGCGGTCGGTCCGGGAGACCGGACGACCGCCCGCCCGTCACGCCTTTGGGCGCAGCGACCCTATCTCGACCCATGCCGAGCGACGAACGCGACCTCGACCGTGTGTCGGACCGCAAGAGCGCGCGCGCCGAGAGCGTCGAGAACATCCTCGATGAGACGGAGTCGCTCGTGCGCGACGAACAGAAGTTCCCCGTCCGCTCGGAGGAACTCGCCGAGGAGTACGGCGACCACCCCATCGACATGCCGAACGAGACGGAGTCGCTCGGGTCGGTGTTCGACCGCCTCGACGACGAGGAGGAGTACGACAGCGCCGAGGAGGTCCGCGAGGCCGTCTACGGCGCCGTGACCGGCGAGGCCGGCGGCGCCGAGGAGTACAACGAGGAACGCGACCTGGGCGCCGTGGACCGCGCCGAGGAGGGCAGCGCCCGCAACGACGTCGACGGCGAGGCCATCATGGACGACGTGGCGGCGGACGACGACACCGAGCGACGCGACCCGCCCGAAGAGCGGTAGTCCGAGCGCCCGACCTCTTTCTCGACTCCGGCGTCCGACGCCGATGTCCGACTGGCCGCCTCCTCAGGTATCAAGGGGACGGCGACCGGCCTCTCTCACATGGCGACGACTCTTCCCGCCGCGGAGTACGCGGCCCGACTCGACGCGGTCCGCGGCCGACTGGCCGACACCGACGCCGACGCCGCCGTCTGGTTCGGCGCGACGAGCATCGAGTACCTCACCGGATTCCACCACGTCCCGACCGAACGCCCCGTCGCCCTCGCGGTGACGGACGACCGCGCGGAGATAACGGTGCCCCGACTGGAGGTCGAACGCGTGCGGGAGAACCCCCGAATCGACGGCGTCCACCACTACTTCGACTACCCCGGGGGCGACCCGATTCGCACCGTCGCCGAGATGCTCGGGGAGCGAAACGTCGGCGCCGTCGTCGCCGACAGCGACGGCGCGTCGGGGACGATGGGGTACCAAGGCCCGCCGCTCTCGGAGTTCGTCGACGTGGAGACGCAGGGGTGGGTGACGCGGATGCGCTGGGAGAAGACAGATTCGGAGGTGGACCTCATCCGCGAGTCGGCCAAGTGGGCCAACCTCGGGCACCGCTACCTCGCCGACTACACCGAGGTCGGCGCCCACCCCGCGACCGTCTCTCAGCGCGCCTCGACGGACGCCTCGCGCGCGATGCTCGACACGCTCGGCGACCGCTACGCCGCGCGCGTCCGCGGGAGCGGCCCCGTGCACGCGGGTTACATCAGCGGCCGCGAGACGGCGCTCCCGCACGGTCACACGCCGAACGAGCGCCTCTCGGAGGGCGACGTGCTCGTCACGGGCGCCTCGGCCAACGTCGACGGGTATCACTCCGAACTCGAACGCACGATGTTCGTCGGCGACTACACCGCCGAGGACGAACACTACTTCGAACTCATGCTGGAGGCGCAGACCGTCGCCATCGACGCCCTCGGCCCCGGCGTCGAACTCGCGTACGTCGACGACGAGGTGACCGCGTACTTCGAGGAGCACGGGGTCGCGGACCTCGCACAGCACCACGTCGGACACAACATCGGTCTCGGCGGCCACGAACCGCCGTACATCGACACCGGGTGGGGCGACCACTGCGCCTCCGAGCACACCGACCTCACCGAGTCGGACGCGACGATGGCGCCGGGGCACGTCTACACCATCGAACCCGGCCTCTACACCGAGGAGGCGGGCTACCGCCACTCCGACACCGTCGCGGTCACGGACACCGGCACGGAGACGCTCACGAACTTCCCGCGCGACTTGGAGTCGAACGTAATCAGGTGAGAAGCGCGGCACCCCGCGGCGCCCGAGCCGCCCGCTTCACTTTCACTTCCGCCGCGCCCTTTGCCGAGGTTCATACGTGATGGCGACCCACCGTCTGCCATGTCGCTCACCGCGGACACGACGCTCGCGCTTCCGGCCGAACCGCCGTTCGCGTTCGCCCGCTCGGCGTCGGTCCTCGACCGCTCCGCACCTCTCGCGAGCGGGCGGTGTACCCCTCGCGGCGGGGTCGTGACCGGCGGGTTCGCGCCCGAACCGTTCGTCGCGCACCTCGCGCCGGACGGACCGGACGTCGTCCGCGTCCACGTCGATTGGCTCGACGGCCGCGGCGACGGGTCGGCCGTCGCCGCCCACCTCGATTCGTTCCTGTCACTGTCGGAGAACACCATGCCCCTGTACGAGGCCGCGGCGGACGACGAGGCGTTCGCGCCCGTCGCGGCCGACCTCCGCGGCTACCACCACGTCCGCTTCCCGACGCCGTTCGAGGCGGCCTGCTGGGCGGCGCTCTCCCGGCGGGCGACCACCCCCGTCGCCGCCGCCCGCCGAGATTCGCTCGTGCGCGAACTCGGGCGCGTCGCCGTCGTGGACGGGGAACCGGTGTCGCTGTTCCCGACGGCCCGGACGGTCCGAGCGAACCCCGACGCCGCGCGGGCCGCCGTCGACGGTTCCACCGGGGACCGAAAGCGAGAGAGGCTGTCCGGCGACGGGACCCGCGACGACGCGGGGGCGATACTCGCCGCCGCCGAACTGTTCGCCGAGTCGGAGTCCGACCTGCGCGAACTCGGGACGGACGACCTGCGGGAGCGACTCGCGTCGCTCCGGGGGTTCGGTCCGCGCGCCGCCGCGTTCGTGGCGTTCCGCGGGTTCGGTCGGACGTCGGTGCTGCCGACGACGGCCGCCCGCCTCGGTTCGCTCGTCGGCGATGCGTACGGCGTCGAAGACCCCACCGAGGAGACGGTTCGACGCCTCGCGGAGCCCTACGGGGAGTACCGGGGGTACTGGGCGCACTACCTGCACGTCCGGTCGCTCATCGACGGCGGCTGAGCGTCGGCCTCGCCGGGCCGCCACCGCCGTCCGTTCCGCTTCCCCGCCCGTCTCCCATCCGACCCCCGTCCGGCAGCTTCAAGTCCGATTTCGCTAACTAACTGGTAGTGGCAGTCTCGTTCGACCTGTTCGGCACGCTCGTCGACGCGGCCCGGCCGGCCGACCCCGCGGCGGCCGTCGCGGCCGAACTCCGCGACAGGGGCGTCGCCGTCCCCGACGACTGGGCGGACGCGTACGCCGAGGTTCACATCGACGCGCCGGAGGGGGCGGAAGTCCCCCTCCCCGCACACGTCTCGGCCGCCCTCCGCTCCCGCGGCGTCGACGCCCCCGCGAACGCCGCGCGCCGCGCCGTCGTCGCCGCTTTCGACCCCGACGTTCGGACGCGCCCCGGCGCCGCCGCCGCCGTGGCGGCCGCCGCCGAACGCGGCTCGGTCGGCCTCTTTTCGAACTGCTCGGTCCCCGAACTCGTCGCGCGGACGCTCATCCGCTCGGACGTCGACCGCGACGCGTTCGGCGCGACGGTGTCCAGCGTCGCCTGCGGGTGGCGCAAACCCGACCCGCGGGCGTTCGAGACGCTCGCCGGCCGCCTCGACGTCGCCCCCGAGACGCTCGTCCACGTCGGCGACAACCGGTACGCCGACGGCGGCGTCTCCGGCGTCGGCGGCCGCTTCGTCGACGCGACCGAGACCGATTTCGAGGCGTTCGCGGACGCCCTCCGCCGCGGCGGCCCGCTCTCGGAGTTCGTCTCGGAGGCGTGAGCCGTGCCCGCGAGCGCCGCCCTCGCCGTCGCACTCGCCGCCGGCCTCGACGCGGCGTTCGCCGAACCGCCGGCGCGCGTCCACCCCGTCGCCCTCCTCGGTCGCCTCCTCTCCCGTCTGGACCCTTCCTCGGAGTCGAACCCGCAGTCGCCGTCGCATCCGCAACTCCGCGGCGCCCTCCTCGCGCTTCTCGCTCCCCTCGCCTTCGCCGCCGTCGCCGGCGCCGTCGTCGCCGCGGGGGGATTCCTCTCCACGTGGGTCGCCGCCGCCCTCGCCGGCCTCCTGCTGTTCTCGACGACCAGCCTCCGGATGCTGCTGGACGCCGCCCGCGACGTGACGCTCGCGGCCGACTCGGACCTCGAAACCGCCCGACGCGAGTTGCGCGCCCTCGCCGGCCGCGACGCCTCGGCGCTGGACGCCGCGCACGTCCGCTCGGCGGCCGTCGAGAGCGTCGCGGAGAACCTCGCGGACGGCCTGGTCGCCCCGCTTCTCGGGTTCGCCGTCTGCGCGCCCGTCTCGCTCCCCCTCGCCGCGGCGGCGGCCGCGTGGGTGAAGGGCGTCAACACCCTCGACTCGATGTTCGGCTACCGCTCGAACCCCCTCGGCCGGGCGCCCGCCCGCCTCGACGACGCCGTCATGTGGCTCCCGGCCCGACTCTCGGCCGTGCTCCTCGCCGCTTCGGTCTTCCGGTTCGCTCTGCCGCTCTCCGCCCGCGTCCGAACGCTCGCGCGGCGGCCGCCGTCTCCGAACTCCGGGTGGCCGATGGCGACGATGGCGGCCGTCCTCCCCGCGCGACTCGTCAAACCGGGCGTCTACGACCTCGACCCGGCGTCGGACGCGGCGGGCACGCCCCTGCCGACGCCGGCCGACGCGACGCGCGCCCTCCGGGTGACGAACCGCGCGGGACTGCTCGCGTTCGCCCTCGCGGGGGTGGTCGCGTGGGTCTGACCTCGATTCCCCTCCCGGCGGCCCTCCGCGGCGGCGTCGCCTTCCTCACCCGTCTCCCCGTCGGCAGCGACGAGGCGTCGTGGGAGGCGTTCCGGCGGGCGCCGCTGGCGTTCACGGTCGTCGGCTACCTCGTGGGCGCCCTCGCCGCACTTCCCCTGCTGCTTCCGCTCCCGGTGCCGACGGCGGCGGCGCTGTACCTCGCCACCCTGTACCTCCTCACGGGCGTCACGCACGCCGACGGCCTCGCGGACGTGGGCGACGCCGCGGCCGTCCACGGCGACGCCGACCGTCGGCTGTCGGTGCTCAAGGACTCCCAGACGGGCGTCGGCGGCGCGCTGGCGCTCTGCCTCTGTCTCGTCACGCTGGGTCTCGGCGCCCTCGGCGTCGCCGGCACGCTCCCGCGAACCGCGTTCGCCCTCGCCCTCGCGGCCGAAGTCGGCGCGAAGACGGGGATGGCGACGCTGGTCTGCACCGGCGAGAGCGCCCACGAGGGGATGGGGGCGGCGCTCATCGATGTCAACGACGCGTCGAACCTGCTCCCCTGCGCCGTCGCCCTCCTCCCCTTGCTCCTCGTCGCGCCCGCCCTCGGCGCCGCGGGCGTCGTCGCCGCGGCGCTCGCGCCCGTCGCGACGGCGTTCCTCGTCGGCCGCTGGGGGGAGAACCATCTCGGAGGTGTCAGCGGCGACGTACTCGGCGCGGCGAACGAACTCGGACGCGCCGTCGGCGTCCACGCGGGGGTGGTGGCGTGGACGCTCTTCTGATGTGCGGCGGGCGGGGCACCCGCCTCGGCGGCGCGGTCGAGAAACCCTTGGTTCCCGTCCGCGGCGTCCCGATGGTCGAACGCGTCGCCGCGGCGCTTCGGGAGAGCGACGCCGAGACGGTCCACGCGGCCGTCTCGCCCGCCGCGCCCGCGACCGCAGAGCACGTCCGCGAGATGGGATTATCAGCGGTCGAGACGCCCGGCGAGGGCTACGTCTCCGACTTGACCGCCGCGCTCGATTCGGTCGGAGAGCCGGTCGTCACCGTCGCAGCGGACCTGCCGCTCCTCGCGTCCGAACAGGTGGACGGCGCGATTGTGGAGAGCCTCGGCGGCGGGGGGTGTCCGCGCTCTGTCACCGTCTGCGTCCCCGCCGACCTGAAGCGCCGCCTCGGCGTCTCCGCGGACACGACGTTCGAACGGGAGGGCGAGGAACTCGCGCCGACGGGGCTGAACGTCGTCGCCGGCGGGGAGGACACCGTGCAGTTGACGTGCGACGACCGCCTCGCGGTGAACGTGAACCGACCGTCGGACCTCGAACGTGCGGAGGAGATGTGCGATTGATGCTCGTCGCGGGGACGACCCGCACGGCCGAACGGGAGGGGCTGAGCGCCGCGGGCGCGACGCGGGACCTGCTGGTGCACACCCCGAGCGCCGACGCCGAGATTCTGACCTACGGCGACACCGTCCGCGCGCCCGTCACGCCCGTCAGCCCCGACGGCTGTCCGACGCCGGCAGCGGTCACCCGCGCCGTCCGCGAACTGCTCGGCTTCGACGCCACCGTCGTCGACGGCGGCCTCGCCCGGCCGACGGGCGCGCCGACCGTCTCCGTGGGCGCCGCCCCCGGCCGCGACATCGGCGAGGCCGACCCGGTGCAGACCGCGCCCGGCGCGTTCGCCGCCGCCCGGCAGTTCGGCCGGTCGCTCCCCGACGAGGAACTCGTCGTCGGCGAGACGATACCGGGGGGAACGACGACGGCGCTGGCCGTCCTCCGCGCCCTCGGCGAGGAGTGGCCCACCTCCTCGTCGCTGCCGGAGAACCCCGTCGAACTGAAAGAGCGCGTCGTCGGGGAGGCGTTCGAGTCCTCCGAGATAGCGCCGGGACAGGCCGCCCACACGCCCGAACTCGCCGTGCGGTTCGTGGGCGACCCCGTGCTGGCGGTCGCGAGCGGACTCGTCGCGGGGACTTTGGAGGGAGAGACCGAGGTGATTCTCGGCGGCGGCACGCAGATGCTCGCCGTCGCCGCCCTCGTCCGCCACGCGGGCGTCGTCGGACCGCTGACGCTGGCGACCACCTCGTACCTCGCGGACGACGTGCCGGAACTGGCGGACGCGACGGCGGCGCACGACGTGGACCTCGTCGTGACCGACCCCGGGTTCGGCGGCGGCGACGGGTTCGCCGCGTCCGACCCCGGCCCCCTCTCGGCCTACGCCGACGGCGTCGCCAAGGAGGGGGCGGCGATGGGCGGCGCCCTCCACCTCGCGGAACGCGCCGGGCGCTTGGACGAGGTGACCACCGCCACACTTGACGTGCTGGCCCGCCTGCGCTCGGACGATGGACCCTGACTCGGCGGCGGACGTCTCGCGGGTGCCTCACGGCGGCGACGGCGACGACGGCGTCGTCGATTTCAGCGCGAACACGAACCCGAGGCGGCCGCCCGGCGCCGCCGCCACCTACGACGCCGCGTTCGGCCCGGCGACGCGCTACCCCGACGACGGCTACGCCGACTACCGCGCCGCGGCCGCCGACTACGTCGACTGCGACCCGGGCGAGGTGGTCCCGACGGCCGGCGGGTTGGCCGCCCTCCGCCTCGCGTTCGGCGTCACCGTCGCCCCCGGCGACAGCGTGCTCGTCCCCGAACCGAGTTTCGGCGAGTACGACCGCGAGATTCGCCTGCAGGGAGCGACGCCCGTCGCCGTCGCCCACGACGAGATTCTGGAAGCGGACCCGGCCGAGTACGCCGCCGCCGTCGTCTGCACGCCGAACAACCCGACCGGCGAGGCGGCCGACCCGGAGGCCCTGCGCGCGTATCTGGCCGACTGCCGCGCGGCCGACACCGCCCTCGTCGTCGACGAGGCGTTCCTCGATTTCACCGACCGCCCGAGCCTCGCGGGCGAACCCGGCGCCGTCGTCGCTCGGTCGCTGACGAAGATGTTCGGCCTCCCCGGCCTCCGCGCGGGGTTCGCCGTCGCGACGGGCGGACTCGGGGACAGACTCGACGCCGCGCGGCCGACGTGGGGGCTCTCGGTGCCCGCGGCCGGCGTCGGCGCCTACTGCATGCGGCAGTCGGCGTTCGTCGAGGAGACGAAGGCGCGCGTCGGCGCGGAGCGAGCGCGGATGCGCGACCGCCTCGAACCCGAGTTCGAGGTGTACCCCTCCGACGCGCCGTTCCTGCTTCTCGGCGTGGACGGGGACGTGGACGCCCTCCTCGCACACGCCAGAGAGCGCGGGTTCGCCCTGCGCGACGCGCGGACGTTCCCGACGCTCGACTCGCACGTTCGGGTGGCCGTCCGCCTCCCCGAGGAGAACGACGCCCTCGTCGAGGCGCTCTCGGAGTTCGCATGACCGGCGCCGAGGACGCCGTCTTCGAGTCGGTCGTCCGCGACGATGTCTGTCGGCTCCGGCGACCCGAGACGCGGTGGCTCTCGACCGGACACGCCGGCGGCCGTTCGACCGGTCCCGTCGCCTACAACGTGAGCGTCCCCGAAGGCTGGGCGGAGACGGACGTCGACGGCTACGTCGAACGCCGCCTCGACGAGGCCGGATTCGAGGAGTCGGGGCCGACGCTCCTCACGGGCGTCTCGATGCGGCACGCCCGCCGCGCCCGCCTCGGCCCCGTCGAGGCCGTCGTCACCGCGGGCGTGTCGAACCCGGCGGCGCTTCCCGTGGACGGCAACGAGTCCGCGACCCACCGGAGCGCGGCGGACGGCGAGGAACCCCGTACCGGTACGGTGAACGTCCTCGTCGGTACGACGCGCGCCCTCGGCGCGGGCGCCCTCGCCAACCTCGTCGCCGTCGCCGCCGAGGCGAAGGCGGCGACGCTCCTCTCGCGGACGGGCTTTCCGGGGACGACGACGGACGCCGTCGTCGCCGCCTGCGACCCCGCGGGCGAGGCGGCGGCGTACTCCGGAAGCGCCACCCTCGTCGGGTCGGCGGCCCGCGCCTGCGTCCGCGACGCCCTCTGCGCGTCGCTCGGTTCGCGGTACGACGGCGACGGGGGGATACCCGCTTCCGTCGCCGCGGCCGAGTACGGCGTCGTCACCGACGAGCGGGCGTCGGTCTCCGAGATTCTCGGGAGCGAGAACGACTGAGAAGCTTTTATCCCGGACGCGCCGAGGGGACCGCCATGAGCGAGACACCGGTCCCCGCGGACCTGCCGGGGTTCGTCCTCGCCGGGACCGCATCGAGCGTCGGCAAGACCGTGGCGACGCTGGCCGCCTGCCGCGCCCTCGAACGCGCCGGCCGGACGCCCGTCGCGGCGAAGGCCGGCCCCGACTTCATCGACCCGAGCCACCACGCCGCGTCGCTGGGGCGCCCCTCGCGGACGCTCGACCCGTGGATGACGGGCGAGGACGGCCTCGAGCGAACGTACGCGCGCGGGGCCGACCACGGCGACGTCTGCGTCGTCGAGGGGATGATGGGGCTGTACGACGGCGACGTGAGCACCGCCGCCGTCGCCGCGGACCTCGACCTGCCGGTCGTCCTCGTCGTCGACGCGACGGCCGGGATGGAGAGCGTCGCGGCGACGGCGTTGGGCTTTCGCGCCTACGCCGACCGGATGGACTACGACGTGGACGTGGTGGGCCTCCTCGCCGCCCGCGCGCACGGCGGCAGACACGAGGAGGGAATCCGGAACGCCATCCCCGAGGAGATGCACTACGTCGGTCGGACGCCGCCGCTGGACGGTCTCGATATCCCCGACAGACACCTCGGTCTGCACTCGGGGAGCGAATCGCCCGTCGAGAGCGAGGCCCTCGACGCCGCTGCCCGCCACGTCGACGCGGGCGAACTGCTCTCGCTGGCGCGCCGCCCGCGGGTGGACGCGCCGCCGGAGCGACCCGCCGGCCCGGCCGACCCCGCCGACCTGACCGTCGCCGTCGCCGCGGACGACGCCTTCCGGTTCGTCTATCCCTCGGTTCGGGAGCGACTCGCCGAACGGGCGACGGTCGAGACGTTCGCGCCCGCCGCGGGCGACGACCTGCCGGACTGCGACGCCGTCTACCTCCCCGGCGGCTACCCCGAGAACCACGCCGCGGACCTCGCCACATCGCCGGCGCTGTCGACGCTCGCGGAACGCGCGGCGGAGGGTCTGCCCGTCTTCGGGGAGTGCGGCGGACTGATGGCCCTCGGCGAGACGCTCACGACCGAGGACGGCGAGGAGCACGCGATGGCGGGCGTCCTGCCCGTCTCGACGCGGATGACGGACGGACCGGTCGCCCTCGACCACGTGGGCTATCGGGCGCGCCGGGACTCGCTTCTCGCCCCCGCGGGGGAGTCGCTCCGCGGTCACGAGTTCCACTACTCGGCGGCGACGGCCGACTCCGACGCGCGCTTCGCGTTCGAGGTGGTCCGCGGCGCCGGCGTCGACGGCGCGAACGACGGCGTCGAGGAGTACCGGACGCTCGGGACGTACGCGCACTTCCACGCCGAGTCGGGCGCCTTCGACGCGTTCCTCGACGCGGCGGCGGAGTGACTGCGAGGAGAACGGAGCAAGTCAGCGGGAGCGACGACAGCGGGAGCGACGATAGCCGAAACGACCGGTGACTCGACGGCGTCGGTGTCAGTTGTCAGTTCGGTTTCGTCTGCGTCTCTCGTTCCGCGCGCTCCTCCGAGTCGGACGCCGGGGTCGATTCCGATTCCGACGCGTCGGATTCGGTCTCGGCGTCGGACCCCAGCGCCATCCGCTGGACCGCGGGCATCTGGAGGAACGACAGCAGCGTGTACAGCACGTACGTGTGTTCGCCGCCGTTCAGGTGGTCCTGATAGACCCGCGTCGCCGCCTCGCGGTCGATGAACGGCAGTGCGTCCATCACGGGGGCCCGCTCGCGGAGTTTCTTCTGGGCGAAGTCGTGCGTGCGGAGCAGTTCCGTGGAGTTCGTCCACGGCTTGTCCGACATGTACGGTTCGGGCGAGCGGTCCGGCGAGAGGTGTTTGCGGGAGAACGCGTTCGCGTGGTGCAGGAGGAACTGGGTGGGGAACGACTTCGTGAGCGGGACGCCCGTCGACGCGTGCGGCACCCGCGCGAGGTCCTCGTCCAGCGCCACCGTCGTCGCGTCGATGACGTTCCGCCGCATCCGGTGACGCATCGGGAGTTCCAGCGCCAGTTCGACGAGGCGGTTGTCGAAGAAGGGGCTCCAGTGCGAGACCATCCCGTTCAGCGCGTGGAAGAAGTAGTCGGACTTGTTCGAGAACGGGTAGAAGTCGTCGAAGAAGACGAGTTCGCGCACCGACCGGTAGTTCACCCCGTGGTGGTCGACGCCGTCGTTCGAGACGATGTTCCGTTCGAGTATCTCGGTGAGGTCCGAGGAGCACTCCAGATACTCCGGGAGCGGCTTCGCGCGGCGTTCGATGTGCTTGCGCACGCTCGTCGTCCGCTTGGCCATCGGGAGGTCGAACTCTCCGAGCGGACCCAACTGGATGCGCGGCGACGGGAAGGCGTGCTCTCTGAACAGCGTATCGGCGCCCAGCCCCGAGATGAGCACGTCCACCTCGTCGCGGATGCGGTCGCCGAACTCCGTGATGTGCGCCTCGCTGAACCGGCCGTGGAAGTTCATCTGCTTGGGCGTCGACTCGAGCATCCGCGGGTGGTTGTCTCGGTCGCGCCGCAGCAGGTGGAACTCGCGGTCCGCCGCGAACGCCACCTGCTCTGCGACCTGCGCCTCGCGGTTCAGCCACCCGGCGGTGTGGTAGGTGCGCAGGTCGATGTCCGGGTCGGCGCCGGCGAGGATGGCCCGCGAGTCGCTGCCGCCGCTGAGCAGCAGCCCGTACGTCAGGTCGGGGTCGAGTCGCTCTTCGAGCACCGTCTCGAACCGGTCGACGAACCGCTCGGCGAACGACGAGAACGGCTCGTCGACAGGGTCGTAGCGCGGCCGCCAGTAGCGTTCGGTGTCGACGGTGCCCGCGTCGAGGTCGACGGTCGTGACCGACGACGGGAGCAGTTCCTCGACGCCCGTAAAGGGCGTCCGCACGCCGCCGACGGCGCCGAGCGTGAAGTACTCGGCCAAGTACTCCACGTCGAACTCCGCGTCGACGTCCGGGCGGACGGGCAGCGACTGCATCTGCGTCGAGAAGACGAACGTCCCCTCGTCCGGGCGGACGCGGTACACCGGGCGGGTGCCGAGGCGGTCGGTGACGACGAGGGCCTCGCGTTCGTCGCTGTCGTAGACGACGACGACGAACGACCCGTTCAGCCCCGCGGCGAACTCCTCGCCGTCGGCCTCGTACCGCCGGGCGCAGAACTCCGCGATGGTCGCCGCGTCGTCCGACGAGCGCGGCTGGTAGCCGTCGCCGTCGGGTGATTCGTACCCCCAGACGTTCCCGTACGCCCACACGAACGTCCCGTCGTCCGTCTCCGCGGGCTGTTCGTTCTCGGCGCCGGGGTGGGCCGACCAGCCGACGGCGATGCCTTCGTCGGCGAACTGTCCGCGCTGCTCCTCGCCCGTCCACGAGAGGTCGTCTCGCATCTCGTCGATAGCGTGGTCGCGCGAGCCGAGGACGCCACAGATTCCTGTCATCGTCGGATGGGTGCGTGTTGGTCTTCGAGCGACGCGGCGGGAGTCGGGTCGGGGGAGTGGTGCTGTGGTATCATGGTGTTAGCTTCGGACGGCACCGAGGACCGCTTCCAGGTCGTTGCGTATCTCCCACGTCGAGCGGGATTCGACGACGGCCACCGTCGCGAGGTAGACGGCGACGCCGGCGACGACGAGGCAGGCGAACTCCGCGATGGCCGGGAGTCCGGAGAGCGCCGGTCGGAGCGCGAACAGCGCGCCCCCCATGACGGCGCTCGCGAGGACCGGGTACGCCAACTCGACGAGGAAGCGCCGGTGGCTGCCGTTCACGCTGCGGACGGCGACGTGAACCTTGATGGGGACGATGACGAGGACGAACACGCCGGCGATGAGGCCGACGGTCCCGACGATGCCGTACCGGGTCGTCGCCGGGTAGATGAGCGCCCCCGTCAGCGCCAGTCGGAGCAGGTTGATCTTCGTGTTGTACTCGGGGTGGCCGAGGGCGTTCCAGATGTCGTTGAACGCGGAGGTGAGCGACGAGAACGCCCCGTAGACGGCGACGATCTGCATCACCGGGATGACGGGGAGCCACTGCTCGCCGAGGAAGCCGCGGACGAACGGGTCGGCGGTCAGGACGACGCCGACCGCGGCGGGGAACGACGCGAACGAGAGGATTCTGACCGTCTTGCTCACCGCGTCGGCCAGCGCGTCGGAGTCCTCCTGGAGCTTCGAGTAGACGGGGAACGCGACCGTCGAGAGGCTCCGCGAGAGCTCCATCGTCGGCGTCTTGCCGAGGCGGTAGCCCATCTGGTAGAAGCCGAGCGCGGCCGTCGACAGGAGCCAGCCGACCACCCAGTCGTCGCCGCTGACCAGGAGGAAGCTGATTCCGCTCGTGGCGGTGATCCACTTGCCGTAGCCGAACAGCTCCCGGGCGTGGTCGAGCCGGAAGTCGAACCCCGGCCGGCGGCTGTCAAGGGCGTAGGAGGCGACGAGTTTCGCCACGTCGGCGGCGATGAACCCGTACACGATGGCCCAGACGTCCCCCAGGACGAACGCCAGGGAGACGGCGACGACGAACTCCGTCACCGACCCGCTCATGTTGAACGCGAACTTCTTGTGCAGGTCCAGGGACTTCTCGAAGTAGACGATGCTCGGGTTGAACAGCCCGGCGACCAGCGCCGAGAGGGCGATGGCCTTCAGTATCGGCTCGACGACGGGTTCGCCGAAGAACGACGCCGCGAGCGGCGAGGCGACGACGAGGACGGCCGCGATGACCGCGCCGCGGGCCATCTGGAGCCCCCACATGCTGTCGAGGTACTCGTCGACGTTCGCCTCCGGCCGCTGGACGAGCGCCCGGTCGATGCCGAGCCGGGAGAACCGGTTCAGCGCCGAGTACGTCACGAGCGCGATGCCCATGAGACCGATGTCTCTCGGGGTGAGCAGGCGCGCGAGGATGATCATCATCACGACCTGCAGTCCCCGCGACCCGAAGTTGGTCCCGACGGCCCAGATGCCGGATTTCACGGTCTGCGACATCAGGTCTCCGTCCGGGCGGAGGGTTCGGAGGGCGGCCCGAAGGACCGATTTCAAACGGTCGAGCATGTCGGTCGCGGCTTCCTCTCGGCCGCCGAGATAGTCCGCAGAATCCGGTTCGGCGAGGGCTCCCAGTCGGTATCGGGAGCGAGGACGCTATCGAGTACTCTCACTCTTCGTTGCTCTCTCGCGCAGCGTCCTTATACCTACGGTCGTATCGCACGAACTGTTTCTCGCTCTCACTCGGAGCAGCCGTCTCGGGGCGTCTCAGCGGGTCGGACCAGTCCGATTTTATGTGGCGGACGCCTCGACTCCACACTACAATGCGAGAGGACTCCCTGCGATACGCGCTCCTCAAACCGCTCCGCGACGGCGCGGGTGCGGGCTACCGAGGGCTGTCCGACCGGCTCTCCATCTTCGCGACGCTGCTCGACCGAGAGCTCTCGACCGGACTGTCCGTCGACATCCCGTTCGAGCGGCGTCTGTGGCTCTGGCGGCGCGGGTTCACCAGTCGGTCGAGCGCCCTGTACGACCTCGACGAGGACAACTACCGACAGTTCGTCTCCGACCTGCAGCACGAACGGGCCAACGACATCGCCGAGCCGTGGGACACCGTCGTGAGCAACAAGCTGACGTTCTACCTCCTGTTCAGCTCCTACGCCGAGCACCTGCCCGACTGCTACGGTATCGTCGGCGGCGGCGAACTCCGGCGCAGTTCCCCGACGATGCCCACCGCGCCGTGGCAGGCGCCGTCGGACGAACTGAACGGCGTCGAACGCCACGACGCCGTCCGGTGGGTCGACCGCTACCTCGACCGCCGGGAGGCGCTGGTGCTCAAGCCCATCTACGGGCACGGCGGCCGCGGCGTGTTCGTCTGCCGGCGGCCCGAAGAGGGCGAGGACGGCGCCGATGAGGACGGCTACCTCGTCAACGGCGAACCGAAGACGGACGCGGAGTTCTCGGCGTTCCTCGACGACTTAGAGGAGTACCTCGCCTGGGAGTTCGCCCGGCAGGCCGACTACGCCGACGACCTGTACCCCGAGTCGACGAACACGCTGCGCGTGCTCACCCTCTGGGACTACGAGAACGACGAACCGTTCGTCTCGGGGGCCGTCCACCGTGTCGGGACGGCGGAATCGGCGCCCGTCGACAACTGGAGTAGCGGCGGTCTCTCCGCGATGGTGACCGACGACGACGAGTTGAGCGCCGGCGCGCAGTGGCTCCCCGAGCAGGGCGAGGTGCGGTGGTTCGACACCCACCCCGACACGGGCGAACCCATCGAGGGGGCGCGCGTGCCCGAGTGGTCGGCCGTCCGCCGGCAAATCGAGGAGATGGCGGCCGAGTACCCCTCGCTCCCGCGCCTCGGCTGGGACATCGTCCTCACCGGCGAGGGCGAGTTCGTCGTCCTCGAAGTGAACGCCCACACCGCGACCCGGACGTTTCAGGTGCACGAGCCCCTGCTCGACGACCCCCGCGTCCGCGCGTTCTACGAGCACCACGGCTGTCTCTAGTCGAGCGACCCCGACCCGTCGTCTCCGAGCCGGGTCGGTTAAGTCGGGACGCCGTCGACTACCGGCAAATGATCGACGGCGACCTGCTGACGCGGTTGTCCGAGTCGTCCCCGACGGGGACGACGGCGACGCAGTCCGTCTACCGACGGCTGTCGGTGCTGGAAACGCTCTTCGAGCGGGAGGTGGTCTCCGGCTCCTCCGTCTCGCTGCCCCGAGAGCGGCGGCTCTCGCTGTGGCGGCACGGCTTCACCAGTCGCTCGGGCGTCCTCTTCGACGTCGAGGAGGGCCGGTACGACGAGTATCTCTCGGATTATCAGCTCGAACGACTGGACTCGCTCGGCGGGCCGTGGGGCGCGGTGGTGAAGAACAAACTCGCGCAGTACCTGCTGCTCGACGCGTTCCGCGAGCACCTGCCCGGCCTCTACGGCGTGCTCGACGGCGGCGACCTGAAGCGGCGGCCGGCGTTCGCGTCCTACGAGGGGTCGGGACCGCGTCGCGTCGACGCCGTCCCGTGGCTCCGCGACCGCCTCGACGACGAGGGAGCGCTCGTACTGAAACCCGTCTACGGCTACGGCGGGTCCGGCGTGTACGTGTGCCGGCGGCTCGATGACGAGGACGACGAAGACGGCTATCTCGTCAACGGCGAGCGGAAGACGGAAGCGGAGTTCTCGGCGCTCGTCGAGGAGTTAGAGGAGTACCTCGTCTGGGAGTTCGTCGAGCAGGCCGACTACGCCGCCGACCTGTTCCCCGACGCGGTGCACACGCTGCGCGTGCTCACCCTCTGGGACCCCGACGCCGACGAGCCGTTCGTCTCGAAGGCGGTCCACCGCGTCGGAACGGCCGACTCCGCGCCCGTCGACAACTGGAGTCGCGGCGGCCTCTCGGCCGAGATTCGGGAGGACGGAACGCTCGGCCCCGCCGCCTACTGGTCGGACGACGACCACGAGCGCCGGTGGTTCCAGCGCCACCCGGACACCGACGCGCGAATCGAGGGCGCGGAAGTTCCGGGCTGGCCGGCGATACGCGACCGCCTGCTCGAACTCGCGTCGGCGGTTCCGTACCTCCCGCGCGTCGGCTGGGACGTGGTCGTCACCGGCGAGGGCGAGTTCGTCGTCCTCGAACTCAACTCGCACGCGGGCGTCGAGACGCTACAGGTCCACGGTCCGCTCCTGCGGGACGAGCGCTCGCGCCGCTTCTACGAGTACCACGGGTTCGCGTAGGCGTATCGAGGCGCGCGGCCCGGGGTCCCTACACCTCGGACCACGACCGCGACCGGGGTCGCGGTCGAAACGACTTTTCCGACCGCCGCGAACGCTCCCGCATGCACGGACGCGAGTCGGCCGCCGCGGTCCTCGACGCGAACCGCCGCGACGGCTACACGATACCCTCGGCGACGCTGTACCCCTTCCAGTGGAACTGGGACAGCGCGTTCGTCGCCGTCGGCCTCGCCCACGCCGACCCGGCGGCGGCCAAGCGCGAGATTCGGACTCTGCTGGACGCGCGCTGGGAGAACGGGATGGTGCCGCAGATAGCGTTCTGGTCGGACGCCGCGGGCTACTTCCCCGGTCCCGATGAGTGGCGCGTCGGCACCGACCGGACCGTCCACGCCGACGTGGAGACCAGCGGCATCACCCAACCGCCGATGGTCGTCCCCGCCGCCGCGTACGTCTACGAGGCGACCGGCGACGAGGCGTTCCGGGACTCGGTGCTCCCGGACCTCGAAGCCTACTGCGAGTGGTGGCTCCGCGAGCGTTCGGACGACGGCGAACTCGTCTGGGTGCGGCACCCGTGGGCGACGGGGATGGACGACTCGCCGGCGTGGGTCGGCCCCCTCGAACGCTTCGACCCCGGTGAGATGACCTACACCCGGGAGGACCGCAAGGATTCGGAGTTGGCCGAGCAGCGACCGACCGACTGGGACTACGACCGCTACGTCTCTCTCGTCCGGCGGGGCCGGGACCTCGACTGGGACGAGACCCGACTGCGCGAGGAGTCGCCGTTCGTCGTCGAAGACGTGCTGACGAACGCGCTGTTCGTCCGCGCCTGCGAGTCCGTCGCCGCCCTCTCGGCGGACGCCGGCGACGAGACGTCCGCCGAGCGCTGGCGCGCGCAGGCCGAGACGACCCGCCGTGCCCTCTCGGAGCGCCGGTTCGACGACGACCTCGGCCTGTTCGTCTCCTACGACTTGGTCGCCGACGAACCGCTTCCCGCCCGCTCGATTGCGGGCCTGCTGCCGACGCTCGCGGGCGCGCCGACCGACGCGCAGTTCGCGCGGATGCGCGAGACGCTCGACGAGTTCCTCGCCTACGAGTACGCCGCGCCCTCCTACGTCGGCCCGGAGATGGACTACGACCGCTACTGGCGCGGGCCGGTGTGGCTGAACACGAACTGGCTGCTCGAACGCGGTCTGCGGCGGATGGGCGCCGAGACGGAGGCCGACCGAATTCGAGACGACTCCCGGCGACTGCTCGACCGCGAGGGGTTCCGCGAGTACTTCAACCCCGAGACGGGCGCGGGTCGGGGGAGCGACCGCTTCTCGTGGTCGGCGGCGCTGTCGCTGGCGTGGGCCGCCGAGGACGCCCCGGAGGTCCGCGGATGAACGACGACCGACCCGAGTCGGACGACCGCTCGAACGACGAGGCCGCCGACGCGCCCGCGGCGGACCGCCCCGACTCCCCCGCGGAGACCCGACGGAACACGCCCGGCGGGGGTGTCTCGCCCGGCGCGAACGCCATCGAACCCTCGGCACCGGAGGAGTTCGGCCTCGTGCAGGCGTGGTGGGGCGACGGAAAGGGCAAGACTACCGCCGCGTTAGGCATGGCGTTCCGCGCCGCGGGCCACGGCTACCGCGTCCACCTCCTCCAGTTCCTGAAGGGCGGAGCGGACTCGGTTGAGGGCGTCCGCGGCGAGTACAACGCCATCGCGGCCCTCCCCGGCATCTCCTACGAGAACACGGGGCACTACGGCTGGAACAGAATGATGGACGGGTCGGACGACGACGAGCACGCGGCGAAGGCGGCGGCGGCGTTCGAACGAACGAAAGAACTCGTCGAGGCGGCGGGCGAGGCGGACCTCTCGGAACCGCTCTCTGCTGAGGGAGGTCCCGAAGACGGCGTGAACATGCTCGTCTTGGACGAGATTCTGTACGCCGTTGCGATGGGCCTCGTGGACGAAGACGACGTGCTGGAACTGGTCGAGTCGAAGCCCGCGGACCTCGAACTCGTCCTCACGGGCGGGCACGAGGAGCCGACCTTCCTCCTCGACGCCGCCGACTTGGTGACCGAGGTGCGGAAGGTGAAACACCCGTTCGACGCGGGGACGCGGGCGCGGAAGGGCACCGAGTACTGATCCGCCCCGCGCCGTCTCCCCCCGCGCTTATCTCCGACGGGACGCAACGACTCGTATGAGCGTCATCGCGGAATTCACTGTGCCTTCCGACGATTTCGCCCTCCATCACGCCCTGACGGCCGCCTCGGAGATGGTCGTCGAAATCGAGCGCGTCGTCGCGACGATGGAGGACAAGATCATGCCGTTCTTCTGGGTCAGCGGCGGGGACCAATCCGACTTCGAGGAGGCGTTCCGCGACGACCCCTCGGTGACCGACACGACACTCGTAGACGAAATCGAAGGGAGCGTCCTCTATCGCGCCGAGTGGACCGAGAACGTGGAGTCGATTATCTACGCCTACACCGAAATCGGCGCGACGATACTCCAAGCGACGGGGCGAAACGAGGAGTGGGAACTGCAGTTTCGATTCGACAATCACGACAAGGTCTCTCAGTTCCAAGCGTACTGCGAGGAGAACGACATCTCGTTCCGACTCAACCGACTGTACCACCAAGAGCAGCCGATGGCGAGCGCGCAGTACGGCTTGACGTCGAAGCAGCGCGAGACGCTCGTCACCGCGCTCGACACGGGGTACTACGACATTCCGCAACGGAGTACGATGGCCGACGTGGCCGAGAAGGTGGGCGTCTCCCAGCAGGCAGTCTCCAAGCGGTTGCACAACGGGCACAAGAACCTCATCACCAACGCCCTGACTGTCAACCACCCCGACGACGACTGACCATCTCGGCCCGTACCGTTGTGCATACAACCTATCTCCTCTTCCCGGTCGGACGGCTACCGCGTACGATGGCAGACCCGCTAGACGGGCAGAGAGGCATCGACGCGGTCTCTGGTCCTCCCGCCCACTCGCGATGCGGACGCATCGACGACCGTCCGAGAGGGACGGTGAAACCCCTCGGTGACCCGCGGTGACCGCAGTCCTGGATTTCACCATCCCGAGCGACGCGTTCGCGGTCGGAGCGGCGCTGGACGTGGAGTCGGCGACCCAAATCGAACTCGCGCGGTTCGTTCCGGTCGGGGAACGTTTGGTCCCCTACTTCTGGGCGGAGACGAGCGACGCCGAAGCGGTGCAGTCGGAGGTGCGCGCGTCTCCGCACGTCGCGGTGGTAGAGCGACTCGACGGCTCGATAGGACGACCTCTCTTTCGAGTCTCGTGGGAGGACGACGCCGACGGATTCCTCGATACCCTCCGGCGCCGCGACATCGTGATCCAACGGGGAACCGGCTCCGACGGAACCTGGCTGTTCAGGCTCATCTCGGACGGCAGGGATACGTTCAGCGAGTTCCACCTCGCCTGTCGCGAGGGCGGGTATCCGCTCGACATAAAGCGCCTGTCCGACAGCACCGACCGGGACAGCGCGCTGTACGGATTGACGGGTAAACAACGGGTCGCACTCCTGCACGCGTTCGAGCGCGGATACTATGATATGGAACAGAATGTAAAGTTGGGCGATATCTGCGAAGACCTCGATATCAGCCAACAGGCCTTCGGCGCGCGACTCAAGCGAGGGATGGACGCTCTCATCGAGAACACGCTCGCCGCGTAGGCCGAGTCCGTCTGTGGGTGGGCGCTCTCCCGCCGTGTCGACGCGTGGGCCCGGACGGCGGACTCCCGACTCCGCCGCCCGCCGGCGCGACCGGATACGAATACTGACTACCCTCGCGGCCCTCGCTCCCGAGCGAGCGCAATGAGCCGAACCGTCCTCGTCGCCGGCACGGCCAGCCACGTCGGCAAGAGCACCGTCGTCGCCGGTCTCTGCCGCCTGCTCGCCGACCGCGGCGTCAGCGTCGCGCCGTTCAAGGCGCAGAACATGAGCAACAACGCCCGGGCGGTGCCCGTCGCGGCCGGCGCGCGGGAGTCCGACGACGAGAGCGCCGACGCCTTCGGCGAAATCGGCGTCTCCCAGTACGTGCAGGCCCGCGCCGCCCGCGTGACGGCGACGACGGACCACAACCCCGTCCTCCTGAAACCCCGCGGCGGCGGCGAGTCCCAACTAGTAATCGACGGCCGTCCGGCCGGTGACTTCGCCGCCGGCGATTACTACGAGGAGGGCTGGCACCGCGCCCGCGACGCCGCGAAAGCCGCCCACGCCCGCCTCGCCGCCGACCACGACGTGATACTCGCCGAGGGCGCCGGCTCCATCGCGGAGATAAACCTCCACGACCGAGACTTGGCGAACGTCGAGACGGCCCGCTTCGCCGACGCCGACGTCCTCCTCGTCGCCGACATCGAACGCGGCGGCGTCTTCGCCTCGCTCGTCGGGACGCTCGAACTCGTGCCCGACGACATCCGAGAGCGGGTGGTCGGCGCGGTCATCACGAAGTTTCGGGGCGACGAGTCCCTCTTGGAGGAGGGTCTCGACGCCTTCGAGTCGCGGACGGGCGTGCCCGTCCTCGGCGTCCTCCCGTACGACGACCCCGGACTCCCCGAGGAGGACAGCGTCTCCTTGCCGCCCGAGGGCGAGCGAGCGGTCTTCGGGGCGGGCGCGGGCGACGCGGACGACCCGAACGCGGCGGCCGTCACCGTCGCCGTCCCCCGCCTGCCCCGCGTCTCGAACGCGACGGACCTCGAACCGCTGGCGGCCGAACCGGGCGTCCGCGTCGTCTACTGCCCGCTCGATTCGGATCTCTCCGAGGCCGACGCCGTCGTCCTCCCGGGGTCGAAGAACACCGCCGACGACCTGCGGGCCTGCCGCGTGGCGGGACTGCACGACCGCCTCCGAGCGTTCGACGGTCCCGTAATCGGCCTCTGCGGCGGCTACCAACTGCTCGGCGAGCGACTGCTGAACGTCGGCGCCGAGAGCGTCCGCGGGGGGTCCGAGCTTCCGGGGTTCGGCCTGCTCCCCGTCGAGACGACCTTCTCGACCGAAAAGCGCGTCGCGCCCGTCACGTGGGCGTTCGCGGGCGCCGGGCCGTTCGCGGGGTTCGACGGCCCCGTCTCCGGCTACGAGATTCACACCGGCGAGACCCGAGCGGTCGCGGAAGAAGAGACCCTCGCGCGGCCGTTCGCCGCGCCCGACGGTCGGTCGGACGCGACGCTCGGCGTCGCTCGGGGCGCAGTGGTGGGAACGTACCTCCACGGCCTGTTCGAGAACGAAGGAGTCAGAGACGCCTTCGTCGACGGCCTGTTCGCCGCCGCGGGTCGAGAGCGGCCGACGGCGAGGGACGGTGAGACAGCCGACTCGCCGTACGACCGCGCGGCCGCCCTCGTCTCCCGACTCGACCTCGAAGCGTTCGGGTTCGGAGACTCGGGCGACGAGTCCGGTGGTTAGCCGACCGGGTCGTGACTGCTATGCACGAACTATTTGTCGTTTCGGTAACCACTCCGCGTATGCATCCGAGGTGGACGGCCGTGGCCGCCCTCTCCCAGGCCCTCCTCGCGGCCGTCTTCGTCTTCCACTACGTCGCGGGCGATTCGACGTCGGTCGTCGCGGCCGTCGGAACGGTCGCGGCGCTCTGTGCGAGCGTGTCGTTCGGGCTCGAATACCGGAAGCGGCGGCGGAAAAAATCGGCGTGGAACTCGACCCGGTAGCGGCGCCGGAGGTCGGATGCGCCGACGGCTCAGGTCAGTGCAGCGACTGGCCGTCGCACTCGCCGCTGGGACAGCGTCCCTCGGCGTGCGCGGCGAACTCGCGGTCGAACGTCGACATCGCCGTCTCGACCGTCCGCGCGGCGCTCTCCTCGAAGTGACACATCGAGGAGTTCTGCATCGTCCGCGTCAGTTCGCGGAGCATGTCGTCTTTGTACTTCCCGGTGTAGATCTGCCGGAGCAGGTCGGTCATCTGCTTGGTCCCCTCGCGGCACGGACCGGACCGACCGCAGTTCTCCTGCGAGGCGAAGTTCGCGCGGTCGCCGACGGCCGCGAGGGCGCAGCGGTCCTCGCCGAACAGTTCGACGACGCCCTCGGAACCGAGGTCGGCGCCGTCGAGGGCGGGCGCGGAGTAGGTGTGGTCCAGTCGGCGGGTGAAGCCGCCGAACTGCCCGCCGACGACGGCCATCTTCACCGAGTCGTGCTCGACGGCGTCGGTCGCCGTCCGCATCGACGATCCCGTGGAGAGTTCGACCGTCGCGGGCGCGTCCACGTCGCCGGCGACGGTGACGAGACGCGTCCCCGGGTCTGCGTCGTCGGCGTCGAACGCCTCGGGGTTCCGGATGACCTCGCGGACCTGCAGCAGCGTCCGCGGCGTGTGGATGACCGTCGGGCGCCCGTACAGACCGTGCGTCTCCGGTCCCGGCGGAGTGAGTCGGGCTTCGAGTCGGTCGTTCCCCTCCAGCGATTCGAGCGCCATCGTCGGTTCGCCGGCGATGAACCGCTCGGGGCCGACGGCCAACTGCGGCGCCTCGCCGTGTTCCTCGCGGTGGCGCGAGACGGCCCGCGAGAGGCGTTCGGTCCCCAGCGACTCCTCTTCGGCGTAGACGACTACGTCCTCGGCGCCGAGGAGGTGGCCGACGGCCATCGCGGCGTCGACGACGCCGCCCGCGTCGCCTTCGAGCAGCGTCCGGTCCGTCCGGTTGCGCTCGTCGGCGTCGTTGGCGTTCACCACGAGCACCGGGTCGCCCTCGGCGTCGCGGGCCTCCGCCCAGCCCTCGCCGACAGACTCGTCGGCGCGGGCGTCGCCGCGGCCGCGGCCGAGCAGACCGAGTTCGCGCATCCCCGCGAGCACGTCGTCGGGGTCCTCGCGCACCGCGTCGGCCAGCGAGTCGGCCGGCGGTTCGGTCGGGTCGACCCAGCCGCAGCGTCCGAGCGCGCGGCGGCGGCCGACGCTCAGCGGTCCCTCCTCGGGCGTCGGAAGCGCGCCGTCTTCGTCCGGCGTTCCCTCCTCGCCCTCGACGACGGCGTCGGCGTCCGCGGCGAACTCGCCCGACTCCGCCGCGCGCACGACTTCGCCGGCGCGGTCGTGCGACGGCGCGGCGTAGAACGCCGTTCCGTCGTCGGTCGTCACCACGAGCAGCGGTTCCAGCGCCTCCGCGCCCGTCGAACCCGTTCTTCGAACCGTCGACGTCTCCGCGGCCTCCCGCGCGGCGTCGGCGACGGCGTTCGCGTCGGTCCGATGCGCCGACCCGGCGGCGACGCGGACCGCAGGCAGGCTCCCGTCTTCTTCCTTCGAGTCGCTCATGGAACGAAAGTACTGCTGGCCGATAGGAAAGGCTTGTTGCCCGTCGCTGACGTGTCGGGGCCGACGGCCGCGCGTTCGGTCCCCCGACAGCCACCGACCGAGGCGCTCGGCCGCCGCTCGATTCCCTTCGATTCCCGGCGACGACGGCTGTCTCGTCCCCGCGGTAACCGCGCTCCTCGTCGGACGACCGGTCGGCGAAAAAAGCGCTCCGTTCTCCCTCGCGCCGGTCAGAACGGCGGCTCCATCTCCTCGTCGTCGTCCCCGCCGGCGACGACGAAGTAGATGACCGCTGCGGCCACGACGGCGAGGAGGAGCATGGTGAGCGCGACGCGTCGACCGCCGCCCGCGGCGTCCTCTGCGTCCTCGCCCTCGCTTTCGTGCTCCTCTTCGACCGGGTCGTCTTCGATGGGGATGCGAACGGGTTCGTCGTCCTCGCCCTGGGTATCGGTTGCCATGTCGAGAGCTAGAACGCTCGGGACCAAAGGCGTTCGGGCGACCGGACGGCGCGTCGATGGGGGAGGCGGCGACTCGCACGGCGCCGACGACTTACATGTCTTACTGAAAAACATTCTTCAAATGCGAACACTTTAGTCCGGCGGACCCGAGACGCGGATATGGTCGAAGCGTTCGCCGTCGCCAGCGGGAAGGGCGGGACGGGGAAGACGACGAGCACGCTCGCACTCGGGATGGCGCTGGCCGAGCGGTACGACGTGACCGTGGTCGACGCCGACACGGGGATGGCGAACCTGCTGTTTCACACCGGCCTCGACGACGCCGACGTGACCCTCCACGACCTGTTGGTCGAGGGGCGGGAGGCGAGCGTCGACGACGCCGTCTACGACCGCTTCGGGATGTCCGTCGTCCCCTGCGGGACGAGTCTCGCCGCGTTCGAGGCGGCCGACCCCGGCCGCCTCCGCGAGGTGGTCGCCGAACTGGCCGCCGGCACCGACGTGCTCCTCCTCGACTCGCCGGCGGCGCTCGGGTCGAAGAGCGCCGTCCTCCCCGTCGTCCTCGCCGACCGCGTCGTCGTCGTCCTGCAACCGACCGTCCCCTCGCTGTCGGACGGGCTGAAGGTGCAGGAGTACGCCCGTTCGTACGGAACGGAGACGGCGGGCGTCCTGTTCAACCGCGTCCGCCCCGACGAGGACGTCGAACGAATCGCCGAGCAGGCGTCGCGCTACTTCGGCGGGTCGGCGCTGGCGTCGGTGCCCGAGAGCGACGCCGTCCGGGCGGCCCGGCGGGCGGGCGAACCGCTGCTCGCGCACGCGCCGACGGCCCCCGCGGCCGACGCTTTCCGCGAGGCGGCGGCGACGCTGGACGTGCGCGAGGGCGACGCCGGCGACGTGGCCGACCGATTCCGGAGCGCCGTCCTCCCCGAACGGGTGTGACAGTCCCCGTGACCGCGTTCACCGGGGCGTCGCTGCGGATTCCCGAGGGCGAACTGCTCCGCTCTCGCGTCGTCAGCGACGCGGGGGCGACGCTCGCGGCCGTCTTGGACCGCGAACTCACCGGCTACGCCGTCTTCGAACCGCAGGACTCGCTGCTCGGCGGCGGCGGCGACGCCGCCGTGCTCACCTTCGAGGACGGGGTGCCCGTCCTCGCGTACGACGCGGGGACCGACCGCGGCGGGCCGGACGCCCTCGCCGCCCTCGACGCGGCGGGTCCGTTCCGCGTCGAACTGTACGGACTCCCGGCCGCGGCCGTCGAACGTCTCCACCGCGACGAGACGTGTCGCGTCCCGCCCGCGCGGCCCGCGGACCGACTCGCGGCCGACCCGGAACTGGTCGAACGGACGCGCGCGGCGGCGCCGGCGGACCGCCGGGCGGACGAACGGAGTTCCGTCGAGGCGTTCCTCGCCGACGCCGACCGCATCGAGGAGATTCGCGCGGAGGCGCGGCGGGAGGCGGAGTCCCGGGCCGCCGAGTGGGGACTGTCCGAACAGTTGGAGGAGTGACGCGTCGGTCGGACCGTATATACCGTCTCGGCCGCAAGAAATCGTGTGACGGTGCTCCCACTCGTTCCGTTGCGGACCCCCGCCGACTTCGCCGACTGGTACCGACCCGGCGCAGACTACGTCGTTCGAGTCGCCGAGGGCATGGGTTTTCCGACCGGCGACTTCCCCGCCCTCGTCGACGAGGCGGAGACGGCGATGCGGGAGAACCGGACCGGCTACGACGTGGCCGCGGAGGTGTCACAGACTATCGTGGCCGACCTGTTGGCCGACGCCGCGTTCGGGGCGCCGTTCCTGGAGTGGACGCCGCTGTGGTACGAACTCGCGCTGACCGGGCCGACGTACTTCGCGGGATGGCGGCTCAAGCACATCGCCCGCAAGTACGCCGACACGCTCGAACACGTCTCCGTGCCGCGGTTCAGCCGGCCGCAGGACGTGCTCTACGAGGGTAAGCCCGCGGTCGAACGCGTCTCGGGGTTCGCCGACCGCTTCGCCTTCGCCGACGCCATCACCCACTTGGAGTGGTTCGACTACGTCGCCAGCGAGTGCGGCCTGCCGGTGCCGCCCGAACTCATCTCGCGGACGCGCGACGAGACGGTGGCCTACTACGTCGGCGCGCGGCCGATGGAGGACCTGACGCCGACGGTCCGCCGGTTCCAGCATCTCCTGTTCACCGACGACGTGTGGGTGCGCGAGGTGAACCGCCGCTACGACCTCGACAGCACCCTGTTCACGCTCTGGGAGCGCATCCTCCGACGCGAGCGCCAGCGGTTCGACCCGCGGCAGTGACCCCCCGTCGGTGACGCCGGACCGCGTCCGTCCGTTCAGGCGTCCGAGGGCTCCGGTTCGTACGCGTCACCGACGACGACGCTGAGCGCCCGTGGGCGGACGTGCATCGACAGGTCGCGGTGTTCGCGTATCTCGCCGTCGAGGCTGAACTCGATATCCTCGCCCTCCCGACCGGTGACGTGGAGTTCGTCGCCGGTCAGTTGGGTCACGTTCTCCGTGTCGCTGCCGATGAACTGCTGGACGGCCGCCTCGGTCAGCATCTTCGAGGTGGGCATGTCGTTCACGATAGTCACCTCGAAGAGGCCGTCCTCGACGTTCGCCTGCCCGCCGCCGCGGGCGAACCCGCGCGCGTTGCCGACGAGGATGCAGAGCGCCTCGCCCGTCCACGTCGTCGACTGCGCCGCCACGTCGCGTTCGACTTCGAGTTCGACGTGCAACGGGTCGAACTCCCGGACCGTCTTGAAGCCGCTGGCGACGTAGGCGAGCGTCCCGAACCGCTCTTTCATGTCGGAACTCGTCTCGGAACTCGTCTGGGCGGTCAGCCCGGCGATACAGGAGTTCGTGAACAGTTCGCCGTCGGCGACGCCGAGGTCGATGCGCCGTCGGTCGCCGCTTTCGAGGAGTTCGAAGGCGTGCTCGACGTCCCTGATGCCGACGTTCGTGGCGAAGTCGTTGCCGGTGCCGCCGGGGACGACGCCGAACGTCACGTCGTCGAGGGCGTCCGCCCGGCCGAGTCCCTCGACGACGTTGTGTATCGTCCCGTCGCCCCCGCAGGCGGCCACCCGCTCGGCGCCCTCTCGGCCGGCCCGTTCGGCGAACTCGACGGCGTCGCCGGGTTCCTCCGTCCGCTCGACGGCGTACCCCCGCTCGGCCGCCAGCGACTCCACCCGCTCGGCGTGGTCGCCGGACCCGCTGACCGGGTTGAGGATGATTCGCCACTCGCCGTCGCTCGGGGCGGTCGCTTCTCGGTCGCCGTCGGTCGTCTCGTGGGCTGTCATGGTTCGGAGGGTATCGGCCGACTCAACGCGTTCGCTCGGTGTACGAAGGCGGTCGACGGTGAAGGCTCTGGTGGCTGTGCGCCCCCCGACGGGCCGTCACCCGCCGATTCGCGTCCGCTCGTCGTTCCGACGTGGTCCCGGCGCCGCCCGCGCGGCGCCCGTCCGCTCGTACCGCTTCATCGGGAACTCCTCGGCGAGGTTCATGTGTCGCAGGGCGGATTCGGCCCCCCACCGGGGTCTGTCCCGGAGTCGCTCGTACCCGCTCTATCGGTGCGCATCCGCGATTGACATCCTCCCGCGCCTGAAGACGCGGGAATCCCACGGCACCGCACCGCTGGATTGGGATATTAGGGTTTGCAGTCTACCACCTCTGCCCGAGGTTGGAATCCTCGGGAGAGGTCATGAAGGTAGACTGCGGGCTGTGCCAACCAGCCGGTACTCCTATCTTCGTCCAAATTGGCCGAAGACTCGGAGTTACTTTGATTGATGTCGAGACGGATGTTCTCCGCCCCGTTCACGTCAGCGTTGAACGCGTCGTCGTGCTCCTCGCACACGTACAAGCCACGCTCAACACGCTGACTCTCGTCTTTCCTACCGCAGACGCAACACGTCTTGCTCGTGTCGCGCTCTGACACTTCTACGACTTCGATGCCCTCAACCTTCGCCTTGTATTCGAGGATGTTCGAGAACCTGTCGAACGCCCATCCATGCAAGTCGAGGTTGCCGTGCTTACCCCAGTTCTTCGACGACCTGTTCTCGTCCTCGCGGACACCAGCGAGTTTCCCGATGTTGATTTGGCCAACTTCCTGCTCGACACACCGTTCTACGATGTGCTTCGCTAAGGAGTGGAAGAAGTGGGTTCGGCGCTCCGACCACTTCTTGTGAAGACGAGTGGCCCGTTCACCACCCGAATCGTCGCACTTAGCGATTTCTTTCGGGAAGTAGTACCCGTCCTGTTTCAGGCGGTTGCCGGGGTACAGGTCGGATTGTTCGGTGCTGTACGCCACTGCCGCGAAATTACAAATACCGAGGTCAACACCCGCTGACGCGTTGCCGGGTGCGGTGGGAGTCTCCACGTCGTGCTTACACACTAAGTGCAGTTTCCATCGCCCCTTCGCGTTGTCGTAGACGGCGCGAACTTGTTGTAGGTTTTCGACGGTGACGCCGGGACGCGTCTCGTATTCGACGAGGATGTACTCCCACGCTCGTGGGTGTTCCTTGTGGTTCGCACCCTTCGAGAGTCGCACTCGACCGTTTTCGGTGTCGTGACGGATGCCTTTCTGTTTCCACGTCACCGTGCTACGCGGGTGTTCTTCGTGGACGCGACGGCCTTGGTCGTCGTAGTAGTTTTTCTTGCGGTAACCGGGCGGGTTCGCTCTGTCGTCAGACTTGCGTTTGCCGTACCACGAGTTGAAGGCTTCAGCGAGTTCCTCCAGAACGCGCTGACTGGACTGACTGTGTAGTCCCTTGTATTTTGGATGAGTCTTCAACTCGCTTTTCAAGTCCGAGTCGTCGGGAATCTCGCCCGTGTCGTCCCACTCTTGTCGAGAGTGGTAGTTCGCTACGTTCCACAGCTTCGAGGCACTCCATCCGTGGTGGTCGAGCATCTCCTCTACCTGTGAGTGGTTGAGAATTTTCGCTCGGTATGTACGGTGGATGTGCATCGTGGAACGCTTCCATAACTGGTTATGGGATATTGTGTTGTGAAGATTGGGATATAGGCAAGGAATATCCTGTCGGGCGTTTGTGCGGTGGATGGCGGAGGGGTTGTCGGATTCATCCTGACCCTAAAGGGCCAGGTATTCTCCTTGCTCTCTATAACGGGTGGTTTACATGTAACCCGGCCGCGTGCGGCCGCGAGACGGACCAGCGGCGCCCGCCGCCGCCCGACACAGGCCGTCGCTAGACGCCGCGGCGTTCACGTAAGGGGCCGTTAAACTCTCTTATATGAGACAATACTCATACCGCTCTCTCCCCATCGTGCATTCAGTTGATTGACATGGAGGACGACGATATCTGGCAGTCCGTCTTCAGAGCCCTCGGCGACCGAACCCGTCGGCGCGTGCTGGTCGCGCTCTCGGAACTCCCGAACGCGGACGATACGCTGAGCGTTCCCGAGGACGTTCACGAGGGTGACCGGGACGAGGCGACGTTGGAAACGGCCCTGTACCACAACCACCTCCCGCTGTTGGAGCAGGCCGGCTACGTTCGGTGGGACCCGGACGCGGGTCGGGTCGGCATCGGGGACGACTTCGAGGAGATTCGGCCGGTGCTCCGACTCCTCCACGACAACCGGGACGGCCTCCCCGACGGGTGGGTCTAACTCTGATTCTAACTCGGACTCGGCCGGAACCGAACGCGGTATCTGCCTCTCAGTGGCCCCCGCTCGACCAACGACGGATGTTGACATCCTCCCGCACCTGAAGACGCGGCAATCCCACGGTACCGCACCGCTGAGTTGGGATATTAAGGTTCGCGGATAACAACCTGTTCTCGTGGGGCGAAAACACCCTCACTACTGTCGAACAGGTGAACCGCTGGCTGTGCCAACCAGCCGTTATCCCTATCACCGCCATCCGTGGCGAGACTCGGGAGTACCTTTTGCCGAATATTCTCCGCACCGTTCACGTCCGCGTTCGCAACCGTATCGCACGTCTCACACACGTACAGGCCACGTTCAACTCGCTGGTTGTCATCTGTGTGGCCGCACGCCGAACACGACTTCGACGTATCGCGTTCGGACACCAACTCAACGTCGATGCCTTCGGCTTCCGCCTTGTAGTCGAGTAGCGTCGTGAATCGGTCGAACGGCCACCCGTGCAAGTCGAGATTGCCGTGGTCGCCCCAATTCCGAGGTTCGCTGTTCCCGTCGTCTTCTCGGATGCCACCGAGGTCGCCAACGACAAGCGTTCCGACTCCTCGTTCGACGCACTCCTCTACGATTGCTTTCGAGAGTGCGTGCAAGAAGTACGTCCGGCGACCAGTTCGCGTCCGGTCAAGACGAGTCGCCTCACGGGACGAAGAATCGTCGCACTTGGCTTTCTTTTTCGTGAAGTAGTATTCGTCCTCTTTGAGTGCGCCGCCGGGATACAACACCGATTCCCCGCCGAACGAGACAGTGGCGAAGTTGCAAATCCCGAGGTCAACACCAGCGACCCCATCGCCCGGTGGTTCCGGGCTGATGGTGATGCGACAGACGAACTGGAGTCGCCACTCGTCGCGTTTGTAGACGGTGCGAACCTGTTGAATGTCCCACTCAGTCAGGTCAACATCCGGGCGAGTCTCGTACTCGCACAGGATGAAGTCTGAACGGTGGTCTTTGAGGTTTCGTCCTTTTGAGAGGCGAACGCGGGTGAACTGTGCGTCGTGCTTGAAGCCAGCCGCTTTGAACGACACGGTTGAACGCGGGTGGGAGTCTCTGTTTTTGCGGTAGCCGGGCGGTCGGGCGCGGTTGTCGCCGTTCCGACGCTTACCGAACCAGCCGTTGAACGCTTCAGCGAGTTCTTCGAGAACGCGCTGACTGGATTGAGAATGTAAGTCCGTGTAGCGTTTGTGGCTTTTGAGTTCGGCTTTGAGTTTCCCGTCATCGGGAATCTCGCCCGTTTCGTCCCACTGTTGTTGTGCGTAGTAGCGACCGACGTTCCAGAGTTTTGAGGCGGCCCATCCGAGTTGGTCGAGGTCGCCACGAACCTGTTGCTGGTTCGTAATCGTGGCCTCAAAGGTTCGGATGGTTCGACCCATTTTCTGGCTTCATAACTGGTTATGGATGCTGTTCTGTTATTAGTGTTGGTTGGCGTGGGATATCCAGCCTTGCCATCGACGGTGGACTGTGTAGGAATTGTCGGATTCATCCTGACCCTAAAGGGTCAGGTATTCTCCTCGATTCTGTATAAACACCATTCAAATACACCCCACGGATTGGTATCCGTCTCGTCCCTCCAACACGTGCCCACCACCGGGCGCCAGTTCGTCTCCTCATAACGGGGTTCCGCTGGTGGGTGCGGCGGTTCGACCCCGAGGACGCGCCTCCTACCGTCGATATGCGGTCTCCTGTCGCATCCCTGCAGTTTCGCTCTTCCGACGACGCGTGCGAGGACACAGCGTCGAAGCGACTCACTCGCCGACGCGACGGAGACGCCGCCCCCGATTTTCCATGATACAGCAACACAACCGCGACCGACCGAGTACGAGAGGGGACGCATGAGCGACCAGCAACCGAACGAGACGGATGCCACCGACGAGGAGAAATCCGGCGTCGCGGGCTACATGGCCCAGGCGAAGGAGATGGCAGAGTCCGCCCAGGAGCGAGGCGAGACGACGCCGGACCATGGGTCCGACGAGGGTCACAGCGGCCCGTTCGCCCCGGCCGAGCACCTCGCGGAGTCGTTCGCGGCCAACTCCATGTCGGAGGGTCGCCTCTTCGACGTGGCCGGCGCCATCAGCGACTACCGACTCGACGACGTCGACGTCACCGACACCACCTGCGGCTACTGCGCGGTGGGCTGTCGGTTCGACGTCCTCTCGAAGGACGACGAGGTGCTGGGAATCCGGCCGAACGCCGAGAAAGCCCCCGTCAACGGTATCTCGACGTGCGTGAAAGGGAAGTTCGGCTACGGTTACGCCGACGACGAAGACCGCCTCACGACGCCGCTCATCAAGGAGGACGGCGAGTTCCGCGAGGCGTCGTGGGAGGAGGCGCTGGACCGCGTCGCCGAGGAACTCCAGGAGACGAGAGACGAGTACGGCCCCGACGCGTTGGGGCTCGTCTCCTCCTCGCGGACGTCGAACGAGGCGAACTACCTGATGCAGAAGCTGTCTCGACAGGTCCTCAAGACAAACAACATCGACAACTGCAACCGGCTCTGTCACTCGCCGACCGTCGCGGGCCTCTCGCAGACGGTCGGCTACGGCGCCGGTTCCGTCGGCACCGAAGCCTTCAACGACACGGACTGCTACCTCATCACCGGTTCGAACACGACCGAGTCCCACCCCGTCCTCGCCACCGACATCAAGCAGAACCTCAAGGACGGGGCGGAGGCGTACGTCTTCGACCCGCGGAAGGTACAGATAGCCGAGTACGCGACGCAGTACTCCCGCGTCACCCCCGGCTACGACACGGTGTGGATCAACGGAATGATCCACCACATCCTCGAAGAGGACCTGCAGGACGACGAGTTCATCGAGAACCGCACGGTCGGTTTCGAGGAGGTCAAAGAGGGCGTCGAGAAGTTCACGCCCGAGTACGTCGAAGAGCACGCGGGCGTCCCCCCGGAGCAACTGAAGAACGCGGCCGAGGCCATCGCCACGGCCGACAGTTGTACGTTCTGTTGGACGCTCGGGCTGACCGAGCACAGCCACGGCACCGAGAACGTCATCTCGATGGCGAACCTCGCGCTGGTGACGGGCCACGTCGGCACCGAGAAGTCGGGGCTGGCGCCGTTCCGCGGCCAGAACAACGTGCAGGGCGGCGGCGGCGACATGGGCCCAGTTCCGGGCAACTTCCCCGGCTACCAGAAGGTGACCGACGACGACGCCCGCGAGAAGTTCGAGGACTACTACGGCGTCGACGACCTGCCGGCCGAAGTGGGTCTCACAATCACCGAGCAGTTCCTCGCCGCCGACCGCGACAACATCAAGTCGATGTTCGTCGAGGGGGAGAACCCGGTCTACTCGGAACCGAACGTCGACCACGCCGAGGAGATTCTCGAAGAACTAGACTTCCTCGCCGTCCAAGACATCTTCCTGACGAAGACGGCGGAGTACGCCGACGTGGTGCTGCCGGCGACGGGCCACGTCGAGACGAACGGGACGTACACGAGTACGACCCGCCACGTGCAACTCGTCAAGCGGGCCGTCGACCCGCCGGGCGAGGCGAAGCCGGACTGGGTCATCACGCAGGAACTGGCGAACCGCTTCGGCTTCGAGTGGGACTACGACTCGCCCAGCGACATCATGGACGAGATAAACGACCTCACGCCCATCTACGGCGGCGTCACCCACGAGCGTCTCGAGAACGGCGAGGCGCTCTCGTGGCCCGTCTGGGACGAGGACCACCCCGGAACGCCGCACCTCTACGAGGAGCAGTTCAACACGGCCGACGGGAAGGCGCACATGTTCCCGACGGACATCTCGGGTCCCGCCGAGCGGGAGATGGACGACGGCGATTACCCGCTCAAACTGACGACGGGGCGCGTCCTCTACCAGTACCACACGGGGACGATGACGAACCGCGAGGAGGGCATCCGTTCGTACACGGACGAGTTGTTCGTCGAGATAAACCCGGAGACGGCCGAGTCGCTCGGCATCGCGGACGAGGACCCGGTCCGCATCACCTCGCGCAAGGGCGAGATAGAGGCGATGGCGCAGGTGACCGACCGCATCGGCCCCGATACCATATTCGTGCCGATGCACGTCCTCGGCGACGAGACGGACGTGGTGAACAAACTGACCGACGAGGAGCACCTCGACGAACAGGCGCACGTGCCGGAGTTCAAGGTGACCGACGTGAAGGTGGTCCCGCGGGACCGTCCCGCGGCCGTCGACGACGACCCGAACAAGTCGGTTCCCGAAAGCGCCGACGACTGACGCGGCGGCCGCCGCGCCGGTTCGACCGCAGTTCGGTCGCAGTCGGACCGACGCCGGAGTCGACGTGCGGGGCGGCGAGTGCTCGCGCCCGCCGCCACTTTTAGCGGAACCGTCGCCGTCGTTCGGGTATGGACGTACTCGTCACCGGGGGCGACGGATTCGTCGGTCGGCATCTGTGCGCGGAACTCGTCGACCGCGGCCACGACGTGGTGTCGCTCTCGCGGACGCCCGACCCGTCGGTGCTCCCGGCGGAAGTCACGACGACGAGCGGGGACGTGCGGGAGTTTTCGTCCATCGAAGGCGCGTTCGAGGGGAGGGACGCCGTCGTCCACCTCGTCGCGCTCTCGCCGCTCTACCAGCACCCGGTGAGCCAGGAAACCGTCCACGCGGACGGGACGGAGAACGCCGTCGAGGCCGCGGACGCCCACGGCGTCAAGCGGTTCGTGCAGATGAGTTCCATCGGGACCCACCCGGACGGTCGGACCTCCTACCTGAATCAAGGAGAGAGTCCCGCCGTTCACGGCGGGCGTGAATTATCAATGTGCCGCACGAACCAGTAGTTGATGAAGCGGACCAACACATTCGACGTGGTTCCTCAGTCCGACGAGGACGAGGACGAGGAGTTGCTTCGACGCCTGTTGGACGCTTCTGCCGCTCTCTGGAACGAAATCAACTACGAGCGCCGCGAACACTACGCCGACCCCGACGCGGACGTGTGGGAAATCAGTGAGTATCGCGGACGCTACGGCGGGACGCTCGGCGCGTCCACGGTTCAGCAAATCGAACGGAAGAACCGCGAAGCGTGGCGGTCGTTCTTCGCGCTCAAGAAGAAGGACGAAGCCAACGGCAAGCCCGGATACTGGGGCAACGCCGAGGACGGCCGCGAACTCCGAACGTACATCCGAAACACCTCGTACACCGTCGAGTGGGGCGAATACTCTCGCCTCGAAATTCTCGTCGGTCAAGACCTGAAAGAGGAGTTCGGGTTGAGACACCGCGAACGCCTTCGGCTCGAAGTCCGGGGCGAACCCAACTGGGACGAGTACGACAAGCAGGGTCGGTTGGAGTTGTTCTGGGACGAGAACGCACAGACATTCAGGGCCTTTCAGCCAGTCACTATCGACAATTCTCGGCTGGCACAACCACTGGCGGACGAAACCGCCGCTCTGGATATTGGTGCAAACAACCTCGTCGCCTGTTCGACTTCGACCGGCACGCAACTACTGTACGAGGGGCGCGACCTGTTCGAGCGGTTCCGCAAGACGACGCGAGAAATCGCCCGGCTTCAATCGCTCTTGGACGACTGCCGGTACAGCAGTCACCGGATACGCTCGCTGTACCGACGACGGACGCGCCGCCGCGACCACGCCCAAGGCGCGCTTGCCCGCGACCTCATCGAACGGTTGCACGGCGAGGGCATCTCCACGGTGTACGTCGGCGCGTTGACGGACGTACTCGACACGCACTGGTCGGTCGAAGCGAACGCCAAGACACACAACTTCTGGGCGTTCCGGCAGTTCATCGACCGACTCGCGTGTACTGCCGAGGAGTACGGTATCTCGGTGGAGGTCCGCTCGGAAGCGTGGACCAGCCAAGAGTGTCCGCAGTGTGGTTCGACCGACCGGACGACGCGCACGTCCGCTCGACGTACGAACTCGGCGGGCCCGAAACGCTCACCCTCGCGGACGTGGCGACTGAAATCTACCGCGGACGCGGGCAATCCCTGCGCGTCCTCCCCGTACCGATGACGCTCGCGACGCTCGGATTGACCCTCGTCGACCCGCTCTCGGTCGTCCCCTTCGGCCGCGACCAAGCGCGACAGATGAAAATGAATCTCGCGGTCGAGGGAAACGATATCGGTGCATTCGGACGGGAGGCCGCGGACCTCAGGACGCTCGGCTCGTACGTGCGGTCGAGGTGACGGTCGGGCCCCCTTCAGAGCCGATAGACGACGGCCTCATACGGCCCGAACCGCGCGCCTTGCGGGTCGGTCGGCGGGTCGTCGCCGTTGCCGACGACGACAGTCGCCTCCGTCGTGTCGAGCGCCGCGCAGTCGAACACTGACTCCGTGCCGGACCAGTTGAGCACCACCAGCACCACCTCCTCGTCGAGCGTCCGGGTGTAGGCGTAGAACGACTCGTCATCCGGAAGCAACAGGTCGTACGCGCCGTAGACGAACACGTCTTTCTCGTGTCTCAGGTCGACGAGTCGTCGGTAGTAGTGCCAGATGGACCCCTCGTCGGCGCGTTGGGCCGCGACGTTGATTTCGGGGTAGTTCTCGTTCACCGGGTACCACGGTTCGCCGTCGGTGAAGCCGGCGTGTTCGTCGTCGGACCACTGCATCGGCGTCCGCGCGTGGTCGCGGCTCGTGTAGTTGACGAGTCCGCGCGCCTCCTCGAAGGAGTCGATTTCGCCGCTATCGAGCATGTCCTCGACGGCGCCGACCGTCTCCACGTCGTCTATCTCTTCTAACGAGTTCAACTCGACGTTCGTCATCCCGATTTCGTCGCCCTGATAGAGGTAGGGCGTCCCGCCCATCGTCAGGAGGAACGTCGCGAGGAGGGTGGCGCTCTCGCGGCGGTACGCCTCGTCGTCACCAGACTGCGTCTGGTGGGCCGACGAGCCCCGTTCGTCGACGTCGCCGTACCGCGAGACGATGCGGGCCTGGTCGTGGTTCCCGAGGTACGTCGAGTTCCACCCCCGCCCCCACAGTTCGGTCTGCCAGCGGCTCACGACCCGCTTGAACTCGGGGAGGTGGAACTCTCCCCATCCCTCCAGGTCCCAGACGCCGTCCGGGCCGGCGTCGACGTCCATGTGCTCGAACTGGAAGATCATGTTCAGGCCCGCGCCGTCCTCGCCGAGGTACTCCGCGGCCGTGTCGGGGTCGGTGTTCGGCATCTCGGCGACGGTCATCGCGTCGTACTCCGAGAGCACCTCGTCGTACAGTTCTCGGAGGTACGATTCGAGGCTCGGTCCGTTGAACACGTGCTCTTCCCCGACGAGTCCGTTCGAGGGGTCGCCGTCCGGGAGCCCCTCGGCCTTCGAGATGAGGTTGACCGCGTCCATCCGGAAGCCGTCGATGCCCTTCTCCAGCCACCACCGCATCATCTCGGCGACGTCCGCGCGGACGGCCGGGGTCCGCCAGTTCAGGTCGGGTTGCTCCTCGTGGAACAGGTGGAGGTACCACTGTTCGCGCGCGTCGTCGTACGACCACGCCGGCCCGCCGAACACCGACTCCCAGTTGTTCGGCGGGTCCTCACCGTCGCCGTCGCGCCAGATGTAGTAGTCGTCGTAGCCCTCGGCGCGCCGCCGCGACTTCCGGAACCACTCGTGCTGCGAGGAGGTGTGGTTGACCACGAGGTCCATGACGAGGCGGATGTCGCGCGCGTGCAGTTCCGCGAGCAGTTCCTCCCAGTCGGCCATCGTCCCGAACTGCTCGTGGATGGCGCGGTAGTCCGAGATGTCGTAGCCGTTGTCGTAGTCCGGCGAGGCGTACACCGGGCAGAGCCACACGACGTCCACTCCCAAGTCGTCGAGGTAGTCCGCCTTCTCGACGATACCCGGAATATCGCCCACTCCGTCGCCGTCGCTGTCGTTGAAACTCCGGGGGTAAATCTCGTATACGACCGCCTCCTTCCACCACGCCGCGCGCGCCTCGGGGTCCGTCGTCTCCTCCATCCCTCGGGCAGTCGCACTCCACGACCATAACTCTCGAACCCGACGCGCCGCGGCCCGAAGTCGTCGACGCGAACGAACACAGCGCGGCGTCCGAGTCCGACGCCCGACCGATTCACCCGGGTGGCCGGGCGAGGAGTGCGACCGTCGCGGCGAGGAACGCGACGAACGAGACGAGCGCCGCGGCGGTCCGGAGCAGGTTCCACCGCGCCCACCGCGCCCGGACCGCGGCCCACTCCTCCGGCGGTGCGGACGGTGACCACGCGGCGATAGCGTCGTTCATCGGGAGGTGGACGACGACCGTCACGGCGAGCGTCCCGACGAGGTAGACGCCCGCGCCGAGGAGGAAGAGGAGACCGTACGGCGTCAGGAGGTCGCCGCCGAGAAGTACCAGTACGGCTCCGAGCGCGGCGACAGCCGGCGCGCCGAAGAACACCGCGGCGAACGCGGGGTTCCGCACGCTCTCGTTGATGGGTTGCATCACCGTCGTGTACGCCTCCCCCGTGAGTCCGTTCAGCGCCAGCGTCACGTTCGCCGCGTAGGCGAAGAAGAACCCCGCCGCGAGACCGGACAGCACGACGGCGGCGGCGACGGTCAGAAGGAGGGCGAAGGGAACGGTCGCCGGGAGCAACTGGTCGACAGCGCCGCCGGAGACGAGCGTCTCGATGCGGACGTCGGACGGCATCGCTCGGTCGAAGTCGAAATCGAACGCGGCTAGCATGGCAACCCCCTTATCGCGCCGCACGAGCGTCAACGTAGCCGGTCGTCGTGACGGACGCTCTTCGAGCACCGTCTACAGTCGATGCCCGCACGCGCAGTTGCCGATGCAGTAGGTCGTCTCGACCGGTTCTCGGATACCCAACCGCGCCAGCGCGGTGCCCAGCGCCGCCGTCGAGTCCGGTCGCGGCCGCGCCCGCGCCGCCGTCGCGCCGTAGGGGTTCGCACCCACCGCGATGCGTTCGACGATTTCGCCCCGAGCGTGGTCGACGACGGCCACCTCGTCTCTCGTCTGCACGGGGACGTACAGTTTCGCGTGCGCGGGGTCCCACGTCCCGACGAACGCCGACCCGCCGAGGTCGAGGCGGCCCGTGACGTCCCCGGCACGGAGGTCCACGACGGTCACGTCGTCGGACCCCGGCGTGAACACGTACCCCGTCTCCGAGTCCGGACCGATTTCGCTCGTCAGCGGTCGCCGGCCGAGGCCGTCGTCGCCCGTCAGCCTGACCCGCTCTTCGGGGTTCGCGGGGTCCGAGAGGTCCCAGATACTCTCGGTGCCCGTCTCCCCCTCGTCGTGTTCGACGAGCAGCGTCCGCCCGTCCGGCGAGACGGTGCCCATCCACGGGCGGGCCGGGCCGTCGCCGACCGGGTCTACCTCCACCTGCGTCTCGATTTCGAAGGGGTCGATTCGCAGGACGGTCAGCGTGTCGGCGAAGAGGTCCGGCACGTAGGCGAACTCGCCGTCGGGGTGCACCGTCACGTCGCACGGTCCCGGCCCCGCCTGGTCGCCCGTCGTCGCCTCGCCCGTCCGGTCGATGTCGCCCGATACCTCGCCGAACCGGTCGGAGGACGGGTCCGCGTGGATTCTCAACTGCCGGTGGGCGGGTTCGCGCGCGCTGACGACGACGTGTCTCCCGTTCGGTGTCCGTTCGAGCCAGTTCGCCCCGGACTCCGTTTCCACCGAAGCGGTTTCGGCCAGCGACCCCACCGAGAGCGCGCGGACGCCGCGGTCGACGTTCAGCCACAGCGAGTCCTCGGGTGCGGTCGTCAGCCGAGGGGCGTACTGGTTCGACGGGAACGACGAGGAGAGGCCCAGCGCCCGCGTCTCGACGACTTCGTCCGATTCCACGTCGACGACGCTCACGGTTCCATCGCCCGTGTTGAACACGAACACCGTCGGCGGGTTCGAGACGGTCGGCGCGTCGCCGGTCCCCGTCCCGGTCGCGGCGGGGTTGTCGTCCCCGCTCCCGCTTCCACCCTCACCACCGCCGGCGCACCCGGCCGTCGCCGCCGCGCCCGCGGCCGCACTGCCGGCCAGCATCCGCCGCCGGGAGACGCCCCTCGTCGCCTTCGAGCGGTCCCGACTCCGGTTCGGATAGAGGAAGCGGTCGTCCTGTGAATCCATGACGTTCGAACGTTCGCGGCGGCGGCAATAAGCGGTTCAGGCGTCCGTCGTTCGCGGGATTTCCGAAGCGACCGACCGAAGGGCCCGCGGAGCGTGCGAGGACCGGGCACCGCCGCCGTCGGTCGCTCAGCGCGGAGCGTCGGGATAGTATAGAGCGGTTCTCTAATCGCCCGACCCGAACCTCCCTATTTTTATAGGACGGTCTCCGAACGGGGGACGAGAGAGGAAGCCTACCCGAATCCCCCACCCCCCACCCATCCGTGGTTTGCTCTCTCACTCCCCCACTCACCGTTTTTGCCGCGTTCTCGTCCGCGAGCGGCGGCTCGGTCGCTGTCTCCTGTCGAACTCGGTCTCGACGCGACTCCGCTCGCGACGCTCTCGGATCTCTCGGATGACACGAAAGGGAATGCACCTGGCGAGGGTGCGGGCAGCACAATGTCAAGCTCTGCCTGTCGCACGACGAGTCATCGGTGCTCCCGAACGACATCCTGAAATTAGTCCAGTTTGATATAAATTCAACTTACCAGATACATCTGCTGAACTGGACTGTGTCGCGTCCTGATGAGCGTCGGGTTACTGTCCCCGTTCTCGACCCGGCCGCTCGCTGCGCGCGTACGACGGGGAGTCTCATCCTCGGAGGGCCTCGACGGGTCGCTCGTTCGCCGCTCGCCACGCCGGATACGCGCCCGCGAGCAGACTCGTTGCAACGCCGAACGCCGCCGCTCCGGCGAGATACAGGAGCGCGGTTCGCGTGAATGCGAACGGGTCTCCCAGGAACACGGCGTTGGCGACGAGTGCGACGGCGACGGAGATCGACACGCCGATCACCGCACCGAGGACGCCCAGCAGCGACGCTTCGAGCAGCAGTATCCGGACGATGTCGCGCTTTCCGTACCCCACCGCCCGAAGGACGCCGATCTCTTCGCGTCGCTTGATGACCGCCATCAGCATCGTGTTCGTGATCGAGACGCCGGCGACGAGCAGCGAGATGGAGGCCAACCCCGCGAGGAACGTGTTGATGCCGTTCACGATGGTCGTGAGCAACCGGACCAGCGAGGTGAGTTCCAAGACCAGCAGTCGCTGTTTCCGGTCGTTGAACTCCTCTCGGAGCGCCGTCGCGACCGCCTCGGCGCGGTCGGTCGACCGGGTCGTCACCCGAACCTGACCGTACTCCCGGGCCTCGGCCCGTTCGATGGGCAGGTAGACGTCGCTCGCCCCGACGGCTTGCGCGTCTTCGAGGACGGCCGCGACGCGGTACGTGCGTTCGGTCTCGTCGGCGGCCGTCTCGGTTCCCGCCTCCGTCTCCGAGACGACCGTCACCCGTTCGCCGGGTTCGACGTCGCGGTCCGCGGCGAACGCCGAGGACACGACGAGGCTCCGCCGCCAGTCGTCCGGAACGGTTCCGCGGCCGACCTCGTACACCCGCTTCGGGTCGTCCAAGTAGGTGACCGAAACTGACTCGCGGGTTCCGTTGCGGTCGAGCACCGCCAGGTCGCCGCCCCTCGTCGCGACGACCCCCGCGGGCCCGACGGTCTCGTTTATCGCCTTCAGGTCCTCGCGGTCGAAGTACGAGCGGTCCATGTCGGGACCGGGCGAGACGTAGACGTTCGTCGCTCCCTGTCCCTGAAGCGTCTGCAGTTGGCTCTGTTTGAACGCCGCGCCGCCGGCGCCGATGGACCCGATGGCGACGACGCCGATGAGTATCGCGAGCACCGCGAGCGCCGAACGCGCCTTCGCACGCGAGATGTTCCGCCGCGCGATTACGAGTCGCGGGAACCGTCCCGCGATCCGGTAGAGCCAACTCACCGACCGTCACCTCCGTCGCGAGTCGGCGGGTCGTCGTCGGAGGTCATTCGAGCGCCTCCAACGGCCGCTTGCTCGCGGCTTTCCACCCCGGATACAGTCCGGCGAGGACCGAGGTGACGACGCCGAAGACGGCGCCGAGCGCGATGTAGCGTACCCCGGTCGCGGTGAACGCCCAGGGGTCGCCGAGCAGGAACTGGTTCAGCCCCGCGCCGATCGCGAACGCGAGCGGAACGCCTATCGCAGCGCCGATCACCCCGAGGATGCCCGCCTCCGCGACGAGGAGACTCACGACCGCCCGTTTCGGGTATCCGACCGCCCGCATCACGCCGATCTCCGTCTCGCGCTCGATGGCGGACATGAGCATCGTGTTCGCGATGGTGACCGCGGCGACGACGAGCGAGATGCCCCCGACGCCGATGAGGAACTGGTTGATCGTCTCGAACAACTGCTCGAACTGCTCGCGTTGCTCTCGGGCCTTCTGGACGTTCACGGTTCGTCGCCGCGTGTTGAACTCCGATTCGATGCTCGCCGCGGCCCGGTCTATCGAGGCCGTCCGCGCGTCGACGCTGACGATGGCGCTGTCGTACGCGGACTGATCGAACTGCCCGAGCGGCAGGAATATCGACCGGTCCGCCTGTAGCGGGTCGGCGAACCCCTGCGCTTCGAGCACCGCCGCGACCCGGAACGAGCGGTCGAAGCTTCCGTTCACCGCGACGGTCACCTGGTCGCCCGGCTCGATATCGTTGGTGTCGGCGACCCGCGAGCCGACGACCGCGCTCCGCCGCCAGTTCTCCGGAATCGTCCCCGCTCGCACGTCGTAGAACGCTCCGGGCGTCCCGAGGCCTTTGAGCTGCGCCGTCGGAACGGTGTCGCCCGATTCGGTCCGAACGAGCGCGTCCCACCGCTGGACGACCGGCAGGACCGTCGCACCGGCCGTCGCCTGACGCATCCTGTCGATCTCTTGGGCCGAGAGGCTCTGGTCTACCGGTCCCTCGCTGTCCGGATAGTAGACCGGGGTGACGGTCGCAGTCCCGCCGAACCCCTCGTACGCCGCCGACTGGTCCTGCTTGAACGCCTCGCCGCCGACGCCGATGGTTCCGATGGCGACGACGCCGATGACGACGGCGAGGACGGCGAGGACGGACCGGGCGGTCGCCCGGGAGAGGTTTCGCCGCGCCAGCACGAGCGTCGGAACCCGCGCGAGCATCCGCTGTCGACGACTCACGGCCGCCCCTCCCGGACCGCGACGTTCTCCGTTCGAACCCTCGCGGCCTCCGGAGGGCTGTGCGTCGCGCGTCGCTTCGCTCCCCTCACGGGTCGGTCCCCGCTGTCTCCCCGGACGCCGTCTCGCGCTGAATCTCGCCGTCGACGAGATTGACCACTCGGTCGGCCGCCTCGGCGACGTACTCGTCGTGCGTGACCGTGACGACCGCCACGTCCTCCTCCGCGCGGAGGTCGTCGAACAGCGCGAGAATCCGGTCGCCGGTGTCCCGGTCGAGGTTCCCGGTCGGTTCGTCCGCCAGCAGAATCGCCGGGTCGTTGATAAGCGCCCGCGCGATGGCGACGCGCTGTTTCTGCCCGCCCGATAGCTCGTCCGGGTAGTGGTCCAACCGGTCGCCGAGACCGACTCTCCGCAGCAGCGCGGTCGCGCGCTCCCGCGTCGTCGTCGGCGTCCGGTCGAGCATCCGCGGCATCTCCACGTTCTCCAGCGCGGTCAGCGTCGGAATCAGGTGGAAGCTCTGGAAGATGAACCCGATGGTCCGTTTCCGTCTGCCGGTCCGCTCGCCGTCCGAGAACGTCGAGACGTCGTCGCCGCGAAGCCGAACCGTCCCCTCGGTCGGAACGTCGAGGAGTCCGAGGAGGTTCAAGAGCGTCGACTTCCCGCTCCCGGAGGGGCCGACGATGGCCACCGAATCCGACGGACGGACGTCGAAGTCGATGCCCTTCAGCGCCCGAACGGTCTCGCTCCCCGTCTCGTACTCCTTGAGCACGCCTTCGCCGTGGACGACCGGGTCTCGTCCGGCGCCCTCCGGGGTCCGCGAATCACCGTCGCCGTCGCGGCCCTCGTTCGCTCCCGTTCGGTCCGCCTCGTCATCGGCGGTAGTGTCCGAGCCCATCTGACGTCATCTCCACCAGACGAAGGCGCCCGCAGCGAGCACCAGTACGAGGACCGCTCCGCCGATGGGCACCAACGGCAGTCCGCCCTGCTGCGGGGACTGTCGTCTCACGACTCGGCGGTCGACCTCGACGCTGTCGGTGAACGACCGCTCGACGCCGCCGACCGAGTAGGTCACCTCGACCGGGACCGACGAGACGTTCCCCTCGACGTTCGAGGTGAGCGTGAACGACGAGAAGTCGCTCTGCTCGACGCTCCCGACGAAGTACCGGCTCCCTTCGACGCCCGACGCCTCCGGAACCGAGACGACGACGCCCTCGACGGTGCTCGAACCGACGTTCCCCGCCGTCGCGGAGAGCTCCAGCGTCCCGCCGCGCTGGGTCGCCTGCACGTCGGTCAACACGAGTTCACCGGGGTTCGTCGGCGCGTCGAAGTTCGCCTCGTACGTGCGCGAGACGCTCCGCTCGACGCCGTTATCGACGTAGTGCAGCGTGAGGTCGACCGGGTACGCCCCGGGCTCGGAGATGCGGGCGGGGAACGTGAACGTTGTCGTGTTCCCGGCGCGGAGCCGAGCCCGCACGCGCTCGTTTACGCTGAAGTTGACCCGATCGGAGGCCGTCTCGACCCGGAGCTGACGGATGTCGCGCTCCAGTCCGTTCGCGACGGTGACGTTGACCGGCCGCCTCGACCCCGAAACCGCTTCCTCGGCCGAGAGCTCCAACTGGGGCCGATTCGGTTCCTCGACCTCGACGGTCACCGGGTATCTGGCTCGGACGACCGACCCGTCGCTCTGTCTGCCGACGACGGTGACGCGGAGGTTCTTCGCTCCCGGTTCGGCGAAGGACGCGGACAGCGGAACGGTGACGTTCCCGCCGACGGGCAGCGTCCCCGCGTCTTCGATCCGAGCGACGTCGTCCGTGCTTCCCACCGCCCTGACGTAGACGTCGGATAGCTCGACGGCGCTCGCGCTGTTCGGCCCGTTACGAATCGACACCTCGAACTCCGTCTGTTGACCCGGTGCGGGCGACGTCGGCCGCACCTCGACGCCCGTGACTCCGAGATGGGCACCCGCGGCGTCGGCCGGCGCCGCGACGACCGGGAAGAGGACGGACGACAGGACGACAGCCGCGACGACGGCCCACGGGACCAGCGACGACCGACTGCGATTCAGCTTCGAGGACATCGGTGGAGGGTACGCTCAATCATATTGTAAAGTTGTCATTACGACGCTTGTGGTGTCTGTTCGTAGACAGATAAACTGTCCGCATTCTTCGTCCGCGAGGCGCACGAGCGTGCGTCGAATCGGACGACGCAGGCGGGTCGTACGCTCTGGGGGGCGACTATCGGTCTCGCCGAGACCTTCGAGTTGCTGTGAGAGCACCGCTTTCGTCGACGACGCCACCGAACTGTCGTATCCGTTTTCGACGGCTTCCGACCGAGAGACTCATCGATGCCCTCGTGCAGATTCGAGCAGGAGTTCTGCAGCTATCGCCGCGGGGCGAATCCGACAATCCAGACGGTCCACCGCCGTACTTGACGCACCCGCGCCTCGTCGGTCGCGTCCGCCCGCGTCGTGTCATCCTCGGTCCTCCCGGTCCGCCGCTCCGTCTCTCTCGGAGTCGCCCCGGGGACCACCGCCGACTCCGTTCGGGTCCGCTGGTCTCATTCGCTCACGACTGGTCACCTCCGGTGACGATGTCCGCGAGTCGCTGTCGGTCGAACAGGCGGTCTTCCGTGAACGTCTCCGGGAACAGTCCCGTCGCGTACCGCTCGATCATGAAGAGGTTGTGCAGGGGGCCGCAGTAGATGGGGCTCCCGCGGAACATCATCCCGTTCCGGACGGCCGACAGCCGACTCCCCAACTCGTGTTCCCCCACGTACGAGACGGTCGTCGTCTCGAACTCCGCGCGCGTCTTGTTGCCGTGGTATCGGAGCAGGAGCGAATCCGGGTCGACCTCCAACAGCGTCTCGTAGTCGACCGCTTCCGACCCCGAGTAGCCCTCTACGCCGGTTCCCTCGAAGGCGTCCGAAATCCCGAGCGTGCGGAAGTGCTCCTTGTTCGCGCCCTCTCCGGAGACTCGATACGGCGCGAAATCCTCCGGTTCGTCGCCCGCGAACAGCAGGGCGGCGGTCGGTCGGTCGCCGGGTGCCGGCAGCCTCGACTCCACTTCCCCCGACCAGTTCGTCGTGGAGCGACCGAATCGCCTCGAAACGCTCGCGTTCCCGGACTACCTCGGCGACCTTCTCGAACGCATCGTACAGCGTGTAGTACCGGTAGTCGTGCCAGTCGTCCGTCCGCCGGAAGACGAGGTTACCCAGAAACGGGGCGACGTTCTCGGTGACTTCGTCGACGTCGCTCTGCGCCTGACGACTTCCCGCTCGCTTCGCTCGCGGGAATCCCGTCGGGTTCGTCCGCTTCTCCCGCTCTCCCCCTCGGTACTCTCGCCGAAGTCACTGCGCGTCGGCGTTTCGGTTGTGTTTGCGCCGCCGGTGTCGTCAGTCACGCCTGTATCTCTCCGTTGATGATGCCCGCAACTCGCTCGCGGTCGAACAGTTGCTCCTCCTCCTCGGGCGTTTCACCCAGTCCGGGGAACTCGCCGAACTCCTCGGGATACTGCTGTTGGGCGAGCATCTCGGTCTGGAAGAGGTTGATCGTCGGTCCCTGTTCGGCCGTCCCGCCCGGGTAGAGGTTCTCCTCTCGAACCGCGGTCAGTTCCCGCGCCACGTCGTCCTCCAGCATGGGGGCGACGAACTGCTCGCGGAACGCGTCTCGTTCGTACGTGACGCCCCAGTGGAAGACGATGATCTCCGGGTCGACCTCGAGCAGCGTCTCGTAGTCGGTCTCGCCGTACTGCCCGGTTTCGACGCCCTCGAACGCGTTCTTGATGCCCAGGTCGCGGTACTGCTTCATCTCGTACCCCGGTGCGGTCGGGTCCATGGCGTAGAACGTCCCGTTGGCCGGGTCCGACCCCCCGTTCATCAGCGCGATGGAGGGACGTTCCGCGACCGGGGGCAGGGCGTCGTCGATTCGGGACTGCACCTCCTCGTGAAGTCGCTCGAACGCGTCGTACCGCTCCCGCCGCCGGAACACCCGCGAGACCTTCTCGAACGCCTCGTACAGCGTGTACGACCGGTAGGACTCGCCCCACGCGTCGTCGCGGGCACGGCGGATGAAGTTCCCGAAGAACGGAGCGACGTTCCGAGATACCTCCGCCACGTCCCCGTCCGACCAGTCGAAGTAGACGACCGGGAGGTTCGGGTCCATCAGGTGGAGGTCGGCGTCGACCTCGTAGAATATCTCCTTGTCTACGGCCTCGCCGTCCGCGCGGATGTTGGCGACGTCGCCGAAGTCGAGTTCGACGCCGGGCAGTTGCGAGTAGAACCGCTTCGCCAGCAGGGCGAACGACTCGCTCGGACGGTCGGTGCCGACGAGTCCGTCGCCGACGCCGAGCGAGATTCCCATGTCGCCGTACCCCGACTTGTACGCGACCCACCGTTCGGGGACGGCATCGAACTCGACGGTCCCGGCCGGTTCCATCGCCACCGAGTAAGAGTCGTCTCCGGTCGTCGCCGACCCCGTCTCCGTTCCCGCTTCTGTCGCGGCCGACGCGTCTACCGACGTCGACGCTCCGCTCGATTCGTTCGATTCGTTCCCGCCAGTACATCCCGCGAGGAGGCCGCCACCGACCACCGCGCCGCCGTATCTCACGTACTCGCGCCGCGTCGGCACCCAGTGAGTCTCATCTTTCGCCATCGGTTTTAGGCTAGCCTAAATATCCATAACTGCTTCGATTTTTAGGCCAGCAAAAAGCGGACGATTCGGTTCTCGTTCGTCAGATTAGCCCGTCGAGGGGACGATACGCGTTCGTTCCCGGTCGAACCCGCCGAGCCACCGCCTCCGGCTCGAAGCCGATTCGTCGGCCACCGTCAGTCGTCCGCCTCCGATGCACTCCGCTCGGCCTCGATGCGCCGCGCCGCCGCGAGGACGGCGTCGTCGTCGACGTGTTCGAGGAGCCGCCTCTGTCCTCGTCGGGTTCGCCGGTCCACCTCGTCGTCGTCGAGGTACGTCTCGAACCGGCGGTCTATCTCCCGCTCGCGCATCTCGACCAACTGCTCTTCGTCCAGTCCGTGGTCGTCGGGCACCCGGTCGTGGATGTACTCCCGCCACCGGTCGCGGTCAGCCCACTCCTCGGTGAGCTCCCGTTCCCGGCGCATCCAGTCGTAGTGGTTCGCCAATGCCTCCGGGACGCCCCGGTCGCGCCGCGCGTCCTCGACGACGGTGATTCCGACCCGTGCGCCGCGGCCGGCGGCCATGCTCGCCTGATAGCCTGTCTCGTACGGCGCGGCGACGTAGAGGCCCTCGACGGGCGTCGTCCCGTCCTCGTCGGCGTAGCTCTTGTCGAAGTGTTCGTGGGTCTCGCCGTCGTGCTCGTGCGTCTCGAACATCGCGTCCTCGTCGTTCAGTCCGCGCATGTACTCGCCGTCGTAGCGCGCGGCGGCCACGACCCGGCGCGCGGTCACCGTTCGACCCTCCTGCGTCCGGACGACGAAGCCGCGGGGTTCGCCGCCGTCGTCGAGCGGTTCGACCGACTCGACGAGGTCCGCGACCACGTCGCAACCCGCCTCCTCGGCGTGGTCGTGCATCAGGTCGTACAGCGTCTCCACGTCGATGCCGGCGGGGAACCCGAGGTAGTTCTCCAAGAACGCGCACCGCTGGATCGAGGAGCGTCCCCGGTCGAACACGACCGTATCGAGGCCGTACCGGGCGGTGAACACCCCGGCCGAACAGCCGGCGGGTCCGCCGCCGACGATGACCACGTCGCGGTCGAACTCGGGTCGTTCTGATGTCTCCGTCGGGCTCATCTCAGATTTCCCCCGCGTCCGACGCCGTCTCCGCGTCGGTTCCTCTCGTCGTCTCGGGGGTCGACTTACCCGCGCCCGTCGTCCGATCGGCGTCGGTGTCAGCGGAACACCCGGCCAGCAGTCCGGTGCCGACGACCGCGCCGTACTTCACGTACTCGCGTCCGGTCGGTGTTCCGACCCCTGATGAATCGTGTGCCATGATTTTAGGCCAACCTAAATACACAAAGTCGTTTCTATTTTTTGGCGGGCCGAAAAAGAAATGTCACGGTCCGGCGACCGACCACCGCTACTTATTCGTCACGCACGTCCATACTGCTCCCGAGAGGAGGCCCCGCATGGAGGAACCGAATCAATCCGCGTTGGTCGAACGCATCCCTGAACTGATCCGGAACGACGCACGGGAGACCGCGACCAGAGGTCTCGACGCACTCCGCGAAGAGAACGCCGAAACCCGGAAGCTGACCCTCCAGACGCTGCGACACCTGGCGGACGACGACCCGACAGCGTTCTCCTCGCTCTGCGCCTCGGTCGCGCCGTTTCTCACCGACGACGAGCGGCCGATCCGACTGACGACCGCGAAACTCCTCGTCGCCGTCGCCGAGGCCGACCCGGACGCGGTCGTTCCCGTCGTCCCGGCGCTCGCCGACCGACTCGCCGACGAAGACGAGTTCTACTACGTTCGGGCTCGGTCGGCGGAGGCGCTGGGCTACGTCGCCCTCGAACGCCCGGAGGAGGTCAACTCGCCCGAAGTCCTCGCCGACCTCCGAGTCGGACTGTCGTTCGACGAACCTGAGGTGAAAGAGAAACTGGCGAAAGCGCTCGAATTCGTGGCGCTGGGCGACCCCCGGCGACTCAGACGTCAGGTCTCACACCTCGTCGAGCACGCCGACGACGAGAACGAACTCGTGCGGTATCACCTCTGCACGGCGGCCGCGGTGGTGGGGTGTGAGTACCCGGCGGCGCTCGTGGACGCCCGCGCCGAACTGCGCGCCCGACTCGACGACGACAGTCCGTTCGTTCGCGGCCGCGCCGCCGAGGCCCTCGGGGTGTCGGTCCGAGACGATACCGAGGGGACGCCGCTTCCCGACGCGGAACTCGCGGACGACGAGGAGTCGTTCGCCGCGGAACGGGCCCGGTTCGCTCTCCAAGCCGCGAACAGCCCGTCGGATTCGGTCGAGATAGCCGGCGATATCGGCACTGTCGAGGGGATTCGACGGACGACAGACGACGCCGCCACGGAGATACTGTCCCCCGAGACCGACGGTGAGTGTTCGCACTGCGGGCTCACACTCCCCGAGAACGGGCCGCCGATGTGTCCGCGTTGCGGCGTGCCGTACTGACCAGCGGGTGTCGGGGTCCGCCAGTCGCGAGTGGCTCTCGGTGAGCTAGGAGACGGGGACACGTATCCGAGCGCTCGGCGTTCAGGAATCTCCCAGTAACTCCAGCGTCTTCGGGTCGGGTTCGCCGCCGTAGTAGCGCTCCAGCGCCGTCCTGAACGGCGCCGGGTCGTCCGCGACGGCGTCGAACAGCGTCATCGACGACCGGAACTTCAGGTCGTCCGGCGACCCGAATATCTCGTTCGCGGAGCGTCCCTCGACGTCGTTCACGAGCGCCGAGCACTCGCGCAGTCGCGGGCCCAGCGTCGAATGCGCCAAGTAGGCCTCGGCCTCGTCGCGCGAGGCGATGGCGTAGCGCCGCGACATTCGACTCCGACCGAGCCCCTCCATCTGCGGAAAGACGTACCACATCCAGTGGGTGCGCTTGCGGCCCGCCCGCAGTTCCGCTTTGACGTCGTCTATCACGGGGTCTTGGGCCTCGACGAATCGCTGTAAGTTCCACGGGTCGTCTTCGTCTGTCACTGTCTCTCAGTTCACGTTTGCCGAGGGAGCGTTTCAACTTTGTCCGAAGACGGAATCCGCGCGGGGACCGGCGGTACTTCGGACCTCGTAGTCGGCGGCTTCGGTGCGGTGAGAAAGAGTTCGCCGACTCCGTGGAAACCGCAGTCGCTCGTTCCGTGTGGTGGTGTTGAACACGCGCGAATCGGTCACGAGCCAGTCGCCCGCCGGCGGTCACCTGAGCGATAGACGTAGAGCGTGAGGATGACCGCTTTTACTAACTGGGGTTCATCTTGTCGTGTTCTGCGCAAACAGAATTTCCGCCGCGTGCTGGTGCGGTTCGCTCCCAGAGCTATCATCGAACACGATTTCATCGTGCCGAATCGTCTCCCAGTCCTCGTAGTGGTCCGCCAGTTCGCCCGGTTCGTAGAAGTACTCGTTTTCCGTCCAGTCCGGCGGCGTCGGGATTTCGGGGTGGTCGACGAACGCGAAGATAGCGTGGACCCCGCTGGCGTTCGTCTGAGACTTGAAGTGGTCGAACTGTCGGGCCCGGTTCTCGGGACGAATATACTGGACTGCCCCCGCCGAGTAGACAACGTCGACGCTCGTCGGGAGCGTCAGTTCGTTCGCATCTCCCCGAATCGTTTCGATATCGACGGCTCGACGCTCGGCGAGTCGTTCTGCTTTCTCCAACCCGTTCTGAGACGTATCGACGGCGTACACTTTCCATCCGTGCTCGGCAAAGAGAACGGAGTCCCTTCCTTCGCCGGCCCCGATGTCGATAGCCGTGGGCTCGTTCGCTACGCTAGACGCTATCGCTACCGTTCGTTCGGCCATCTGGTTCGGCTCTGTTCCCCAGTAATACTCTTCTCTTCCATAGACTTGTTCTCGGTCCTCGGAGTTCATCACTCGAAAGCTCTCAGCTGAACTGTTTAGTTTAGTGGTCAACCAGCGCGAACTACCTGACGAGTAGTTCGGGGCTGCGTGTCCGAGACCGATGAATTCGTCGCGTCGGATACGTCCTCTCCATTCGGCACGTCGCTATTGACCGCGTTCGGTGTAGTCGCTGTGGTCGTGCCGGAGAGGCAGCATCCGTGTTTCAGATACGTAGTCCGAACGTGTTTGTTACGAGCTGTATTCTCTGGACCATGGCGGCCCTCCTAGCGAACTGGCGTTCGGACGTTTTCCGACTCGCCCTTGTTGGGGTGTTCACAGCGGCAGCGGTCGTCACATCGTACAATCACGTAGCAGCAACGGGGTCAACAGAGGCAGTCCTCGCTATCACCGGGGCTGGTCTGTTGCTAGCGCTGTTAGTCATCGTTCCCGCATTCCTAGCGAACCGGAACTGAGAAACATCCTCTCCGGTCCGCGTGTCGCTCTCACCCGCAGATGGTCCCGACGGCGCCGACTCGTTCTACGCGAACAGGAAGATGAGCACGCTGACGGCCATCGCCGCGAGAATCATCGAGGCGGCGAACGCGCCGCCCATGGCGACGACGGCGTTGGCGTGACTGGCGAGCGTCTCCGTCCGGTCGTTGCCGAAGACGGTCACCTCGACGCGTTCGACGGCCATCCCCGCCTCGACGGGTTCGACGTCCGAGAGCGCCTCGCGGGTGAGCGCGACGATTCGCTCCCGGAGTTCCGTCTGGTCGAGGCCCGCGCCGACCTGATTGTCCGCCTTCACCGTGTTGACGATGTGGGTGTCCGTCGTCATCGCCTCCGCCACGTCGACCAGCGAGTCGCCCCCGTCTCCCTTCTCACTCTCGCCACCCGCTTCGGTGAGGTCCGAGACGATGGCGTCTCGCAGACCCGGCTCCATGTTGTTGCCGTCGACCAGCACGTACGCCGTCGCCTGCCCGTCCACCTCGGTGACGGCGACGCGGATGCCGAGGGGGCCGATTCCCTCCGCGGGCGTCCACGGCGTCTCCTCCCACGCGACGCCCATCGAGAGGGCGCCGCGCGGCGCCTCCGACAGCGCTTCGCCCGCGCGGCCGGCGGCGGTTATCATGTCGAACGAGCGCTTCGACCCCGGCGTGACGTGACCCAAGTCGGGGCCGCTGAGGCCGTCGTTGCTGTTGTGGGCGTCCACGAGGAGCACGTCGTCCAGTCCGGTCGTCCGCGCCTCCGCCGCCGCCGAGAGGCCGACGGCGTACTCCACGTCGTCGGCGAACGCGGGCGCGTACGTGGAGACGAGCACGGCGTCGTCGCCGAACGCCTGCCCGAGCATCTTCGCCTCGCCGGAACTGACGGTCGCGCTCCGCGTCGCCTCCGACCCGTACTCGATTCGGTCGTGGGCGGCGTCGGCGGCTTCGAGGATGGTGTCCACTTCGCGTTCGGTGACGAGATTGAAGTCGTGGCCCGCGGTGGCGTGCGGCGGGAACGCCAGCCCCTCGGAGCGGGCGGCGACGCGTTCGGGGAAGTTGCCGCCGCCGATTTCGCCCATCGGGCCGGGGTGGATCATCGGCAGGATGAACCGCGCCTTCTCCCCGTAGCCCGTCCGGAACGAGAGCACGGTGACGGGGACGATGGCCTCTTCGCCGAGTTGCTCGAAGAACTCCTCCAGTTCGCGGGAGCCCTCGGCGATGTGGCCGATGAACCCGCGGAGGAAATCCAGCATCGAGACGCCGAGGCTCCGGCGCCACGGCCGGTCGACGACGGCGACGAAGACGTAGACGCCGAAGGCGTAGACGGCGCAGGTGAGGCCGAGGAGGAGGAAGTGGTTCGGCCCGATGTACGACAGCGCCGCCGGCGCGTGGTCGGCCCGCGAGAGGTACGGTAACAGGTATGCGTCGAAGATGGGTCCGCCCACCGAGAGGAAGGTGAGCGTACCGCTGTAGATGAACAGGAGCACCGCCGCCGCCGCAGTCTGGAGACTCGCCGGCACCGCCGCGACGAGCAGCGACGACCGGGAGACGGCCATGACGACGAGGAGGCGGAAGGCGAACGTGGAGGCGAGGGCGACGACGAGGGCGTCGAAGACGAACCGCTGGCCGAGGCCCGTGAACACCGAGACGATGGCCGCCGCCGTGACGATGGTGACGATGAGTATCTCACAGACCAACGCGAGCAGCGACGACCGGTTCGGAGTGAGCGTGCCGCCGACGAAGCGGTCGACGCCGGAGGTGCCGAACGCCGCAATGACGGTGGGGATGCCGATGAAGAAGATGCCCTGCCAGGCGTCCTTGCCGAGGAAGAGCAGGCCGCGCCACGTCCGCATCGACTCGCCGGAGTCGAACGCGGCGACGCCGGCCATGGCGGCGATGAGGAGGGCGAACGCGAGGCTGGTGTACCAACTGGGCGCGCGGAAGATGTACCGCGACAGCCCCGCCAAGTCGCTTTGAGTGGCAGTCATGGAGAGAGAATCCGGAGACGCTCGTGAGCGCCGGTGTCAGGACTCGCAGACGGTGAGGAAGTTCTCGAAGACGGCCTCGCCCTCTTCGGTGTGTGCGACCTCCGGATGCCACTGGACGCCGTAGAGGTCGCGGTCGGCGTCGCTCATCGCCTCGATGTCGCAGACGTCGGAGCTGGCGGTGTGGGTGAACCCCGTCGGCACCTCCTTGACTTCGTCGGCGTGACTCGCCCAGACGCGCGTCTCGGGGGCGAGCGACCCGACGAGCGGGTCGTCCTCGTCCAAGATGTCGACGGTCACGTCGGCGTAGCCGCCGTAGTCGCCGCCGCCGACGCGGCCGTCGAGTTCGGCGGCGAGAATCTGCATCCCCAGACAGATGCCGAGCACCGGCACGTCGAGGTCGAGGTAGTCTGGGCAGTTGCCGATGCGGTCCATGTCCGGGCCGCCCGAGAGCACGATGCCGTCGGCGTCCAACTCCTCGGCCGGGGTGTCGTTGTCCACGAGGTCGGTGTCGACCCCCAGGTCGCGGAGCGCCCGGTGTTCGAGGTGGGTGAACTGACCGTGGTTGTCGATGACGACGATGCGAGTCATCAGTTGGAGGGAGGTATTCGGTAGGCGGGCAAAAAGCGTCCGGAACGAGGCGGCGGTCCCGCGCGGGCGTCGGTGGGGAGTCACGAGGACAGCCGCGAGCGCCGAACCCGGCGACGGCACGGGAACTCAAGTCGGTCGGTCCCTTCCGAGGAGACGTGGACTTCCCGCGCACCCGCCCCCGCGCCCGCCCGGCCGTCCGCGCCGTCGTCGGTCTCGCTCTCGCCCTCGTCGTCCTCGCCGTCTTCGTCTCCCTGACGGGCGGCCGAGCCGTTCTCCGGGCTCTCGCGCGAGCGGACCCCGGCGTGGCCGCCGCCGCCGCTCTCGCCGGCGTTCTCGCCATCTCGCTGTGGGGCGAGTCGCTCCGGCGCGCCCTCCGACGGACGCACCCCGTCGGCGGCCTCCGCTACCGACTGGCGTACCTCTCGGGGGACTTCGCCCGGCAGGTGCTGCCGATGGGTCGGCTGAGCGGGTCGGCCATCATCGGCTACGCCGTCTCCAGGCCGTTCGACCTCCAGTACGAGGAGGCGCTGGCGGCCGTCACGGTCACCGACCTCCTGAACCTCCTGTCGGCGGTGACGGTGTCGGCGGTGGGGCTGTCGTTGCTCTTCGAGTCCGCGACGGGCGACGTGGCGACGTTCGTCGCCGGTCTCGCGGGCGCCCTCGTCGTCGTCGGCGCCGTCGTCTACCTCGTGGCGCGGCGGCGCGACCTGCTCGAACGCGTCGTCGTCGCCGTCGTCGCCGTCGGTCACCGACTCGCCGCGCGGGTGGGCGCGACGACGCTCGAACGCCACCTCCACCCTCACGCGGTCGAGCGTCGCGTCGAGAGCTACTTCCGCACGCTGGACGCGGTGGCGGCCGACCGGCGGCGCGTCGCGTCGGTCGCGTGCTTCGCCGCGCTCGGGTGGATGTCGTTCGCGGCCTCGCTCGCGGGTGCGGGGGTTGCGCTCGGCGTTTCCGTCCCCGTCTCCGCCGCCCTGTTCGTCGCGCCGGCCTCGGGCCTCGTCGGGTGGTCGCCGCTGCCGGGCGGGTCCGGCGGCGTCGAAATCGCCGTCACCACCGGACTCGTCGCCACGACGGGCGTCCCCGTCGACGCCGCCGCCGCCGTCGCCCTCCTCTATCGGGTGTGTAGCTACTGGTCGGTCGTCTGCGTCGACGCCGTCGCGACGGGCCTACTCGCCACGCTGTACGCGGAGTGAGGCGAACTCGACGGTCAATCGTCCTCCGCGTCCGCACCGTACCGCTCGGCCGCCGAACTGAACCCGAACTCCTCCGTCTCCCGCGACCGACGCTCCTCGCGCGCGGCGAACGCCTCGGGGTCCGGCGAGGCGTCGTCGTCGACGCGGGCGAACGACTTGTGCACCTTCGTGTGGCACCACCGACAGAGCGCGACCGTTATCTCGTGGGAGGGGTCACCCTCCGCGTCCCCGTCGCCTCCCGACCCCCCGTACGAGAGGTGGTGTTCTTCGAGGAGGGCGCGCGCGCCCGCCTCGTGGGCCATGCGGACCTCTTCGAGGCCGCACCGGACGCACTCGCGGCCGTCGGTGGTCGAGCGATAGTGCGGGCAGTCGCGGAACTCACGTTCGTCGGCGGCGACGCAGGCGTAGTCGTCGGCGCGCCGGGCGGCCGCGAACGAGGGGTCGTCGCCGGCCCGGTCGAGGGCGAACCGGCACCGGCCGTCGCCCGTGAGGTGGTCGCAGACGCCCGCGTGGTCGTACGGGTCGTCCACGCCGACGGGCGTCCCCGTGGGCGTCTTCTCCATGGGCGTCGGTGGGCGCCGACCGCCTTCAACTCGGGGGGTCGGAACCGACCGTTTATATCACAATCGAGCGACCTCGAAATAGATGGGAGCTATCGCAACTTTCGAACTCGACGGCGAGGCGTTCGCGCTGGGACGCGCCCTCGCCGCCGTCCCGTCGGTCCGTATCGACCTCGAACGGGTCGTTCCGGTCGACGGCGGAGTACTGCCGTACGTCTGGGTCTGGGGGAGCGGGGCCGACGAGTTCGGCGCCGTCGCCGCCGAGACGGAGGGCATCGCGGAGGTGCGGCGCGTGGAGTCGTTCGAGGACGTGACGCTGTATCGACTCCGGTGGGACCCCGCCCTGGACCGATTCACCGCGGCCATCCTCGACGCGGACGCGACCGTATTGGAGGCGTCCGGCACCGCCGAGGGATGGCGGTTCGAGTTGCGCTTCGAGACCCGGGAGAACCTCGCCGACTTCCAGACGTACTGTCGGGAGCGCGACATCCGCGCCACCGTCACCAGGGTGCAAAGCCTGCGCGAACTCGAAGCGGAGACGTACGGGCTGACCGAGGCGCAGCGCGACGCCCTGAGAGTGGCCTACGAGTCGGGCTACTTCGCGGAACCCCGGGAGACGACGGCCGACGAACTCGCGGGGCGGTTCGACGTCTCCGGACGGGCGTTCTCGGGACGACTCCGCCGCGGCACGCAGCAACTCGTCGGCAGTACCGTAGTCGAGAAACCCGGTCCCGGTGACCGCAACGCCGACGCGGCGGACGCCGACGGGCGAACGGGCCCCTGACTTGAACCTCTTCGATTGAGAACACCAGCGCTCATCCCGTTCTATTCGTTACTATCGGGCGCCCGTGACCGAGAGTGGCGGCGCGGCCCGACCACCCGCGGGACGACGGGACAAGATCCAATGTATCGAAAAGACGCGGACGCGGCGGAGGGGAGCAGAGGTCCGAAATCGAAGATGGGGATGCCGGAGTACGTCGACGCTCTCGACGGCGGGGGGTCGCTCGCGGCGAGCATCGTCGAAGCCGTCGCCGCTGTCCGCGACGTCGACCCGATGGAACTGCCGTCGCTCTACGAGGCGGGCGTCGACGTCGAGGCGCTCTCGGCGCTGCTCGAGGGACCGAGGGCCTCCGGACTGCGGGTCGAACTCGACCTCTACGACTGCCTCGTCGTCGTCGAGGCCGGACGTATCTGCGTCTACGACCCGGTGGGAATGGGGGGCGTCGGGTCGGCGAGCGCGGGTGCCGCGGCCGCCACCGACGACTGAACGTTCCGACGGCCGTCACGCCGTCACGCATCACGCCACGCCGCCCGTCGGGGGGACGGGCGGTTCTCGTCGTCGAGATTCGGCGCGAGAGATTTATGTATCCGCTGGATGACACCCCGGTCGTGCACGTCGAACACCGCCGGGACGGAACGCCCCGCACCCTCGCCAGCGACGTGGAAGTCGCGGACAGTTTCCTCTCGAAGTCGCGCGGCCTGATGTTCCGTCGGAAGATTCCCGACGACTACGCCCTCGTCTTCGAGTTCGGCAGCCCGGACAGACGGAGCCTCCACATGGTGTTCGTCCCCTTTCCCATCGACGCCCTGTGGTTGGTCGGTGAGGAAGTGACGAAGAAGAAGCGCCTGCGCGGGTGGGTCGGCATCGGCTTCGGACTCGCCGACCGCATCGTCGAACTGCCGGTCGGGGCCGCCGACGGCGTCGAACGCGGCGACACCGTCCGACTCGTCGAGTGACGCCCCTCGGACGGGCGCGAATCGAACGGCGAAAACTGTCGGGAGGGGCTGGTTTAAGTACGTCGCCGGTAACGGAGCGTGTGAGCACATGACTCGTGGTCGATTTATTCGGGGGTAACCCCACAACACCCCTCGCATCCGTTCTGGATTCTGACGACACGGTACAGCTACTAGATACGACGCTGCGCGACGGCGAGCAGGCGCCGGGCATCTCGCTATCCCCCGAGGAGAAGGCGGACATCGCCCGCGCGCTCGACCGGGCGAACGTCCCGTTCGTCGAGGCGGGCAGCGCCTGCACGGGCGAAGGCGAGCGCGAGACCATCAGGCGGGTCACGGACCTCGGTCTCGACGCGACGATAACCAGTTTCGCCCGCGGCGTGCAGAAGGACGTCGACCTCGCCCTCGACTGCGACGTCGACGGCGTCACCATCGTCGTCCCCGCCAGCGACCGCCACGTCGAGGACAAGGTCGGCACGACGCGCGACGGCGTCGTCGAGACGACCGGCGAACTCGTCGCCTACGCGAAGGACCACGGCCTCTGGGTCGAGGTCATCGGGGAGGACGGGTCCCGCGCGGACCTCGAATTCCTCGTCGACATCGCGGAGTCGGCGCTGGACGCCGGCGCCGACCGGACGTGTTACGCCGACACCGTCGGGCACGCCAGCCCCGAGACGACGTTCGAGTACGTCTCGGCGCTCGCGGAACTCGGCCCGGTGTCGACGCACACGCACGACGACCTCGGACTGGCGATGACGAACGTCTACGCCAGCCTCGCCGCCGGGGCCGACATGGTCCACGGCACCGTCAACGGCATCGGCGAACGCGCCGGCAACGTCGCCCTCGAAGAGGTGGCCATCGCGCTGTCGCACTGCTACGGCGTCGAGACGGCCAAACTCGACGAACTCTACCCGCTCGCGCAGAAGGTCGCCCGCTCGACGGGCGTCCCGCTCCCGCCCAACAAGGCGGTCGTCGGCGAGAACGCCTTCACGCACGAGAGCGGCATCCACACCGACGGGACGCTGAAGGACGACGCGATGTACGAGCCCTACGCGCCGGAAACGGTGGGTCGGGAGCGCCGCCTCGTCCTCGGCAAGCACGCCGGGCGCGCCGGCGTCGCCGCCGCCCTCGACGAACACGACGTGGACGTGAGCGACGAGGACCTCGCGGCCGTCGTTCAGCGCGTGAAGACGCTGGGCGACCGGGGCAAGCGCGTCACGGACGCCGACCTCCTCGCCATCGCCGAGGACGTGCAGGGCAGAGACCGGAACCGCCGGGTCGAACTGCTCGACCTCACCGCGGCCTCCGGCGGCGGCACGCCGACGGCGTCGGTTCGCCTCCGCGTCGACGACGACGAACGCGTCGCGTCGGGCACCGGAAGCGGACCGGTCGACGCCGCCGTCGAGGCGGTCCGCTCGGCGCTCGGCCCGGACGCCGACGCGCAGTTGGACTCGTACCACGTCGACGCCATCACCGGCGGCACGGACGCCGTCGTCACCGTCGAAGTGGAGATGTCCTACGGCGACCGCTCGGTCACCGTGGCGACCAGCGACTCCGACATCACGCGGTGCAGCGTCGAGGCGATGGTCGAAGCGCTCGACCGACTGCTCGTCGCCGCCGACGACGGCTTCGACGGGACCGCCGAGTCGCCGCCGCGCGCGGACGACTGAACCCGCGTCCTCCGTTCTTCCCTTCTTATCGACGCTCGTCCGCGAGGAGATACGTTGACCCCGGACGGCGCTGGAAGCGCACGTCCGCGTCGCCGTCGAAGCGCCTCGCGGCGTAGTCGACGACCCGCGCCGTCCGGTAGTCGGTGACCTCGATTCGGTGCGTCCGTTCCGTGCCGTCCGCCGGTCGCTCCGCGGCGAGCGCGTTCATACTCTAACGTTCACGAGAACGGATAAGTAAGCGAGCCTAGCGGGGCGGAAGTGAAGTCGGAAGACGGCGTCGGGGCGGGACGTGGACGGGTCGAACGGGGTCGAAGCGGCATCGAACGGCCGCGCGTGTCGGAGAGACCGCTCAACCCGAGATCGTCTTCGACACCCACCCGGTCGCACCGCTCGGGTACGGCCCCCCGTTCTCGCGCGGTTGGAGCGTCCCCGTTCCGTCGGTAGCGCGGACGACGACGGTGTGCTCCGCACCCGGATTCTCGTAGGTGTACTCCCACTGCCGCCACGCGTCCTCGGCCGCGTCGCCCTCCTCGTCCGTGCCGGCGGGGAGCGGGTCCGACAGCGTCGCGTCGGTCCACGTCTCGCCGCCGTCGGTGGAGACTTCCACGCGGTCGATGCCGCGCACGCCGGCGTAGGCGTGCCCCGCGACCTGAATCTCGCCGTCGCGCCGGTTCGTGGCGTGGAGTTTCGCGACGGTGTTCACCGGGCCGGTGCCGTGCCACCCGCGCTTCTCCCAGAAGCCCTTCTCGGCGTTTTCGAGGACCTCTATCTCGGTTATCCACTTGGTGTTGACCTCGCCCCAGTGGCCGGGGATGAGCGCCCGCACGGGGTGGCCGTGCGCCCGCGGGAGCGCCTCGCCGCCCTTCCCGTAGGCGAGAAAGCCCGTCTCCAGGGCGTCGAGCGGAAAGCCCACGAAGTAGTCGTCCGCCGCGCGGAGCATCACGTAGTCGCCCTGCGGGTTCGCTCGTTCTAATATTTGAGAGACGGGGACGCCCGTCCAGAGGTCGGTGTCCATCAGCTTCGCGTTTATCTTGTCGCTGACGCAGCGCAGCGTGATGAACCGCTGTTCGGCCCCCATCCCGCGCAGGTCCTCGTAGCCGAGCGTCAGTTCCTCTCCGACCGCACCGGTGACCGAGAGCGACCACTCCTCGGCGCTCACCTTCGGGTCGACGTTCCCGATGTCGACGGTGTAGAAGTCGTCGCCGCTGACGAGGCTCTCCAATCCCTCGACGTTGAGCGCGCGGGTCTCTGCTTCCTCCAAGTAGCGCGCCGTGACCTCCGGGTCGCCGAAGCGCGCGTCGGCCTCCTGTTCGCCGTCGCCCTCGTTCGCTCCCGGATCCGCGTCCGCGGCGTCCGCTCCGCCGCTGCCGCCGTCGCTCGCGTCGCCCGCCTCGACGCTGGCGCTCGAACCGCTCGCTCCGTCGGCGTCCGCGGGGGCGGGCGACCGACCGAGGAGGACGCCGACGGCACCGACGCCGACGGCGGTACCGACGCCGCCGAGCAGTTGCCTCCGTCGCACCGCGTCGGCGCCGCCCGACGGGGCACCAGTCGACGCAGCGGCGAGTTCGGCGCCCGCGACGACGAGCGCAGCGCCGACGCCCGCGCCGAGCGAAAGCGTCGGCGCGCCCGTGAGCAACGCGGTGACCCCCCACGCGAGCAGGCCCGTCAGTCCGACCGACGCGAGCGCGGAGTCGAGGCGGCGTCCGACGGCCAGGCCCGCCAGCGCGGCGGCCGACAGAAGCGCCGTCGCGAGCCCGAACGCCATCGCCAAGTTGAGCAGTTGGCCGAAGTGGTCGATGCCGGCGAACGTGCCGAGCGTGGTGATAGCGAACCGGAGCACCGCGTCGGGCACCGTCCGCGTGAGAAACGCCTCCACCGGCGCGACGACGAACGACGGGGTGAACCCGGCGGCGGCGTACGACCCGGCGACGGCGGCGATTCCCGCGAACAGGGCGACGAGGAGCCTCGGCCCGCGACGCCACTCGAAACGGTTCCGTGCCATAACGGAAGGAGGAACGCGAACGGGATGTAGCTTGTTCAGATTCTCTCCCAAATTCCAGTCGGCTTAGTGACTGTTTCGGAGACCGTTACTCCGACCGGTCGTATCCCTTGAACAACACTTACACCCGGGACCTCCGATGCGAGGTCGTGTCACTCGCGGATACGGTTCCCGGAATGCGTCCGGGGTTGACGAGCAGGAACGTCGTCGTCGGACTCGTCTATCTGGTCTCGGTGCCCGTGCTGCTCGCGTTCTTCCCGGTGGTGGTCGGCCTCGTCGTCGGAGCGAACGTCGGCGGGGCTGCGGACAGACTCTCGTCGCTACCGGGGGGCGGGGTGGTCACCGGCGTCGCGGCGGGCGCGTACTCGGTCGCGCTGTTCGGCGTCCTCGACGCCGTCCTCCCGACCGGCGACCCCCCGGAGCAGACGCAACAGCGCATCGGCGGCGTCGGGACGACGGCCGCGGCATCGGCGTCGACGGCGACGCCCACGTCCGAGTCGGTGGCGACAGATACCCCGACTTCGACGGCGACATTCACTTCAACGGCCACTCCTACGCCGAATCCAACACCGACGCCGACTCCTACCCCCACTCCGACGTCGACACCGACTCCAATTCCCGCTCCGACGCCCACCCCTACCCCCACTCCGACGCCGATGCCCGCGGTGATGAACGACGAAGTGGACATCCCGCCGCTTCCGGCGGACGGCGACTACGACTGTAGCCACTTCGACACGGGACGGCAGGCGCAGGAAGTGTACGAACGCGACACCAGCGACCCGCACCGACTCGACGGCGACGACGACGGCGAGGCCTGCGAGTCGCTGTAACGGGGCGGTTCGCGAGGGACCGACCCCGAGCCTCCCTACCGCCGTTTCAGCCGCCTCGCGAGTCCGGCGCTCGTGACCATCTCGACGACGCCGAACGCGACGGCGGGCACCGACGCGATGGGCGGGAGACCGGCCGCGACGACCAGCGCTGCCGCGACGGCGAAATCGCGCATCCCCACGGACAGCGTCGACGCGATTCGCGTCGGCCGCGGGACCGAATAGCCGAGGAGGTATCCGAGGCCGTATCCCACACCGTTCAGCGCGACGGCACCGAATCCGACGCCGGCCAGAAGCGACGCGTTCGAGCGAACGACTTCCGCGTTCGCGGCCGTCACCGCGCCGATGATGAGAATCACCATCAACGCCGACATCGCCGGATAGTAGTCATCGTAGCGGCCGATTCGGTCGGGGAAATGGGTCCGCGCGCCGATGGCGATCAGCATCGGTGCGACGACGGCCACGAGTAACTGTTCGACGACCGGTGCCGTCGGGACGTCGATTCCGCCGAGGAGGAGCGCGACGACGGCCGGGATGAATCCCACGCTTCCGACGCCGATTGCGACCAACGCGGTCGTCGACAGCGCCGTGTCGCCGCCCGCGAGTTCGGTCATCACCGGCGTCACGAGTTCCGGCGTCACCGCCCCCAAAATCACGAACCCGACCGTCAGTTCCGCCGAGAGGCCGAGGCCGGTGGCGATTCCGAAGGCGACGAACGGCATCGCGACGTGCCCCGCGAGGACGAGACCGAGCGCTCGGGCGTCGACCTGTCGGAACTGTTCGATCGAGAGCGTCAGCGAGATACTCCCGATCATCACCGCGAGAACGAGCGTCGAGGCCCGCGTGACGACCGACACGCGGGGGAACGCGATGCCGACGCCGACCGAGAGCAGAATCCACAGGAGAAGATAGTCCTCGACTGCGTCGGTCAGGGTCATCGAGCGAATCGTTCCGCTGTCGGCACCGTCGCGGTATCATCGTGTCGGACTGGTCGGGACGGCGCCGGACGGTTTCGGAGGTCTCTCGCTGGGGTGACGTGTTGGAAAAGCGCCGAGGGTGAGATTTGAACCGCGGTCGCTCACCTCCGTTCGCTCCCTGATTCAAATCTCACGTAGCGCTACGCGACGACTCACGCGTACCGCGGCGCGACGAGACGCGCCGCTTTGTGGGTGAGTCTGTGAGAAGACGCCGAGGGTGAGATTTGAACCACGGTCGCTCCCTGCCGGTCGCTCCCTGATTCAAATCTCACGTAAACGTGACACAGCGAATCAGGCGTGGCGAGAGACACGAAGGTCTCTCGCGGGCTGAGTTCGCTGAGAAAGCGCCGAGGGTGAGATTTGAACTCACGTGTCCGAATGGACAGTAGATTTCGAATCTACCGCCTTGGCCAGGCTAGGCTACCTCGGCTCGCATCTACACGTGGAACGGCCCGAGTTTAATCGGTTTCGATTTCGGCGGACCACGAGGGTGCGACCCGGAGTACTAAGTCCCACGACCGCGCGAGGACCGTATGGATATCCCCGAAGCGAGCGAGGCGTGCGGCGACGTCCTCGCCGAGGTGTCGAAGGCGGTCATCGCCGACCGAGAGTTCCTCGAACGGGTCATGCTCGGCGTCCTCTCGCGCGGGCACGTCCTCCTCGAAGACGTCCCCGGAACCGGGAAGACCCTGAGCGCCCGCAGCGTCGCCACCGCTCTCGGCCTCTCCTTTTCCCGCGTACAGTTCACGCCCGACCTCCTCCCCTCCGACGTGACGGGCACGAACGTCTTCAACGAGCGCGAGAAGTCCTTCGAGTTCTCCGAGGGACCCATCTTCGCCAACGTCGTCTTGGCCGACGAGATAAACCGCGCGCCGCCGAAGACGCAGGCGGCCCTGTTGGAGGCGATGGAGGAGGGGCAGGTGACGGTGGACGGCGAGACGCACGACCTCCCGAAGCCGTTCCTCGTCATCGCCACGCAGAACCCCGTCGAGAGCGAGGGCACCTTCCCGCTCCCCGAGGCGCAGATAGACCGCTTCGTCGTCAAGACCGAAATCGGCTACCCCGACGCCGACGGCGAGGTGGAACTGCTCCGCCGGCGCGTCGGCCGCGAGGCCCGCAGTCCGAGCGTCGGGCCCGTGCTGAGCAGAGACGAGGTGCTGGACGTGCGACTCGTCCCGGAGGACGTCCGCGTCGAGGAGGACCTCCTCAGATATATGGCGGAGGTGGCGCGGGCGACGCGCGTCGACCGCCGCGTCGAGGTGGGCGTCTCCCCGCGCGGGACGCAGCGACTCCTGGAGGCGTCCCGCGCCCGCGCCGTCCTCTCGGCGCGCGCGTTCGTCACGCCCGACGACGTGAAGCGCGTCTCCCCCGCCGTCCTCGCGCACCGCCTCGTCCTCACGCCGGACGCGCACGTCAACGACGTGAACAAGGGCGACGTGGTCGACGACGTGCTCGGCCGGGTGGAGGTGCCGACGGTGGAGTCGGAGGCGTCGGAGTAGCTCTCCGAGGAGTTTTGCGGTCGCGCGACGCGGTCCGCGTATGCCGGATTTCGTCACCCCGCCGCCGGTCGAACGCGGCGACCGGGTCGCGGTGCTCGCTCCCGCGTCGAACGCCCCCGAGTCCGCCCGCTTCGTCTACGAACTCGGTCTCGAACGGATGCGCGAGGCGTTCGACCTCGTGCCGGTCGAGTACCCGACGGCGACCGCCGACCCGGAGTGGCTGGCCGAGAACCCCGGGGCGCGCGCCGAAGACGTGATGGACGCCTTCCGCGACCCTGAGGTGTCGGCCGTCGTCGCCAACATCGGCGGCCACGACCAGATCACGGTGCTGCCGCACCTCGAGAGGGAGGTGCTCCGCGAGAACCCCACGCGGTTCTACGGGTGGTCGGACAACACGCACCTCTCGCTGTTCCTCTGGGGCCTCGGCATCGTCTCCTACTACGGCGGGTCGACGCTCACCGAGTACGCGATGGACGGAGGGCTGTTCGAGTACACCGAGGAGTACCTCGGCCGCGCGCTGTTCGCGGAGCGTCTCGGCGAGTGGACCGAGGCCGACCGATTCACCGACCAACCCGGCGACTGGGAGGACTCCGAATCGGTCGAGACGCCGCGGGAGACCGAACCGTCCGACGGCCGCCGGTGGCGCGGGGGCGAGCGGACGGCGTCGGGACGAATCTGGGGCGGGTGTTACGAGGTGCTCGTCGAGCAGTTCCTCGCGGACCGCTACCTCCCGGACGACGACGTTCTCGACGGGACCGTCCTCGCGATGGAGACGAGCGAACTGATACCCGACCCGGACGTCGTCCGTGCGAACCTCCGCGCCCTCGGCGAACGGGGCCTCCTCGAACGGTTCGACGGCGTCCTCGTCGGTCGGGCCGCCGCGCGTTCGCACGTCGAGGACCACCCGCCGGAGTGGCGGACGACGTACCGGCAGCGACAGCGGGAGGCCATCGAGAGCGTCTTCGAGACGTACAACCCGGAGGCGCCGCTCGTCTTCGACTGCGAGTTCGGCCACACCTACCCGACGTGTCCGATACCGGTCGGCGGCGAAGTTCGGCTCGACCCGTCGACGGAGACGATACGGTTCGGCTGAGCGGGGCCGCACTCGGGGCCGAAGGGACCCACGCCGCTTCGAACCGGGCGGGAACACCTACGTATCCCCCGCCCGAGACGCCGCCGTGGACACCGACCAGCAACTGCACGAGACGGACGCCCGCGGGTGGCGACGCGGCGTCTACGACGACATCAAGCGGACCTTCCGCGCCCCCATCGTCAACTGGATCTTCCGGACGGCGATGGCGAACGAACCGGAGTTCACGCGGTACGCGTGGGGGCAGGTCAAGCCGCTCTTCGAGACCCGCGCGTTCGCGCGGCTGACCGTCGAGTACCGCGACGCCGTCCTCGGGGAACTCGAATCGGAGACGCCGATTTCGACGTACCGGGCGGCCGAGGCGGGCGTCTCGCCCGCCGCCTACCGCGAACTCCGGGGGCAACTCGCCACCTACGACGTGGTGGCGCCGCGGTTGGCCGTGCTGTTCGAGACGATGGACCGGGCGCTGCACGACGAGTCGGTCGGCGCGGACCCGGCCGCCGGACGGGCGGCGACCGAACCGTTCCCCGAGTGGTTGGACCGCGACCGCGGGCACGCGCCGACGCTGCGAGACGTCGAGAACGTGCCGGAGGCGCTCTCGGAGACGGTCGAGTCGGTCCAGGCGTTCCACGGGTTCGACGAGGGCCAACTGCCGAGCATCTACCGGACGCTCGCGCAGTGGCCCGCGTTCTTCGAACCGATGTGGGCGGACCTCGAACCGCGACTGGAGAGCGACGCCTTCGAGCGCGCCTGCGGGCGGACCGACGACCTCGTCGGGTCGTTCGTCGACGCCGCGCCGTACCGCCCGCGACTCGGCCCCGACGACCTCGAACGCGCGGGGTTCGACGAGGGCACCGTGACCGGTGCGCAGGAGCTCTTCGGCCAGTTCGCGTCCGGTCCTGTCTCGACCGTCCTGCCGGCGCTCCCGGCGTACGCCGCGACGGTGGACGCGACGGGGGAGCGCGACCTGCGTTGACACGCGAGCGCCGGCCGGAGCGCGGAAGCGCCTCCGAGAGCGACTACCGACGCCGTCGGCTCCGGTTCGAACCGCCGTCGTCCCCGCCGCCCCGGAGCGCTGCCACCAGTGCAACGACGCCGAAGAGCAGCAACACGAGCGCCGCGACGGGTTGGCCGCCGCCGACCGAGAGGAACACCGCGTAGGCGACGGCGGCGCCGACGACGCCGACGGCCAGCGTCGTCGCGGTGTGGACGAGCGTCAGGCGCGTCGTGTCGGCGTCGCGGCCGAGTTGCTCGCCGACGCCGACGGCGTACTCGGCGGCGTCCCACGAGACGACCGTTCCGAGGGCGCCGAGGAGGAGGGGTTCGGGCGCCCCGCCCCGCGCGCCGGCGTAGAGGACGCCGAGGAACAGCGCCGCCGCGCCGACCGTCACGACGCGGCGGGAGGCGCGGAACAGGCCGACGGCGAGGACGAGGACGCCGACGCCGGCGGGGGCGAGCGCTCCGGCGGCCGCGACGCCGACGCCCGCGAACCCGAGCGCGGCGGCCGCGAGGGCGACGGAGACGCCCGCCACGGGCGGCCGCCGGGTTATCTCGGTCACCGCGACCACCGCCGGCCGGCGCGGGCGAGTTCTATCGCCAGCGGTCGCTCCCCCCAGTCGACGACGCGGAGGCCGGCCCGTCGGAGGCGGGCGAGGCGGTTACGCCGCTCGACCCGCGCGAGGCGGTGGCCGGGCGTGTCGCCCGTCGTCGGGTCGGGACTGACGACGGTGACGAGGTGGCCGTAGGCGTCCAGCCGCCGCGCGGCGGTGACCGCGAGGTCGTCCGCCAGCGGCGAGAAGAACAGCACCTGCGCGTCCGACGGCAGCCGACGGCGCAGGCGGCGCAGGGCGACGATGGGGTAGTAGGGCTCCTCCGGCGGCGTCGGCGCGAGCGCGGGGTTCGCCGCGAACAGTTCTCGCGCGCGCGCCCGATGGTCCGCGCCGGTGGCGGGCGCGAGCCAGCACTCCAGCGGCGACAGCGCCGCCACGCCCACGCGGTCGCCGCTGTCCAGAAGGGAGGAGAACGCCCGCGTCGCGGCGTCGACGCCGCGCTCGACGGCGTTCTGCCCGCCCGCCTCGCCGGCGACGTACGACTCCTTCCGGGCGTCGACGACGAGGACGACGGTGGCCGCGCGCTCCTCGCGGAACTCCAGCGTCGCCATCTCGCCCGTGCGGGCGCGGCGGTTCCAGTCGATGCGGTTGAGCGGGTCGCCGCGGCGGTACTCGCGGGTGGAGTAAAACTCCAGTCCGTCGCCGGCGACGTCCGTCGCCACCCGGCCGGTGTACTGCGTCGTCAGTCCCCGCAGCGGCAGGTCCGAGGTGGCCTCCAGCGACGGGGCACACCGGAGCGTCGTCTCCTCGGCCGAGTCGAACTTCTCGCTGTGCTCCCGTTCGGCGCTCGGACTGCGCACCACGGCCCGCAGCGGTTCCCAGACGTGTTCGCCGCGGACGGCCTCGACGGCGTAGGAGAACGTCGCGGACTTGCCCGGCCGGAGCGCCGTGCCGTGGCGCGCGGAGCCGTCGGTCACTTCGAGGGCCGGCGGGACGCCGTCTATCAGCCTGAGGTCGGTGAGCGCGGCGCCGGCGTTCGTGACCGTGACGGTGACGCGAACCTCCTCGTCGACGTCCGGCGTGGTCTCCGAGAGCTCGCGTTCGACGTCCAGATTCGGCGTCGGCGCGTCGGAGAGCCACGCGTAGGCGGTGTAGGCCACGCCGACGCCCGCGACGAGGAGCAGCGACGGCTGCTGGAGGACGACGCCCGCGGCGCCGGCGAGGAGGGCCGCCCCCTCGACGCCGGTCCAGCGGTTCGTGTCGATATCCCTCACGTTTGTCCCTCCGCGGCCGAGTCCGGGGCCGCCGTCGAGGGGTCGTCCCGTCCCGCGACCGAGCCGTCCCCGTCGTGTATCGCCTCGACGGCCGCGACGGTCCGCGCGACGCGCGCCGGCGCCGACGACTCGCGGCGGACGAGGAGGCCGATGCGCGTCGTCCACGGGAGCGGCACGTCCGCGCCGAGGTAGCGGGCCGCGACGGGGTCGTCCGTCCACGTCCCCGCATCGATGTGCCCCTCGGCGGCCTCGGACGAGCAGTTGTCGTGCAGGACGAGCGATTCGACGGCCGCCCCCCGGAGTCGCTTCCGGAGGTTCGACGCTCCCGACCGCCTCCACCCGCCGGCGCTCCCCACTCGCCGGTCCGCGTCGTCGCCGGGCGTCGGCACCCGGTAGCGGAGTTCGGGGTCGCCGGTGTCGGTCGCGCGGTAGTCGACGTTCCGGCGGCCGAGCGCGTAGCGGAGGCCCTGCACGCCGGCCACGACGCCGACGACGGTGACGAACGCGAACGTCGCGCTCAGACCGGGAACGACGAACCCCGCGAGGGCCGCGAGTCCGCCGAGGACGGCGACGACGCCGACGCCCGCGGCGAGCGACCCGGTGTTCACGAGTCGCCCTCCGCTTCCGCGTCGGCGTACGCCGACTCGATGCGTCTGAGCGCCGTGACGGCCCGTTCCTCCCGCGCTTCGGTCGCCGACTCGCCGCCGTACCGGACCTCCTCGAACAGGCGCGTGAGTTCGTCCACGTCCCCGCGCGCCATCCCGGCCTCGACGGCCGCCGAGGCGAACTCGCCGGGGGTGCTCGTCCGCGGATTCGGGATGTCGAGCAGGGCCGTCATCTCCGTCCACGCGCGGTACACCTCGTTGCCCACGTCGGCGTCCTCCTCGATGCGGTCCGCGGCGGCGCCGGCCGCCCGGCCGATTTCGCCCACGTCGACGTCCGGGTCCTCCTCCGCCGCGACCGTCTCGCGGCCGGCCGCCTCGTCGTCGCCGGTCGAGAGGACGAGGAGGGCGACGGCGCCGACGAGGGCGAGAGCGAGGAGGATGCCGAAGACGGCCGTCGGCGCGGAGACGGCCCCCTCGCCGGACCCGCCGAGTTGCCCGCCGCCCTCCGGGAGCGGGAACGACCCGTTCCCGGCGCTCATCCCGGCGCCGCCGAACTCCAGGGGACCACAGGTGGTCAACAGCATCCAGAACACGTACCCCGGCACGCCGAACGTGAGGCCCACCGCGGCGACGGGGAGCAGCGACCGGGTGTCGTAGTACACCAACGTCAAGAGGCCCGCGAACACGAGGAGCAACCCGGCCACCACCGGCGGAGACGACAGTACCGGCAGGCAGAACGGCCCGACGGGGGCGCCGCCGCCGCTTTGTGTCTCCGAGAGGCCGACGTCGCCCTGGTCCGACGGACCGAGGCCCGAACCGCCGGCCTCCCCGCCGAAGCCGCCGCTCCCGCCGGTGACGGCGGTGTCGATGGTGGCGGCCGCGACGCCGAGAGCGAGGACTGCGAGGAGGGCGAGACCGACGGTTCGGGCGGCGTCTCTATCCACGCCACGACATACCAAGACACGTAGTAAAGGCGTTTCGAGGTCGTCCGGTTCTCGCTCTCGTCGCTCGACGCCGGCCGAGTCGGCCGTCTCTCCGTTCGACCGTCGTCGGAAGGAGGGGACGGAGGGGAAAGCGAAACCCGCGGTTCGGCGTCCCGCAGTCGCCGCCGACGAGGCGCGCGGGGGCCACCGCACCTATCCGTCGCCGTCGAAAACGTTCCCCCAATGCCGACGAGCGCAATCGAACAACAACTCATCGACCTCCTGACCGTCTTCCTCATCGCCGGCGGCGTCGGCGCACTGCTGGCGAAGATCGGGCGCATTCCCTACACCATCGCGCTCCTCATCGCCGGGTTCGCCGCGTCCATCGTCGGCCTCGGAATAGACATCACCCTGACGCACGACATCATCCTGCTCGTCGTCCTCCCGCCGCTCCTGTTCGAGGGGGCGGCGACGACGGACATCGACGAGTTCCGGGCGAACTTCCCCGTGATGGCGGTGATGGCGACGGTAGGGTTGGCACTCTCCATCATCGTCGTCGGCGTCGTCTCGACGCGCTTGCTCGGCTATACGCTCCTGATGGGGCTGCTGTTCGGTACTATCATCCTCCCCACGGACCCCGTCTCCGTGCTCTCGCTGTTCAAGCAGGTGGGCGCCCCCGAACGGCTCTCGGTCCTCGTGGAGGGGGAGAGCCTCATGAACGACGGTATCGCCGTCGTCATCTTCTCGGCGCTGCTCGCCCTCGTCGAAGCGGGCGACAGCGCCGCGGACCTCGCGACGCTGGACGGCGTCACGGAACTCCTGAGCGGCATCGTCGTCTCCGCGGGCGGCGGCGCCGTCGTCGGCCTCGCGTGCGGGTACCTCGTCTACCGCGTGATGGCGAACCTCGACGAGCACATGACCGAAATCGTCCTCACGGTCGTGCTCGCCTACGGCGCGTTCCTCGTCGCCGAGCACTACCTCCACGTCAGCGGCGTCATCGCCACCGTCGCGGCCGGCCTCCTCATCGGCAACCGCGGCCGCGAGTACGCCATGTCGCCGCAGACCAAAACTGCCGTGTTCAACACCTGGGAGACGGCCGCCTACGTCGTCAACACGTTCATCTTCGTCCTCCTCGGCGTGAAGACGCCCATCCGACAGATACTCGCCGAAATCGACGTGCTGATTCCGGCCATCGTCCTCGTCCTCGTCGCGCGCGCTATCGCCGTCTACCCCCTCACCGAAATCGTCAACCGCCTGACCGACGCGAACGTCTCGCGGAAGTACCAGCACGTCCTCGTCTGGGGCGGCCTCCACGGCTCCATCCCCATCGCCCTCGTCCTCGGCCTCCCCGAGTCGGTCGGGCCGCGACAGCAACTGCGCGTGCTCGTCTTCGGTATCGCGGCGTTCAGCCTCGTCGTGCAGGGGCTGTCGATGAAGCGCTTCCTCCGCGCCGTCGGCATCCGCACCTCCGGGGAGGAACAGCAGCTCTACAGCCTGCTTCTCACCCGCGCGAAGGCCGTCGACGAGGCGCTCGACGAGGCCGAGCGACTCCACGAGCGCAACCTGATTCGGACCGACGTCTACGAGCGGTTCAAGCGCGAGTACGGCCGCGAGAAGAAGGAGCTCAACAACGTCATTCGGTCGCTGCTGGAGAGCGAGCCCTCGCTGCTGAAACAAGAACTCCTGCAGAGCGAGGCGCGCATCCTCCAAGCCGAGGAGAGCGCTATCACCGAGGCGGAACTGAGCGGCCAACTCTCGACGGACCTCGCCGAGGACCTCATCACCGAGGTGCGCGAGAAGGAGGCCCGCGTCGAACGCGGCGAGACCACGGTGACCAGCGACATCGAACACGAGGGCTACCGGGAGTTCTGGCGCGAACGCGCCGAGGAGTTCGGGCTGACCGTCGGCGACGAGGTGCTCGACGAGGAGGACAGAGAGGAGATAACCCACGAACCCCAGATGGACCTCCCGTCGATAGAGGGCGACGAGCGGGTGCCGAGAACCGCCGACGAACGGGACGACTCCGGCGCCGAGAGCGGCACCGGTGGGGAGTGAGTGGCGGCGTCCCGTCTCGGTTCCCGTCCGTTCCGAACGTCACCACGGCCCGCCGACGGGTCCGCCCTCGACGGCGAACCGTACTCTACCGTGTGACTGTCGGATCCCCGATTAGTTCAGTCGCGGGCTACAGAGGCCTTTTTGACGGGAACAATCAATAATTCGAACGAGTATGATGGGGTCGAGTGACACGCTCTCCGAATACCAACGGGAGATACTGAGACTGGCCGTCAGGGAGGGGTACTTCGAGACGCCGCGTCGAATCACGCTGGAGGAACTCAGCGACGTCGTCGGCGTCGCGGACGTTCGAACGTCCGAGGAGATTCGGCAGGCGCTCGATACCCATCTTCGAGAGACAGTCTGCCGACGGGACGACTCCTAATCAGAAGTTGTCACTTGTCGCTGGGTTTGACGACCTCGAACAGTTCGAGACTCCAGTCCGCGCCGTCGCCGTCGGTTCTGAAGGTGTAGCCTCCGGCGATGTCGATATCGTTCGCTTCGGCCGTCCGGACGAGGCTCTCTAACTGCTCGGTAAACTCCGCTTTCGTCAGTGACTGCTGTGTTCGTGTCATTTGGTTTCCTCGATGAGTCCACATTCGTCCCTACGGCTCTCACCGCCCCGCTTAAACCAGGAATGAGTTGCGGAATCCACGACAGTGGGCTCGACCTCACTTCGGGAATAGGGCGGAGGAATAAAAAGAGAATTGGTTGCTGTCAACTAGAAATTGCTTTGAGAACCGTACTTATGTGGAACAGTGTTGTTACTCGGACATTCCTGTTCGGATGTGCGGGCTGAGCGACCGTTTCGGCTCCGGTCCCGGACGCAGAGTCGGGGAGCAATCAGGCGAGCGCGTACGTCAGGTACGACGCCCCGAACAGCACGGCGTTGTACACGCCGTGGACCGCCACGGGGACGAGGAGGTTGCCGGTCCGTTCGTACGCCCACCCGAGGAGAGCGCCGACGAGGAAGATGACGCCGAGGGCGACGGCCGCGCCGGCGTTCAGGACGCCGAAGTTGAGGACGTGTAGGACGGCGAACAGCGCTCCCGCGCCGACGACGGCCGCGGCGGGACCGAACGCGCGGCGGAGTCGCCCCTGGACGGCGCCGCGGAACAGCAGTTCCTCGGCGGGCGCGACGACGAGTATCGAGAGCGCGGCGAACGCGAGCAGTACCCACGGCTCCGATGCGGCCACGTCGCCGACGACGCTCGTCGTCGGTTCGATGGGGAGGACGGCGCTCAGCGCCGTGAACCCGAACGCGACGAGGAGGACGGCGACGGTGGAGACGCCGACGACGCGCGCGTCCGAGCGGGTGAGCCGACGGACTGGCACGCCGGAGAGCCAGCGCCGCAGGTAGCCGACGGCGACGGCAGCGAAGCCGAGTTGGCCGGCGAGAGTGAGCAGAACGAGCGCCGCGGCCGAGGTGATTCCGACGCCCGCGAGGAACAGGGGCACCGCGACGGCGACGCTGAAGACGAGGTTGGCGAGGACGCCGAGGGCGAACAGGCCGACGGCGACGAGGACGGCGCGGGCCGCGCGCCCGTCGCGCGGAGCGTCCGTCTCGGGGGTGGGGTAGTGGGTACTCATGAGCTGCCTCCCGCGGAGTGAATCCGTAGGTATCGAAACGTACGTCGGCTCAGCTATTGAAACTGCGTCGACAGGGCGGACCCGCCCGTCCGGTCGGACGGCAACAACGTTGAATACGGGTCGTCGAGCGGTATATAGCTCTCCCGCTGGCGGCGAGAGCGGCGTCCTGTCGACGGTTTATCCGCTCGAGAGCCCGAAACGGAGGTATGGTCTCAGAAGGCGACGACGCACCCGAGTTCACGAACAAGGTCGCGAACGGAGAGGTCGAGGAGTTCTCGCTGTCCGAGGCCGTCGGCGACGGCCCCGTCCTGCTCGCGTTCTTCCCGGGCGCGTTCACGCCGCCGTGCTCCAACGAGATGTCGGCGCTGGAGGAGCACGCCGACGACTTCGAGGACGCCGGCGCGTCGGTGTACGGCCTGAGCGCCGACTCGCCGTTCTCGCTCAACGCGTTCCGCGAGGAGTACGACCTGTCGTTCCCCCTCGTCAGCGACATGAGCCGGGAGACGATTCGGTCGTACGACCTCGAAATCGACATCGAGGACCTCGGTCTGCACGGCGTCGCCAACCGCGCGGTGTACGTCCTCGACGACGACGGCACCGTCTCGTACGCGTGGGAGGCCGACTCCCCCGAGAACGAACCCGACTACGAGGAACTGCTGGACGCCGTCCAGTCAGCGTAACTCGGGTGAGAACGCGGACGCCGGTCGATCCGGAGCCTCGAATCACACCCTTTTCCGACGCGAAATCTCGGCAGTGGCGACGCATTCTCGGCCGACCGACCCGGCCTCCCGCGGGAGTTGGAGTCCCGACATACCAAAGATACTTGACGTGTTGGACGAATCCGGAACCGAATGTCCCCCACCACGTCCAGGCGACGGCTCCTCGCACTCGTCGGCGCGGTCGGCCTCTCGGCCGCGAGCGGGTGTGCGAACCGACTCTCCGAGGCGGCCGGCGACGACCCCGCGACGCTCACGTTCCACCTGTACGGCCGCACGTCGACGCTCCGCGAGAGGTACGTCGAGGACCTGAACGAGACGCGCGCGCCGTGGGACGAGGAGGCCCTCGCGGCGGCCGTGAACGGGACGGACTACACGACGCAGTACCGGGAGCCGTTCCCGACGAGCGGTCCCGCGTGGGCGGAGAGAGACGGGACGTACTACCGCCTCGACGAGGTGGTCGTCGGCGAGGAGGAGGTGACCCGTCCCGTCCTGCGACTGTACGAGGCGGGGCGGGTCGACGACGCCGACGAGTCGACGTACGTCGAGAGAGACGACCTGCCGGAGGTCGACCGGCGGGCGGTCCAAATCGCGTACATGGCGGCGCGCGCACGCGGCAACGCCGGGGGCGTCCCGTGGGGACTCGTCCGACGCGGCGGCTACGTGTATCGGGCCGGCAGTGCTGCGGGTCAGAGCGAACTCCTCGGCGACGACGGCCCCGCGCACGTCGCCCACCGGGACCGGGTCTGGCGGGTCGAAGTCGCCCGCGAGACGTTCTACGAACCGGTCTACCGCCCGGACGCCGACCCCGTCGCCGACTCCGAGAAAGGGATAGAAGAGGCCATCCGCGGACGCCTCGTCGGGGCGCGAATCGACCCCGAGGCGCTCTCGGCGGCCGAACGGGAGGTGTTCCGACGGGCGCAGGGGGAGGGGTACACCGCCGAGCATCCGTTCCCTGATGCGTTCGTCTCCGCGCTGAAGCGGATGAACGAACGGGCGTACGTCGACGGAAACGTAACGAAAGACGCCGGCGCGAACGACTACCCGCCGAGGGACCTGCTCCGGTACGGGGACGCATACTACGAGTATCGGCTCGATTTGACGGAGGCGGGCGAGGAGTAACCGGCGTCGTCGGCCCGTCGCCGGCGCGCGCCGGGCCGAAAGACCGACAGGCCGCCGCCCACCATCGTCATCCGATGTCAGACGACAGTCCCTCGGAGACGCGAGAGGCCCCGATAGACGACGCGGTGGTACACCGCGCCGCCGACGAGACGGGCGTCGACCCCGACGACCTGGCGGACGCGCTGGTCGAGTTCAACGCGGCCCTCCTCGGTCAGCACTCGAAGTTCGAGCGAGAGGGCGACCACGTCACCGTCGACGACGTGCGGGCCTACCGCATCCCCATGTCGTCGTGGAACGACGTGATCGCGGACTTCTCGTTCGAGGAGGATATCCGAGAGGCCGTCCACCGCGCCCACGCCGAACAGGCGCGACTGGCGTTCGCCTCGACGGCCGACGCCGACGAAGGGTTCGCCGGCGACGAGGCCGGCGTCGTCGTCGGCGTCGACACCGCAGAGCAGTTCTGAGCCGGCCGTCGGCGGGCGCTCGCGGCGGGCGAAAGAACGGAGAGCGCGGAGAGAACGGAGAGGAAAGTCGAACGTCCGCGGTGCGGTCGGAGAGGCGGGTCGAAGGAAACGTCGGCCCCGTCAGTCGTCGGAGGTCACCGTCGACTCCTGTTGGCTGACGAACCCCGCCTCGTTGGCCACGCTGGCTATTTTCGGCTGGAACACCCACGCCGTCAGGAGCACGATGGGAACCATCGACACCGCGACGACGGAGTAGCCGGTGTGGAGGTTCGGCAGGTACGGCGCGGAGTAGACGAGCGGGTAGACGATGCCGCCGACGGTGCCGATGCCGCCGACGACGCCCGCGACGGCGCCGGAACTGTTGGGGAACATCGCCGGCACCTGCGCGAAGATGGAGCCCTCGGCCAGCGCGCAGGCCGTGCCGACGAGGAAGCCGGCGCCGACGGCGAGGAGAACCTGCCCGGAGAGACCCGCGGCGGTCATCCCGAACATCGACAGGACGACGAAACACAGGGTCACGAACGTCCACTGCTCGCGGTAGCGCCCCTGGAAGACGGGCAGGATGTCCTTTTGCTTGCGCGCCAGCACGTCGCTGACGTAGCCGCCGATGGGGCGGAGCAGTCCGGCGGCGACGGAGAACGTCGCCGCGAACGTGCTCGCGAGGACGAGGTTGTCCGTGTTGAACCCCTCGCGGTAGTAGGTGGCGAGCCAGCCGTTCATCGACAGTTCGAGGCCGAACGTCATCACGTACGCCAGCGCGAGCACGACGGTACCGTACCGCGTGGCCGTGAAGAACCAGCCCTTGAAGCTCGCGCTGTCCTTCGTCGCCTGCCGCTTGGCGTCGCTCTTGGCCGCCTCGCCGAAGACGTAGTAGACGACGGCGAGGACGATGGAGACGACGCCGGTGTAGAAGAACGCGGCGCGCCAGTTCGTCGAGAACAGCGGCCCGTTCCATCCCGACCCGAACACGCGCGGGAGGATGAGCGCGCCGCCCGCGGCGCCGGCGTTGCCGATGCCGGCGTAGATTCCCTCGGCGGTGCCGAGTTGCTCCTCCTCGAACCACTCGGAGACGTGCTGGATGCCGATGACGAACGTGATGCCCGCCGTGGCGACGATGAGGCGTTCGACGAAGAACACCGCGTACGATTGGGCGAACGCCGAGGCCATCGAGAAGACGCCGACGTAGCCCAACACGATGGCGAACACCGTCGGCGCGCCAAACTTATCGGAGAGCCACCCGGTCAGGATGCGGCCGAACGGCGCGAGCCAGATGGCCGCGCTGGCGAGGATGCCGATCTCCGCGAGCGACAGGCCGAACTCGTCGGCCATCGGGCCGGTGAACGGCGCGAAGGAGAACCAGATGAGAAACGAGAAGTTGAACCCGACGGTCGCGAGCAGCAGCGTCCGGTACTTCGTCATCTTGATCGGACTGTTCATTCCCGACACCCCCCGTGCCGCCCGTCGGTGCCCGTCCGTCCAGTCGAGGCCGACCGAACCGAACGCGAATCGGTCGAGACGTACCAGTTCGTCCACCGACCGGCCGGGTCCGGGTGCTGTCCCTTCACGACTTTCGTTCCAAACCTTCTGTTCTTACACTTCATCACAGTTCTGTGCCATACATGGATGCTTGATAAGGTATTCGATTGACAAATGCGCAATTTGAGGCGCGAAGAGCCGAATCTCTCAATCGACTCCTCCGAACGGATTATTATTCTCTTGATAATCTATGAAATGAACTGTCGGCAAATCTGCGCTCGGCTGGGTTTAGAATCCACACCGGCAGATTAATTTGATTAACGAACGTGATGAAATGGGCGTCGAGACGGCCGCTCCGCTCGGGGGGTCGAGCCACGAAATGCCCACGTCCGTGGGGCGAATCGAGGAACGGTCGGCGCCGTCCGTCCGAGGCGACGGCGCGGCGTCGCCTACGTCGACAGGGGCGGGGCGTCCCGTTCGCGTTTCCGGCGAACGTTCTCCGGGGGATGGAGCGTGACGGCGCACTGCTTCAGGTTCGGTTCGGCCGACTCGGGGTCGACCGCCGACAGCGTCAGTTCGTTGGCGGCCGCGTTGTGGATGGGAAGCCAGACGACGCCCGGTGGGACGTCGTCGCTCGGCGCCACCTCGACGGCGACGCTGGCGCGGCGCGACTCGATGACCGTCTCGCCGCGGTCGAGCGACAGCAGGCAGTCCGCGATGGTCCGCGGGTGCATCCGCGCGGTGGGCGTGTCCGTCTCCCCCGTATCGCGCGTCCGGACGCCGGTGTTGTAGGTGTCCGACTCCCGACCGGTCGTGAGGGTGAGCGGGTACTCCTCGTCGATGGGTTCGGGGACGGCGCTGTGCACCGCGGTGGAGAACCGGGCGCGGCCTGAGTCGGTGGGGAACGACCACGCCCCGTCGTCGTAGTAGCGGTAGCCGCCTTCCGTGTCCTCGTCGGGTGCGGGCCACCGGACGGCGAGGTCGCGTTCCAGACGGTCGTACGTGATGCCCGAGATGTCGGCCGTCGTGCCGGCGGTCAGTTCCCGGAGTTCGTCGAACACCGACTCGGGGTCCACCGGCGGGCCCTCGAACGCGCCGTCGTGGATGCGGTTGCCGACGGCCGCGACGATGTCGAGGTCCTGTCGGGCCGACCCCGGCGGGGCGTTCACCGCGGTCACCGGCGAGACGCGCCGTTCCATGTTCATCACGGTCCCCGTCGACTCCCCCCACGTCGCCGCCGGCAGGACCACGTCGGCGCACTCCAGGGTGTCCGAGCGGAACGCGTCCTGCACGACGAGGAAGGCGTCGTCGAGCGCCTTCTTCACGTACCCGGCGTCGGGCATGCCGGCCACGGGGTTCGTCGCCACGGTCCAGCAGACGTCGATATCGCCGCGCGCGAGGCCGTCGACGATGCTGACGAATCCTGGCCCCGACGAGTCCGGCAAGCGGGTCAGCGGCACGTCCCAGACCTTCGCCATGCGCTCGCGGTTGCTCGCGTCGGTGAACTCGCGGTGTCCGGGCCAGGTCCCCTTCGAGGCGCAGACGCGGTTGCCCATCGAGTTCGCCTGCCCGGTGAGAGAGAACGGACCGGACCCGGGACCGAGGTTCCCCGTCGCCAAGCAGAGGTCGATGAGCGCCCGCGCCGTCGCGGTGCCCTGGATGCTCTGGTTGACGCCCATCCCCCAGTAGAGTATCGTGGCGGCGTCGAGGGCCTCTGCGACCGCGGCGACCCGGTCGAGGGGGACGCCCGCGGTGGCCGCCGCCGTCTCGGCGTCCGGGAGCGACTCGGCCGTGCGCTCGAATCCCTCCGTGTGGGCGTCCACGAACGCCTCGTCTACCCCGCCGGACTCGACGGCGTGCGCGAGGACGGCGCGCGCCAGGGCGAGGTCGGTGCCGGGGTCGGGTTGGACGTGCACGTCGGCGTCCGCGGCGGTCTTCGTCGCCACCGGGTCGACGACTATCAACCGACCGCCGTCGGCGCGGGCGCTCTCGGCAATCCAACGGTAGAGGACCGGGTGGGCGACGGCCGGGTTCGCCCCCCAGATAACGTGCGACTCCGCCTCGGGGATGTCGTCGTAGGTCGGCGGGGGCGCGTCGCTCCCGAACGCCTGATAGTACGCCGTGACGGCCGACGCCATGCACAGCGTCGTGTTCGCGTCGTAGTGGGGCGTCCCGAAGACGCCCCGGGCGACCTTCCCCAAGGCGTACGCCGCCTCGTTGGTCTGCTGGCCGCTTCCCAGCACGGCGACGTTGCTCGGACGCTTGCGAATCGCCTCAATGAGGCGGGTGGCGACGACGCCGAGGGCGGTGTCCCAGTCCGTCGGATGCAGGCTGTCCCCCCGTCGTATCAGCGGCGTGGTCAGTCGCTCCCCTCTGGGATCGACCGTCTCGCGGACGCCGCGGCGGCACTTGCGGCCGCCGCTCGTCGGGTGTTCGGTGTGACCGGACACGGCGGCGACGCCCCGGCCGGGGGCCGCACCTTCTTGGAGGTAGCCGCACCCGACCGCACACCGCATACAGGTCGTCGGTTTCGGATCAGTCATAGTCGGTTGGCGAGGATTCCGTCGACGAGTGTCACGATTTTACCGAATAAAACGGTCGTCCACCGTCACACTCGCTGGTTGTGCATCCGTCGCGACGCGCGCCCAATAACCGTTGCTGTGTAGACAATAGAACGGCCTGAAGGTGATTATATTGTATTGAGAAACTAAATTGATACTCGCGCGGCGGCGTTCCGCGCCGCGCGTCTCCGAAACGGATTCGGTGCTTGACCGCTCCTCCGACCGATCGGTTTCGTATCGGCAGTTCTCGAACGAGCCGAACACCGAAATAAAAATTCAGCCTCAGAAGTCAGAAATATACCCTATCCCTCGGCCCGCGTTTCGAGTCCGTCGAGTTCGTCCCCCTGATTGGTGTATTTGTTAAACGGACAGCATTTTATGCCTCTATGTTGGTGTCTACTCGTGTTAATGAAGCAAACGCCCATCTTCTGTACGATAGCATTCCGAACAACCAGCTCGGAGGTGGCCGGCGATGGCGAATAAGAAAGAAGAGTGGAAGGCGGGGATGTACGGCGACGAGGTCCGCGAGAAGATACTCGAGTTCGCCGAGGAGGGGTGGGAGTCGATACCCGAGGACGAACGGGAGATGTGGTTCTCCCGGTTCAAGTTCTGGGGCGTGTTCCACCACCGCTCCGGTCAGGAGAGCTACTTCATGATGCGGCTGGCGAACACGAACGGCGTGCTCGAACCCGACCAGTTGCGCGCCATCGGCGAGGTGGCGCGGGACTACGCCGCCGGCCCGGTCGAGAACCCGGAGTTCGGGAACGCGTGGATCGACCTCACCACCCGTCAGTCCGTGCAACTCCACTGGCTCAAACTGGAGGACATCCCCGAGATATGGGAGAAACTGGAGTCGGTCGGGGTCAGTTCGCGGTCGGCCGGCGGCGACACGATGCGCAACATCTCGGGCTGTCCGGTCGCCGGCCGCGACGACCGGGAGTTCGTCGACGCCCAACCCGTCCTCGACGAGATTTCGGAGAAACTGCGCGACGACGACGACCTCGCCAACATGCCCCGGAAGTTCAACATCAGCGTCACGGGCTGTCGGGAGGGCTGCGCGCAGGACTCAATCAACGGCATCGGGCTCGAACCCGCGGAGAGGACTGTCGACGGCGAACCGGTCCGCGGGTTCAACGTCCGCGTCGGCGGCGGTCTGGGCGGACGCCAACCGCGTCGCGCACGGAGCCTCGACGTCTTCGTCGAACCGGACGACGCGTACGACGTCGTGCGGGGGTTCGTCGAACTCTACTTCGACCACGGCAACCGAGAGAACCGCCAGAAGAACCGGAGCCGCTTCTTCGTCGACGACTGGGGGACCGAGAAGATACGCGACCTGCTCCAGGCGGAGTACGTCGACTTCGAACTCGAAGGGGCGGGGACGAACCTCCGCGAGGAGTACACCTACAACGCCGGTCGACCCGACGAGGCGGGCAAGCACGACCACGTCGGCGTCCACGAGCAGACGGACGGCGACTACTACGTCGGCCTCTCGGTGCCGGTGGGTCGCCTGACCGCCGCCGAGACCGTCGAACTGGCGGACCTCGCGGACCGACACGGCTCCGGCGCCGTTCGGCTCACCCGCCGGCAGAATCCGCTCATTATGGACGTGCCCGAGTCCGAACTGGACGCGCTGTTGGCCTCGGACCTGCTGGAGACGCACAGCCCCGAACCGAGCGTCTTCACCCGCGGCGCGATGGCCTGCACGGGCACGGAGTTCTGCTCGCTCGCGCTGACGGAGACGAAGGCGCGGATGGCGGTGATGCTGCGCTGGCTTCGCGCGAACGTCGACCTCCCCGACGACGTCTCGCAGATCAAGATGCACTACTCCGGCTGTACGGCCGACTGCGGGCAGGCGCTGACCGCCGACATCGGCTTTCAGGGCATGCGCGCGCGGAAGAACGGCGAGATGGTCGAAGCGCTCGACGTCGGCGTCGGCGGCGGCATCGGTCCGGAGCCGACGTTCGTCGAGTGGGTGCGCCAGCGCGTCCCCGCCGACGAGGTGCCCGGCCTGCTCCGGAACCTCCTCGAAGCGTTCGCCGCCCACCGCGAGGACGGCCAGACGTTCAGACAGTGGGTCGAGGCCACCGGACAGGAGGCGCTCGTCGAGTTCGCCGAACCCGAGGAGACCGACTACGTCGACCCCTGTCTCACCGACGGCAAGCAGTCGTGGTACCCCTTCGACGACGGCGAGAGCCCCGCGCCGACCGACGCGAGCGGCGACCCCATCTCGGCGGACGACTGAGCGTCGCTCCCGTCTCGGGACGCCGTCCGTCCCACATCACATAAGAACTCGTGATATATCAGGGGGAGAGTTATTACTGCCGAGTCGAACAGGGGTGTAAGAATGAGTCGGGGGGAGACGAGGGGTCGGAGAGGCGTCGGACCGAACGGCGAAGTCGAGAGCGGACCGGACGGAGCCGAAACCGAATGAGCGTCGCGCTCTGGCCCATCGCGGGCGCCGGCATCGCGGCCGTCGGGTCGGCTGCGCTCGGGTGGAAACTCCTCACCTACCGCGGCAGTCCCGGCGCGAAGTGGTTCGCCGCGACGCTGGGGAGTCAGGCGCTGTTCTGCGCCGCCGTCGGCGTCTCCTATCTCGTCTTCGACCCGGCGCTCCGACGGCCGTTGGAGACGGTCACGTGGACGGCACTGGCGCTACAGGTAATCGTCTTCCTCGCGTTCGCGCTCTCGTACAGCGGGCGCGGCCACCTCGTCCGCACCCCGTGGTTCCGGGCGCTGTTCGCCTTCCCGTTCGTCGTCTGCGTGATGTTGGCGACCAACGAGGGACACGGGCTGTTCCTGACCGATTTCCGCGTCGAGTCGGTGTTGGGGCTGTCGACCGCGACCTACACCGCGTCTCCGGGCGGCGTCGCGTCGGTGGTGTTCGGGCTGTTCCTCGTCGGCGTCGCCGCCGTCGTGCTCCTCGACACGGCGGCGAGTTACTCGCTGTACCGTGCGGAGTCGCTCGCCATCGCCCTCAGCACCATCCCGCCCGGACTGGCGCAGGCGATGTGGCTCGCGGAGGTGGGACCGTACCCGTACCTGAACCTGATGCCGCTGGCGTTCATCCCGCACGTGCTGGCCGACGGCTACGCCGTCTTCGCCACGGACATCTTCGAGTACAACCCCACAACGCGGCGCGTCGTCGACGAGACGGCCATCGACTACCTCGAATCGCCCGTGGTCGTCGTCGACCCGAAGGGACGCGTCGTCGACCTCAACCCCGCCGCCGCCGACGCGTTCGGGACCTCGAAGCGGGCGGCGCTGAAGGCGGACCTCGACGGCGTGGTGGGGTCCGCCGTCGACCTCGCCGCGGCCGACGAAACCGTCACGGTGCGCGTCGACGGCGTCCCCCGACACTTCGCCGTCAGCCCCTCCGAACACGTCGACCCCGGCGGGACGCCCGTCGGGTACAGCGTCCTCTTTCAGGACGTCACCGTCCAGCGCCGCCGCGAGCAGCGACTCGACGTGTTCAACCGCGTGCTCAGACACAACATCCGAAACGACCTCAACGTGGTCTTGGGGAACCTCGAACTCGCCCGCGAGGAGACCGACCTGCCGACCGACGGCGGCCGCGACCGACGGCTCGCGGCCGCCTCGCGCTCCGCCGAGAAGCTCCTCGGACTCGCGGAGGACGCGCGCGCCGTCGACCGCGTGGTGGACCGCACCGACGTCGAACGCGCGCCGGTCAGCCTCCACGACGTGGTCGCGGACGCCGTCGCGGCCGTCGACGCGGCGGGTTCCGTCACCGTCGAGGAGGACGCCGACGCCGTCGTCGAGACGGACGCCCGCCTGCTGACGACGACCGTCGCCCGCCTGCTGAGCGCCGTCGAGGAGTACGTCGGCGGCGACGTGACGGTCCGACTGGTCGACGGGGTCGAAGCGGCGCCCGAGGGCGGGGCGGACGCGGACTTCCGCCGCCTCGAAGTCCGGGCTGGCGGCCCGCTCCCGGCGCACGAAGTCGAAGCGGTCGAGGCGGACACCGAGACGGCGCTGACCCACGCCAGCAGTCTCGACCTCTGGGTGGTTCGCTGGGGCGCCGAACTGCTCGGCTGCGAACTCGACTTCGCGGGCGGCGCGACGGCGACGCTCGGAGTGCCGGCCGGCGCGGACCGGTGAGTCGGGGCGGGCGCCGTCCGGCGCTCGGGACCGCGCGTTGACGGCGAGTGTAGTTAAAAGTCCCTTTCATACGGAAAGGTGTCCGTTAGGTGGGTCATCGCTGTACGGAGAGTACACGTTCGATGATCAGCACTCTCTCTTCGCTCTCGACTTTCTTCCCGGACGACGACCGAACCGGAACCCGTTCCGGCCCCCCGCGCGGCGGGGAGACGCGAGCGGTCGCTTCTCTCTTCGACTCGCTTCCCAGCCGTCGGCGCTCGACGAGGAATGGCGACTGAGGCAACGTTCACGGTCCGCGCCGGGGAATTTCCCTTGGGAAGCGTCTTCGAGACGCTCCCGTCGGCGACCGTGGAACTCGAGCGCGTCGTCCCGAACCGCGGCGCGATAGCCCCGTACGCGTGGGTGTACGGCGCCCGCGTCGACGACGTCGAGGCGGCGTTCGCCCCGCATCCGGGCGTGCGGGGCATCCGACTCGTGGACGCCGTCGACGACCAGTACCTCCTGCGCGTCGAGTGGGACCCCTCCCATCGGAGCGTTCTGAGCGCGCTTGCCGAGACGGGCGTTCCGCTCCTCGAAGCGGTCGGGACGAGCGAGCGGTGGCTGTTTCGCATCCGAGGCGACGGACGCGACGACGTTGCCGCGTTTTACGACCGATGTCAGGAGTGGGGCGTGCCGCTGGCGATGACCGAAGTCCACTCGCTCACCCCGCGGCGGCGCTCGACCGAGGCCGCCCTGACCGAGGCCCAACGCGAGGCGCTGGTCCTGGCGTACGAGCGCGGGTACTTCGACACGCCGCGCGAGGTGACGATGGCCGAACTGGGGTCGGAACTCGGAATCACCCAGCAGGCGGTCGGCTCCCGCATCCGACGCGGTATCGACTGCATCTTAGACGAGACGCTCTCGACCGTGGACGACGACGAGGAGCGCTGAGAGCGGTAAGCGGTCGGGGACGAGGGTTCTCCCGCCGACCTCACCGGTCGAGCAGCGCCCGAACGTCGGCCTCGATGCGGTCGGTCACCGCCCCCTCGGCGCCCTCGGGCACGTCGAGGTGATGGAAATCGTTCATGATTCGGACCATCGCCAGCGCCTCGTAGCGCGGTTCGGGAGTCGACACCCGACCGACGCGTTCCGGCGCCGTCGCGCGATAGCCCGACAGCATCGCCTCGCGAACGGGTTCGCGCCGGTCCGAGACGTCCGGGAGGCCCGCCAGGAACGCCCCGCCGTAGAGGTAGACGGCGAACTCGAAGTCGAACGCCGCCGGGACGGCGAGCGTGTAGCCCCAGTCGAGCACCGCGGTGATTTCCCCCGTCTCGGGGTCGACGAGGAGGTTGTGGAGTCCGTGGTCGTTCCGCCCCAGTACGGGGTCGAACGGGCCGTCGAGGCGGCCGATACCCGCGTCGAACCACCGCTCCAGCGTCGGCGTTAGGCGGGAGAACCGCGAGTCCGCGTGCCGGTCGAGTTCGCGGCCGACGTACCCGCGGAGGAAGGTCGGCCAGTCCTCGCAGGCGTCCTCGACAGTCAGCGTCGCCGGGTCGCCGTCGGGCCGGCCGCCGGTCAGGGGCGGGCCGTCGTGGCCGACGAGGCCGAACGCGTCGACGGCCGGCACCGAGTGGAGTTCGCCCAACTGCTCGCCCGTCTCGCGGGCGAGTCGTCGGAGCGCGCCGTCGTCGAGTCGGCAGACGCGCTCGTAGGCGACGCGTTCGCCGGGCAGGGCGTCCATGACGAAGTACGGCGTCGGGAGCGTCCCGTGGTCGTCGACGACGCCGCGGACCGTCGGGACGGGCATCGACGTCAGGGCGCGGAGGACGGATTGAATCCGGGGCTCGGTCGGGACGGACCGGGTCTCGCCGTCGGGAGACGCCTTCAGATACCGCTCTCCGTCCCCCTCGTCGTCGCGGACGTCGAGGCGGTAGATGGAACCGAAGCCGCGGTCGACGCGGGCGTACCCCCGCAGTTCCGCGTTCGGTTCGACCCGTCGGAGCATCCGCGCGAGGGTCGCACGCGAGAACTCCCGCGCCTCGGGTACGTCGTCCATACCCCGGCTACCGCGCCGCGCGGGAGAAGGGTTGCGCCGGTGTGCCACCGTCCGGCACGGGGTCGAAGGCCGGAGACCGCAGTCATCCAGCGAGGGCGGACAAACAGATCTGCACATAAGAACGAGGTTGTACATACAAGGTGAAGGTTCATAGCAGAAGAGTCGCCAATCAGCATTCATCCACGGAGACGAAGAGGTGTCGCGTATCGTGACATCGAGGCGAGGGTGAGAAGCATGCAGCAGAGTCAACCCACATCCGAACGGGGGGGAGAGGCGAGAGAACAGACCGTCCTGTTGGCCGACGACGACGAGGCGTTCCGGGAGACGCTCGTCATCTGGCTGACGGGAGAGGAGGGGTGGTCGGTCCGGGAGGCGGCCGACGGCGAGGACGTACTGTCGAAACTCGACGGGTCGGTGGACGTCCTCGTCCTCGACCGGCGGATGCCGAACCTCTCGGGACCGGAAGTGATCGACCGACTCGACGAGACGGCGTTCGACGGCGACGTGTTCGTCCTCAGCGCCTACCAGGCGGACGAACACCTGAACGACGACAGCGACCGCATCGCCGCGTACGTCACCAAACCGGTCCGGCGCGAGGAATTCATCGAACGGCTCGAATCGGGTCGCTAACCCCCTCGACGAAGGCAGCACAAGCAAAGAATCGAAAACCGAGAACGGAAAATCGAGCGGCCGTCCTACCGCGCGTCGGCGCCGCCGTCGGTCGCCGTCCGTTGGGAGGCCGGCGCGGCGGCCGTCGTGCCGACGGCGGTCGGGTCCGCGGCGTCGTCGGCGTCGGCCCCCGACCGTCCGGGTCCGGATTCGGGTCCGTCTCGCTCGTCGCTCACCTCGAACTGTTCGAGGTGATTTCTGAGTTCGCTCGCGTTCTCCGCGAGGCGGTGGACGCCTGCCGAGACTTCCGAGAGTGTCGCCGTCTGTTCTTCGGCCGCCGCGGAGACGGTCTGGGCCTCCGCGGTCGTCTCCTCGCTGATGCTCGTCGCCTCTTCGGTCATGTTGAGGATGTCTTGGGAGGACTCGGCCTGTCGACTGGTCGCGGCGTTGATCTCCTCGACGCTCGCGCTCGTCTCGTCCAGTTCCTCGACGATCTCCTCGAAGGAGCCGATGGCCGTGCCGACCGACTCGGAGCCCTCTTCGACGCGGGTCCGCATCCGCGCCATCCCGTCGAGGACGCTCTGCTGTTGGTCCTGTAGCGATTCGATGCGCGCTTCGATGCGCTGGGCGGAGTGTTGGGTCTCCTCGGCCAGTGACTTCACCTCGTTGGAGACGACGGCGAACCCGGACCCGGCCTCGCCGGCGCGGGCGGCCTCGATGTTCGCGTTCAGCGCGAGAATGTTCGTCTGCTCGGCGATGTCGGAGATGACTTCGACGATCTCGCCGATCTCGCCCATCTGCTCGTCCAGTTGCTCCATCTCGGAGACGGTGTGTTCGGTCTCCTGCTGGATGGTCTCGATACCCGTCAGCGCCTCGTTGGCTGCTTGGCGGCCCTCGTCGCCCTTCGCCGCCGTGCTCTTCGTGTAGGCCGCGAGTTGGTCGGCCGACGCGGCGATCTGTTGGACGGAGGCGGTCATCGTGTCTATCTCCTCGGAGACGGCGAGGAGGCTGTCGTTCTGGTCCGTCGCGCCGTCCGCGATGTGCTGGATGGACGTGCTGACCTCGCTGCTCGCGCGACTGACCTCGTCGGCGCTCGCGGCGACTTCTTCGCTGAGCGAGGCCACGTCGTCGCTGAACTGTCGGACCGCGAGGACCGTTCCCTCGATTTCGTCCATCATCCCGTTGTACGAGGTGGCGATGGTCCGCATATCGCGGCTGTCGCTGTTCGCGTCCATTCGGGCGGAGAGGTCGCCGTCCGCGGCGACGCTCATCACGTCGCCGTACCGTTCGGCGTCGTGGCGCTGGTCGCGCAGGTCGTCGCGGAGGTCCGCGACGCCGCGGAACACTTCGCCGAACTCGTCCTCCCGGGAGGTTCGAAGGTCGACGTCGAGGTCGCCCTCGCGGAGCGCCCGGACCTTCTCCGAGAGGTCTCGGAGGGGCTTGACCGTGCTGCGCGAGATGAGCAGACCGAGCACGACGAAGCCGACGAGCGTCGCCCCGATGAGCAACGCGACGGTGCTGCCGATTTGGTCGCCCAGCGCGAACGCCGAGGAGGTCGGCTCGTGCACGAGGAGGATGAGACCCGCGTGGTACGGCACGTACGCGACGAGGTGGCGCTCTTCCATCACGCCGGCAGCGGCGTCCTGAACGACGACGCCCGACTCGCCCGCCCACGCGCGTTCGACCGCTTCGGAGTCCTCGACCGGGTACTGCTCGCCGGCGCTCTCGCCGCTGCTGTCGAAGTCGATGCTGCCGGTCGTGCTGACCAGTTGCGTGACCGACCCGTCGGCGCCCTTGAGACGTGCGTCGACGGTCGCCGTTTCGGCCGAGTAGACCAGTACGCGGTTCGTAGCGTCCGGGACGGGGCTGAAAAAGGAGATGACGCTCACGCCGTCGCCCTGCCACTGGTGCTTCGTGGTCGACCCGATCGCGTTGGGGTCGGCGTAGGAGACCGGCGCGGCCGCGGCGACGCGGTCCATCGTGGTCCCGACCTGCCCCTCGGTCGTGCTCGCCAGTACCTCGCCGGACCGCAGGTCGACGACCGAGAGGTCGACGATGTCGGCCGGGAGTTGCTCGTGCTGGGAGCCGAGATAGGCGCTCATCTCCGTTTCGTCGTCTGTCGCCAACACCTCGGCGTTCGACACTAGTCCGACCGTCTTCGAGTGGTCGGCGCGCCACGTCGACAGCACCTCCACGTTCTCCTTGGCGGTCTGGAGGAGTTGCTCTTCGGCCTCCGCCTCGACGGTCGATTCCGCCTGCTGATATTGGTAGGCGCCGATGGCGCTAACGACGACGACGATAACCGCAAAGATGGCCACCAGTCGCCACAGGTAGTTCTGCCGAATCTGCGTCGGAAGAAGCGATTCGACCCGTTGTGAAACCTCGTGCATGCTGTGTAGGAGAGAAATCAGAGGTCGTTCATAACAGTGCCCGTTAGATTATCAAATTAGATATCAGAGCGGTCGGTACGTTGTGTGCACAAGGTGAGGACGGGTCGTTTCGGGCCGGACGGTCGCGGAGTACGGGGAATGGATGGACGTCCGTTATCGTCGCGCCGGGCGGCGTACAGGACGATGAAGAGCGCAAGAGAGTACCAATCTGGCACACTTCGAAAGTGGTAGAACGGTCTTTTTGCGATTCTGCCTCCATATCATCTCACCGGGAAATCTATTCGTCGATTCATCTCTTACTTTAGGTTTCTCACACCGTTCTCTTTTTGTTCATTCGTGTATTGAGCTACTAAAGAATTAAACTCATACGAGATGTGTGTGAATGTGTTTTTCGAGCCGCGTTACGCGTGGCGTGACGAAGAGAGCTGGAGAAAAGAGAACCGTCGTTCAGGTGGCGGAGCGCGAGGAGAGGGAGCGGACGGCGGGAACGGCGATGGTCGCGACGCTGAGGAGGATGATGACGAGGGCGATCGGACTCGTGTAGAAGATGTCGAACGACCCTCCGGACAGCGAGAGGGAGCGCCGCAGATTTGTCTCGGCGATGGGCGCGAGGATGAGTCCGAGCACCATCGGTGCCAACGGATACCCACGGAGTCGGAGCACGTACCCGAGTGCGCCCGCACCGAGCATCACCCACGCGTCGAAGAGGTTGCCCCGCAGGGCCACCGCGCCGATGACGCAGAGGACGAGGATGGCGGGCCACAGGAGCGACTCCCGGATGTTGATGAGTCGGACCCAGTAGTGCGCCCCGAGCAGTCCGAACAGCAGGATGAGGACGTAGATGAGGAGGAACCCGACGAAGATGGTGTACAGCAGCGTCGTCTCCTCCTGATAGAGCGCCGGACCGGGCTGAACGTCGTGGACCATCAGCGCGCCGATGAGGATGGCCGACACCGAGTCGCCCGGGATGCCGAGCGTCAACGTCGGAATCAGCGCGCCGCCGGTGCTGGCGTTGTTCCCGGACTCGGCGGCCGCGATGCCGCGGATGTTACCCTCGCCGAACGAGGGGACGGCGTCCGATATCCACCGCGTCGCCTCGTTGTAGGTGATGAACGCCGCGATGTCGCCGCCCGCGCCGGGGATCGAGCCGATGAGGACGCCGGCGATTCCGGACAGCGTCGAAACGGGGGCGATGTCCTTCAGATCCGAGAGCGAGGGGACGATGCCCTCGATGTCCTGGTCGACCTTCTGTCCCTCGTTGTCGATGCCCGAGGAGTACGCCTTCATCCCCTCCGCGATGCCGAACAGTCCGATCATGACCGCGATGAACTGGACTCCGGTGAGCAGTTCCGGGACGCCGAACGTGAACCGCTGGAAGCCGGTGAGCGGGTCGATGCCGACGGTGGCGACGAGCATCCCGAGGAGGCCGGATATCATCCCCTTCGGGAGCGAGTCGCCGCTGACGCTGGCGATTATCGTCAGCCCGAACAGCGCGAGGGCGAAGAACTCCGGCGAGCGGAACTGCAGGGCCGCGTCGGCGATGAGCGGGGAGAAGAACATCAGCCCGATGACGCTGATGACGCCGCCGACGAACGAGGCGACGGTGCTGATGCGGATGGCTCTGCCCGCCTCCCCCTTCTGCGAGAGCGGGTAGCCGTCGAAGATGGTCGCGGCCGCCGACGGCGTCCCCGGCGTGCGGATGAGAATCGCCGGAATCGACCCCGAGTACACCGCACCGCCGTAGATGCCGAGCAGCAGCATCATCCCGTTGCTGGGGTCCATGGTGAACGTAAACGAGAGCAGGACGGCGACGGTCATCGTCGCCGTCATCCCCGGAATCGACCCCATCAGGATGCCGACGAGCACGCCGGCGACCATCAGGAACAGCGTGAACGGGTTGAGGACGTTCGCCAACCCGCCGAGGATGGACTCTATCATAGCATCACCCACACGGGAAGCCGCGGAAGCAGTCTGGAGAACGGTATCACGCCCTCCGGAAGCGGGACCAAGAAGAACTGGCTGAAGATGTAGAACAGCGCGATGGGAAGCAGTATCGACATCAGGAGTATCGTCGTCGGCGAGCGGACCCCCGAGTAGTAGAGAATGACCGGTAGGAACAGCATCGTCCCCACGAGGAATCCCGCGAGCGGCATCACGACGAGATAGCCCAAGACGAGGGCGAACACGGTGCCCGCGGCCCGCAGATCGTGGTCACTCACGTCGAGGCCGCCGTCGCTCTCGGTGACCAACTCGGCGAGCGCGAAGAGGATGATACCGGCCGAGATGCCGATGGGGAAGAAGCCCGGCCCCACCTCGCCGCCGCTCGGGAAGCGAGAGGCGAAGAATATCACGACCGCCGCGCCGACGATGAAGGCGATTGCGAGCGGACTCGACCGTAGTGCGTTGGTGCTGAGTTTCATACGAGGTGCTCTGGCTCCGATTCGCGGTGGTGTTCGCGAGTCGACGCGGCCCGTGCGTCGCCCGTTTGCGTGTCTCCCGCTGCAGGAGACGGCGCGACGGTCGGCACCGGGTCCCTCCGCCGTTCGCTCCGGACGCGTCTCTCTGGGGGCGTGGCCAGCCGGGTCCCTGAACGTACAGTACTGGTGCTCATGTATTGAGGGATTGTGTGAAACATTCACGCATGATTTATAAAAAGGTACTGGTGTCGACCGGAGAGACGCTCGCCGCCTCTCGGTCGTCGAGACCGATCAGGCCTGTATGTTCAGTTCCTCGACCAGGTTGCCGTAGAACTCGTAGCGGTCGTCGAGGAACTGCTGGAGTTCTTCCGGGCCCCGCTTGACGCGCATGAAGTTGTTGTTCTCCATGAACGTGCGGAACGATTCGGACTCGTAGACGGTGTTGTACGTCTCGACGATGGACTGCTGGACCTCCTCCGGGAGGTCCGGCGGGGCGAAGTGCGCGAGCCACGATCCGATGACGATGTCGACCCCCTGTGACTGCATCGTCGGCGTGTTCGGGAGCGATTCGAGCTGTTCGTCGTACATGACGCCGAGTGCGGTGAGGGGGCCGTCGCGGACCTGCGAGGCCACCTCGACGGCTCCGACCGTCGCACAGTCCGCCTCGCCGTTCACCGTCGCGGTGATGGCTGGCGCGGCACCCTCGTACGCGACGTGCTGCACGTCGATTCCCGCCTCGGAGGCCCAGGCGGCGCCCGCCATGTGCCACGAGGATCCGATCCCCGAGTTGGCCATCTGCACCTTGTTGTTCTCCGCGTACGAAAGGAACTCGTCGACCGTCGTGTAATCGGAATTCTGTCTCACCACGATGGCCGCGGGCATCTGGGTGTACTGCATGATCGGCGTGATGTCGTCCGGACCGAGGTCCGCGATGCCGAGGTGTTGGAACAGACAGATTTCGGGGGCGGTGCAGCCGAGCGTGTGGCCCGTCGGCTCCGCGTTCGCCACCGCGCTCATCCCGACCGACCCCGACCCGCCCGTCTGGTTGCTGACGTTCCACGAGACGTCGGTGTTGCTCTCCGCCGCGTCGGCGACCGCTCGGCTCGTCCGGTCGGCGCCGCCGCCGGCCGACCACGGCGAGACCACTTCGACCTGCCGAGAGGGCCACTCCTGGTTCGACCCGCCGGACAGTTGGCTGACGCATCCCGCAGTCGCCACGAGACCCGCCCCACCGAGAGCCTTCAGGACGTTTCGCCGGTTCACGACGCCGCCGCCCGTACCCGCCTGGCTGTCCCCAGCGCTGGCAGAGATACTGTCGTCTGTCATCTCTACCCTATCGTATGGGGACTATCATTTAGGTTTTTCTATCATCCGATGACAAGAAACGGAACGGAAACTCGACGTTCGGCGGCGAAACAATGATGTAGGGCTACGAATCAGTAGGAGGCATGGTAATCGTCGGAGCGGTAGATCGTTCGAACAGAACGACGACGGTGGTTAGAGAGGCGGAGCGACTGGCCGAGGCGTTCGATGACACGGTTCACTTCGTCCACGCGCTGACTCGCTCGGAGTTCGTAAATCTCGGGCGAACCAGCGCGCAGGCGGACGACCCGTTGGACATGGAGCAGGTCCGTGACGCGGCGGCCGAGATGGCAGAAGAGGCGGTGACCGACGTGTCCGTCGACTACGAGACGGTCGGTCTGGTGGGCGACCCCGCCGACGAGATTATCGGCTACGCCGAGGAACGGGACGCCCGCTACATCGTGGTCCGCCCGCGACGGCGCTCTCCCACCGGAAAGGTGCTGTTCGGGAGCGTCGCCCAGTCCATCCTGCTGGATGCGACCTGTCCCGTCGTCACCTCGTTCGTCGACGACGAGGACTGACGCGAGCGAGACCCTGTCGCCTCAGGGCGGTCCGGTCGGTCAGGGACGCGGGTCCCACTCGCGTTCGGCGAGGAAGTCGTCGAGCTTCTCTTTCGGGTTCTCGAAGACGTTCGAGCCGTGGAACACCAGTACGGTATCGAAGTCGTACTGAAGCAGGTCGTAGAGGTTTATCTCGGCCGCCTCGTGGTCGTCGTTGAACAGTGCCGGCGGCGGAAGGAGGTAGCCGGCCGGAAGCCCCGCGCGGTCCGCGCCGTCGAGCGCGTCTCCGGAGATGAGGATGTCCCGGTCCCGGAGGAGCAGCGCGGAGGTCCCCTCCGTATGGCCGGGAACCTGCACCACTTCGATGTTGCCGTCGAGGACGTCGCCGTCCTCGTAGCGGACGTCCGGTTCGTGCTCGATGGCCTCGTACAGTTTCGTCTCGTTGTCCGGTGCCGCCAGCGTCGGGGAGAACGCCTCCATCACGTGGGTGAGCCCCCCGTGGTGACCGTGGTCGCCGTGTGTCAGGATGACCCGGTCGACGCCGTCGAACTCCTCTCGAAGCACCTCCACCAGTTCCTCGCCGTTCTCTTCGAACGCCGTGTCGATGAGGGTGGTCTCTCCGCTCGGTACGTCCTCGAGCACGTAGACGCGCACGTGCTCGAACTGTATCAGCGAGATGTCGTCGACGACGCTCTCCGCGCTCATGTTCGTGCCCGAATCACCCCGCCGCGAAAATAAAACTACCGATATGCGGCAGTACAGCCGCTCTCCCATCCGACTCCGCGTCGAAGGCCGCCGTCGAGGCGAACGGTCGCTTCAATACTGTTGAAACGATTCCTAGCACTTAATAGACGACGACCGAATGCGAAGGTATGAGCGAGAACGACGGGTCGGGCACGCGGCAGTTGAAGAGCGTCTCGCGGGCGTTCGACATCGTGGAGTACCTGCGGACCGAGGGACCGGCCACGCTGTCCGCGGTTGCCGAGGAGTTCGACATGCCGATGAGCACCGCCCACATCCACCTCGTCACGCTCGTCGAGAACGACTACGTGATAAAGCGCGACGAGCGGTACGAGTGCAGTTTCCTCTTCCTGCGCACCGGCGGTCAACTGCGCGACCAGTTGCCGCTGTATCAGGCCGCGAAGACGGAGATAGACGACCTCCGGGCACAGTCGGGGGAGATTGCGAACGTCGGGACCGAGCAGAACGGGTACATGGTCCAACTGTACAAGTCGGAGGGTCCCGAATCGATCGACGACAACGCGGCCCTGGGGGCGCACCTCTACTTGCACAACACGGCGCTCGGGAAGGCGATGCTGTCGCAGTTCTCGGACGACCGAGTGGAGACCATCCTCAACCTGCGGGGACTTCCGGCGCTCACCGAGGAGAGCATCGTCGACAGGGAGGCGCTGTTCGAGGAACTGGAGGAAACGCGAGAGCGCGGATACGCCGTGAACCGGGGGGAACACTTCGTCGGCGTCAGCGCCGTCGCCGCTCCGATATTATCGAACTCCGGTAGCGTCGTCGGTGCCATCAGCATCAGCGGGCCGCTCAGCCGAATGGGGGACGACCGCATCGAGGAAACGCTCGCCCCGGCGATACTGAACAAGAAGAACATCATCGAACTCAAACTCTCCCAGCGGTAAGCGTTCGTCTCGCGGTTCTCCACCCGCGCCGTCCGGTCCGGTGTCTCGATTTCCATTACGACCCTAACTTTGTAATTCCACTGCACACCGTTGGTTCGATATTGTTGAATCGCGTGCACCGTTCCGGTCTCCGAAAACACCGGCCAACGCCCGAGACGTGGCGCGAGCGTCCGATTCGGGGGCTCGCAGAAGCTATAAATATCTCCGGTCTCAACCTCCATTATCGATGAGTACGCAAAGAGTCCTCATTACGGGTCCGTTCGGCGAGGCGGGAGAAGCCCTGCGTAACCACCTGGTGGGCGAGGATCGGTACGAGTTCACCTTCCTCGACCGGAACGAGCATCCCGAGTACGAGACGCACGTGGCCGACGTCAGCGACTACGAAGCGATCCGACCCGCCTTCGACGGGCAGGACGCGGTCGTTCACCTCGCCGCCCAGTCAGACGCCGGGGCGGACTTCGGAGACGTCGTCGAACCGAACATCGTCGGAACGTATAACGTCCTCAAGGCGGCGCAGGACGCCGGAGTCGAGAAACTCGTGTTCGCGTCCTCACAGCGCGTCATGGGTCTGTACGAGGAGGACCACGCGCCGGAACTGTACGAGGAGGAGTATCCGCTCTTGCTCGACCACGAGTCGCTCCCGAAGCCCGACGGCTACTACGGCGCCTCGAAACTCTTCGGCGAGAACATCCTTCGGTCGCACGCGCGGCGCGACGCCTCCCCCGAGCAGATGTTCTCGCTCCGCATCTCCAGCGTCCGCACGGAACGGTACGACCACCCGTACGGCGACGCCGAACGCGGCGTCGACAGGGGCGACGAACACGAACTTGGCGACGACGACGAGGTGTGGGACCAGTCGCAGACCGGGTCCTGGGAGCGCGGGAGCGAGCAGTACGAGCGCATGGTGAAGCGACTGAAGGCGACGTGGACGTCCCAGCGCGACTTCGCCCACCTCGTCGACTGCTGTCTGCAAAATGAGACGGTGACGTACGATACGTTCTACGCGGTCAGCGACAACGCGTCCCGGTGGTTCGACACCGAACACGCGAAGGAGGTGCTCGGATACGAACCGAAGGATGACGGCTGTCGGTGGGACGGTCCGCCCGAGGTCGAGGGCGCCTCCTCGGAGTCGTAAACGGAGCGGTATCGGACGGTCCGTGCGTCTCCGGAGAGCGGCGACCGATGCGAGAGTGACGGGACGAATGTTCGTTTTACCGAGGATTCGACACGTCGGAGTTCGGGTATTAGGAGAACTCGCGGGAACCCGCGAGAACCGGAACGGCTCACGCAACGACGGCAGAAGAACCGGAACTACAGCTCCGAGACGTCGAAGACGGGTTTGCAGGTTTCGCCGGCCAGGAACGCCTCGAACGCCCCGTCGGCGTCGAGCAGCGAGAACCGGTCGTCGATGAACGTCTCGCAGTCGACGTCTCCGGCCCGAATGAGCCGCAGTCCGCGCTCGAAGTCCTCGTAAGTCGCCCCGTAGCTGCACTGGAGATCGATCTCCGAGCGGACGAGCGGCGAGTACGGCATCGTCGTCTCGCCGGTCTGACCCACGAGCACGATCTGTCCGCCCTTGCGCACCTCGTCCGCGGCGGTGGTCAGACCGGATGGGTGGCCCGTCGTGTCGAACACCACGTCGTACCCGACGCCGTCCGTGAGTCGCTCGCGGTGGGCGGCGATGTCTGTCTCGGCGACGTCGAGCGCCTCGAACCCGAGTTCGCGGGCGAGCGGAAGCCGATACTTCGCGTCCCGTCCGACGCCGGAGACGACCACGTCGCCGCCCTGCGCCTCGGCGACCTGCGCGCACAGCAGTCCGATCGGTCCCGGCCCCTCGACCAGCACGCGGTCGCCGGGACTGACACGCGAGTTCTCGATGACGGCGCGCGTCGCGATGGCCGTCGGTTCGACTATCGCGGCGTGCCGCGCCGGCACGCCGTCGGGGACGGAGTGGAGGACGTCCTCCGGGACGGCGATGAGTTCCTCGTAGGCGCCGTCGTGGTCGATACCGGTAAGCTCGGTGTGCTGACAGACGTTCTCCTCACCGATTTCGCACTGATAGCAGTCGCCGCACGGCCGGATCGGTCGCTCGACCACGCGGTCGCCGTGCGCGAACTTCGTGACGGCGTCGCCGACGTCGACGACGCGGCCGGTGTACTCGTGGCCGATGACCGTCGGGAGGTTCATCCGCTCGAACGGCGCTTTGAACTTGTAGATACCCGCGTCGCTGCCGCACAGGCCCGCGTACTCCACCTCGACGAGAACCTCGTCCGCCGCCGGTGTCGGGCGCCCTCGCTCGATGAGTTCGACGTACCCTTCAGTACGCTCTGTCTTCGCTAGTCCACGCATACAGCACGGTGGCAGCGCTGCGGGTATAATTCTATGGATTGGGACGACGGCGCTCGCGGGCCGGACCGCCGGCGACGACGGAAAGAGGGGGGAGGCGACCGCGCTTCCGGGACACCGATAGTTTAACGTGAGTCGTGCTCTTCGTTCGCCGCATGCACACGGTAGAGCATGACGTAGACCGACCGGACAGCGACGTCGTCGCGGCGTTCAAGGATGTGCCGAGCACTATCGTTTCGGACGTCACCGGAAACGTCGGGCTGACGATGGACTCGGGGCTCCGACCGGCGTACGACGGCGTCGAGATGGCCGGGACAGCGGTCACCGTCAACGCGTCGCCCGGAGACAACCTGATCATCCACAAGGCCATCACGATGGCCGAACCCGGCGACGTCCTTGTCATCGACTGCAACGGCTACACCGAGACGGGCCACATCGGCGAACTGATGTGCACGTCGTGTCAGGCGAACGACCTCGCTGGCATCATCATCGACGGCGCGTACCGGGACAGCCGGGAGATAGCGGAGATGGAGTTCCCGATGTACGGCCGGGGGGTCAACCCGCAGGGACCGCTCAAACAGGACCCCGGGTCGATAAACGTCACCGTCTCCTGCGGCGGGGTGAGCGTCGACCCCGGCGACATCGTCGTCGGCGACGACGACGGCGTGGCCGTGATTCCGAGCGAGGGGGCCGAGGACGTGCTGGAGCGCTCCCGCGAGAAGCTCGATTCGGAGGACTCCGTCCGCGAAGAGGTGCTGAGCGGGGAGTATCTCTACGAGCGCAACGGCTACGACGAACTGTTCGACGACCTCACCATCGTCGGACCGGAAGACTCGGTTCAGTGACGCCGCGAAGACGACCCGCAAGCGACGAGTGACGGTTCGGTAACGAGCGGCCGATGACTTCGCGCGGAGACGCCGACAGGACCTCTCCCGGCCGACGTTCTCGCGAGGACGTCGACTAGAGGTCACGGGTGCGGCTACCGCGTGGGCAGCCGGTTCGATATCGTTGAAGCAGTGAACCGAGCGAGGCGGCGAGCGTGTTACAAAAATAGGATTGTAATTAAGAGCGCGATACGCCGGCGAGAGTTCGAAGCGGAACCGGATAGCGGCGTTTCAACATCCTCAAACGGGCCGAGGGGTGCCGCCGCGGAACGGGGTCCGTCGCCTGCGGCGGTCCGGAGGACGAGGGGGAAATCGAGTCCCGAGAAACACTTTTGAACTCCGAGAGAGCTACGAATAGCATGGACGTTGATGAGTGTCGACTCGTGGGCGTGACCGACGACTTGGGCGCGGCGGCGGACGCCGATGCGCTGGCCGACTACGTCGAGTTCCGACTGGGGAGCGCGGAGAACCCCCGCGCCCAACTGTCGAACTACACCGAAGCCGTTCCGCTCGTGCTCTCCCCGCGCGCGGCCACCAGAGAGGGGGACGCGCTCGACCCCGACGAGGTGGCAAGCATCGCCGCCGCGGCGCCGCCCGGTACCGTCGAGACGGTGGAAATCGAGGCCGCCCACGCGGCCGACCGACCCGACGTGCTCGAACGACTCCGCGAACTCGGGGTCCAACTACTAATATCGAGCTACGACGAGGAGAAGACCCCGCCGCGGGGCGAACTCAAACGGACCATCGCCGAGTGCCGGAAGTACGGTGACCTCGTCAAAATCGTCGTTCGCGTCGAGGACGAGGGCGACGCGCTGACGCTTCTGGAGTGTCTGAACGACGCCTCGAAGGACGGAGTGAGCGTCGCGGGTTACGGGAGCGGAGCGGCCGGGAGACACACTCGCGTCATCAGCGCGTTCTACGGGTCAAGGCTAGTTTACGCCCCGATTCGACCCGACGAATGCTCCGGAGAGATCAGTTTGAAACAGCTCGGAAACGTGCTGGATACGATTACGAATACGAATGGAATCGAATGCGAGAGCGAACTAGCGGATAGTTTATAGCCACTGCACCGCTCACTCTACTAATTGTGGCACGGAATCTGCACCTCTGCTTCTGAAGACAATTTATTGGACCCATAGCTCTCGGCGCGTTTACGAAGCATCCACGAGAGCGTCGCTGACGGCGGTCGGAGGCGCGCGGGGGAGGTCCGAGGACTCCCGGTGCGATATTGCGGAAAGAGCCAACGTTTATACGCGGCAGAATGATAAGACCTCACATGAAAATCGAGGAATCGGCTCTCGCTGCAACAACAAACGATCTGACACGAGAGGCGGAGGCGCGGGGTATCGCCGACCTCATCGAGTTTCGGATGGACAAAGCGGAGGACCCGATCGAACAACTGGAGGCGTACGACGGCGAACTGCCGATCATCGCGACGAACCGGGCGCGGTGGTTCGGCGGAAAGGCGAACGACACGGGACGACTCGACGACCTCTTCTCCGCGTCGCGGTTCGACTCGGTCGTGTTCGTCGACATCGAGTTCGAGACGATTCGCTCGAAGAAGTGGCTGGCCTCCGAGTTCCGCGAGAACGACGTCAGTCTCATCGTCTCCCACCACGACTTCGACGAGACGCCCGAACGGGCGGTGCTCGACGCCATCATCGAAGAGTGTGCGGCGTACGGCGACATCGCCAAGGTAGCGACGTTCCCGCAGGACCAGTCGGACACGCTCACGCTCCTCGAAGCCGTCCACGCCGCCACCCAGAAGGGAATCGACGTCGCGGGCATCTCGATGGGCGAAATCGGGAGCCACACCCGTGTCATCGGTCACCTCTACGGCTCCAAACTCGGGTACGCGCCGCTCTTGGCGGACGACGTCGACTACGCGCCGGGCCAGATTCCGCTCGAAAAGCTCGCGTCGCTCATCGAACTCACGAAGAACAACAGCGTCGACGACGAGGTGATGGACGCGCTCCGGAGCGAAGTGTCCGTGCCGAAAGAGATTCCGCTGTCAGATTAGCGCTCTCGAAGGGCCGATTCCGATATTAGATCTTCTCTCCGCTCGGTCGTCGTCCGCGACGACAGCTCACGTTCACTCGCCTGTCATCTCCTCTCTCGTCGTTCCCTCTCAGCACTGAAACGCCTCCGAGCGCCGGTCAGCCGCCGACGGCGAGCGGTTCGATGAGGTGGAGGTCCTTCTCGTCGGCGACCGCTCTGACGGCCGCTAGGACCTCCTCTTTCGACCCCGCCTGCGTCGCCATCCGGACGCGGGCGCTGGACGTCTCGGTGGAGCCTTGGGGCGCGGAGATGGAGATGTCGGTCACCGTCGCGCTCCGGGTCTCCTGAATGCGAGACAGCGTGTTCGAGAAGTCGGTGTCGATGAGGTGCCCCGAGAGGAGAATGGTCAGTTCCTTGCTGTACCGCTCGGTGCCGGCCTGGATGACGTTGACCTTCGTCTGACTGAGCGCCTCGACTATCTTCTCGAATCGGTCCGGGGTGGCCTCGATGTCGACGACGACGGGGATGTAACCCCGAGGGGTGACGTTCCCGCGCTCGTGGAAGATAGAGAGGAGATTCCCGCCCTTCTCCGCGATGGGCCGGAGCGAGCGGAGCAGTTCCCCGGGTTCGTCGACGAGTTCGAGGCGGAGCGTGTACGACTTGACGGCACTCTCCGCCTCACTCATCCGTACACCACCGCGTGCTACCGTCGTTCATCGGCGGATTTCGCGCGTGGGCCGTAATAGAGGTGTCGCTCTCCGCAGGGTTCACCGCCCGTCGAAGCACCTCGAACCGCCGCCAGCGGCGTACCGCGCTGAAGAAAGCGGTCCGCGGTTACCGACTCGCGTTTCCGTCGAAGTGTGTGGTTTGTTGGTCGGTTATCGAAATATAGATTTAACTTTTGAACTTTTAGTTCCATATCTACACTGTACGTTTCTACATTCCGAGCCGGAGAACTTCTCGGACGACATACTGACAGAACACGGTAGATGTATGGTAACTCTTAACAGAATCGGCGTGGTTGTCTCTCGCATGCCCCAGGTGTTCGAGTCACCGGAAGCGTACGTACAGGGACGAGGCGTAGCCGACGACATCGGAGCGCACGTGAAGTCGCTCGGGACGGCGTGTCTCCTCTTGGCCGACGAGGTCGTACTCGACCTCGTCGGAGAGCGGGTCGTCGAGAGTCTCGAAGCCGCGGGCGTCGAGGCCGACACGCTCGAGTTCAACGGGGAGAGCTCCGACGCGGAGATACGGCGCGTCGCGGACGTCGTCGAGGAACGCGGGACCGACGTCGTCGTCGGCGCCGGCGGTGGCAAGGTGCTCGACACGGCGAAGGCGGTCCGTGAGGAGGCGGGCGGGGCGATGGTCTCCATGCCGACCGTCGCCTCGACCGACTCGCCGACCAGCGCGCTGTCGGTCATCTACAGCGAGCACGGGGAGTTCGAGGAGTACCGGTTCTTCGACCGCCACCCCGACCTCGTCCTCTTGGACACCGCCGTCGTCGCCGAGGCCCCGACCCGGTTCTTCCGCTCCGGCATCGCGGACGGACTCGCCACGTGGTTCGAGGCCGACGCGACGTACCGGTCGGGCGGGCAGAACGTCGTGGGCGGGACGCCGACGCGGGCCGGGCACCGACTCGCGAAACTCTGCTACGAGACGCTCCGCGACCACGGTCGCTCCGCCGTGGACGCCGTCGAAGCGGGCGCCGTCACGGAGAGCGTCGCGGCCGTCGCGGAGGCGAACACGCTGCTCAGCGGCCTCGGCTTCGAGAGCGGCGGCTTGGCCGCGGCGCACTCGGTGCACAACGGACTGACGCAACTCGAGGCGACGCACGACGCGACCCACGGCGAGAAGGTGAACGTCGGAACCGTCACGCAACTCGTGCTCGAAGGTCGCCCGGACGACTTCGTCGAGGACTACGTCGGGTTCTCGCTGGCGCTCGGCCTCCCGGTGACGCTCGCGGATATCGGCCTCGACGACCCGACGACGGCGCAGTTGGAGACGGTCGCCGAGGCGGCGTGCGACCCCGAGGAGACCATCCACAACGAGCCGTTCGAGGTGACGCCGGCGATGGTCCGGGACGCGCTTCGGACCGCCGACGGCATCGGTCGGCGGGTGGGCGAGCGGTAGTACTCCCGCTCTCACTCCACACTCCACATCTCGTCGCCGCTCGACGGACCGACCGCACGTTCCGAAACGGACCCGTTCCCCCGGACCGCGCCGTCCTCTCAAGTCGGCGCGTCGGAACCGAAAGAAATCGAAATCGGTCGAAAGTGGGGCGCGACGGTCGGCGGACTACGGGACGATGACCGCGCGGCCCTCTATCTCGCCGTGTTCGAGGCGCTCCGCGACGCTGTTTATCTCCGAGAGGTCGTACCGGCTCGTCCGGAGTTCGACGTCTCCGCGGTCGACGAGGGCGACGAGTTCCTGCAGTTCGGTGTAGCGCCCGACGAGCGTCCCCCGGTAGGCGAGTTCGCCGTCGACGAGCGTCTGCGAGGGTTCGTGGACGTGGCCGCCGTAGCCGACGATGTGGTGGTCCGCGCCCGCCGCGGCGATGTCGGGGCCGAGCGACGTGGTCTCGTCGGCGCCGACGAAGTCGATGATCTGCTGGGCGCCGCTGCCGTCGGTGAACTCGCCGACGGCCTCGGGGACGTCCTCCGACGTCGGGTCGACGGTGTGTCTCGCCCCCAGTTCCGAGGCGAGGTCGCGCGCCGCCTCCTTCACGTCGAGGGCGACGATGTCGGCCGCGCTCATCGCGTTCAGACACTGCAGCCCGATGTGTCCGAGGCCGCCGACGCCGATGACGACGGCCGTGTCGCCCGGGTTCAGTTCGTCGACCGCCTTCTTCACCGCGTGGTAGGCCGTGATGCCGGCGTCGGCGTGCGGCGCGATGTCCGCCGGGTCGACGTCGCCCGGCAGGGGGATGACGGCGCGTTCGTTCGTGCGGAGGTACTCCGCGAAGCCGCCGTCCGTCGTGAGACCGGGGAACGAGAGGTTCTCGCAGTACATGTCGTTGCCGAGGCGGCACGCCCGGCAGGTCCCGCACGTCGCGACGGGGTGGCAGATGACCCGGTCGCCCTCCTCGACCGTGTGTACCTCCTCGCCGACGTCGACGACGGTGCCGGCGTTCTCGTGGCCGAGCGTCATCGGGAGCGTCTGCTCGACGTAGTCGGTCCACATCCCCTCGATGATGTGGTTGTCCGTCTGACACCACCCCGCCCCCTCCACTTCGACGACGACGCCGTCGGAGACGTCGACGGACGGCCGGTCCACCTCGTCGATGGAGAGTGGTTCGCTCATGTCCTCGGTGTACTCGTGCAAACGTGCTGCTAACATGGTGCAAAGGGTAATTCTACATCGTTCGTGATAAATCCGCGGGTCGGACACCGCTCGACGTCGACGCCGACGGAAGGAACAGCGAGTGAGACGGAGCGTGCTCGCCGCTCACGACTCCTCGGCGTGCGGGCCGTACGTCTCGGGCCGGTCGGGGTCGAACCGCGCTTCGTTGAGCGCGTCGCAGATGTTTCCCTGTCCGGTCATGTTGACGTTCGCGAGTCGGCTCCGCTTGTGGACGAGGTCGAATCGGTCGGGGGAGATGGGGTCCCCGTCGGGCGTCCGGAACAGCACGTCTTCGCCCGTCTCGACCAGTCCCGTGGCTTCGACCTTCTCGACGTACTCCGCGAGCGGTTCCCGTTCGACGGAGACGCCGACCGAGCCGTCGCGGACGAACACCGCGCCGTCGTCGAGCGAGAGGTCCTCGCGTCGGAGCGCGACGATCTGTCGCTCGTCGAGGCCGGCGTCGAGGAGGGCGTTCATCGCCTCGAACTGCCGGCCGACGCGCGCCTTGTCGTCGAGAGAGGCGCGGATGCCGGCGACGTCGCCGTCGGCGTCCGGGAACGTCGACCCGAACGAGGCGCGCGCGTTGACGCCCTCGGTTATCTCCGATTCGTGCATGTGGTCTCGGAGCGTCACCGTCGCCGTCTCCACCGACGGGAGCGACTCCACCTCGTCGCGGGCGTCCGACGCCATCATCCACGCGAACGCGGGCGAACACCACGCCGTCGGGAGCGAGAACGTCACGTCGACGGTCGACCCCCGGAGGGTGATGTCGTCGAGGTAGCCGAGTTCGACGATGGACTCGTCGAGTTCCGGGTCGGTGACGCGGTCCAGTCGGTCGCGCACGTCCGAGACGGACGGGCCGTCGTCGCTGTGGGTGCTGCTCGACATCAGTCTGCGGTGGCGTCGGGGGCGCCGTAGTGGTCTCCGAGGCCGAACTCCTCGGTCACGTCGTCGGCGCGGAACTGTTCTTTCTTCGCCTCGATGTCGATGTCGTACAGGTCGGCGACGTTCTCGCCCATGATCTTCTTCATCACGTCGGTCGAGAGTTCGATGCCGTACTCGTCTTTCTGCTCGTCGGTGAGTTCGGCGTTCATCACCGTCTCGACCAACCAATCCGGGTTCCAGAGGGCGTAGTCCGAGCCGAAGATGATGCGGTCCTCGCCCAACCAGTACAGCAGTTCGCCCATTATCTCGCCGAACTTGCGGGGCCGGTTCTGCGCCATCGGCGCCGCGACGGCGAGGCCGCCGTAGACGTTCGGTTCCTGCGCGGCGATCCAACAGAAGTCGTCCAACCGGGGGAGTCCGACGTGTTCGACGACGAACTCCAGGTCGGGGAACGAACTCGCCGCGTCGTCGATGTCCGCGACGTCGAACGCGTCGCGGTTCAGCGGCCGGATGGTCGGCCCCTTGTGCGCGTGAATCTTGTCGATACCGAGGTCCGCGCACTTCTCTAAGAACTCGAAGGCCTCGTCGCTGTCGAGCCGCCATCCCTTCGAGTCGCCGCGCCACTCGGCGGTATACACTTTGACCCCCTCGATGTCGTACTGCTCTTTCTGCTGTTCGAGGTACTCCAACCCCTCCTCGCCATCGCGGGGGTCGAACGTCCCGTTGAGGACGAACCGTTCGGGGTACTCCTCGGCCAGTTCGGCGTTCTGCTCTATCGTGTTGAACCCCTCGTCGTAGAAGTCGGTGAGGTACGTGGGTTGGAAGACAGCCATGTCGGCCGCCGCGTTTCCGAACAGGTCCTCGGTCATCCGCTCCGGTCCGTAATAGCGGTACTCGTCGAGGTCCCACTCCCGTTCGTCGGGGGTGAACCCGGTGTGGTAGTCGTAGAAGCACTGGATGAACTCCTCGCCGCCTTGGTGTACGATGTTCTCCTCGCGGGCGTCCCAGAGGTGGACGTGCCCGTCGATGACGAATATCTCCTCTCCGTCTTGCTGGTACATCCCGTATGGGACTCACGAACACACTATCATAATTGTTTTGGTGAGATTCTCTCAGAGGGCGAAACGCGAGTCTACGGGCGGTTCAATCGTGTCGAACGCCTGTGCGCGAACCTCCTCGGCCGCCGCTCGGAGTACCTCTGCACCTGCCACCGGTCGTACACCGGCGAGCGAGTTCGACAAGGTTGAACGCGAAGCCGAGTATGAATTACACGCGTAGGTATGTAACGCATGAGGGTTCCTCGGAGAGACGGCCGGATGGGCACGCGGAACGCGATTCGACTGTGGTGAAAATTGATTATCGTTCGGTCCGAAACCCCGACCATGACAAGCGAAACGGGGACGAAGCGCATCGAAGCCTCCGAACGGACGCTGGAGATTCTCGACTTTCTCGCCGGGCGGGAGCGAACGACGGCGACGGCGGTGGCCGAGCGACTGGGCATCGCCAAGAGTACCACGCACTACCATCTGAAGACGCTGGAAGACGCCGAGTTCGTCGTCCGCGAACGCGACGGTTACAGGGTGAGTCTGAACTTGTTGACCATGGGTCACGACGTCGTCGCACAGATGAGCACGTATCAGGCCGGGAAAGCGAAGGTGGACGAACTCGCCCGCGAGACGGGCGAACTCTGCATCCTGATGGTCGAAGAGCACGGCTACGGCTACTACATCTACGACAACCGAGGCGAGGACGCCGTCAACTTCGACACCGCGGGGAACCGGAAACGACTGCACGACAACGCCCTGGGGAAGGCGTTCCTCTCGCAGGTGTCCGCCGAACGCGTCGACGAAATCGTCGCGCGACACGGACTGCCGGCCACGACGGGACAGACCGTCACCGACCGGGAGCGACTGGATGCCGAACTGGAGACGGCGCGCACCGAGGGCGTCGCCTTCGACTACGAGGAGCAACTGAACGGCCTCTGCTGCGTCGCCGCCCCCATCCGGGAGGCCCAGTCGGACGACGTGTCGGTCCGGGGGGCCATCAGCGTCGCCGTCCCCGCGAGTCGGGCACAGGACGAGTACTTCGAGGAGGAACTCCCGCGGGCGGTGTCGGACGCCGCGAACATCATCGAACTGGAGATACAGGACTACTGAGCGCCGTTCGACGAACGCGAACGCGTTTTGGACCGGTACGGTACTGTCGCTCTTCTGTTGTGAACACAAGGATGAGAACGGCAGTTGGGTGGTGGATTCGGTTCTCTGATAAAGATACGAGCGCATACCCCCGTCTTTCTCCGGGACGCAAGGGTCGGCGCGGCGCGAACGCGCGCACTCCGAATCCGGGTCTCGTCGGCCGAGGTGCGCCTTTCAGAGCACTCATAGCTTTTGTTCTCTCGACGCGTCGTAGCGCGTATGCGACTCGTTGAGGTGCTGATACCCGTGGGGAGGCGAGCGGAGGTTCTCGACTCGCTCGACGGACAGGGCGTCGACTACGCCGTCTTCGAGGAGGTCGGTCGCGGAGATTTCGAGGCGATGGTGCAGTTCCCGGTCCCGTCCAGCGGCGTCGAGACGGTGATGGAAGCGTTGACCGACGCGGGGATTCGAGACGACACGTACACCGTCGTTCTTCCGACGGAAACGGTCGCCTCACAGCATCTCTCCGCGCTGAAAGAGCGGTCCCTCGGGCTCGGAATCTCCCGCGAACACCACGCCCTCGCGACGGCCGCGATGCTCGGAGCGGTGCTTCAGCAGACGACTCTCATCCCGCCGGGGCTCGACATCCAGGAGATTCCGCAGGTCGCGGAGCGAACCAGTCCGAACGTCCTGTCGCTCTTTCTCGCGTTGGGTTCGGGACTCGCGGGTGCGATCAGCATCATGCGAGGGTCGGGGTCGACCCTCGTCGGCGTCGCTGCGCCCGCCGGGCGGGGAGTGAGCGCATGACCGACGCGTACTACCTGATCAGCGACCTCCACGTCGGCGGCGACGAGCAACTGGAGCACGTCGATTTCTTGGACGAACTGCTGTCGTTCCTCCGGACGCTCGAGACGACAGACGAGGACGCCGAACTGATAATCAACGGCGACGCGTTCGGCCTGTGGGAGTTCACCGCGGTCGACGGACTGGACAAGTTCGACGCCCTCGTCGACCGGTATCCGGAGCTGTTCGAGCAGTTCAGAGCCACGGGCAGTCGGATTCCCATCACGCTCATTCCCGGAAACCACGACTACGAACTCGCCGCCTACCCCGAGTACGTCGACCGCTTGGCCGAGTTCAACGTCACGCTGCGACAGGAGATATCGATCACGCGACCCGTCGGGGACCACGTCGTCTACATCGAACACGGGATGCAACGGGACCCGAACAACCGGATTCCGGACTTCGGAAACCCGTACGCGAACCCACCCGGCTACTACGTCAACAGACAGATTACGAGCCGCGCCGGTCGCCTCTCCGCGCGCGGGAAGTTCAACTGGCTCAAAGACATCCAAGCGGTGACGCCGATGACGCAGATTCCCGCGTGGATTCTGTCCAACTACTTCTACAGGGAAATGAGCCCCTGGCTCAGGTACGTCTCCGCGCCGTTTCTCCTGCTGTTCAACGTCGGCTTCCTCTACGTCCTCGCGTTCGCGCTCGACGCGGCCGGTCTCTGGTCGCTCCCGATGGCGTTCGTCGAGCGGGTGCTCGGACTGTTCGGTCCGGTCGGCGCGCTGGTCGACCTGCTGTTGACCGCGAACCTCGTTATCACGCTGTTGTTGCTGCTCGTCGCGATTCCGCTGTACGCCTTCGTCAGGGACGCTCGAAAGACGCTCAGACGGTTCGGTATCGACCGACCGGACGAGCGAGACCCGCCGGTGGACGTCTACCTCGCGGGAGCGAGAGAGGTGTTCGCGGCCGACCCGTCGGTCGCCGTGTTCGTCTACGGTCACACGCACCGGCCCTCGGTCACGGAAGTGGAGGACAGAGTCGTCATCAACACCGGGACATGGCTGAAGCGACTACGGCGTATCGACCCGGCGTTCGGCGTCCTCCCGCCCGTGTTTTACTCCTGGTACCAACTCAACTATTTCCGCCTGTCGGCGGCGGAGAACGGGGGTGTCGTCGTCGACTACGAACTCGTCGAGAAGGCGCCGCCGAACGACGAGACGTGGTTCCAGCGCCTCCTCACCCGGACGCCGAGGCGAGAAGACGGTATCCCGCCGCGCACTGTCGTTCGGCCCGCACGCGAACCGGAAGCGGACGTCTCGATGGACACCGACTCGACGAACGAGTGACGGACCGGCCTCGATGCGATTCGGAGGTCGACCGATTCGGAAGGTGGACGGCACCCACGAACGGATATAAATTATTGTATGTTTTCCAGCGAATCGGAATCGAGGTGGACCGGAGAAGAGTCCGTCCCGCCGAGAGGCAACGAGATATAGTTCGACCGAGATACTGCGACATGGCGCAGACGTCCCGAGAGCAGGTGTGGGCGGTGGTGGAACCGAATCCGGAGGACCGGCGGGGGGAGCGATTCGGCTGGGTCGTGTTCGCCGTCGCGTCGATGAACGTGGTCGCCGTCGTTCTCTCGACGGTCGAGCCGCTCTACGAACGGTATTCGGTCTACTTCACGGCCTTGCTCGTCGCGTCGATGGTGCTGTTCACCGCTCTGTACGTCGTTCGGCTCTGGGCCGCGGGCGCCGCTTCCGGCGGCCTCGACCGGCGCGGTCGGTTCGCGTTCGTCCGCAACCCGATCGCCGTCGTCGACTTCTTCGTTCTCGCGACGTTCTGGACCGGCCTTCTCTTCGGGATACCGCTGCTCGAGTCGGGGCTGTTTCGCGTCCTCTGGTTGGTCCGCGTGCTCAACCTCTCGTGGTTCAGACGCTCCCGACGCCGGTTCAAGCGGGTACTCGACGCGCAGCGTTCGGACCTCGCCGTCGCGTTCAGCGGGGCCGGGATGCTGGTCCTCGTCTCCTCGACGCTCATGTACTCCGTCGAAGGGAGCGTCCAGCCGGAGGCGTTCTCGTCGATTCCGAAGACGCTGTGGTGGGGAATCGTGACGCTCACCACCGTGGGCTACGGTGACGTCGTCCCCGTCACGCCGCTCGGACGGCTTCTCGGCGCCGCGACGATGCTGGGCGGTGTCGCTTTCTTCGCGCTCCCGTCGAGTATCTTGGCGGCGGGATTCTTCGCGGAGCAGGCGCGGAAGGAGACCCGGGCCGAAGAGGCACCGAGGGTCGGGCGGTGCCCCCACTGCGGCGAATCGTTCGGCGGCGAGGACACCGGTTCTCCGCGTCGCTGAACCCGCCGAGTAGGGGCTTGATGCTCGCCGTTCGGGACCGCTATCGTGGGCACGTACTTGCTGCGGCGATTCTACGGCGGCGTCGTCGACGGCGTACTGACCGCCACGGACGCGGCGGTGCCGGCCGGTGACCGAGCAGCGCTCGCGCTGGCTCTCGAAGAAGCCGCGGAGACGGCGACGAGAGGGGCGCAGCGGGAGTTCCTCGCCGCCCTCTCCCCCGCGCAGCGAGAGCTGTTGACGAGCGTGTTCGACGTCGCCGTCGTGCAGGCGCAGCGAGAGACGCTGTTGCTCCTTACGCTCTTCGTGCTCGTCGTGCTGTTGGTCTCGACGCTCCTTCCGAACGACGGGAGCGACGCGGATTCGTGAGTGCGTTCCCGTATATCGCGCGTCCGGGAGGGCCGCCGCGCGGTTAGAACTGGTCGAGTCCCGCCTGTTCGTTCGCGGACTCGGAGTCGGAGCCCGCTGACTCGGCGGACTGTGTCCCCGCCCCGTCCGATCGGGTCGTCGCCTGCTCGACGATGTTCCGACTCTTCGGCGACAACGACGCCCGACGGAATACGTCGGGTTCTCGCATCGCCGCCTCGGACTCCGCACGGAGGCCGGCGAAGGTGTCCAGCGCCGCCCGTCGCTCGCGGTCGTAGTCGACCACCGGATACGGATAGTCCTCGCCGACGTCGACGCCGAGTTCGTCCTGCAGCGACAGCGGCATCCGCTCCGGGCGGTCCAGGTACTTCGCGGGGACGGGGTCGAGTTCGGGCACCCAGCGCTTGACGAAGTCGCCCTCGGGGTCGTTGTCCCGGACCTGCTTTCGGGGGTTGTACACGCGAATCGCACCGATTCCCTTCAGTCCGCTCTGGCTCTGCCACTGCGTGTAGTTGATGGCGGGGTCGGCGTCGATGAGGTGATAGTACATGTAATCGGCGCCGACTTGCCAGGGTTGTTTGAGGACGAAGCTGAACACCGACGCGCACATCGCCCGCATCCGGAAGTTGAGCCAGCCGGTTTCCCGGAGACAGCGCATCGACGCGTCGACCATCGGGAAGCCGGTCCGCCCGCGTTTCCACGCGCGGATCAGCTCCTCGTCACCATTGTCGGCGTAGATGCCTTCGAGCACCGGGTTGACCGCCGTGTCCATCCATCCCGACCAGTCGGCCAGCTTCTGCGTGTAGTGGCGGTTCCAGAACAGTCTGGAGACGAACGCCTCCTTGCCGTTGGAGTCGATGGCGTCGTCGAGCGCCTGGTACACCTCGCGCACCGAGAGGGCACCGAAGCGGAGGTGCGCCGACAGCCGACTGGCGCGCGTCGCCGCTCCCAGCGGACTGCTGACGTTCGCTTGGTACTCGTGGACGACGTCGAGGAATCTGTCGAGACGGGCGAGCGCCGCCGTGCGGCCGCCCGTCGGCACGTCCGTCTTCGACGGCGAAACGTCGTACTCGCCTTCGATGGCGTCGATATCGACTGTCGACGGGAGGTCGTGCCTCCCGAACCCCGACTCGTGTGGGCGATTGGGGTCGCTCTCGAAGTACGACTCCGCGTGCTCGGCCCACCCCTCCCGGTCGGACTGCCCGTACCGGATACCGTCGTCGGCGACGAACCGCACGCCGTCGCGGGCGGCCAGCGCGTCGTCTCGCTCCTTCCCGTACCGCCCCGTCGCCTCCCGATTGACGACGGCGTCCCACCCCGCGTCGAGGAACGAATCGAGGACGTCGACCGGCGACCCGTGCGCGTAGACGAGGGTCGTTCCTTCCTTCGTGTACTGGTCTTCGAGGTCGGCCAGACACTCGTGGAGGAATCGTAACCGGGCGTCGCAGGCGAGGCCGTCCGCCCCGTAGAACCGCGGGTCGAAAATGAATAACGGACAGACGGTGTCGTAGTTCGCCGTCGCGTACTCGACCGCTCGGTCGTCCGTGAGGCGGAGGTTGCGCCGGTGCCAGAGGACGCACGCGTCGTCGGACTCCGGCGGAACGGGGGGCGACAGCGTCGGCTCTTCGCGGGGGGATGGAGCCATCACCAGTGTCAAGGGACGGATTGGAATAAGGCGCTCGGTGGGGGCGTTTCGGGAGGCGTACCGGAGTACGGTCCTCGGGTCGAGTTCGAGTCCGACGTCTGGAGCCCACCCCAGTCGAGAACTGAACCCCCACCTCCCCCACCCCGTGTGCGAGATGAAATCGGGGACGGAGGGGCCGGGGGAGACAGCCGCGGGTACAGGCGGCCCTGATCGTCAGAATCGAGTCGACAGGACGACGTCGGACGGGCCAAAACCGCGCGACGGGAGTTGTTGAAGATAGGCACTTTTATCTATATGCTTTGATAACAGAACCCGTAATGTAGCTGTAATCGAGCGGTTTGGTACTATCTCTTCTGATACTACGCGCTTTGCCGCTCGAAGCACGACGAAGCGGACCGGCCCCCCGCTTGACTCTCGGCAATTCACTTCGCACACGGGGTGAGGGGGTGACGACCGGCGCCGAGTTGCTGCGGCCGAGCGAGTATCGGGAGCGATTTCATCTCGCACACGGTGTGTGCTATCGTCTCACCGTTCGGACCGGACGGGCCCGGTCGAGTACCGAAAATCATCTCGCAAACGGGGGGAGGGAGGCGGCGATTGATTTCGTCCGCGGTGCATCGGTCCTTTCCTAGTTCGGCCACACAGGTTCTCTGCAACTCGATACATCGGTATTTAATCTCGCACACGGTTTCCGTGGATATTTACGCGCGGCGCGGCAGTTCGGAACATGGCCGACGGCGACGACCAGTCTCTCTCCCAGTCTATCAAGGGGCGCCTCCAAGAGGGCGTTCAGAACTCCGTCTTCCGGGAGAAGGCCCTTCTCGACCCCGACACCGTCATCGACGAGGACCGAATCGTCGGGCGCGACGAACAGTTGGACGACATCATCACCTATCTGCGACCCGCCCTGCAGGGGAACCGACCGCCCAACATGCTGCTCTACGGACCCTCGGGAACCGGAAAGTCGCTCATCATCAACGCGGTGTGCCAGCAGGTGCTCGAACTCGCCACCGCGCAGGGCGACCGTCTCGGGTTCATCGAGGTCAACTGCCAGACGATAAAGTCGCACGACCGGGCGGTGTACCGACTCGTCGAGAGCGCGGCCGCCGAGGCCGGCGTCGAGGTGGGGGTCCCCGAGAGCGGCATCTCGACGGACCAGAAGCTCACCCGCTTCTACGAGATTCTCACGAACAACTTCGACTCGGTCATCATCATCCTCGACGAGGTGGACCTGCTGGTGGGCCGCCAGCGCGACCCGAACGACGAGCCGGCCCACTCGAAACTGCTGTACCAACTATCGCGCGCCTCGCAGTTGGGCCGCATCGAGGGGCACGTCTCGGTCGCCGCGCTGACGAACGACCCCCGGTTCATGGAGGACCTCGACGGACGGGCGGAGAGTTCGTTCAACCCGCAGGACGTCGTCTTCTCCGATTACGACGCGAACCAGCTACAGGCCATCCTCGAACGGCGCCGCGACGCCTATCAGGAGGGCGTGCTCGAAGACGGCATCATCCCGCTCAGCGCGGCGTTCGCCGCGCAGGACCACGGCGACGCCCGCAAGGCTATCGACCTGTTCCGGAAGGCCGGCGAAATCGCGGATCGGCAGGGGACGGGGACCATCTGCGAGGCGGACGTGCGCGACGCGCAGAAGGAGGCCGAGCGCGACCGGACGCTGACGCAGATGCAGGGACTGTCGGCCCAGAAGAAGCTCTCGCTGTACGCGACCGCTGTCGTTCCCGTTCACGCACAGCGCACGCTGGACGCCGTCCCCAGCACGGTCGCCTACCGCGTCTACCAGTATCTCACCGACCTCCTGGACACCGACGAGAAGTCGCGCGACTCCTACCTCCGATACATGAACGAGGCGGAGACCTACAACTTCGTCGTCTCGGAGAAGCGCGGCCGCGGCTACGGCAGCGGCGTCCACAAGGAGTACACGTTCGTCGACGACCCCAGCGTCGTCGCCGAGACGCTCGAAGACGACATCCGGCTCGAAGCGGCCGAACACGAGGAGGACCTCATCAGGTCCGTCGTCGACGCGCAGGTCGCGGATTTCTTCGAAGAGGAGTAGCCGAGAGCGGGGCGTCCTCCCGCGGAAAATCATCTCGCACACGGGGTGTCCCCACCGAGCATCGCGACCCGAAATTCACTTCGCACATGGGGTCCATCGGAGAGATTTCGACGGCGCAGTAGATATCAGTATTGATATTGATATCTACAGTTCGGAGGGCCGCTCTGCTTTCTGCTGGGTGAGAAAACACACCTCTCTGCTTCTTCGGGCATTTAGAGGGCCTCTAAAGAGCACTTCTGAGGTGATCCATCTCTCGGAGTCGATTATCAAATTATATATACTGAAATCTGACAACGATACTTCGATGACGCGTACCGCCCGAGTCGGGGAGGTTCGATGAACGGTTCAGCGGAGAACGACGCGAGTCCGAACGAGGTGGCGGCTGGAGACGTGCCGCCGCCCCTTCCCCCGAACGACGGGGACGCGTGGTACGCCCCGGACGTCCGAACGCAGTACGAGGTAGTCCCGGAAGTCGTCGTCACCGTGCGCGACGGCGACGGCGTCGGCTTTCGATACGAGGTGTCCGAACCCGGTTTGGGTCCGCGCGAGGAGTCCGCCTTGCGGACCGTCGACGACCACTTCTCGGTCGTCAACCGCCGCCGACCGCTGACCCGCGAGGGCACCGCCGAACGCGCCGAGGCCGGCGTGCCTCCGAAGTATCGGCGCGTGTTCGACCGCCTGCTCGACGTGTCGCCCGCCGCCCGGCGCCGCATCGAGTACTACGCGCTCTGCGAGTTGCGCCTCCTGGGTGAGATGACCCCGTTGGCGCTGGACGACCGCATCGAGGTTGTCGACGTGAGTCAGGACGGCGCGGACGGAACGCTCGTCGTCCACACCGAGAACTACGCCCCCGCGACGACCAGTTACCGGACGGACGCCGAATTCGCGGACCGGGTAGCGGGCGAGCGACTCCGTCACTACACCGTCCCGTTCTGCGGGTTCGACGTCGACGTGGTGCTGCACCGCGACCACCTTCTCGGCGACGACCGCTTCACGACGAAGTACGCCGTCCTCGAACCCGACCTCCTCCCCGGCGACGAGGAACTCATCGCCGAGTGCAAGGAGCGGATCTGGGAGGCCAACGCCGGCGAGGTGGTCGAGGACCGACGCGGGTTCGTCCGCGAACGCGCCCGTCAGTTTCTCTCGCGGCGCCTGACGGCGCGAAACACCCGCGCGTGGGTCGAGGCGACCGAGTACCGGGTCCGGTCGGCGCTCTCGGAGTACGGACTCGCCCTCCCGCCCGTCGACCGGCGGTTCGCCGAGGACCGGTTGGAGGACCTCGTCTACTACGTCCTCCGCGACTACGTCGGAGAGGGCGTCCTGTCGATTCCCATCCGCGACCCTGACCTCGAAGACGTCGAGGCGAACCGCGTCGGCGAACGCGTGAAGGTCATCCCGCGCGCCGGCGTCGTCGACGGCACCCCTATCGGCGGCGGTCGCGTCCCGACGAACCTCGCCTTCGAGGACGAGACGAGTTTCGTCAACGTCGTCACCCAATTGGCGGCCGCCGACGGCGTGGAGTTGAACGCGTCTCGCCCCTCGGCGAAGGTGAACCTCCGACCCGAGGGGGTCGAAGAGACGATTCGCTGCGCCGTCGCCCTGCCGGTCATCTCCGCGGACGGCCCGCACGTCTCCATCCGCAAGCAGGCCGCCGACCCGATGACGCCGGTGGACCTGGTCCGCCTCGACGCCCTGCCCGTCGAGTTGGTCGCCCTGCTGTGGATGCTGTACGAACACCGCCGCGTCGTCCTGTTCTCCGGGCCGACGGGCGTCGGGAAGACGACGCTCATGAACGCGCACATGCCCTTTATCCCCTACGACCATCGCCCGGTGAGCATCGACGAGGGGGCGCGGGAGGTCCGCCTCCCGCACGAGACGGGCATCTCGCTGACGACGCGCGAACACGAGTCGGAGTTCAAGCGCGTCTCGATGGCCGACCTGATGACCGAGGCCAACTACCTCAACCCCGACGTGGAGGTCATCGCCGAGGTGAACACGCCCGCGTCGTTCGAGACGTTCGCCGAGGTACTGAACACCGGTCACGGCGTCGTCGGGACGACCCACGCCGAGGACGTGGAGACGCTTGTCAACCGCGTCGTCGAACAGGGCCTCCCGGTCTACCTCCTGCGCGAATTGGACCTCGTGGTGTTCCCGCACCGCGTCGACGGGAAGCGCTACGTCGCCGAAGTCGTCGAACTCGTCGACGAGGCGGGGTACGACGCGCTCCCGCCGACGGCGCGAAAGGGGTCCATCGAGAAGGGCGGCCAGACGCTCTACTGGAACGCCGTCCTGTGGCGGGAGACCGACGGGTCGTTCGCCGTCGCGCACGACCACCCGCGACTCGGCGACGAGCACCGCCGCCTCTCGCACCGCGTGTTCCACCGCGTCGCCGCCGCGACCGACCGGGAGGTCGAAGCGGTCGAGGCCGAGTTCCTGCGGAAGCGGGGGTACGTCGAGTACCTCGTCCGCGAGAACGTCTCCGACTTCGACCGGGTGTTCGGCTTCCTCTCCGACCTCCGGACCGACGAGGCGGCGACGGTCGAACGCGTCCGCCGAAGGATGGCCGAGGGCGGAGAGGAGAGAAAGGACGAGGGGACCGGGTCGAGCGAGGCCAACGAGGCGGCTGAGGCCGGAGCGTCGGGAGCGCACCGGTGACCGAGACGGCCGCCCCGTCGACCGCCGCGCGCGACGACTCGCTGTCGGTTCTCGACCGCACTCTGTACGCCCTGTTCGCCCGCCACGCCGACGCTCCTCGGCACGAGCGTCACCGCCGCGACTACCGCGGGACCGACCTGCGCGTCGGGTTCGACCTGTTCCTCGCGCGGGTGTACGGCGCGTCGTGGCTGGCGATGCTCGCCGTCGCCGTCCCGTTCCCCCTCGTCGTCCTCGCCCTCCCGCGGCGGACGCTCGACGGGTGGGTCGCGTTCGCGGAAGCGGTCGTTCCGCTGGTCGGACGGACCCCGGTCCCCCGACTGCCGCCGGTCGTAATCGGCGTTATCGCCGCCTGTGCGGTCGGTCTCGTCGCTAAGCGCGCCGTCGTCGCTCTCGGCGGCCGGTACCTCCGGTGGGCCGCCGCGGCGCGCCGGTCGAACATCGACCGGACGCTCCCCGGCGCCGTCCGCTACCTGCACGTCCTCGCCTCCGGGAGCGACGGCCGGCGAGCGATGCTCCGCCGCGTCGCCGACACGCGGGCGTACGGCGAGACGGCCGTCTCCTGTCGAAAGGCGCTGAACACCGCCGCGATGACCGGCAACGTCAACGCCGGCCTCCGGCGCGTCGCCCGCGACACCCCGGCGCAGAACACGCTCGCCCCCTTCCTGCTGAAGTTCGGCGAGCACGCCGACCAGGGTTCGGACGCCCTCCGGAACTACCTCCGCATGGAGAGTCGGATGCTCGGCCACCGGGAGGACCGCGCGCGGCGGCAGGCGGAGGGCTTTCTCGAACTCCTCGCGGAGATATTCATCGTCCTCCTCGTCCTCCCCGCCCTGTTCGTCATCACGCTGACCGTCATGAGCGTCATCACGCCCGGCCTGTCCGCGACGGTGACGACGCCGGCGGGGACGACGACGCTCCGCGGCCTCGTCGTCTACGGCAACGGCGCGTTCATCCTTGTCGTCGGTCTGGGGGCATCCGTGCTCGTCGCCACGATTCGGCCGCCCGACCAGCGAGTCGGCTACGCCCGCCCGGCGACGACGCTCGGGATGCTCTCGACGGCGACGACCAACCCGGCGAGTGCGACGCTCGCCTTCGTCCCGTTCGGCGTCGCCGCCGGCCTCCTCGCGGCCGTCGTCGGCGCGGACGCCGTCGGCGTCGTCCTCGCGGGGTACGTCGTCTACGCCGTCTCGGTCGGCGCCGTCGCCGTCCGCCGGGCGCGCGTCGACGACGCGAAAGATAGAGAATTAAAGGACTTCGTCCACGCCATCTCCGGGCACGTCAGCCTCGGACGCCCGTTCCCGGAGGCGGTCGAACACGTCGCCGGAAACGTCGACCTGGGACCGCTCTCGGCCGACGTGGCCGACCTCGCGCTCAACCTCAGTCTCACCTCCCCGAACGCGGGGACCGACGAGGACCTCCGCACGGCCGCCCTCGACCGCTTCGTCGAACGCGTCGGGACGCCGATGGCCGAACAGACAATCGGACTCGTCATCGGCGCCCTCGACGCCGGCAGCGACACGGGAACGGTGTTCGAGATGCTACAGTCCGAGATTGGGAGACTCTACCACGCACGGAAGGCCCTTCGCTCGGGAATGGTCGTCTACGTCGCCGTCGGGTGGACGACCGCCCTGCTGGTCGTCGGCATCACGGTGGCGACGGGGTCGCACGTGTTCGACGGGTTCGCGCAGTTGTCGTCGATGGCGAACCTCGACAGCGTCGCTATCGACCCGAACGCCATCGACCTCGCGCGGGACCGCCACCGACTGTACGTGACGACGCAGGCGACGATGCTCGCCTCGGGGTGGTTCGCCGGCACGGCCAGCAGGGGCCGGTACGAGGCGCTGCTGCACTCCGGACTGCTGGTCGCCGTCTGCTATCTCGTCTTCGCGGGAGTGGGGTCGATATGACGCCGGATCGGGAGAGCACGGACCGGGCGCAGTCGGCCGTCGTCGGCGTCGCCGTCCTCCTCGCCATCACCGTCGTCGGTATCGGCGCCCTCACCGCCGCGGCGGGTGCGGTCGTCGAAGAGGGGGCGGCGGCGGCCGCGACCGCCCGGGTCGCCGACGGCGTCGACGACGCCCTCGACGCCGGCACCGTCGGGGAGACTGAGACCACGGTGAGACTCTCCGACGGCACGCTCCGGACGGCCGACAGAACCGTCCGCGTCCTGAACGGGTCCGGCGTCGTCCGGTCGGTGAGCGCCGGCGCGGTGGTGTACGAGTCCGGCGGCAGGCGCGTCAGCGCCGTCGCTGGGGCTGTGACGACCGATCCCATCGGTCGAAGCGGCGGGAGTTCGATGTCGGCGCCGCCGAGCGTCGCGGCCGCGAACGGGACGCTGTACGTCGGCGTCCCCGCGCTGAACGCCTCCGGAACGGACGCCGTATCGGCGCGGGGCGCGGCGCTCCCGGTGACGCTCCGGACCGCGCCGACGCACGAGCGGCGAGTCCTGCCGGCGGACCGGTACCGCGTGGCCGTCGAGACGACCGCACCCGACGCGTGGGAGCGTGGGTTCCGACAGCGGGGCGCGACGACGTCGCGCCGCGATTTCGACGGTGACGGCGTTCCGAGCGTCGTCGCCGCCTTCCCCGGCGAGCGAACCGTCCACCTCGTCGTCCACGACCTGCGTCTCAGGATGGAGGTGGGAGCGTGAGACGCCGCGGCGGGGCTCTCCGCCGACTCGACCGAGGCGTCCGGACCGACCGCGGCCTCTCGCCGGTCGTCGGGAAGTCGCTCGAACTCGGTATCGTCGTGCTGTTCGTCGCGCTCCTGAGCGCGTCGTTCTACGGCGGCGTCGTCCCCGGTTACCGGACGGCGGCGGCCGCCGAAGTCGGTGACCGCGCCCTCGTCGGGGCCGCGGAGCGAATCGAGCGCGCGGTCCCCGAACACGCGAGGCGCACCGACCGCCGCATCGCCGTCTCGCTCCCGGCGACGCTCCGAGGCGACCCCTATCGGATACGCGCCGTCTCGGACCCGGAGACGAGCGCGGCCGCGTTGGTGCTCGACCACCCCGACGCCGGCGTCGGCGGCCGAGTCGCTCTCTCGCTTCCGACGCGGGGAGCGGACGTGACCGGGACGTGGGAGAGCGCGAGAGATTCGTGGGTCGTCGTTCGTGGCGGGCCCGGGCGCGTCACCGTGTCGCTGGAGAACGGGGACGGCGATTCGGGTGACGGGGGGCGGCCGTGACCGTCGGCGCCGACCGGGCGCAGGCGAACCTCCTGAGCCTCGCCGCCGCGCTCGTCCTCCTGACGACGGCGACGGTCGGGTGCGTCCTCCTCGCGAACGTCGCACTCGCGGGCGCCGACACCGACCCCGACGCGAGACACGCCGCGGAGGCGCTTTCGGACCGACTGGTGGCCGCCGACGCGCCGCACGCGAGGCGGCCGAACGTCGTGTCGGCGACGAGAATTCGCTCGCTGACCGCCGCCGACGCGGACCGCCTCGCACCGTCGGTCCGCGGGCGCCCCGTCCGCGTTGCCTTGGGAGACGAGGTACTCGTCGAACGCGGCGACCCGAGCGGAGTTCGCGTCCGCCGTCTCGTCCGCGTCGAGCGAACCGCGACGCGGACGGCGACGGTGAACCTCTCCGCCCGGCGGCGCGTGTCGCCTCCGGACCGCACGCCCTCGGTCCGAATATCCGTCGCGGCGCGCAACGGGACGACTCTCACCGCGGTCCGCGCGAACGACCGCCTCGTCCTGCGCGACCCGGAGGGACTCTCCGGCGACTACGCGTTCCGCGTGTCGCGGACCGCCGCGCCGACGGTATCGTTCGAACTCGAAGGCGACGTCGGAGGCGCCGAGGGCGACGTGACAGTTCGCTGGACCGCGACGAACGCGACGGTGGAACCGCTGGCGGTGACCGTCGGTGACTGAGCGCCCGCGGCACCGGAGCCGAAATCGGAACCGGTCTCGGTTCGGAACCCGCCGGTCGTCCGCCGACCGGGCGCAACTCGCCACGCCGATGGTCGAGGTGACGGTCGGACTCCTGTTCCTCCTCGCCGTCGTCGCGGGGTTCGCGCTCGCTCCCGTCGAGACGGACGAGCGACGGGCGCTCGACCGAACCGCGTCGGACGCGCTGGCGATTCTCGTCGCCGAGGCGCCCGCGGGGGACGGCGCGAACCGTCTCGCCGTCGCCTGCGAGTCGCCGTCGTCGTTCGACGCCGAGGCGGACGCCCTCGACTCGCGGCTCGACGCGATGCTCCCGAACCCGCTCTCGTACCGCCTCGAGACGCCGCACGGACATGTGGGGTTGCCGCGTCCGACCGGCGTCCCGACCGGTCGGGCCTCGGTGACGACCGACGGCTGTACGGCGACGCTGTGGGTGTGGTACGTGTGAGCCACGACCGGGGGCAAGTCGTCCTCCTCGCGGCCGTCGTCGTCGCCGTCGCCCTCGTGCCGATGGCGTTCGCGTACGCGCAACTGTCGTACGCGCCCGGAGACGGGGCGAGACCGGCCGCCGACGTCGACGGCGTCAGACGCGCGCTCTCGGCGGCGTTCACCGGCGCGGCAACCGGCATTGACGGCGAGTACGGGTGGCGAAACCGGACCGCAGCGGTCGACGAGGTACGAGCCGAACTCGCGGACGATATCGGTCGGGTGGAACGCGCCGCCACCGCGGGCGGCCGGTCGCTCCTCGTCTCGCACAATGTCACCGAGGCCGAGGCGTGGGCCGCCGAGCACTGCCCCGGCGGTCGGGGACGCGCGTTCGGACCGTGTCGCGCCGACGGCGGCGTCGTCGTCCAACAGCGAGGGAACGACACCGCCGTCGTCGCCGCGGCGTTCGACCTCTCAGTCGTCTCCGCGGCGGAACAAACGAACGCGACGGTGGTCGTGCGCGCGGTGTGACCCCACCGATGACCGCCGACGTGCTCGACCGTCGGACACTCAACCGCGCGCTGTTGGAGCGACAGTCCCTCCTCGACCGACGCGACCTGCCCGCGACCGATATCCTAGAGCGCCTCGTCGGGATGCAGTGACGGTCGTCGAGTCTGTGACATGACCGGCGACCAACGAACTCGTCACCGCGAGCGGAGACGAAGGAGGCGCTCGAGGACGACCCGCTCGGCCGAGAGCTGACAGCAATTCAGAACGACCGGTTCTACCGCGGCGGGACGTTCGATCAGGGGATCACGCTGAACCTGTTTCAACTCGAGATGACGGCCAAGCAGGTGTATCCCGACCGGTTCGGCGAGTGGCCCGGGTTCGAAGAACAGCGCGTGCTGCCGGAGATTCCCGAAGCAGAGCGATTGTTCGACCGCGGGCGCGTCGCGGAAATCATCAACGGCAACGCCTGACGGTCGCTCACGTCCTCTCGGCGTTCACCACGCGGTTTGACGCGTCGGCTGGCCAAGCGAGATCAGTCGGGACGAACGCAAAGAGAGTCGCGAGCGGGTTCCGCTGTCGTTTACTCCCGGCCTTCATCCGTGGGCGCTTCGACGGGCGTTCGAGCGGGGAGCGCTCTCGCCCCCGAATCGCGCTCGACGAACAGCGTGACCGGTTCGTTCGGGTCGAGACCGTCGACGAGCAGTCCGAACTCGCCCTTCCCGACGAACGAGCGGACGTCGGGAACCCGCCGCTCCGAGGCCGAGCGTTCACAGACGAGTTCGAGCGTTCCGGTCGAATCGGCGCGCAGGCGGAGTCGAGCGATCTGTGCCATGAGTACGCGTACGCTCGCCGAGAGCATAGCCGCTCTGACCGGCGCTGTGACCCTCTACGACCCCTGCCGCACTATCGAAGCACTTCCGCGAGTCGACGGCGACCGCGTCCAACTCGGACCCACCTCACGGACGCGTCGCGGTCTCATCCTCGCTTCGCGTCGAACACCGTCGTCTCAGCGCCCAGTAGGCGACGCCCGCGGCCGCCGCGCCGAGAGCGCCACCGAACGGACCGCGGAGCGACCGGTCCTCCGCGCGCGATGCCCACACTCCATGCAGGAGCGCTCGTGCTCCGCGACCTCGCGTTCGACGAACTCCCCGAACTCGACTGCGAACCGCTCCACATCGGCCCAGTCGGTGTACTCGTAATCGCGCGTGGTGTCGCCGTCGAGACCCATCACGATCGCCGCGAGTTTGAACAGGGTTCGCTGCGCTCTGCCGTACCGAGAGAACGTCAGCGCGCCAGCGAACAGACCGACGCGGTCCGGCGCCCACCCGGTCGATTCGGTCAGCCCGTCGACGAACCCGAGGGCGCCGTCGCGCGCCCACTTCGTCGACACCGCCGAGGCGAGCGATAGCTGGAAGAACCCCGTCGGCAGCGTCGCCAGCGTCTCCCGGTGTCGCTCGACGAACGCCACCACCTCCGGTCGGTGCGCGCGGTTGTTGACGGACGACCCGACCAACACGGCGTCGAACGCCTCGATGTCCGCGTCGTCCGTCTCGAAGACGTGTCGCGTCGTCACGTCGAACCCCCGGTCCGCGAGCACCGACTCGACGAACGCCGCCACCTTCGCGGTCTGTCCCTCACCGGTGCCGTACACGATGAGTATGGAAGTCATCTCAGCTCACGATGTGCGGTACGGGCCGTGAGACGATAGCCTCGACATCCGTTTCTCGAAACCCGAGACGGTCCGAGGCGCGAGACAACGCGAGCCCGGATGCGATTCGCCCCTCGAACTACCCCGGAGACGAGAACGACACCGCGCCGTTAAGCGAGGCCGGGCCGTCTAACTCGTCGAGGAATCACAATGCTACGTTTCGAATTCGGACGGAGCGGACCCGCGTTCGACGCGACCCCCGGTGTGAGTGCTGACAGACCGGTCTCGGCCGAGGCGCGCGGCACTCACACGTCACTGGTCGGTGCGCGATGAGTCTCCTCGCTGCGGTCGTGGTGTTCGTGGTCGGACTCATCTCGGGCGTCGTCGTCCGAGCGGTCGCCGGCCTCGCGGCGATCATCGCGCTCCTGTTGGTCGTCTTCGGCGTGGCCGCACCGGATATCGGCCTCGTCGACTACGTGATTCAGCAGTATTATCTGGGCAACGAGCTCCTGTTTCTCGCCGGCTTCCTGTTCGGCATCGACGCCGAGCGGACCCGGACGGTCGTGAGAGAGCGGTAGGCGGGGACGCAGACTCGAACCCCGTCAGGTCGAGTCGATACCGACCGCTCCCGTCGCGTCGACGGCTTCGAGGGGTCGTATCGCGTTCGAGGCGAGCTACTGGCTCGTAACGTGGTGAGGTGGCGACAGCGAAAAACCAAATCGGTGGAGGGGTGTACTATCGACTGGCAACGATAGTACTCACCAGCACAACTACGAGGAACGACAGCGCGATGAGCGTGTACGGACGGGACGTGCGCGGCGACATCTTGTACTCACCGTAGGACGGGGCCGGGTTGATGGTTGATTCGCGGACGGGACCCCCCGTGACTGATGGTGGTTTTGCTCTCACCGCATCCCTACGTCTCGGCTGTGACGATATAACGTTCCCTTCCACGTGATATACTTGACGCAGTTTTATATATACTATACAGTAGGTCTGGGCACTTCATAACGCTACTTAGAGCAAACGAGTCGCTCAGCAAAGGAAAGCGTCATATCCAGCAGTCCAGAGCACGTCCGCGGGATGTCGGTAAACACTATCCCCCGTCTTGGACTGCCTTCGAGTTGAGTCGTGGAGCAACCGAGCCGTACGTCTCGTGGCTCGAGACGATCGCGTCACCACCGAATTCGACGAGATGGAGCGTTCGAAGGGTGTGAACCCGTGGTCTTCGACGTAGATCGCAGCCATGACGACCCCGTGACCGATTTAGAGGCGATATTCGACAGACCGTTGTCCTTTGTTCCACACTGAACGAGGTGTGTGAACCGACTAGAACAGCGTGCAAACGGACCGTTGTTCTATAACACTCGATAGATCACCGACTCACTTCGTGGCGATTGTCGATTTCCGCTGTGACATTTTCTCTCGGAGGTACGTACCGATGGCACCCGTAACCATCCCCTCGAATACGAATAGCGGAATGAGTATGAACATCGTCGCAACGGAGAAATAAGCACCAATAGATGTTGAAGCACTCCAGCTTCCTGTGAGAACGAAGGCCTCTAAGGTCATCAGTAGAAGAACGACACCGACAGTACCCACACCTCCGATGAGACCCGCTAGTGCTCCGTCAAACAATCCATCAGTCGTATCTCTTGCTCGGACTGCGACGATCACTCCGGCAGCAGTTCCCCAAAATCCAGCAGCGGCGATTCCAGCTAACAGGACAGAAAGAAGCGCCAATAAGGCGCTGACTGTCCCTCCAACTAACACTGCCCTTTTGTCCATATAACCTTGTCAACGGAAGCACATATAACAATAGTGTGTCGAATATTTTCTAATGCAACACCAAACGTATGACTTACATCGAGATTCGTCCCCGGAGGGACCGTTGTGAAGTAGCACGTCCATGCGCAGCAACGAAGCCGAGACATTCGAGTGACCGACTCGTGTTCACTATTCGGCACGCTCGTAGAAACCGCTCCGGCCACTACCAAGAGGCGAGTGCTGAATAGGGAGGATGTATCCACCAGAATCCGTTTATGCAATACACTCGAACGATGCGTATGGTCTCTCGTTTTCTCGAGGGAGCAAGGGAGGCCGTCCCTACGCTCAAATGGTGGGTTTTGGTGGTTCTTCTCACCGCTTTCTCGGCCCTTTTTCTCCCACTGTCGGACTCCCCGCTCTTCTTCGGAGCCTTTCTCGCGCTTATTCTGTGGATGGCCAAGAAATATCTCGCTTAGATGCCGTACTGGCAGGTTTGATTTTCCCATCGAGCGCCACACAGTACCCCGACTCGCGCTCTGTGGTCAGCACGTACGCAGAGACCAAAGCTACCTCTGTATTTGATGAACTGTCGCTCCCCTGTCCCGAGCGATTCAATTCTCTCATGCTGGGTGCCGGCCCGCGACCGACTCGCGCCCTCTATTCAGCACGGCCCCACCAAACGGTCAGTACCCGGAAATTCAGCGATTCTGGCGTGTTTACTCCTTCCCGGTCTGCCGTTTGATTACCACCTCGTCGACGTGGTCGCAACTCGGACAGACGTGCTCGTACGATATCTCGCCGCCCGTCGTCGCCGCCGTCCACTCCCCGTCGGCGTCGAGGTACCCGCACGCCGTACAGCGCATTCGGGTCTCGTTGTACCGTTCGCGGAGGCTGTCCAGCGTCGTGGTCCCGAGACGACTTTGATACGACATGTGATACCATACAGCGTCCGTAATGTTAACGGTTGCTCACGGCACGCTCGTCGGAGCGTCGCGACGCCTCGTTGAGAAGACGGATAAGCACCCCAATCGTACCGCAGAGCAGCATGGTAGACTTCCTATCCGTCGGCGGCGTCGTTCTCGCGCTGTTTCTCGTCGTGATGAACGGCGTGTTCGTCGCGGCGGAGTTCGCGCTCGTCAAGGTCCGTCCGACGCAGATCGACGCGCTGGCGGAGGAGGGGAAGGCGGGTGCCTCGCTCGTACAGGACGCCATCGACAACCTCGACGGCTACCTCGCGGTGAGCCAACTGGGAATCACGCTCTCTTCGCTCGGCCTCGGATGGGTCGGCGAACCCGCCGTGGCGGCGCTCATCGAACCCGTCCTCGGAAGCTACCTCCCGGAAGGGTCGGTCCACTTCGTCGCGTTCGCGCTCGGGTTCGGGTTCATCACGTTCCTCCACGTCGTCTTCGGCGAACTCGCGCCGAAGACGTTCGCCATCCAAGAGGCGACGCGCATCTCGCTCCTCGTCGCGCCGTTGATGAAGTTCTTCTACTACGTCTTCATGCCCGGCATCATCGTGTTCAACGGGACCGCCAACCGCTTCACGCGCCTGTTCGGCGTCTCCCCCGCCTCGGAGGGCGAGGAGAGCCACTCCGAAGAGGAGATTCGGATGATCCTCGCCCGTTCGGAGGAGACGGGCCGCATCGACTTCGAGGAGGTCGAGATGATAGAGAGCGTCTTCGAACTCGGCGACACCGTCGCGCGCGAAATCATGGTGCCGCGGCCCGACGTGGAGACGATTCGAGCGTCCATGCCGCTGTCGGAACTCCGGACCGTGGCCGCCCGCGGGCGCTTCACCCGCTATCTCGTCTTGGAGGACGACGGCGACCAGGTCGTCGGCTTCGTCCACGTGAAAGACCTCCTCAGGGCGGACGAACGGGAGGCCGACGAGTCGCTGACCGCCGGCGACCTCGCCAGAGAGGTGCTCGCGGTGCCGGAGACGCGCCGCATCGACGAGATTCTCACGGACTTCCAAGCGCGCGGGGAGGGGCAGATGGCGGTCGTCATCGACGAGTGGGGCGTCTTCGAGGGTATCGTCACCATCGAGGACGTCCTCGAGGAGATCGTCGGCGACATCCGAGACGAGTTCGACGCGCCGACCGAGGAACCGTCCATCGAGAAGCGCTCGGAGGGCGTGTACGTCGTCGACGGCGGCGTTCCGGTTCAGCACGTGAACGACCGGTTGAACACCGCCTTCGAGAGCGACGACGTCGAGACCATCGGCGGGTTCGTCTTCAGCCTCCTCGGGCGCGTGCCCGAGGTCGGCGACGAAGTCGAACGAGAGGGCCGTCTCCTCCGCGTCGAGGCGACCGAGGACGCCCGAATCGAGCGCCTCTCGATACGGCGCAGCGAGAGCGACCCGAACCGGAAGACGGACGGCGACGACCCGGACGGGGCCGGCGACGACGACGGCCGCGAGGCGGACGACGACGGAACGGTGCGAGCGGGGACGTGACGCCCGGTTGTCGACACCGGGAGCCGCGACGACGTTTATACCTCGGAGCGCCAATCTGTTCGGATGTCACGATACGAGGCCACCTTCGAGATAGACTCGAAAACCGATTCGTACGCCGCCCGGCGCATCGTAGAGCAAGTCTACGACACGATTCGCGAGGAGTCGCGGAGCGTCCGTGAGGGGACGGACGACGCCGCGGCGCTCCTGCGGGAGTTCGAGACGCTCCGGGACGCCGTGCGGGACCCGGCGGCGGGAACGCTGACCGTCACCTACGAGCGAGACGACGGGACCCTCGGGAACTGAGCGGGCCGCGCCGGCGTATACCAGCCCTTTTCCGCCGCCGAGTCTTCAGTTACGTATGTCTTCTTCCGCCGCCCCGCTCGGCAGTTCGGGGCTGGCATCCCTCCCCGTGACGGGGGAGATGCTCGTCGTCTTCGCGCTCATCCTCCTCGCGCTCGTGCTGTTCGCCACCGAGTGGCTCCCCATCGACGTGACGGCGATTCTGCTGATGGTGCTCCTGATGGTGCTGGAGCCGTGGACCCAAATCTCTCCGCGGGAGGGCATCTCCGGGTTCGCCAGTCCCGCGACCATCACCGTGCTGGCGATGCTGATTCTGAGCACCGGCATCAACCGCACCGGCATCGTCCAGACGCTCGGCCGGAAGATGGCCGCGTTCGCCGGGACCGACCGCAGAAAACAGCTCGCGGCGACCATCGGCATCACCGGCCCCGTCTCGGGCGTCGTCAACAACACGCCCGTCGTCGCCATCCTCGTGCCCGTCATCACCGACCTCGCACACGAGGGGAAGACGTCGCCGTCGAAGCTGCTCATGCCGCTGTCGTTCGCGTCGATGCTCGGCGGCACGCTGACGCTCATCGGCACGTCGACGAACATCCTCGCCAGCGACATCGCGGCGCGACTCGGCGCGGAGTCCCCCGGCCTCGAACTGCAGGCGTTCGGGATGTTCGAGTTCACGAAACTCGGCGCCGTCGTCTTCGTCGTGGGCGCGCTCTACCTCGGAACCGTCGGCGTCCGGTTGCTCCCCGAACGCGTCCCGGCCGAGGAGGACCTCGTCGAGGAGTACGAACTCCAAGAGTTTCTCACGGACGTGGTCGTCCCGGACGGGTCCCCGCTCATCGGGCAGACCGTCGCGGAGGCGCTCGGCGACGACGACCTCGACATCGACGTGCTGCAGCTGATTCGGTACGGCGAGCGGTTCGACGAACCGCTCGCCCGCAAGGAGATTCACGAGCAGGACACGCTCCGACTCCGGACCAACCGGGAGACGCTCGAACGAATCATGGACGCGGAGGGACTCGCGTTCGCGGGCGGCCCCCGGACCGAAAGCGACCTCCACCCCGGCGGGGAGGAACCGGTCCTCGTCGAGGTGGTCGTCCCCTCGGGGTCGTTCCTCGTCGGCGAGACGCTCGCGAGTTCGACGTTCCGCCAGCGCTACTCGGCGAACGTGCTCGCCTTCCGCACGCGGGGAGAGGTGGTCCGCGACCGGTTCGAGGACATCAAGATACGCGTCGGCGACACGCTGCTCGTGCAGGCGCCGCCGGACAGTCTGACCCGCCTCGTCCGCAACGAGGACTTCATCGTCGCCCACGAGTTCGACGACGTCACCTACCGGACCGACAAGATTCCCTACGCGGTCGGTATCATCGCCGGCGTCGTCGCCCTCCCGGCGCTGAACGTCCTCCCCATCGTCGTCTCGTCGCTCGCGGGGGTGGTGGCGATGGTGTTTACGGGCGTTCTCAAACCGAACGAACTCTACAAATCCGTCGAGTGGAACGTCATCTTCCTCCTCGCGGGCGTCATCCCCCTCGGCATCGCCCTCCAGCAGACGGGCGCCGCGGCCGTCCTCGGTGACGGTGTCGCCGCGACGGCCGAGTTCCTCCCCGTCATCGGCGTTCTGTGGGTGTTCTACCTCGCCACCGGGCTGTTGACGAGCGTCATCAGCAACAACGCGAGCGTCGTCCTCATGATTCCCGTCGCCGCCAGCGCCGCCCAGTCCGTCGGGGCGAACGCGTTCGCGTTCGTCCTCGCGGTGACGTTCGCGGCGTCGACGGCATTCATGACGCCCGTCGGCTACCAGACGAACCTGTTCGTCTACGGCCCCGGCGGCTACCGGTTCTCCGACTTCCTGCGGGTCGGCGCGCCCCTCCAACTGCTGTTGTCCGTGGTCACTGTCCTCGGCATCGCGTTCTTCTGGGACCTCGGCGTCTGAACCCCCGAGGATTCGTCGTTGGCGACGGCGTCGTCTGCGCGGACGCGCCGCTCGCGTTTAGTCGGGTCGGTAGAACGGCGTGAGAAGACGAATCGAACGCGAGCGGGCTTACGCCGCGTTCGCGTCCGGGTCTGCGTCTGCGTTCGTATCGTCCGCGAACAGTTCGTCGACGGCGTCCTGTGCGGCCAGCGCCGCCTCGTCGGCGACGGCGTCCGGGTCGGACTCCCCGTCGGCGGGAGCGTTGACGTAGACGTCGACGTCGAGGACGCCCTCCTCGAACGTCACCGTCACGTCGAAGTCCTTGACCTCGGACTGCTTGTAGCGCGCGAAGATGACGCCCTCGGCCGCCTCGGCGGCCGTCTCGACGACTTCTGCGTCGGTAGGCATGCGTTTACGCGCCACCCGCGCCGCCGGGGCCCATCGGGCCGCCGCCAGCGCCGCCGGCACCGCCCTGCAGCATCTGCTGGAGTTCGCTCTGGAGGTCCTCGAACTGCTCCTGCACGCGCTCTTCCTGCTTCTGGAGCTGTTCGACGCGGACTTCGAGGCTCTCGACCTTCTCGCTCAGGTCGTCGTGGGCCGCCTCGTACTCCGTCTCGACGAGGAGTTCGCCGACTTCGCGGTACATGAGCGTGTCCTCGTCGATGTCGTCGAGGGCTTCCAGCGCCGTCTGCGACTCGTTGAGCGTGGACTCGGCCTGCTGTTTCTGCGCGGAAACCTTCTGTGCTGTCTCCTGAAGGTCCTGCAGTTCTTCGAGCTTCTCCTGTGCTTCAGGCGGTAGATTACCCTGCATACTGGGTCCCAGGAGACCCGGACTGAAAAAGACCAGTATTCTCCGCTCGCGGCCCCCTCGCGCGAGCCTACGCCGCCCGCTCGGAGACCGTTTCGGCGGTGTCGACGAGGCGCGTCCACGTGTTCACGCCCGCCCGGAGGGCGACGAGGTCGGACGCCTCCACGCGGACCCGCACGACCCGGCCGTCGCGTTCGACCGACGCTGACGAACGGGCGTCGGCTATCTCCCCCTCCTCGACGCGGACGCTCTCGGCGACGACCCGGGCGCGCCGCTCCTCGGGGTAGCGGAACGAGAGGGTCACGTCGTGGCGGCGGGACATCTGCGAGAAGCGAGAATCGGGGTCGTTACCGGACCGGGACTTCCTTGACGGTCGGTGCGCGCTCTTTCAGGAGCACGCGGTGGCCGCAGTACGGACACCGCACGCCGCCGTACTCGTCGAGTTCGACGTCGCGCTTGCACCGAGAACACTTGTAGCTCATCGTGTGTTGGAGTAGTGGTCGGGCGTGATATATTACTCGCCGTCCTCGTCCTCGCCGTCGCTGGAGAGGGCGGCGCGGATGGAGCGGCGGACCTGCTTGCCACCGGGCGTCTCGGGTCGGTACGTCCCGCCCGTGAACTTCTCGCCCGTCTTCTCGTTCTTCCAGATGCCGGTGCCGACGCGGGTGACGTCCTCGCCGTCGACCTTCGCGTCGCGCATCTCGGCTTCGATCTCCTTGACGCGGCGGCGGGCGACGCGCCCGTAGCGCGCGCCGAAGCGTCCGGCGCTTCCCGTCTGTCGCGCTCTGTTTTCGGCCATAGTATCGCCTCCTATCCGCGGTACCGGGATAAACCCTGCGAGTCCGCCTCGTCGCGTCTCCGCCGGTCTCCCCTCCGGCACGCTTATCTCGGCGTCGCGTGCACCCACGTGACGTGCCAACGATCACCCTCGTCGGAGCGGGGAGCATGGTGTTCGCGAAGACGCTGGTCGGCGACGTTCTCTCCTTTCCCGAACTCTCCGACAGCGACATCTGCCTGATGGACGTGGACGAAGCCCGCCTGTCGAAGACGACGCGCGTCGCCGAGGCGATGGTCGAGAACGAGGGGTTGGACGCGACGATTCGTGCGACGACCGACCGCCGAGAGGCCCTCGACGGCGCCGACTACGTCCTGAACATGATCAACGTCGGCGGGACGGAACCGTTCGAGAACGAGATTCGCATCCCCGAGCGGTACGGCGTGAAGCAGGCCATCGGCGACACCATCGGCCCCGGCGGCATCTTTCGCGCCCTCAGAACGATTCCGACGATGCTGGAGATGGCCCGTGACATCGAGGACCTGTGCCCCGACGCCCTCCTCCTGAACTACACGAACCCGATGTCCATCCTCTGCGAGACGATGTTCGAGGCGACGGACGTGGAGACGGTCGGCCTCTGTCACTCCGTGCCGCACACGGCGGAAGCGATAGCCGACTACCTCGACGTTCCGGCGGAGGAACTCGACTACTGGGTCGCGGGACTCAACCACCTCGCGTGGTTCCTCGAACTCGAACGCGACGGCGAGGACCTCTACCCCGCCCTGCGCGAGGCGATGGCCGACGAGGAGACGTACCGGCGCGACACCGTCCGGTTCGAGATGCTGAAGCACTTCGGCGCGTTCGTCACCGAGTCGAGCCACCACGTCAGCGAGTACGTGCCGTACTTCCGGACCGACCAGTCGACCATCGACGCCATGCGCGGTGAGGGCTACGCCGAACGGATGGCGACGGCGACGTACCTCGACGGGTGGACCGCGCGGTCGGCGGCGCGGGACGACCCCGACATCGAGGCGGACTTAGACGAAGTCGGCGTCGAACGCTCCGAGGAGTACGCCTCGCGCGTCATCCACTCGATGGAGACGGACACCTCGAGGCGGTTCAACCTCAACGTCTCCAATCGGACGAACGCCATCGAGAACCTGCCGTCGGACGCCTGCGTCGAGGTGCCCTGCCTCGTCGACGGGACGGGCGTTCGGCCCTGTTCCGTGGGCGAACTCCCGACCGAACTGGCGGCGTTCGACCGACGGCACGCGACGGTCAACGGACTCGTCGTGGAGGCGGCACTCGAGAACGACCGCGAGAAACTGCACCGCGCCGTCAAATTGGACCCGCTGACCGCCGCGGCCTGCACCTTGGACGAGATTCACGAGATGACCGAGGAACTCCTCGACGCCAACGCGGCGTACCTGCCGGCGTTCGACTGAGCGCTCTTTCTCAGTCCTGCAACTCCTCCTCGCGGAGCGCCTCGTTCAGGTCCTCGCGGACGAACTCGCCCGTCTCTTTGTCCATGGCGGTGGTGACGATGCGGTTCTCCTGCACGCTCGACCCGTCTCTGAGAAGAAGACGGACGTTGCCGTTGGCGTCGGCGCGCGTCACCTTCGCGCGGAGGCCCTTCTGCGACCCCATCCCGCCGGCGTCGATGGGGCCGGGGATGACCTTCTTCACGTGCGGGTGGTCGGCGACGACGCCGATGGCGCGTCTGCCCTCCCGTCCGCCGATGAGCGTCGAGTGCGACCCGCCCAACTTCTCTCTGGGCGGCGTCTCGACGACTTCCAGCGAGCGCTCCCCGCGGCGTTCGAGCACGCGTTCGACGGGGTCTTCGCCGGCAACGCGGTAGAATTCGTGGTGCACCTGCGCGCGCGTCTCGCGGAGCACGTCCCTGTCGCCCGCGGCGTACACCTCCTCGGGGCGCTTGCGCCGTATCTCGTCGGCGACGAGGCCCGCGAAGTTCCGCAGTTCGACCACGCGTTCCTCCTCGCCGTCCTCGGGGATGGTCGTCACCGTCGTCGTCGCCACCACCTCTTCGTCGTCCAGCATCGTCAGCGTCGCTCGGTCCCGGTCGAGGACGGCGACGACGGTGTCGCAGTTGGCGGTGTTGCACGTTAGACAGTAGTCTCCCGGCTTCTCCAACGGCGTGCCGCACCGCCCGCAGTCCATGGTCGAAAGAACGGGCGGTCGTATAAAAGCGCGATTGTTCTCCTCGGGTAGCGGGGCCGCGAGTCCGCGAGTCCGGTGGCGGCCGTCGGCGGTGGGGCCCGTCTCACCCGGCAGCGCCGAATCTGCCGCCGGGTTCGGGAGGCGGGACCGCACTACTCGCTCGCTGACGCCCGTCGGAGTGCGAAGTAGTAGAGCGGGACGAACCCGGGAACCACGAACGGATACACGAGGGGGCCGACGACGGCCGACGCGTGTCTGGCGATACCGACCACGCCGGCGAGCGTCACGACGAAGTACGCGAGACACGCGGCGAAGAGGGCGTCGGCGAGGCCGAGAGACCAGAAGACGACCGCCAGTGCGACGACGACTAGCTGACCCCACGCCCCGACTCGAAGCAGCGCCGACGATTCGCCCTCCATGTCTCTCGTACTGCTACCGACTCGTCCGCGTTAACGGTATCTCCGCTCCGTCCGGTACGCCCCGGCTTCGACCCGACCGGAGCGAACGCGGTACGGACCTCAGAGGTCCGTCGGCGTCGACTTCAGATACTCCCGCAGCAGCACCGTCGCGTACGACCCCGACGGCAGCGAGAAGGCGAGTTCGTAGGCGTCGTCTCCCTCGTCCACGGCCGTCTCCGCGTCCGTTCGCAGGAGAACCGCCCGCCGCGTCCCCGAGGAGTCGAACTCGCCCGGCAGGTCGAAGTCGGAGGGTTCGAGGTCCAGTTCGTCGAGGACGGCGCGTTCCACCTCGCCGGGTTCGCCGTCGGCCAACTCGGTGTCGGTGCCGACGAGGGGGGCGGTGACGAACGCCCGGCCGCGTTCGCAGTGACGGGCCATCACGTCGACGCGGCGGCCCGTCGCGACCTGGGTCCGGCCGGGGTCCGCGCGGTACAGTCCCTCGGGCGCGTCGCGGTCGGCGAAGCAGACCACGTCGCCCTCGACGGGTTCGGAGAGCGGCAGTCCCCGGCGCAGGCGCTCGGAGATAATGCGGTTGAACGCGTACGACTGCGCGGCGTTGACGAACAGGCGCTGGAGATTTCTGGGCACCGCTTCGAGTGCGTGCCGCCACTGGTCGTCCGAGTCGGCGCCGTCCTCCGCGAGGCGGTGCAGCATCGACCGCTCGTAGCGCAGTCGGTGCGGCATCTCCTCCAGGCAGGCCTGCCAGTCCGGATTTTCGGATGCGGCCTCCTCGTCGACGACCCGGCGCGCCGCCTGCGTCCCCTCGGGTTCGGCCTCGGCGGGGTTGCCGACGTAGGCGAGGACGGCCTCGCGCCACTCGCCGCGGGCGACGTGCAGGCCGACGACGTGCGTGACGGGCCGGCGACTGCCGAAGCGCTGGTGGCCGAAGTAGTTGGGGACGGCGACGGCCGCCGCCTCGTCGGTGGGGGCGTCGCTGCGCTCGCCGGTCAGAAACTCGGTCAGGTCGGCCGTCACCGCGGCGGCGTTCTCGGGAACGTCGGCGTCGCGGACTCGAATCTGAAAGTCGTTGCCCGCCAAGTCGCCGAATCCCAGGTCGCGGCCGATTCGGCCGAGAACCTCGATATCGGCGTCGCGCACGTCGGGAATCGACTCGGGGTCGGCGTCCCGGACCGAGAACAACTGCGTCGTGACGGCGTACTTGTCCTTCGTGCCCGCCCACGCGACGCGTTCGCGGCTGATACCCATCGCGTCCGAGAGGCGGCGCGCGAAGTCGTTCGTGTCCCACTCGCGGAGCGTCGCGCGCAGGAGGAGGTGCGGGTAGTCGCCCGGGTCGGCGTCGACGTCGACGGGGTCCATCGCCTCCACCTCGCGAACCCGGAAGTCTTCGGGGTCGACGCGGAGGCGGCCGCCCGTGCCGTCCGCGTCGCTCGCGTAGTAGTCGATGCCGACGCGCCGTTCGAGTGAGTGAGCCTCGCGCATCTGTGTCTCCGGTTGCTCGGCGTTTCGCTCGTAAGGCCCCTCCGGTCTCCGTCTTCGTCCGGTCCTCGCACGGCCCCGCCCGTCAGTCGAAGACGCCCGTGACCTCGAAGCGGGCGCCGCCGCCCTCGCCTTCGGCGACGGCGACGTCCCAGTCGTGGGCGTCGGCTATCTCCGCGACGATGTTGAGCCCGAACCCGGTGCCGTCGTCCGCCGTCGAGTAGCCGTGCTCGAACACTTCCCCGCGCTCCTCGGCGGGGATGCCCGGCCCGTCGTCCTCGACGGCGAAGCCGTCGGCGAGGCGGCTCACCGTGACGGTGACGTCCGCCCCGCCGTGACGGGTCGCGTTGTCGAAGAGGTTCTCCAGGAGGCGGCGGACGCGGCGCCTGTCGCCCTCGACGGTCCCCAGGTCGTCGCCGACGACGAGGGTGGCCGCGGGGGCGTCGACGGTGTTCCACGCCTCCTCGACGGCCGGGGATAGAGGGAACGTCTCGGGGTCGGTGACGTACCGGCCCTCACGGGCCAGCGTCAGCACGTCGTCGATTATCTCGGCCATCCGGTCGGTCAGGTCCTCCAGCGTGTCGACGTACTCGTTGTCGCAGCCCTCGACCTCCCGCAGCAGCGTCAACTGCGCCATCGCGGCGTTCAGCGGGTTCCGCAGGTCGTGGCTGAGCACGCTGGCGAACCGTTCGAGTTTCTCCTCGCGGCGCTTCCGGCGGGTGATGTCGCGGGCGACGCCGACCGCCCCTCCGAACGACCCCTCGCCCCGCGGCGGCAACAGCGCCATGTGCGACTCGATGGTGCGCTCGCTGCCGTCCGCGCGGGTGATGGCCCCCTCCAGACGGACCGAGTCGTCGTCGGACTCCTGGAGCGCGTGGATGGCTTCGAGATGTTCGCGCGACGTCGTGGAACTGAGCGCGAGTTTCGTCGGGTGCGCGCCGATCAATTCCTCGCGTGTGTAGCCGGTCAGGTTCAGCGTCGCCTCGTTCACGTAGTCGATGTGGTCCTCCCCGTCGAACGTGAACACCGGGTCGGAGATGAGCGAGACGAGCCGTTCGTACCGCTCGAGTTCGAGTTCGTGCTCCTTGCGGTCGGTCACGTCGCGGATGACGCTCACGAGCACCGCCCGGTCGTCGATGTCGGTCTTCGAGATGTCGATGTCGACCCAGAACTCCGTGCCGTCGGCGCGCTTGGCCTTCCACTCGAACGTGCTCTCGCCGGTCCGCTGCGCCTCCTCTATCAGTTTCTGCGCGCGTTCCTCGGTGTACTCCGGCGGCCCGGCGCTGTAGGCTTCGATGGGGAGGTCGCGGAACTCCTCGGGGGTGTACCCGTACACCTCCTCGACGGCGCCGCTGACCGCCAGCGTCTCGCCGGTCTCGGCGTCCCGAACCGTGATAACGTCGTTGACGTTCTCCAGTATCTCGAGGAGCGGTTGCGAGTCCGAGGCCGCGAAGTCCCTCATCGCCGGGGTATCGGCGGTGCCGCGTTGTAAGTCGTTCGGCTACTCTCGTCGCGAGACGGGGTCGCTCGGCGGTTTCTCTCGGTTCAGTACAGCGAGAGGTCACCGGTCACTTGGTCGACCAGGTCGTCGCGACCCGGCCCCACCGCGAGACAGGTGACCGTCCCCGGGTCCAACTGGGTGTGCCCCGCGTCCCGGATGACGGCGTGGGGGAGCCCCTGCCGTTCGGCGTCGTCCGCGAGGCGGAACAGTTCCTCCTCGCCGTTCGCCTTCAGGACGACCTTCTTCTGCCCGGAGCCTTTCCACTCCGTCCGCGCCTTCCGGTCGGCGTCCTCGTACGCCGAGAGGCTGGCGTGGGCGACCTGCGCGGCGAGTTTCCCGCGACTCATCCCGAGGTCCGCCCGCGCGACGATGGCCTGCTTCATGGGGCGCAGTCGCCGCCCCGACGGTAAAGCAGTGCCGAGTCGCCCTCGGGCGTCAGGCGTCGCCCGGCGAGTTCGACCCGGACCCGCGTCCGTCTCTCGACTCGCCCGACGACCCGTCGTCCGTCGCCCCTTCGTTGGTGTCGTCGCCGGCGGTCGAGTCGCCGGCGTCCTCGTCCTCCGAGAACGCCGCCGGTTCGGTCGTGCCGAGCGACCGGGCGGCGTCGACGTGCGGCGTCAGCGTGTCGCCGTGGACGAGGTCGGTGAACGTCACCCGCACCACCTCGATGACGAGGACGACGACGAGGGGGAGCAGGAAGAACCCGTACCAGCCCCAGACGATGGGGCCGAGGATGTAGGCGAACAGCAGGAGGCCCGGGTGGAGCTTTCGCCCCGTGATGTAGGGTTGGATGATTCCCTGCGGCGCGAGGTCCAACACGACGAGACAGACCGCGAGGAACCCGCCCACGAAGACGAGTTGGTTGCCGGGCGTCTGTATCGACGAGAGGGCGAGGTACGCCGCTATCGGGATGTACACCACCTTGCTCACCACCAGCGGGATGAGACTCGACACGCCGGTCAGCACCGCGAGGACGAGCGGAATCGGGACGGAGAGGCCCTCCGGTGCCAGCATGTTCGTCCCGTAGTAGACCGCCGCGGCGATGACCGACATGACCGCGACGAACAGGACGTTGCCGAAGTACAGCGACTCCAGGTCGGTGTCGACGGCGGCCATGTACTGCCCCGTGGTCGACTCCTTGCCGGCGACGTTGTCGTGGAACCACCCGACGATGCGGTCGTCGTCGCGGAGGAGGTAGAACGCCATCGCCAGCGCGAGGACGAGGTGTAAGAGCACGTTCACCGCAGTCCCGAGGACGGCGGTGCCCTGCTGGAGCATCATCCGAACGGTCTGTTGGTTCACGCTGAGCGACTGCGGCGGGTTCGAGACGAACTGCGAGAGCGACTGCCACTGCGCGCCAGACAGCGACTGGATGCCGGTGAACCGCTGCAGGAGCATCCGCGCCGGGCCGGGGAGGCTCCCGACCGTCGACTGGAAGCTCGTGGCGACGTGGATACCCGCGTACAGCAGCAACAGGACGACGGGTAACACGAACCCGACCACCGTCGCCCCCGCGGCGATGCCGTCCGAGTCGACGACGCGACTGATGCGGCCGTACAGCGGTCGCGCCGCGTAGTAGGCGAAGACGCCGAGCACGAACGTCCCGATGAACGAGTAGACGACGAACCCGAGGACGGCGGCGAGGGCCAGCACGTACGCCCACCAACCGACTCGGGAGCGGTCCATCAGCGACTCCGAGGAGAGCGAGGAGAACGACTTCATATCACTCGTTACTCTCGGCTGCCCGGAAGGTCTTGTGCCCGACCGGTCGGACGCGGACACTGTCGTCGCCAGCGGTCGGTCGGCGACTCCGAGACGAGCCCTTTACGTCGTCCCGACGCACCTCTGTCGATATATGATACTGTCCGACGTGGACATTCTCGACCGTCTGGGGGAGGGGGACCTCGTCGTCGACCCCATCGACGACGTGGACATGCAGGTGCAACCGGCCAGCGTCGACCTCAGACTGGGCGAGGAGTTCCTGGAGTTCCAGCGGACGAACATCTCCTGTATCCATCCCAACCGGGAGGAGGAGGTGTCGAAGTACGTCCGCGAGACACACGTCGCGGAGGGCGACGAGTTCATCCTCCACCCCGGCGACTTCGTCCTCGGGACGACCAAAGAGCGCGTCGAGATTCCGCCGGACCTGCTCGCCACCGTGGAGGGTCGGTCGTCGCTCGGACGCCTCGCAATCGTCATCCACGCGTCGCTACCCTACGACGAGCAGGTCTTCCTCTGGACCCCCGAGGGCGGGTTCGGATTCTACGATATCGGCGATATCGTGGAAAACGAGCGGGCCGCGCACGCGGTCTCGTTCGACCCGAAGACGCTCCGAGTGCGTACGCACCGCGTCTCCGATCACATCCGTAACCCGACGAAGCGGATCTTCCGGGTGACGCTCGAATCCGGTCGCGAGGTCTTGGTGACGCGCGATCACAACCTGTTCACGCTCGATGAACGGGGTGGCGTCGCACGGCTGCCGAGCGAGGACGCGGAAGGCGAACTCGTGATGGTCCCCGACAGACTCCCGGAACCGCACGCGCCCGACACGGAACTCGACCTCGTGGACCTGTTCGGCGACGACGAGGACATCGTCGTGTACGCCGCGGACGGCCTGGGGGACGTAGACTGGTCGCACGTTCCGACGGGTTCCCGACGGCACTACGAACAACGAGGGAGCGCCCCGCTGCCGGCCGTCGGCGCGTCGAAGACCCCCGAGGACGCGACGGTCGCGTTCAAGCAGAGCGACACGAAACTCCCGCGCCATTTCGAGGTCACTCCGGAGTTCGGTTGGGTGCTCGGTTTCTACATCGCCGAGGGCTACGGGAGACGCAAACAGCTAGTCGTGAACAACCGGAACGACGCGCATCTCGACCGGTTCGCGTCGTTCTTCGAGTCGCGGGGCGTCTCCATCTCGGAACACGTCCGCGAGGACGGAATCCGCGACGTGACCGTCTGTTCCGCCCTGTGGTCCAAACTCGTTCGGACGCTCTGCGGATCGGGTTCCGAGAAGAACATCCCCGAGTGCGCGTGGAACTGGTCGACCGACGTACTCGAACGTCTGTACGAGGGCCTGATAGACGGTGACGGTTCCAGACGCGACTCGCGGGATTCGTTGTTCACGAACAACGACGCCCTCGCCGACCGCGCGATGTATCTCGGGGCACGACTGGGACTGGTGAACTCCACGTACTCTCGGGACCGTTCGTATCACATCGAACCGAGCGACGTCGATTGGGAGGGGACACAGCACGTCGTCGATTTCGCCGAGGAGTCGCACAAGCGCGGTCAGTCCGTTCCGATACCGACCGAACTCCTTTCGGGGTACCGGAAACGAGCCGAGTGGACCATGGCGGAGGCGGCAGAGGAGATGGGATACCGTTCCGCGTCGAGCATCTCGAACGTGGAGAACGCGGAGTGGAACGGCGTCAAACGTGAGACGCTCGAACGGTTCCGCGACGCGTACCGTGACGCCGGCGTCGACACCGCCCGTCTCGACCACATCCTCGATGGCCACGTTCGATTCGAACGCGTCGAAACGGTCGAGGAAACCGACCGCGTGGAGCCGACGTACGACCTGGAGGTCCAACCGAACGGACGGGTCATCGAGAACTTCATCGGCGGGAAAGGAGGTGTGTTCCTCTCGAACACCGCCGGCATCGTGGATCCGGGATACCACGGACAGATCACGCTCGAACTGTCGAACCTCGGCACCGCGCCCGTCGCCCTCTCGCCGGGGATGCGCGTCTCCCAACTCGTGTTCACCGAGATGAAGAACCCCGCCGAGCGCCCGTACGGCGTCGAACGCGGGTCGAAGTACCAGGACCAAGAAGGACCCCAAGCGTCCCGCATCGGCGCCGACCCCGAGTTCGCGGCGGCGCGCGCCGAGGCGGAGGCGGAGATGGACGCGGAGGATGCGAAGGCGGACGCGGAGGATGCGAAGGCGGACGCGGAGGCGGATACGGACGCGGACGCCGGCGCCGACCGAACGGACGAAACGGGGGGGAGCTGATGCGGTTCATCGAGGAGATAGTGGTCGACGAGTTCCTGCCCACGTTCCGGTCGATGCTCGCCGAGGAACTTCGCGGCCGGGGCTTCACCCAGAGAGAGGTCGCGGAGGCGCTCGGCATCAGTCAGTCGGCCGTCTCGAAGTACGCTCACGGCGAGGTGAGTCGCAACGAGGCCTTCCTCGAAGACGACCGCGTGCGGGAACTGGTCGAACGCATCGCGGAGGGGCTCTCGACGGGCGATATGACCCCCGTGCAGGCTCTCGTCGAGGCCGAGGTGCTCGTCCGGCGGTTGGAGGAGGGGGACCTCCTGGCGACGCTCCACGAGGAGGCGATGCCGGCCTTAGCCGAGTACGACGGCGCGCTGAGCGTCCACGACCCCGATAGCACGCTCAGAACCGCCGAACGGGTCCGCTCGTCCGTCCGCCGCGGACTGCGGACGCTGACGAACGCCAGCGGGTTCGCCGGCCTCATCCCGAACGTCGGGTCGAACCTCGTGGAGTGTCTGTCGGACGCCGACGGCATCGACGACGTGGCGGGCGTCCCCGGCCGCATCTTCGACGTGAAGGGGCAGGCGACGGTGCCCGGCGACCCCGAGTTCGGCGTGAGCGAACACGTCGCGAACGTCCTCCTGTCGGCCCGCGGAGCGGGCAGGGACGTACGCGCGGCGGTCAACGTCCGGTACGACCCCGACGTCGTCGAATCCCTCGAAGCCGCCGGCTACGACGCGATAGAGTTCGACCCCGACGCCCCGGAGGACCCCATCGCCGCCGCCCTCTCCGGCCGAGACGACCTCTCGGACACGTTCGTGGTGTACCAGACCGGCGCGTACGGCATCGAGGCCATCACCTACGTCCTCGGCCCGGACGCGCCCTCGGTCGCCCGCGCGGTCCGGAGCCTCCTCTCCGAGTGAGATGACCGACGGCGTCACCACCACGCAGGAGTTCTACACGCGCTACGCGGCGCTGTACGACGACATCGCCCGCCGGACGCCCGGCGTCCGCGGCCTCCGGCGCGCCGTCGCCGATACCCTCGACCCGGACCCCGGCGACGTCGTCGTGGAGATGGGCTGCGGGACGGGCGCGAACTTTCCCTACCTGAGAGAGCGAGTCGGTCCCGCGGGAACCGTTGTCGGCGTCGACTTCACGCCGGGCGTCCTCGCCGTCGCCAGGCGGCGAATCGAGACGGAGGGCTGGGAGAACGTCCACGTCGTCCGCGGCGACGCCACGCGGCCCCCTCTCGACGACGCGGACACCGTCCTCGCCACGTTCGTCTCGGGGATGCTCGCGGACCCCGCCGCGGCGGTGCGGACGTGGGCCGAACTCGTCGGTCCCGATGGTCGACTCGCCTTGGCCGACCTCGCGCGGACGACGCGGACGCCGTTCGCGCCGCTGAACCTCGTCTTCCGGGGACTCGTCCGCGCGTCGTCGCCGCCGGGAACGCGGACGATGTCGGGGTCGCCGACGGATATCTTGGACTCGCGTCTCGTCGCCGCGCATCGGGAACTGGAGAATCAGTGCGAGGACGTTCGTCGGGAGACGCGGGCGCTCGGGTTCGCGCGGGTGGCCGGCGGGCGGGTGCGGTCCCGACGGTAGATTCAGCGAACGGACAATTCCCATCGGCGGGCGGAGACGACCGTCACGCATGGACGCCGGTAGCGGAGACGACGTCTGGGGCGCGAGCGAGTACAAGAGCAAACCCGAGGTGAAGGACGACACTCCCGGCTCCGACAGTTCGTCGCTCACGGCGCTGGGATACGGTGGTGGCGGACCCGACGGAGGGGAAGCCGCTACCGACTCGAGGACGGCCCTCCTCAAGTCGGTGTTGTCCAAAGTCGCGGTGACGCTCGTCGCGTTCGTCGTGGCGGTGCTCCTGCTGGTGTTTCTGTGGCAGTTCATCTGAGGAGAGAATCGACTGACGCGATTCGCGACCGACCGTTCGCACGAGCGTCGTCCTATTTCACCGTACGTCGTTGTACCGCGAGGCGAGCGAACGCAAGCCTCGCGGAATCTTTTTGTCGCCAGAACGCGGCGCGTTCTGGCTGAACAGCCAGAAGTCTTCGACTTCTGGCGATGGTCCAGATTTTTGCGACGTTCACGAGACGCTGTGCGTCTCGTGAGCCAGCGAGAACGCGTCGCGTTCTCGCGAGAGTGGTGCGCCGGAAGCGCACCCGAATATGCAAAAAGGTGGGGGTTAGTCGTCCGCGGGCGCCGCCGGCGAGAACTCTATCTCCGGGCCGTCGCGCCCGAGTTCGTCCATGATGGACTGAGCGGCGCGCTTTCCGGAGATAAGCATCGCGCCGAACGTCGGACCCATGCGCGGCAGGCCGTTGACGGTGGCGACGGCCATCCCGGAGGCGACGACGCCGGGATGGACGCGCCCCGTGTTCTCGACGACCTCGTCTTCGGACTCGCCGACCCACATCGAGTCGTGACCGGGGGAGTCGTGGCCGGGGGCGCCGTACGCGCCGTCTTCGGTCTTGTCCATCCCCGTGTTGTGCTCCTCGGCGTGTTCGATGCCCGGCGCGTCGAGGACGCCGCGTTCGGTCAGTTTCGAGATGACGACGGCCTCGTGGCCGGTGGCGTCGAGGACGACGTCCGATTCGACGGCGACGGGGTCGACGCAGGTGAGTTCTCGGGGGAGGGCGTGGACGGGCGTCCAGTTGAGGACGACGCCGCCGACGCGGTGGTCCTCGCGGACGACCACGTCGGTGAACTCCGTCATGTTCTGGACCGTCGCGCCCGCGTCGCAGGCCGCCTGTATCAGCGCCGAACACGCGTGCGGTCCGTCGGCGACGTACAGGCCCTCGGCCTCCTCGGCCTCCTCGTAGGGGACGCCGAGTTCGTCGAGGACGGTGTGGGCCGGGTCGCGGACCGTCACCTTGTTCATCAGGAAGCCGCCCAGCCAGAACCCGCCGCCGAGGTAGTTGTTCTTCTCGACGATGGTCACGTCCACGTCGCGTTCGGCGAGTTCCTTCGCCGCCATCAACCCCGAGGGGCCGCCGCCGACGACGATGACTTCGGTGTCGACGCGGTCCAAGAACTCCTCGGTCCAATCCGACGCGATTGCTCGGGTCACCTGTGCTTCGCTCACGTCCGCGAATCCGCTGAACTCGGACATACCACCTAGTGTTATCACTGGTTACTAAACTGTTCGGGTGGGCGTCGCTGTTCGTTACATTCCCGGATAGCGAACAGACCGGTGGTCCGAGTGGTCGTGCGTCGTCCGCGTCCGTCCGCCGAACGACTTACGGCTTCCAGAGCCAACTAGGAGCGATGACAGGACGACGCGGCTTCGAGTGCGGAGGTGTCCGGCGGTGAACATGCTCGTCGACGGCGAGTGGCGCACCGACGCCTACGAGAGCACGAACGATGACGGCGAGTTCGACAGGCAGGAGACGTCCTTTCGAAATTGGGTCGAGGACGACCCGGACGCCGCGTTCCCCGCCGAGTCGGGTCGCTACCACCTCTACATCTCGCGGGCGTGCCCGTGGGCGCACCGCGCGGCGATGACGCGCCGCCTGAAGGGACTGGAGGACGCGATTTCGCTCTCCGTCGTCGAACCCGTCCGCATCGACGACGGCTGGGAGTTCTCCGAGGAGTACCCCGACCCCCTCCACGGCGAGGAGTTCCTGCGCGACATCTACGTCCGCGCGGACGACGACTTCACGGGGCGCGTCACGGTGCCGGTACTCTGGGACAAAGAGGAGGAGACCATCGTCAACAACGAGTCCCGCGAAATCATGCGGATGCTCAACACCGAGTTCGACGAGCACGCGAAACGCGACGTGGACCTGTGGCCCGAGGGCCACCGCGAGGACGTCGAGGAGATTCTCGACGACATCTACGACCCCATCAACAACGGCGTCTACCGCGCGGGGTTCGCGAAGTCCCAGGACGCCTACGACGAGGCGGTCGAGGACCTGTTCGACGCCCTCGACCGCTGGGAAGGGGTACTCGAAGAGAACCGATTCCTCGCGGGCGACGTGCTCACCGAGGCCGACATCGCGATGTTCGCCACCCTGGTCAGATTCGACCACGTGTATCACACCCACTTCAAGTGCAACCGGCGGGCCGTCCACGAGTATCCGAACCTCTGGAACTACGCGAAGGAACTCGCGCAACTGCCGGGCGTCGAGGAGACGATAAACCTCGACCACATCAAGCGTCACTACTACGAGAGCCACGGCGACGTGAACCCCTCGCGCATCGTCGCCACCGGCCCGGACATCGACTTCTTCGAGTCGCACGACCGGGACCGACTCGCGGCCGACCTGCCCGAGTCGCTTCGGCGGGATGCACCGCCCGCTGACGACTGAGTAGCCGGCTCGTCGCCGGCCGACGCCGTTCTCGCCCGCTGGGAGCCATCGGCCGGTGCTATCTCGCTCGGCCGCGATTACTCGCCCGTATGACGAACGTTCGCTCGCGAGTGGGAGCGAGCCTGGTCCGTCGGCGGTCCGGTCTCGTCGGTAGTTGGTGGCTGTTCCTGGTCGTCGCGGTCGGCGGGACGTGGGCGTTCTGGCTGCCGGCTATCTTCCTCGGCGTGAGCTTCGACACCGCCGCGGGACTCGCACTGCTTCTCACCGGCCTCGCGACGCCGGGCGCGGCCGGCGTCGCGTTCGTCTACCTCGTGTACGACGAACGCGGCCGGGCCGACTTCTGGAGCCGCGTCACCGAGAGCCGACGCGTCGGCCTGCGGTGGTTCGCCGTGATTCTCGGCGTGCCGGTGGGCGTCAGCCTCCTCGCCGGCCTCGTGACCCTCCTTTCGGGCGGGTCGGGTGTCGGCTGGGGGGAGGCCGTGACGCAGTTCGGAACGAACCCTCTCGTGGTGGTTCCGACGCTGTTCTTCGCGACTCTGCCGCCGATTCTGGAGGAACTGGGGTGGCGCGGGTACGCGCTGGACCGGCTTCAGTTGCAGTGGTCGGCACTGACGTCCAGCGTCGTGTTGGGTGTCGTCTGGGCGCTCTGGCACCTCCCCCTCTTCTTCGTCGAGGGGTCGTACCAACACGACGCGGTCGGCTTCGCGACCGCGGGATTCTGGCTGTTCATGGCCGGTATCGTCGCGCTCTCGTCTGTATTCACGTGGATATACAACAACACCGAGCGGAGCGTCCTCGGCATCATCGCCCTCCACGGGTGGGTGAACTTCACCGCCGAAGTCGTGGTGGTGCCGGACGCCGTCTACTACCCCCTCTGGTTCGCACTCACCGGCGTCATCGTCGCCGTTTGGGGAGCGAAGACGATGACCGCCGCCGACGAGGTGCCGCACCCGCCGCTCCCGTCCGACCCGTAGCGTCGCCGCGACGGCCGCGCGACCGCTCCTTCCCCGCGGCGACGCCTTCTTTCTCCCCGACTCCCTAGCCGGACCATGAGCGACGGGAGCACCGGGCGACTCGCCCGCCTCTGCCGCCTCCTCGGGGAAGTCGAACCGCCGCCGCGACTCGTGGACTGGTCCATCCTCGCGTGCGTGCTGTTCGAGGCGGGCAGCGGCGTCCTCAGTTTCGGCGCGGGCGCGCCGTCCCAGTGGCTTCTGTTCACGCTCCACACGGTCGTCGGCCTGACGCTCGTCTTCCTCCTGTTCTACAAGTTCCGGCGCGTCCGTCGCCGCGTCACCGACTCGCGCCTGTGGACGCGGTCGACCGGACTCTCGGTGCTCCTCGCCGCCGTCGCCGTCGCCGCCCTCGCCACCGGGTCGGCGTGGGTGCTCGGAGCCAACGCTTCCGTTCTGGGGTACTGGAACCTCCTGAACCTCCACGTCGGCCTCGGCCTCGCCCTCGTCCCCCTCGTCTTCGTCCACCTGTACACCCGGTTCCGAACGCCCTCGCGCGCCGACTTCGAGGGCCGCCGGACGGCCCTGAAGTTCGGGACACTCCTCGTCGGCGGCGCCCTCCTCCTCCGACTCCAAGAACTCCTCAACGCGACCCTCGACACCGGCGGCCGCGCGCGGCGGTTCACCGGGTCGAAACCGGTCGAGAACGACGGTTTGGAACCGGAGGGCGACGTCGGGAGCGGGAACGCCTCCTTCCCGGTGACGAGTTGGGTCGCCGACGACCCCGACCCGGTCGACGAGTCGGCGTGGCGACTCCGGGTCGGCGGACTGGTGGACTCCCCGCTGTCGCTCTCGGCGGCCGACCTGACCTCCGAGACGGAACGGACGGCGCTGCTCGACTGCACCAGCGGGTGGTACGCCGAACGCGACTGGCGCGGCGTCGAACTCGGCGAAGTGCTCGACGCGGCGGGCGTCCGCGAGGGTGCGCGGTGGGTGACGGTTCGTTCCGTAACGGGCTATCGGTGGTCGTTTCCCCTCGACGAGGCGCGCGGGATGCTCCTCGCCACGCACGTCGGCGGGGAGCGACTGACGCACGGACACGGGTTCCCGTGCCGACTGGTCGCTCCCGATAGGCGGGGGTTCCAGTGGGTGAAGTGGGTCGAGTCGGTGGAGGTCCGGCGAAGCAGAGACTCCGCGCAGTGGCTGGCGGTGCTGGTCAGCGGGTTCGACTAATCGAGGTCGCCGCCGCGGATGGCGGCCTCGGCCCCCTCCAAGGCCGCCTCGCGGTCGAACTCGGCGACGATGCGCTCCAGTTCCTCGCGGGAGGCTCCCGACGCCGACAGGTCGCGGGCGTGTTCGGTGACGTTCGGAATCGCTCGGAGGATGTTGTCGATGATGGGAATCGCCGCCGACCGCGCCGACCGGGACATCGGGTTGAGGTCTATCACTATCTCCGTCTTCCCCATCGCCGCCAGCGCCTCGGCCCTGTCGCCGTCTTCGAGGGGGACGAGGACGACGTCCGCGGCGCCGATGCCGACGGCGTCCACCTTCGCGCGTTCGTGGTCCAACCCGGGAATCTCGCCGTCGGCGGTCAGTCCCTTCACCTCCTCGGCGCCGTGGTCGCGGAGGTGTTCGGCGATGGCGCGGATGCGCTCGTCGGTGCGGTTGAACAGATTGACTTCGAGGTCGGCGCCCACCGCCGCCGCGAGTTCGACCATCTCGCCGGGGACGAGGGCGGCGACGTTGCCGTTGACGGAGAGGACGGGATGTTCGGCGAGGAGTAACTGCGCCGCCGCGGCGCGTTCGGCGGCGTCCGCGGAGGGGATGGTCGTCTCTCCCAACAGGTAGTCGAACGCCTCGCCGCGGCCCTCCGCGATGAGCCCCTGCTTCGAGGTGATTCCCTCCTCCACGCCCTCCTCGATGCGGTGCCGCGTGAGAAGCGAGAGGTAGCGCGGGTGGCTCTCCGGGATGTCGATGTCGCTCATGCGGGTGTGTGGGTGGTAGCGGGAGAAAAGCGGGGCGATGTGCGGCGATGGGGTGGCGGTATCCCCCGAGTCAGAAGCAGACGACCGGGGTACCGCCCGCAATCGGGTCGAGACCGACGCCAGTCCGCCGCCCGCTCTGACGTGAGCGCGGAGCGCACCGCGGTGCCGACGCTCCGTTCGCGGGAGCCCCGACCGAGGTTTCCGTCCCTCCCGATGGGGGTTCGGAGCATCCGGCGAACAGTACCGAACACGCGAGTCCGCCGGCGAGAAACTCGCGGCGCGAGCGGAACGACATCTCCCGTTGGAATTCGGACGGTTCGACTTGGACGTACCGCCGAGATGGGATAGACTACTCCGAAACCAGTCCCGACCCGGCGGGATGCGCCTCGCAGACGGCGGGGTCGTAGCCCGCGTCCGACAGCGCCGTCCCGAACGCGAACGCGGTGTCGCCGAGCATCGCCATCGCCGCGTCGCCGCCGGCGGCGCGGACGTCCGCGACGACCGATTCGACGCGGTCGGTGGTCAGTTCGGCCTCGCGGGCGAACCGCCGGGAGAGGGCGACGAGGCGGTCCGGCGTCGGTCGCTCCCGGAGGTCAGCGAGGGCTCGTTCGCCCGCCCTCGTCAGCGCCGTCGTGTCGCCGGAGAGCACCTCCTCCGTCGATACCTCGCCGAACGTGACGTACTCCACGCGCGGACGCGCCGGCACGCCGTCCATCGCGCCGTACCCCGGCGCGCCGGGTTCGAGCCGAATCGGCAACCCGCCGCGGGCCTGTCCGACCACGTCGCCGAGACCGGTCCCCGCCTCGACTTCGGCGCAGTGGGCGGCCGTCACGAGTCCGTTCTCCGACAGTCGCCGCCCGAAGACGGCGTTCGCGGCGTAGGCGGTGCCGAGTGCCATCGCGCCGCTGACGCCGAATCCGGAACCCAGCGGGAGGGGAGTCTCTGCGTCGACGGCGGCGTCGGGGACGCCGAGTCGCTCCCGGACGCCGTCGACGGGCGGCATCGCGACGGACTCGCCGTTGAGAGTCGTCTCGGGTTCGTCTCCTCTTTCCCCGTCGTCCGCTCGCCGCACCGTCACGCGCACGCCGTGCGAGAGGGCGACGCCAGCCCCGCGGGACCCGGCTCTCGCGGGGTCCTCGCGCGGGTGGGCGCTGAAGAACCCCGTGACGTGCCCGGGGACGAACGCCGTCGCCTCGTCGGTCATACCCGAAGCAGGCGGTCGGCCGTTATGTCGAATGCGATTTCGTTCCGCCCCGGGTCAGAACTCGGATTCGCGCTCTCGCTCGCGGGCCTCGCGGACGTACTCGTCGGCGTCGGCGACCGTCTCGGTTCCGAGCAACCGCTCGACCCGACGTTCGAACTCCGCTTCGTCTATCTCGCCCGTCGCGTACCGCCGCCGGAGCGTCTCCAGCGCCGTCTCCGTCTCGTCCGCTCGATGAGAGTCCCGTTGCCGTCGCTTCCGCCGCTCGTAGAGCTTCGTGAGACCGATGGCGGCCGGGAGCACCCCCGCGAACCCGACGGGGAACACCACCCAGAAGAACGGATATCCGAGCGCGAGGAGGGTGAACGCGGTGAGGAGGATGAGTCCGATGACGACGCCGGCTACGACCTCCTGTAACGGCGTGTCGTCGTCCTCGTCTCCTCCGGTTCTACGCTCTTCCATCGGCGGTTCAGTCGGGTCTCACTACCGCACGCGACAGCATCGCTCTTTCGCCTCCTCGGGGGTCGGTGCCGGACGTTCGACCGACCCGACTTAGTCGTGGTCGACGCCGACGAGGGCGACGCGGGCCTCGGGGTGTTGGTCGGCGTCCTCGGAGAACACGTCCTCGTCGCGGAGCCGTTCTACCTCCTGTTTGGCCTCCTCCCAGGTGAGCGGACCGAGCGTGGTCACGACGTTGAGAAGCGTCTCTTCGGGAACGCCGGGACCCTGCCCGCCGCCCGGGAACGCCTCCCGGGAGTCCTCGACGGCGGCGACGAGGTACTCGACGAACCGGACGACGTCGTCCTCGCCGGCGAGCGCCTCGTGCCAGTCGCGCGGGTAGACGCTCACGTGGTTCTCGTCGGTGACGTAGAGCCGTTCCTCGCCGGCCCACGTGTCGCTGTGCACCGTCTCCTCGGCCAGCGCCTCCTCGACGTCCGCCACCGAGAGCAACTCGGCGCCGGACCGGAGCGCCTCCACGTAGGATTTCAGTCGGTCCTCGCTCACGCCGAACTCGTTGGACTCGATGACCGCCGGGTCGTGCCGTTCGATGAGCGTCGCGAGTTCGGTGGTGACGAGGAACTCCCCGCGTTCGGTCGCCGTCTCGATGATTTCGTCGACGAGGTCGACCTCGGTTTCGGCCATGTGGTCGAGGGTTAGGACCTCCGGACAAAAGGTGATGCGGCCGTTCGACGCGCGATGGCTCGCCGAGGACGAGGTGACGCGTGGTCGCGCCGTCGTCTGAGGGCGACAGCCGCTGTCGGTCCGACGAGAGTCGCTGGCGCGCCTCTCGTTGGCTCGCCACGTCTTCGTCCTACGGACCCAACCGCTGCCGGTCTCTCGAGAACTCACTCGCAAATCGGAGATTTGCTCGTAGCTCCCGCGCTCGTATCGCGGCGCCGCCTACGGACTCAGCCGCTGCCGGTCTCGCGGGAACTCGGTCGCGGCAGAGCCGCTCCCCGTTCCCGTTCGCAGAAACGCCTTCGTCCTACGGACTCAGGCGTTGTCTGTCTCGCGGGAACAACACCGCTTCCCGGATGTTGTCGAGTCCGAGCATCGTCATGACGAGGCGCTCGCCGCCGAGACCCCAGCCGGCGTGCGGGGGCATGCCGTACTTGAACATCTTCGTGTAGTACTCGAACTGGTCGGGGTCGAGCCCCTGCTGCTCGAAGCCCTCCACGAGGCGGTCGTAGCGGTGTTCGCGCTGCCCGCCGGAGACGAGTTCCATGCGCGGGTGCATCATGTCGAACCCGGTAGAGAGCTGCTCGTCGTCGTCGTGGTCCTTGATGTAGAACGGCTTGATCTCGGAGGGCCAGTCGGTGATGAAGTAGTGCTCGCCGACGTCGTCGCCGAGCGCTCGTTCGCCCTCGGTGGGCAGGTCGTCGCCCCAGACGAGCTGTTCGTCGAGTTCGCCCGTCGCGTTGATGCGCTCGATTGCCTCCTCGTAGGTGAGCCGGGGGAACTCGCCGTCGGGCGCCTCGAACTCATCAGCGAGACCGAGCAGTTCGAGTTCGCGCTGGCAGTTCTCCGCGACGCCCTCGTAGGCGGCCTTGACGACGTGTTCGCAGGCGTCCATCGCCTCGGTGTGGTCGAAGAAGGCCGACTCGAAGTCGATGGAGGTCGCCTCGTTCAGGTGCCGCGGCGTGTTGTGCTCCTCGGCGCGGAAGATGGGACCGACCTCGAAGACGCGCTCCAGACCCGAGCCGACCATGAGCTGTTTGAACAGCTGCGGCGACTGGTTCATGAACGCCTCCTTGCCGAAGTACGTGATGGGGAACAGCTCCGTGCCGCCCTCGGTGCCGGTGGCGACGATCTTCGGCGTGTTGATCTCCGAGGCGCCCAGGCTGCGGAAGGCGTCGCGGACCGAACGGAGGATCTCGCCGCGAATCTCGAAGACGGCCTTCACTTCCTCTTTCCGCAAGTCGAGCGTCCGGTTGTCGAGGCGGGTCGACAGTTCGGCGTCGACCTTGCCGGAAGGGTCGAGGGGGAGTTGGGTGTCCGCCTCGGCCATCACGTCGATGCTCTCGGGGACGACTTCGACGTCCGTCGGCGCGCGGGGCTCCTCTTTCACCTCGCCCGTGACGGCGACGACGCTCTCGCGGGCGACGTCGAGACCGGTCTCGACGAGTTCGTCGTCCATCTCGTCTTTCTCCAGTTTGATCTGGATCTTCCCGCTCTTGTCGCGGAGGATGAGGAAGGCGATACCCCCGAGGTCGCGCACCTCGTGGACCCACCCCGCGACGGTGACGCTGTCGCCGGGTTCGGCGTCTGCCGTGTACGTTCGGTTCTGCATGTGGCGTGATTCCGACCGCCCGGTCTTAAAAACGGTCGTTTCGACCCGAGCGCCGCCCCTACGACCCCGTCTCCGTACATCTTCGATGATGTACGACGGCTCCCCTCGGAACCGGACGATTCGACCGACACACAGGAACGGCTGACTACCTCTAACCTGATTATCTTACGACACGTTTACTGCTCTTCGGAATCGTATCCAGAACGTCTCTCAGCCGTGTCTCGTCTCCGACTCACTCGGTCCGCGTCCGCTCGCTCGCTGACGCTGCTCGTCGTCGGGGCGGTGGGCCTGCTCCCGACGGTCCCCTACGCGCTGGCGGTCGCGTGGTGTTACCTCCGATTGGTCGACCTCTTCGGCGTCGCCGCTGCCGCCGTCGTCACCGGCGTCGGAGTGCTCGTGACCCTGCCCGTGGTCCTCTTCGTCCTCTTCGCTCTCGAACTACTCGTGATAGAACGTCTCCCGTGGTCGGCCGACGGGGACCGCGAGCGCTGACCCGCGCGGCGCTACCGCTTGGCTTCCGCCCGTTCGGTCATCGCGTCGCGCGCGCCTTCGACCGTCTCGCGGACGGCGTCGACGCCCTCGTCGTGCAGGAGGTCGCCGACGACGACCACGTCGGTGTGACTACCCATCTCGTACGCCGAGTCGTAGTCGTGGATGCCGCCGCCGTAGAACAGCGTCGACTCGTCCAGCGCGTCGTAGGCGGCGTGGACCTTCTCCGTGTCGCCGAACGTGCCCGAGTACTCGATGTAGACGATCTCCTGCCCGAACATCCGTTCGGCGACGGCCGCGTAGGAGGACACGTCGTCGACCGCGAGGTCGCAGTTGGCGTCGGTCAACTGCGCGACGGAGGCGTCGGGGTTGAGCACGATGTACGCCTCGGTGTGCGTGCGGTCCCAGTCCATCCCGTTCTCGATGCGGACCCACTCCTTGTGGGCGCCGGTGATCCAGAAGGCGTCCTTCGCGTTGAACACCGTCGGGATGAGGTAGCCGTCGAGGGCGTCGTCGTCGACGACCACGCCCGGATTCGACGGCTCTTGGTACAGCGGTACGTCGTACTCGGCGCAGGCGTCGACGACCCGTTGCATCTTGTCCGCGGTGATATCGAGGGTGCCGCCGATTTCGATGGCGTCCGTCCCGGTCTGACAGACGTCCTCGAACGTCTCGCCGTCCGCGAGGTCCTTGTCTGGGTCGACTTTGAGGACGTGGTTCCACTCGGTCCAGGGCCCGGTCATTGGGCGTACTTCAGCGGGGAGCGATAAAAATGACGCGGATGGGGCGCCCCGAGAGGTAGTTTGAAGTCGACTGCCTGTTCGTCATTCGACAGCACCGATGAGTCAAGCGACGCTCTCCACCGGCCCCTATAACTCGAATCTCTTCTCCAGTCACTACCTCGACGAACACGTCTACGGCCTCGACGAGTGGGACTGTGACGCCGACGCCGAAGCCGCGTTCGAGGAACTCCGGTCGCTCTGGGAGGCCGAACGCGACCTCGTCGACTCGTACAAGGAGGACGAACTCCTCGACTCGTGGATCGGCGAGGTGCTCGACGTTCTGGGATTCGACACGCTCTCGGAGACGACGCTCCCCGACGGCGGCGGATACAACGACCGGCTCCTGTTCAGTTCGCGGGAGACGCGCCGGGAGGCGGCCTTCGAGAAGAAAGACGGTCGTCACGAGGCGATGTACGACCTCGCGTCCGCGCTGCTCGAAGCGAAGCGCTGGAACGCGTCGTTCGAGGACCGATTCAGCGAGGATCGGTCGTACCGCGACGCGTCCCACCAAGTCAAGTACTATCTCGAACGGACGCCCGAGAAACTCCAGTGGGGTGTCCTGACGAACGGGCGGAAGTGGCGGCTCTACGGCACGAAGGACTACGAGACGCAGACGTACTACGAGGTCGACCTCCCCGAACTGCTCGAATCGGGGAGCGTCGAGGCGTTCAAGTACTTCTTCGTGTTCTTCCGTCCCGACGCGTTCGAGGCGTCCGGAGGAACGACCTTTCTGGACACCGTCTGGAACGAGAGCGAGACGGCCGCGCAGGAACTGGGCGAAGACCTCCAGAACAACGTCTTCACCGCGCTTCGCGTGCTCGGAAAGGGATTCGTGGAGACGAACGACCTCGACATCGACCCGGACGACGACGAACGCTTGGACGAACTGAAAGAGCAGTCGCTCGTCCTCCTCTACCGGTTGATGTTCACGCTCTACGCCGAGTCGCGGAATCTCATCAACCCCGAGGACCCGGTCCGACGCGAGGAGTACGAACAGCACTTCAGCCTCGACGAACTTCGCCTCGACATCCTCGACACCGTCGGCGAAGGGGCCGCCGAGAGCGGGTTCAACTCGTACAGCACGTTCTCCACGTCGATGTGGGGTCGACTGGAGGACCTCTTCTCGCTCGTCGACTCGGGCGAGGAGTCGCTCGGTATCCCGCCGTACAACGGCGGTCTGTTCGACGAGGACCGACACACCTTCCTGACCGAGAACGAGGTTTCGGACCGGCACCTCGCGGAGGTCATCTACCGACTCTCGACCACGGAGACGGACGACGGTTTCGTCCCGGCGGACTACGCCGACCTCGACACGCGACACCTCGGCACCATCTACGAGGGACTGCTCGAACACGAGTTCCGCATCGCGCCGACGCAGTACGCCGCCGTCTCGGAGGACGGCGGACAGGTGTGGAAGGACGCCGCGGAAGTGAGCGTCGCCGACGCGGTGGAGACGGTCGACGCGGGCGGTCTATACGTCGTCAACGACGACGGCGAACGGAAGGCGACGGGCGCGTACTACACGCCGGACTACGTGGTGACGTACATCGTCGAAGAGACGGTCGACCCCCTGCTGGAGGATATCGAGTCGGACCTCGGAGACCGGGGCCTCGAACGCGGCACACAGGAGTACGTGTTCCGCTTCGCCGACGAAGTGCTGGACCTGAAGGTGTTGGACCCGGCGATGGGGAGCGGACACTTCCTCACGAAGGCGACGGGCTACCTCGCGGAGCAGGTGATGGAACGCGTCCGCGAACTGGAGACGGCGACGGCGTTCGACGAACAGCAGATCCGACGCGAGATATCCAGAGAGTGCATCTACGGTGTGGACCTGAACGGCATGGCCGTCGAACTCGCCAAACTGTCGATGTGGCTGGAGACGCTCGCCACCGACCAACCGCTGGCGTTCTTGGACCACCACCTCAAGGCCGGCAACTCGCTTGTCGGGTCGGACATCACCGACGTTCTGGCCGACGACGACGACGCCGAGGGCGGGCAACTCACGTTCGCGCAGGTGTTCTCCCACGCCCGACAGCGGACGCTCGAACACGTGATGGAACTGGTGGAGGACCTGCTGGCCATCGACAACGAGTCCTACGAGGACGTCAAGTCGATGGAGGAGACGTACGCCGAGATTCGCGCGGACCCGCTCTACCAGCGACTGTTCGAGATGGCCAACGTCCACACCGCCGAACGCTTCGGCGTCGAGGTACCCGACGACGCCTACGAACGGATGGCCGAAGCCATCGAAGACGAGGACGAGTGGCTTTCGGTGGCCGAGAGCGAGTGGTTCGTCTCCGCGCAGGAAACCGCACAGCGAGAGCAGTTCTTCCACTGGGAGTTGGAGTTTCCGGAGGTGTTCTTCTCGGAGAGCGGGGAGAAATCGGAGGAAGCGGGGTTCGATGCGGTGGTCGGGAATCCGCCATATGTTCCCACGGAACAGATACCAACAGTTCACAAGAAATATCTCACCTCTCAATTCCAGACTCTCTATCGCAAGTATGATCTGTCCGTTGCTTTCCTAGAACAGTGCTTCGATCTCTCTAGAAAGAAAGGGTTCGTTGGAATGATAACTCCAGTTGCATGGGAAACCGGAGAAAACTACTCTAAATTCCGGGAAAGCAGAATAGCTTCCAAAGATGCTGCGCTCATGCAAATAGTAAATCTTCCATTTGATGTATTCGCAGATGCATACGTTGATACTAACATTGCTATCTTTAGCCCTCAACGTTTTTCGACTACTACTATTTGCGCAAAGGAGATCGACAAAAAGACTAGAATAACTGATGCTGAATCTCTCCGAAATGGATTTGAGGCTATTTCGTATGAACAGTTAGCATCAGCGGATGGCGCAAAAATATACTTCGATAGTGCGCACTATGATCTCTTAGAGACGTACGAATCCACAGATTTCTGTGAATTTGGTGATATAACTGAGGGAAGACAAGGTATTGTCGCCTCATTTTACGACTATTCATCTACGAAAGAGAGTGAGGGACACTTGCTGTATCGAGAGTGTGACGTTTATCGGTACTCTCTTTCTGTCTCTGAAGAAAGGTATATTGACTTCAGCGATGAACCAAACCTGAAGCGGTTCTACACGCAACCACGTATTCTTCTTCGGAGGTTAGTGAACCGAGACGACCGATTGATGGCCGCCTATGAGGAGGACGAGTACGTTGTAAAGAAAGATTTGAATCCGTTCATCATTTCTGAGACAGATCTCTCTTTAAAATATCTATTATCTTGTTTGAACAGCTCTCTTCTTTCCTACATCTACGTTTCGTCGTCAGCTCTTGCACAAAAAGACGACTTTCGACAAACAACTCTATCTGAAATTCAGTCACTACCTATTCGTGTTCTAACCGTAGACGAGCACGCTGATGACTCTACACTCACTCGCCTCAAACAACTTGGTGAGCAGCCGAACTCCGCGCAGTCCGACGTAGCGGAAGTTATTGGAGGTTTACTCGGAACGAGTGAAGGAGAGACTGCCATTCACAATTTCTTATGCGAGTCTGTAGATGACCTACACAATCTCCATAGTCGTCTGAGAGATTACAACCTCTCCCTCCCTGACTACCTTGGTTCGTACCAAGACAGCCAGACCCTCTCCGAGATAGGCTTCCAACAACCAATCGCCGACACCGCGAAGGAAACCTTCAACGACACCACCGAGGAAAAAGAAAAACTCGGCGTCACCGAGGTCACCTTCACGCGCGAGAACCCGACCACCCTCACCGTCGACGTCGGCGTGCGCTACAAACCCGAAAACCCCGACGACTACGAAACGGACACCTACGGCTATCACTACGTCGACCCGAAACCCGCGTTCCGCATCACCGACCTGACCGAGACGGAGGCCGACCTCATCGAGGCGTTCGTCCCGCACGCCGTCGAGGAGGCGGGCGGGTACGCGAACTTTCGGGCGAACGCGACGAAGACGAACTCGCCGCTCGATAGGCTGAAGAAACTCACGCTGCCGACGGTGGACGACGTGCGCGACGGCCTCGAAAACTACGTCGAGACGGTCGAACGCGCCGAGGAGTTAGAGGAGCAAATCGAACGGACGGACGACCTCATCGACGACATCGTCTACGAGTTGTACGGACTGACTGACGAGGAGATCGAAATCGTCGAGGAGTCGGTGAAGGGATGACCGAGCGTCCGGCGCAGAGACACCGAATCGTTCTGTCGTCTCCGCTCCAGTTCTGCGCGTGGCCATCGACAGAGGATCGACTGACTGCGCTCGCGTCGGACGTCCCGTTCAGGCGGTGCGTATAACGTCTACATCGACGAGTTGGCGTAGCGGCGGTTTGTCGAAGTCCCGCTTGTTGTGAGTGACGAACGTTCCCCCCGACTCGTAGGCGGTCGCAAGATTCAGCAGGTCAGCGGGAGAGAGCGATACTTCCTGGGACCGAAGCTTCTCACCGAGATAGGCGGCTTCGGCGGCAGTCCCGTCGGTGAACTCGAGGATGCGATCGAGGTTTTCGTTGAGCGTTCGGCGAGCGCGTTGTATCTCCGTGCGTCCGCGACAAGATTTGTAGAACTCCCACGCGACGATGGCCGGAATCGTCCACTCCTCGCTGCTGTACCGACGGAGGTGGTCGACGACCGCGGGATCGGAATCCTTTCCACCCAACTTGACCAGTACGTCGTTGTCGAGAACGATCATCGCGACTCCAAGGAGTCGTTCAGCGAGTCGTGAGCCTCCCCCATCTCCTCTTCGAGATGGCCGTTGTCGAACTCCTCTAAGAACCCCGCCATCCGGTCGACGTCCTTCTCGCGCCGACTGAGTCGATCTAACAGATCGCTGAACGTCTCGTCGTCGCGTTTCAGCGACTCAAGGCGGTCTTTCACTTCCTCTTTGACTCGGATGTTCGCCATGTGTATACAGTGTATACGGCCCCGGGAAAGTGTTTCGTCGGAGACGGCTACCAACGGAGGTGACGAACGAGCCGCGACGATGGAACTACCTCATCGACGACATCGTCTACGAGTTGTACGGCTTGACTGACGAGGAGATAGAAATCGTCGAGGAGTCGGTGACGGACTGACCGCCGCGCGACTGTCGCCTCAGATACCGAATCGTCCGGTCGTCTCCGCTCCGGTTCTGCAAGTGGCCGTCGACCGATTTCACCACGTCGCCGATTTTACGGCCCGCCTGTCGAACGTAGATGAGACCCGCGTGTTCGAGACCGTCCCCTTCCACGAGCGAGAGGAAATCGTCGTCGAACGTCAGCAGTAGCCAGTCGTTCTCGACCGCGTATCGTAACTGTTCGCGGTCCGGGTCGCCCAGCGTCCCCTCCTCTCTGGCGGTGTGAACCGTCCAGCCCCGACGGCGCAGTCCGTCGGCGACCGGAATCTAGATCGCTCGTCGCAGGACACCGGCCGCGTCGTGCGGAAGCGGGTTCGGACGGGGAAGAACGAAAGTCGTCGATGTGGTCGTAGTAGTAGTAGTAGACCAGCGTTCGGTGTACGCCCGCGAGCGAGAGGTCGGGATACGGCTGGGTTATCTCGTTCGGGTCGTAGCCGCTGTGTTCGTACGCGGACGCGAGTCCCTGACGCGGATACCCGTCCCCTCGACCGTCGGCGCGCCGTCACTGTGCGCCGGGTCTTCGACTATCTCCATGCGAATCTGTACCGTCCGAGTAGACTCGAAACGCGAGGGTTTGGACGGGTTATCAGTCAGCCGACGTCTGCCACTTCCGCACCGTATCCGGCCCCACGCCGTCCATCAGGTCCGCCAGGGCGTCCGGTTCGGCCTCTTTCAGCGACGGCACGTCCTCGACGCCGGCGGCCTTCAGTTTCTCCGCCGTCTTCTCGCCGATGCCCGTCACGCTCTCCAGTTGGGAGCCGTCGACCTGTTCGGCCTGATACTCTCGATAGTTGCAGATGGGACAGCCGAGGTCCCACGGCTCCCTGTCGCTGTCCTCGTAGGTGATGCGAATCTTCGGCAGGTCGTGCTCCTCGCAGTCCTCGTCGGTCACCTCGATGTCGCCGCGGCGCGGGAGCGGCAGCGAGTAGTCGCAGTCGGGGTAGCGCGTACAGCCGACGAGCCGAGAGCCCGAGCGGAGGCGCTTGATGGCAAGTTCGCCGCCGTGCTCTTCCCCGCACTCGGGGCACGCGCCGATGACGAGGTCCTCCTCCTCGTCGGCCTCCTCGGCCTTGCAGAGCGGACAGCCGTGGACGAACGTCTTCCGGCCGGCGAGCATCTTCACGTGGCTCAGGTCGTGTTCCTCGCAGGACTCCTCGAGGATGAGCGGCTTCCCCGTCGACGGCAGCGGCAGCGTGTACGTGCAGTCGGGGTAGCCGTCGCACCCGATGAAGTACGACCCGCGTCGGCTCTTTCTGATGACCAGGTCGTGGTCGGACTCGGGGCACTGTCCGACGGTCTTGTCGGCCTTCAGCGACTTCTGGAGGTGTTTACCGACCTCCTCGCCGGACTCCATCAGCCCCTCGAAGACGTCCTCCAGCATCTCTCTGGACTCCTCCGTCACGTCGTCGAGCGTCGCTTCCCCGCGCGTGATGGCCTGCATGTCGGCTTCGAGTTGGGCGGTCATCTCCTCCGAGACGATGAGTTCTGCGAACTCCTCGGACGCCTCGACGACGGCGCGGGCGAGTCGCGTCGGGCGCGGCGGGTCGCTCTCGATGTAGTTGCGGTCGTAGAGCTTCTGTATCACGTCGTGCCGCGTCGCCTTCGTCCCGATGCCCATCTGCTCCATCGTCTCGATGAGGCGCGACTGGCCGTAGCGGCGGGGCGGTTGGGTCTGCTTGGCCTCCATCTCCGTGTCCGTCACGGCGAGTTCCTCGCCCTCCTCGACGTCGGGGACGAACGACTCGCTGGAGTTGAAGTACGGGTACACCGCGTGGTAGCCCTCCTTCACGAGGCGCTTGCCGTTGGCCTTCAGCGAGAGGCCGGCGGCGTCCGCGACGACGCGCAGGTGCTCCCACTCGGCGGACTCCGCGACGGTGGCGAAGAACCGCCGGACGACGAGTTCGTACACCTCCCACTCGTCCTCCGTGAGGTCCGCGCGCGAGGGGAGTTCGCCCGTCGGGTGGATGGGCGGGTGGTCCGTCGTCTTGTTGTCGCCGGCGGTCGGCTCTATCTCCTCGCGTTCGAGGAGCGACTGCGCGTCGTCGCCGAACGTCCGATTCGCGGTGAAGGCGTCGAGCAGTTCTCTGGGGTCTAAATCCTCCGGGTAGACGGTGTTGTCCGTCCGCGGGTACGTCATGTAGCCCGCGGTGTAGAGGTCCTCCGCGATGCTCATCGCGCGCTGGGCCGAGTAACCGATGGAGCCGGCGGCGCGGATGAACTGCGTCGTGTTGAACGGGGCGGGCGGGTCGTCCGTCCGCGTGCGGCGGCGGACCGAAGTGACCGTCGCCGCCTCCGCCCCCCGGAGGGTCTCGTACGCCTTCTCGGCGTCGTCGCCGTCCCAGACGCGTTCGGCCTCGTTGCCGTCCTCGTCGAGGTAGAAGTACTGCGCCTCGAACGACTCGGCGTCCTTCTGCAGGTCGGCGAACAGTTCCCAGTAGTCTTCCGGGTCGAAGGCGTCTATCTCGCGTTCGCGGTCGACGATGAGTTTCAGGGTCGGCCCCTGCACCCGACCGACCGAGATGAAGTCGTCGCCGAGTTGGCGCGCCGACAGCGAGAGGAATCGGGTGAGCGCCGCGCCCCACACGAGGTCGATGATCTGTCGGGCCTCGCCGGCCGCGGCGAGGTCGAAGTCGAGTTCGTCGGGGTTCTCGAACGCCTCGGTCACCTCGCGGTCGGTGATGGAGGAGAAACGCACCCGGTCGACGGGCACCGAGTCGTTCACCTCGCGGACGAGTTCGTACGCCTCCTTGCCGATGAGTTCCCCCTCCCGGTCGTAGTCGGTGGCGATGACGACGCGGCGGGCGTTGCGGGAGAGGCGGCGCAGGGCGGCGACGATGTTCTCCTGCGTCGGATGCTTGTCGATGGGCGCACCGATGAGTTCCACCGGTTCGACGTCGCGCCAGTCGTTGTACTCCGGCGGGAAGTCCACGCCGACGACGTGACCCGACAGTCCGATACAGCGTTTGCCCCCCCACTTGTAGACGTTCACGCCGTTGACGCGTTCGGCCTCCGCGGACTCGCCGCTCAGGATGTCGGCGATGCGCCGAGCGGCGTTGTCCTTCTCGGTGATGATGAGTTCCGGACCCTTACTCATTGGGCGGCGATATGCGAGGGGTCGGCCTAAACCTTTCGCGGCGAATCGCCCCGAATCGCCGGCCAGTGCGGGCGTACGCGCGGGAGCGCAGACGTGTAGCGCGTGGGCGGACGTGTGGTGAACCCGGGTCCGCGAGCGGTCGGGATGTCGACCGACCGACCGACCGCGACTCGCCCGACGAACCGGCAATCGGTAACACGTACCCAACACATACGTGCCGCCGCGCGGAGTGGACGCTACCGTGTCCGGACGAGAGAGTCGAATCGATATGACCGAGGGGGCCGTGACGCCCAAACTCGTCTCCCTCTCGTGGCCCCTCGTCGCGGGCAACCTCCTCCAGACGTTCTACAATCTGGCCGATATGTTCTGGGTGGGCCGCGTCGGCCCCGAGGCCGTCGCCGCCGTCTCGCTCATGTTCCCGACGGCGTGGATGTTCGTCTCCGTCGCCATGGGCGTCACCGCCGCGGCCGTCGCCCTCGTCTCCCAGCACGTCGGCGCGGGCGACGACCGGTCGGCCGAACGCGTCGTCGGGCAGACGCTCCTCCTGGCCGTCGGCGTCGGCGTCCTCCTCGGTATCGTCGGCTACCTCGGCAGGCACCCCCTGCTCGCCCTCATCGGCGCGCAGGGGCGCGTCTACACCGAGGCGCTCGCGTACGCCGAGGTGCTGTTCGTGACGCTCCCGTTCACGTTCGTCTTCTTCGCCTTCCGGGCCGTCCTCCGCGGCGCGGGCGACACCCGCACGGCGATGTGGCTGGTCGTCGTCAGCGCCGGCCTGAACGTCGTCTTGGACCCGATATTCATCCTCGGGTGGGGCTGGGTCGAACCGATGGGGACGCGCGGCGCCGCCGTCGCAACCCTCCTCGCGCGAATCGTCGCCGCCGTCGCCGGCCTCGCCATCCTCCTCCACGGCGGGTGGGGGGCGCGCCTCCGCCTGCCGGACCTGCGGCCGGACCCGACGCTGTTGCGAAAACTCGTCGGCGTGGGCTACCCGGCGACGCTGGACGGCCTCGCGCGGAGTTTCGCGGCCGTCGCGCTGGCGGCCCTCGTCGCGCGGTTCGGCGCCGTCGCCACCGCCGCCTACGGCATCGGCCTCCGCCTCATGTCCGTCTCCTGGACCGTCTCGGGCGCCGTCGGACAGGCGGCCGCCACGGGCGTCGGACAGAACCTCGGCGCCGACACGCCGGACCGCGCGGCGGAGGTGACGTGGAAGGCGACGGCGGGGACGATGGCGATTCTCGGCGCCGCCGGCGCCGTCGTCTGGGCGGTTCCGGCCGCCTTCATGCGCGTGTTCATCGACGACGCCGCCGTCGTCGACGCGGGCGTCGAGATGCTCACCATCGTCGCGCCGTTCTGGGCTTTCTTGGGTGGGCTGATGGTGATTCAGGGGGCGTTCCGCGGCGCCGGGCGCACCCGCGTCTCGATGGCGCTCTCCCTGATTTCGCGGTGGGTCGTCCGCTTCCCGGCGGCGTTCGTCCTCGCCTACGTCCTCTCGTGGGGCGTCACCGGCCTCTGGTGGAGTCTGTCGCTGTCGGGCGTGGTGACGTTCGTCGTCGGCTGTCTGTGGTTCCTGCGCGGCGGGTGGCGCTCGGCCGTCGTCGAGAGCGACGGGACGAACGAGGAGGGCGGCGAGAACGGCGAGGACGGAGCGGACGGCGCCGCGGCCGACGGCGAGGAGTCGCCCTCGACGGCCGACTGACCGTCCGACCCCGGACTCCCCCGCAGTTCCGGACTGTCCGAGAAATCCCGGAAAACGGCCAAGTGTCCGCCCGCCGAAGGGTACGCATGTCCCACACGCCGGACCTTCCCGAACGATTCGTCTGCAAGAGCTGTCACCTCGTCTACGCCGGCACCGTCGTCGGCAGCGACGGCGAGACGCACGAGTTCGAGGCGCCCGGCGAGTGCGCCGCGTGCGGGTCGACGGCCTTCGTCCCCATCGAACAGTACATCTACGACATGAAGGCGTGAGGCGCGCGGGTTAGCGCGACTGACTTCGACCCGCTACCTGTCCTCGCCCAACCGCTCGCGGAGCATCCCGTTCACGTCGCCGGGGTCGGCGCTCCCGCCCGTCTTCTGCATCACCTGTCCGACGAGGAAGTTGACGGCGCCGCCCTCGCCCGAGTGGTAGTCCTCGACGGCGTCGGGGTTCTCCTCGATGGCCTCCTCGACGGCCGTGACGACTTCGTCGTCGTCGGCCGCGCCGAGGCCCTCCGACTCGACGATGTCGTCCGGAGATTCGCCCTCGTCGAGCATCCGACGGAGCACGATTTCCTCGGCGTTCTTCGTCGTTATCTCGCCCTCGGCGACGAGTTCGACCAGTCGGGTGAACTCGTCCAGACGGTCGGAGACGTCCGTTATCTCCATGTCGCGGTAGTTGAGTTCCCCGAGGAGGTTGTCGGCCACCCACGTCGCCGCGAGGCCGGGGTCGAACTGGTCGGCCACGTCCTCGTAGAAGTCGGCCACCTCCTTCGTGGAGGTGAGCTTCGAGGCCGACTCGGCGTCGAGGCCGTACTCCTCGCGGAAGCGCTCGCGGCGGGCGTCGGGGAGTTCCGGAATCTCGATACGCTGCTTCCAGTCGGCGACCTCTAAGGGAGGAAGGTCCGCCTCCCGGAAGTAGCGGTAGTCCTTCTCCTCCTCCTTCGAGCGCATCGAGACGGTGATACCCCGCGACTCGTCCCAGTGGCGCGTCTCCTGTTCGACCGCGCGCCCGCGGGAGATGGCGTTCTTCTGCCGGGTCACCTCGTAGGCGAGGGCCTTCTCGGCGCCCTTGTGACTGGAGATGTTCTTCACTTCGGTTCTGTTGGCCTTCGCCAACGTCTCCCCGGAGATGGAGCCGTCGTCGGCCACCTCGTCCTCCGGCACCATCGAGATGTTCGCGTCGATGCGGAGCGACCCGTCCCGCGTCGCGTCGAACACGCCGAGGTACTCCAAGACTTCCTCCAGTTTCGCGAGGAACGCGCGCGTCTCCTGCGGACTGCGGAAGTCCGGTTCGGTGACGATTTCCATCAGCGGCGTCCCCGCGCGGTTGTAGTTGACCAGCGTGTAGTCGGCGGTGTCGATGCTGCCGCCCTTGTGCTGGAGGCTGCCGGGGTCCTCCTCGAGGTGAGCGCGTTCGATGCCGACCTCGCGGCGGTTCCCCTCGACGGAGACCTCCAGACTCCCCTCCGAACAGATGGGGGCGTCGTACTGCGTTATCTGGAAGTTCTTGGGTAAATCGGGGTAGTAGTAGTTCTTCCGGTGGAATCGGGTGTGCTCCGCGACGGTGGCGTCGAGCGCCTTGCCCACCTTGACGGCCGCCTCGACGGCGCCTTCGTTCAGGACGGGCAGCGCCCCCGGCAGTCCGAGGCAGACGGGGCACGTCCGCGTGTTCGGTTCCTCGTCCTCGGCCGCGTCGGTCGAACACCCGCAGAATATCTTGGTGTCCGTTTCGAGCTGGACGTGGACCTCCAGCCCGATGACGGTGGCGAGGTCGCGCTGAGAGAGCGCCTTCGCGGTCATTACGCGCGATTTGACGGCGTGCGGCTAAAGACTAACGGGACCGGCGCGAGTCCGACGCTCGCCGAGAACCGCCGCACAACCGGCGCCGCCTCGGTCGAACGGAACTTATTCGGAGCCGTGCGGCGATGGCTCACAGAGACAGATGCCCTACCCCTTCGGTTCGCCGCCGGTCGAAGTCGTCCGCGACGCGGCGTTCGCCTCGCCGCCGGAGGGGACGCTCTCGTTGGACCTCTACTTACCGTCCGGCGAAAGGGGAGCGGAGAGCGAGGGCGCGCGCCGGGCGCTCGTCGTCCTCGTCCACGGCGGGGGGTGGCGCGCGGGCGACAAGTCCGACCTGCGGGAGGTGGCGTTCGCCCTCGCGGAGCGGCGGTTCGCCTGCGCCGTCCCGAACTTCCGCGGCAGCGACGCGGCGGCGTTCCCGGCGGCGATACGCGACGTGAAGGCCGCGATTCGCTGGTGCCGCGCGAACGCCGACGCGCTCGGTATCGACCCCGCACGAATCGCCGCGTTCGGCCCGTCGACGGGGGCGCACCTCGCCGTGCTCGCGGCCCTCTCCGCGGACGACCCGCGGTTCGCGCCCGACCCGGCGCACGTCTCCGCGGCCGTCTCCGAGGCGTCCGACGCCCTCGCCGCGGCCGTCGGCGTCGCCGGCCTGTACAACTTCGAGCACACGCCCGAACGGGCCGAACTCGCCGCGTTCCTCGGCGGGCCGCGGAGCGAGGTTCCGGGGCGCTACGACCTCGCCTCCCCGTCCTCGCACCTCGGCGGCGGCGGCCCGCCGATTCTCCTGCTGCACGGCGCCGACGACGACGTGGTGCCGGCGATGGCCTCCGAACTGTTCTACGACGGACTGGAGGAGGGCGATATCGAAGCGGAGTGCGTCGTCGCCGACGGGGTGGGCCACGACGTCCTCGGCGAGCAGTTCGAGTGGGCCGTCGACTGGACCGAGGGGTTCCTCGACCGGCATCTCCGCTGACGGACGCGGTCCCGGAGTCTCTCGGTCCCCCGACCCGCGAATCGACGCCCGCCGCCGGCCGGGGTGTCCCGAGTCCTGTCCGGAATCTATCACTTCCGAACTATATGTCTGACGCACGTTTATGTGTCCACGGCCGGGGATAACACGCATGAGTAATCGGGTGGAGGAACTCGAATCGAAAGTCGCGGAACTGCAGGCCGCCGTGAACGGGCTGACCGAGGAACTGGTCGAGACGAAAGAGCGGGTGCGCCTGCTCGAAGACCAGGTGGAGGTCGACCTCACCACGGGGACCCGCCCCGTCGGCCACCCCACCGCCCAGTCCGAGGAGCCCGAATCCGAATCGGCGACGCCGGCGCCGGATGCGGACGCGGACGCGGACGCCCAGTCGAGCGAGGCCGACGCGGCCGCCGACGGCGGCAGCGCCGACGAGAACGAGCCCAGTCTCCGCGAGTCTCCCGCGCAGGCGCAGTCGCGCGCCCAGACGTCCGAGCAGCCCTCCGACGACGCGAGTTTCATCGACGCCGACGACCCGTCGCCGTCGCCCTCGTCCGACCCGTCGGCGGACGCCGACGCGGCGACCGAACCGGCCGACCCCGCGGACGACGAAGTCAAGTCCGAGGAGTCCGAGACTACCGACGAGGCAGAGTCCGCAGAAGACGACAGCGATATCATCGTCGCGTAACTGGGTGGCTCTGTCCCCCGCGAGCAACCCATGCATATCAAAGAGCTCGTCCTTGACGGTTTCAAGAGCTTCGGGCGTAAGACCCGGATTCCGTTCTACGAGGACTTCACGGTGGTTACCGGCCCCAACGGGTCGGGCAAGTCGAACATCATCGACGGCGTGCTGTTCGCGCTCGGCCTCGCCCGCACGAGGGGCATCCGAGCGGAGAAACTGACGGACCTCATCTACAACCCCGGCCACGCCGACGATTCCGAAGGAGGCGGCGGCACCAAGGAGGCGAGCGTCACCGTCGTCCTCGACAACGGGGACGGCAAACTCGACCGCTCGCAGGTGGTCAACGCCGCCGGCAGCGACGACGTCGGCGACGTCTCCGAGATTCGCGTCAAGCGCCGGGTGAAGGAGACGGACGACAACTACTACTCGTACTACTACCTCAACGGCCGCTCCTGCAACCTCTCGGACATCCAGGACCTCCTCGCACAGGCCGGCATCACCCCGGAGGGCTACAACGTCGTGATGCAGGGCGACGTGACGGAGATAATCAACATGACCCCGTACCAGCGGCGGGGCATCATCGACGAGATAGCCGGCGTCGCGGAGTTCGACGCCAAGAAGGAGGACGCCTTCGGCGAACTCGACGCCGTCGAGGAGCGCATCGACGAGGCGGACCTCCGAATCGAGGAGAAGCGGGGCCGCCTCGACCGACTCGAAGACGAACGCGAGACGGCGCTGCAGTACCAGTCGCTCCGCGAGGAACGCGAGGAGTACGAGGGCTACCTGAAGGCCGCCGAACTCGAAGACAAGCGCGCGGACTTGGAGAAGACCGAGTCGAAGGCGGAGAAGAAGGAGGCGAAACTCGACTCCCTGCGCGAGGAACTCGACACGAGACAGGGCAAAGTCTCGCGTCTCGAGGGCGAGTTGGAGGAGCTCTCGAAGGAGATAGAGCGGAAGGGCGAGGACGAACAACTCCGGATCAAATCCGAAATCGAGTCGGTCAAAGGCGAGATAGACCGATTAGAGAACGCCGTCGAGGCCGCCGAGGAGCGCATCGACGAGGCGGAGAAAGAGCGGAGAAAGGCGTTCGTCGAACTCGACCGCAAGCAGGAGAAGATAGACGACGTCGAGGACGACATCCGGTCGGTGAAAGTCGAGAAGGCGTCGGTCAAATCCGACGTGCAGTCGCGGGAGACGGACCTCGCGGAAGTCGAGGCGGAGATAGCCAGCGTCGACACGGAGTTCGACGAACTGAAAGCGGAGTTGGCCGAGAAGAAGGCCGAGTTGGAGGAACTGAAGACCGAGCGCAACGACCTCCAGCGCGAGAAGGACCGCCTCCTCGACGACACGCGCCGCCGCTCCTCGGAGATTTCTGAGACGCAGGAGAAGATAGACGAGATACGCGAGGAACTGCCGGAACTGAAGGCGACGCTGTCGGACCTGCACTCCGAACTCGACAAGGCCGAGAAGAACAAGGCGAAGATAGACGGCGTCATCGAGGACCTGCGCGAGGAGCGCTCGGAGCTGAAAGACGACCTGAGCGAGGTGGAAGACGACCTACGCTCGAAGCAGTCCGAGTACGCCGAACTCGAAGCGCGCGCGGGCGAGGACGGCGACACCTCGTGGCCGCGCGCGGTGACGACCATCCTGAACGCGGGGCGGTCGGGCGTCCACGGCACCGTCGGCCAACTCGGCTCGGTGCCCGGCGAGTACGCCACCGCCTGCGAGACGGCCGCCGGCGGCCGCCTCGCGCACGTCGTCGTCGACGACGACGGCGTCGGCTCCGACTGCATCGACTACTTGAAGTCCAGAAACGCGGGCCGGGCGACGTTCCTCCCCATCACGAAGATGGACGACCGCGGCCTGCCGTCGAAGCCGAACGACCCCGGCGTCGTCGGCTTCGCGCGCAACATCGTCGAGTACGACTCGAAGTACGAGCCCATCTTCTCGTACGTCCTCGGGTCGACGCTCGTCGTCGAGGACATGGAGACGGCGCGGTCGTTCATGGGCGATTTCCGCATGGTGACGCTGGACGGCGACCTGGTGGAGCGCTCCGGCGCGATGACCGGCGGGTCGGGCGGCGGCTCTCGGTACTCCTTCTCGAAGTCCGGGTCCGGCCGACTCGAACGCCTCGCCACCGAGATATCCTCGCTGGAGGACGACCGCCGCGACCTGCAGTCGGAGATACGCGACGTCGAGTCCCGACTGGACGACGCCCGCGAGAAGGCCTCCGATGCCGCCGACCGGGTGCGTTCGGTCGAGAACGACATCGAACGCGCCGAGTCGGACGTCGACGAGAAGGAGGCGGAGATAACGCGCCTGGAGGACCGCATCGAGGAACTCCGCGAGGAGCGAGCGGACGTCGACGAGGAGATGCAGTCGCTCGACGCCGAGGTCGAATCGCTGAACGCCGACATCGCGGACGTGGAGTCCGACATCGACGGCCTCGAATCCGAACTCGAAGACTCCGAGATTCCCGAACTGACGGCGAAGGCCGACGAGATACGCGCCGACATCGACGAGAAGGAGGCGCGGATGGACGAACTCGACGGCCGCCTCAACGAACTCCAGTTGGAGAAGGAGTACGCCGAGGACGCCGTCGCGGACCTGAACGAGACGGTCGAGAGCGCGCAGGAGCGGAAGGCCGACGCCCGCGACGCCGTCCGCGAGAACGAGGAGAAAATCGAGGCGAAAGAGGGGACGCTCGAAGAGAAGCGCGAGGCCGTCTCCGACCTCGAAGCGGAGTTGAAGGAGCTCAAGGCCGAGCGCTCGGACCTCCGCGAGGACGTGCGCGAGGCCAAGAGCGAACGCGACGAGCAGCGAGACAAGGTCGACCGCGCGGAGTCCCGCGCGGAGAACCTGCGCGAGAGCGTCGAGCGTCTCGCCTGGGAGATAGACGAACTCGAATCGGAGGTGGGCGAGTACGACCCCGAGGCGATACCCGACCACGAGGAGGTCGAGGCCACCGTCGAGGAACTCACCGAGGAGATGGAGGCGCTCGAACCGGTCAACATGCTCGCCATCGACGAGTACGACGAGGTCGAGGAGAGCCTCGAAGAGATGCAGGAGCGCCGGGACGTACTCGAAGAGGAACGAGACGGCATCGAGGACCGCATCGAGCAGTTCGAGTCGCAGAAGAAGGCGACGTTCATGGACGCCTTCGACGCCATCAACGAGAACTTCACCGACATCTTCGAGCGCCTCTCGGACGGCACCGGGGAACTCCTCTTGGAGAACCCCGAAGACCCCTTCGAGGACGGCCTGACGATGAAGGCCCAACCCGGCGACAAGCCCATCCAGCGGCTGAACGCGATGTCGGGCGGGGAGAAGTCGCTCACGGCGCTGGCGTTCATCTTCGCCATCCAGCGGCACAACCCCGCGCCGTTCTACGCCCTCGACGAGGTGGACGCCTTCCTCGACGCCGCCAACGCCGAACGCGTCGGCGAGATGGTCGACGACCTGGCGGGCGAGGCGCAGTTCGTCGTCGTCTCGCACCGCTCGGCGCTCTTAGAGCGGTCCGAGCGCGTCATCGGCGTCACCATGCAGGGCGACAACGTCAGCGCGGTGACGGGCATCCAACTCGGCGAGGACGAGGAGGCCGGCGAGCAGGAGGCGCCGGCGGATGACTGAGGACGTCGGCCCCGCCGCGCCGCCGCGGGAGTCCGTCGTGCCCGACGGCGTCGACGTCGACGCGGAGACGGACGCGGACGACGACGAGGTCGAACCGGTCGAACTCCTCGTGCAGCTCGCGGAGGAGGGCGAGATAGACCCGTGGGACATCGACGTGGTGGACGTGACGGACGCCTTCCTCGCGCGCCTCGACGCGACGGACCTACGGACCTCGGGTCGGGCGCTGTTCTACGCCTCCGTCCTCCTGCGGATGAAGTCCGACGCCCTCCTCGAACCCGACGCCGAGGACGACGAACCCGAACTCGAACCGTGGGAGGTGGCCCTGGAGAACGGCGGCGAGATGGCCGGCGGCGAGGACGGCGCGCCCGGAGCGGAGTCCGGGTTCGACCCCGTCGACGCCCTCGAAGCCGAGATGGATCGGAGGCTGGAGCGAAAGCAGGCCCGCGGGTCGCCGGAGACGCTGGACGAACTCGTCCGCGAACTCCGCGAGGCCGAACGCGAGTCGTGGTGGAAGCGCCGCCGCGAGTACGACACCTCCGACTCGCCGCGCGGGTACAGTCGCGGGACGCAGACGCTCGATTACCGGTCGGCCGACGACTTCCGCGCGGACGACGAACCCACCGCCGCGGACGTGACCGGCACCGCCCACACCGAGGACATCGAGTCCTCCATCGCCGCCGTCGAGTCGGCCCTGCGCGAGCAGTACGAGAAAGGGCGCGAAGAGGTGCTGTACGCGGAGATTCGAACCGCCGCGGAGACGCCGGTGACGACGTACCTCTCGCTTCTGTTCCTCTCGCACCGCGGCACCGTCCGCCTCCAGCAGGACGACCTGTTCGGCGACCTGTGGGTGCGGGACCCGGCGAGCGTCGAGGACGAGGGAGAGGGCGACGCCGAGGCGGAGAGGGACGCGGACGACGAGGCGCCCGACGCGATAGCGGACTGAACCGCCGAAGAGAGCGACTGTTTTCAGTGCCGCCGTCGTACCCGCGTCCGTGCCTCCACGGACCCTCCTCTCCGGCACCCTTCGCAGAGTCACCGTCGCCGTCTCCCTGCTCACGTCGGCGCTGTTCGCCCTCCTCGCGGGCGTCCTGCTCTCCGTGACCGTAGGCGTTCCCGTCGGTACGGGCGTCGCCGCCATCGCCGCCACGCTCGCGTTCTTTCCGATACTCTGGATGCACTGCTATCTCGCGGGCTACGTCGCCTACTCGCCGACCGAGTTCGGGTCCGTTCGGAGCGTCGAAACGCTCCCGGCGCAGGTCACGTCGTGTACGGTCTGCGGCGGCGGGGACGAAGGGGGCGTCTGCCGGCGCTACGGAGCAGTTCGTCGTCGCGGGCGTTCCGCTGACGACCGTCGAGGAGGGAGAGAACTGGTACTGCGGGGACTGTCACGCCGTCGAGAGCGGCGACGGCGGGTCGGCGTCGGCCGCGGCGGTGGACCGCGCCCTCGAACGAGAGCGGAACTGACTGCGGGTCGCCGCTGACCGCGACGAGGCCGAGAGCGCGGTCAGACGTCGCCGGCGAGAATCTCCTCGACCCGTCCGTGGTCGAACAGTTGCTCCTCGGCGCCGAACTCCGGATACGTGTCGCCGTTCTCGTACTCGGGCCACTGGCCGAACTGCTCGGGGTAGAGTTCCTTCGCGGTCATCTCCAGTTGGAAGAGGTTCATCAGCGGCCCCTGCCAGCGCGTCCCCTGCGGATACACCCGACCGTTACCGACGGCGGCTATCTCCCGCCCGACGGGGTCGTCCCGGAGGTTCTGTTTCAGCGTTCCGAAGTCGAACGTCTCCGTGACCGTCCACAGGGCGAGGATGACGTCCGGGTCGGCCTCCACGAGTGCCTCCATGTCGATTTCGGCGAACGGCCCCGAGAACTCCTCGCCGCCGAAGGCGTCGGTCGCGCCGAGCGGGCGGGTGTGAGAGTTCCAGTAGCCGGGGGCGTTCAACCGGAGCCGATAGATCGAGGAGAGGTCCTCGGAGATGGAGAGGTACGCGACGCTCGGGCGCTCCGACTCCGCCGGCAGTCCGTCTTCGATAGTTCCGAGCAGGTCGTCGTGGACGGACGCGAGCGCCTCGTACCGCTCTCGCTCGCCGTACAGGCTCGCGACGCGGTCGAACAGTTCCCACAGCGTGTAGTACTCGTACTGGTCGGCCCACCCCTCGGGGGGCGTCGCGTGGTAGCCGCTGTAGTAGTTGCCGAGCCACGGTCCGACGTTGCTCGCGATTTCGTCGATGTCGTCGCGCGTCCAGTTGTCCTGCGTCGTCACCCACGCCGGGTCCACGAGGTGGAGGTCGCTGTCGAGTTCGTACAGGCGCTCCTTCGCGAAGCCGTAGTCCGTCGCCGCGTCCGCCCACTCGATTTCGAAGTCGTCGAACCCGGCGGTGAAGTATCGCAGCCCCGCGACGGTTCCGTCCCACCAGAGGCTGTTGACCGTTCCGCCCTTCCCGAGTGCGCTGGCCATGTCGGGGAACCAGGGGAAGTGGGTGAACACGTTCTCCGGCGGCGATTCGAGCGTGACCTCCCCGACCGGCGAGAGTTCGGCCGTGTAGCTTCCCTCCGCCGACGCCTCCGTCCCTTCGGCCTCGGTCGTCGCTGAATCGGCCGTCGCTGAATCGGTCGTCGCCTCCGTCGACTCCGACGGTTCCGTCCCCGTCGCGCCGCCCGAGTCGCCGGAACACCCGGCGACCAGTCCCGCCGCGACGAGCGCTCCCGTCCGCTTCAGATACGTCCTCCGCGTAGGTTCGTCTGCCATCTTGCTTTAGGTAGGCCTAAACAGACGTAAAGCGGTTTCGACTCGTCGGGAGGGATGCGAGAGTTTACTCGACGTACTCGCCGATGAGCGGAGAGAGGTCGGACTTCACGTCCGCGGGGATGGCGTCGTCGGGCGTGTTGACGGTCCCTTCGAGCGAGGAGTGACACGGGCACTCGTGGTCGTCGGGGATGGCCTCGATTGCGGCCTCGACGGTCTCTTTGATGGCCGTCTCGTTCCTCTCGGCGTTCTTCAGCACCTCTTGGAGCGTCACCTCGCTGTCCTCCTTCCAGACATCGTAGTCGGTGACGCCCGTGACGGTGGCATACGCCATCTCCGCCTCGCGGGCGAGTTTCGCCTCCGGAATCGTCGTCATCCCGACGACGTCCCACCCCTGTTCGCGGTAGAACTCGCTCTCGGCGCGCGTGGAGTACTGCGGCCCCTCGATGCAGACGTAGGTGCCGCCGCGGACCACCTTCGCGTCGGTGGCCTCCTCGGCGGCGTCGGCGAGTATCTCGTTCAGTTCCGCGCAGTAGGGGTCGGCGAACGGTTGGTGGACGACGACGCCCTCGTCGAAGAACGTCAGGTCGCGGTGCTTCGTGCGGTCGTATATCTGGTCGGGAATCACGAGCGTCTGCGGCGGCAGGTCCTCGCGGAGACTGCCGACGGCGTTCGAGGCGAGGACGTGCGTGACGCCCTGTTCTTTCAGCGCGTAGACGTTCGCGCGGTACGGCAGCGTCGTCGGCGAGCGCTGGTGTTTCGGCCCGTGACGCGGGACGAAGACGACTTCCCGGCCGGTGTCGCCGAACTCGCCGACGGTGAGGGGCGCCGAGGGGTCGCCGTACGGCGTCTCCACCTCGACGGTGCGCGTGTCCTTCAGGGGCAGGGCGTCGTAGATGCCGCTTCCGCCGACGAAGCCGATTTTCATACGTCCTCCCTCGCGGGGCGGGGGCTAAAGCGTGGTTATCTCTCAGAACAGCAGCCCCGACTCCAGGAGGGCGATGACGCCCGTGAGCACCGGGACGCTGACCAGCGTCGTCACGAACACGGCGGTGGAGACGAACTCCGCGACGGAGACGCCCCGGACCGTCCCCTCGGAGAACTCCGCGACGAGGATGAGAGGGGTGACGGCGGCCGGCATCGCGGTTTCGAGGACGATGGTCTTCGCCACCGTCGGGTCGGCGATGCCGACGACGAGGACGAGAGCGAGGCCGACGACGGGCGCGACGGCCATCTTCAGCGTCGTCACCACGCCGACGGTGCGGAGCGTCGCGCCCACGTCCGTTCGGGCGAGTTGGACGCCGACGATGAGAAGCATGAGGGGGATAGAGGAGTCCCCGACGAGTTGGAGCGTCTCCATCGTCGTCGAGTCCGCGGGGGGAACGACGCCGAGGGCGCGGGCGAGGAGGGCGGCGAGGACGGCGTAGACGAGCGGGATTCGAAAGACGTGCTTCAGACCGGAGAGCCCGCCCGACCCGCCGCCGCGCGAGGCGATGAAGACGCCGAGCGTGTAGATGAGGATGCTCTGCACCGAGAGGAAGACGACGGCCGTCGCCCGACCCGTCTCCCCGAACGCGAAGTTCGAGACGGGGATGCCGTAGTTGCCGGAGTTCGAGAACGCCGAGACGAGCACGAGCGAACTCAGGAGGGGGTCCCGTTCGCCGAGGGCGCGGCCGACGCCCTCCGCGACCAGTATCATGACGAGGTGGTAGGCGGTGACGACGGCGACGACTTCGAGCAGCGTCGACCCCGCCAGCGTCGTCGTCGCCAGACTGTGAAAGACCAGCGCGGGCGCGAGGACGTAGACGACGACGGTGTTCAGCGGGGCGGTGTCGACGTCCTTCGTCCGGCCGAGGACGAAACCGACGGCGCCGACGGCGAGGATGGGGAGGATGGCCGTCGCGAAGATAGACAGCAGTGATGGCACGTTCGCGTCTCACGAGCGACCGGGTCAAGGGCTTCGGAGACGGCGCGGCTTACCGCGTCGTGAAGGACCCTGATACACGCTCGGTGCGAGCGGTGTGGAGCGGTGCGGCGCTCACGCCGACTCCTCGTACAGTCGCGCCATCCGGTCGAAGAACAGGAGCATGACGAGGACGGAAGCGACCGTCCCGCGCGGCGGCGCTCCCCGGACTACGCCCCGACGCCTTCGTTCTCCAGTAGTCGCCACGCGTCGCCGTCGGCGGACTCGACGTAGCCGCGGCGCTCCATCTCCGAGAGCACCTCCGGCATCCGGCCTGGTTGGGCTATCTCCATCTCGATGCGGTCGACGCTGTGGTACTCCGCGAGGTAGTGCCGCAGGTCCTCCGCCTCGAACGTCTCCTCGTCGGCCTTCTCCATGACCCCCGTCGTGAGGTCTATCATGTCCTCGATGAAGTTCCACGGGTAGACGACCCACGTCCACTCCTCGAGGCGTTCGCCGACGAAGTCGGGTTCGAACTCGCTCGTCTGGAGGAGTTGCAGCGTCGCCGTCTGTACCTCGCCGGCGTCGCGTTCGGTCACGTACTCGTAGGCGCGCTCGATGGAGCCGCCGGTGTCGGCGATGTCGTCGATGATGAGCACGTCCTTGCCCTCGACGCTCCCCTCGGGCATCGGGTAGCGCACCTCGGGTTCGTTCGACTTCTGGGCCGTCCCGACGTAGTGTTCCATCTTCAGGCTCGTCAGGTCGTCCAGCCCGAGGAAGTCGCAGATACAGCGGCCGGCGAACCAGCCGCCGCGCGCGAGTGCGACCACCACGTCCGGGTCGAACTCGGCGGCTTTCACCTGGTCGCTCACGTCGCGACAGCGACCGTAGATGTACTCCCAGTTCGTGATAGTGCAGTTAAACTCGTCGGGGAGGTCGCTCATGGGCTTCGTTCACCACTTCGTGAACGGGTCGTAGACACCTTTAACGTGTTCGTCTCGTCGCGCGGTCGTCCCCGCCGCGCCGTCGCCGAGGACGGGGACGGAACCGCCTAACGCGTCGGATACCGGGCACATAGTTTTATACCTCCTTGCTGTATGGCAACATGTAACAAGGTGAGCTTCGATGTACACGTGCAACAACTGCGACGGGTTCGTGACCCGCGATTTCGTCCGCGTCTTCGGCGACAGCGACGACGAGGTGTTCGGGTGCCCCTCGTGCATGAACATGCGCGAGGTGATGGACGGCGCGGCGGCGTCGCGTTCGAACGCCGTCAGCGAGTAACCTCCGGGCCGTCCGCGACCGCCGGGATTCTTACCGGCGAGCGCCGTCGGAAGACGCATGCAGACGCGCCGCGCGCTCCTCGTCGACGCCTTCGCGACCGAACCGCTCTCGGGTAACGCCGCCGGCGTCGTTCCCGGCAGGGATTCCGACCCCGACCCCGACCTCGACGACTCGCAGATGCGGGCGGTCGCCCGCGAACTCGCCGTCAGCGAGACGGCGTTCGTCCTGCCCGCCGAGAACGCCGACCGGCGCCTCCGATTCTTCACGCCGACGCGCGAGGTGGACCTCTGCGGTCACGCCACCGTGGCCGCGCACGCGCACCTCCACGAGGACGGCGTCGTCGACGCCGGAACGCACACCGTCGAGACGAACGTTGGCGTCCTCGACGTGGAGATAGCCGAGGACGGCACGGTCTGGATGACGCAGGACGCGCCGACCGTCGAGACGGTCGACCTCGACTACGACCGCGCGGGCGAGGCGCTCGGCATCGACCCCGCGGCCCTCCGGGACGTCGGGGCGGACCTCCCCGCGGCCGTCGCCTCGACGGGCCTGCCCTACCTCGTCGTCCCCGTGAACTTCCTCGAACGCCTCGGCGGTGCGGCCCCGGACTTCGCGGCCCTGGAGGCGCTTGCCGACGAGTACGACGCCGCCGGCGTCTACGCGTTCACGTTCGACGCCCTCGACGCCGACTCGACGCTCCACGGGCGGATGTTCGCCCCCGGCCTCGGCATCCCCGAGGACCCGGTCACGGGCACCGCCAGCGGCGCCTGCGGCGCCTACCTCCGCCACGTCGACGCCTTCGAGGGCGAGTTGCCCGAGGAGATGGTCTTCGAGCAGGGACACTTCGTCGACCGACCGGGTCGCGTCCGCGTCCGCGTCGGCGACGAGGTGCGGGTCGGCGGGCGCGCCGTCACGTCGTTCGACGGGTCGCTCGCGATTCCGCCCGCGGCGGACGACGACATCCTCGAAGCCTGAGGGTCGTTCGTCGTCCGTCGTCGCTCGTTGCTATCGTCCGCCGCTGATTCGAGCGCGGAAGACCGTCCGTCGCAAAACGAGAAACCGCCGCGTCCGCCGTCCGCCGTCAGCCGATGTAGCGCAGGTCGTCGTCGCTCATCGCCTGCCCCTGCTGTTGGTTCTGCATCTCCTGTATCTTCCCGACGACTTCCTTCATCTCCTCGGCGCGTTCTTCGAGCGACTCGAAGCCCACCTCGAAGCCGATGACGTCCTGCATCACTTCGAGCACCTCCTGCGCGCTCTGGGGGTCGACGAGGTAGCCGCTGGTCTCGCCCATCAGGCAGGCGACAGAGAGCCCGCGGCGTTCGCCGAGTCCGAGGAGGAGGCCGCTGACGCCGACGATGCCGCCCGCGGGTTCGTCCTCGCGGAACTCCACGCCGGCGTCCTCCAGTCGCTCCACCTCGTCGGCGTCGGTGACCGCGCCGAGGACGCTCGGTTCGTCGACGAGTTCGCCCGTCGGGACGCCGCCGAGCGCGTACCCCTCCTCGACGCCGAACTCCTCGGCCACGTTGAGGAAGGCGTCGGTGAGGTGGTAGTGGCCCTCGTTCGACTGCGCCTGGTGGTCGCCCGTGAGGACGAGCAGGTCGCGTTCGCCCGCGTCGACCGCGTGGAACTCCGCGCGGGCCAACTGCGCGACGTTGTCCTCGAGGGTGACCTGCGGCGGGAACTCGTCGGCGTACACGTATCTGACGGGCTCGCTGTCGAGTTCTTCGAGAAGGTGTTCGACGGCGAGTTTCCCGACGTGCCCGACGCCGGGGAGCCCCTCGACCAGTACTGGGTCGCGGAGCTCGGGGTCTGCCAGCGTCTCCACTTCGATATCTTCCATGCCCCTATTCGCGGACGCGGCGTTTAAGAGCGCGTCGGTACTCCCCGTACGGGTCCTCGGGGTTGTAGGGGGCCGGGGCGCTGTTGACGGCGTCGGCGCCGCAGTCCGGACAGGTCTCGCCGAGGGTGTAGACGGGTCGGTCGTGAGCATCCCGCCACTCGCCGCAGACGCGGATGTCGGACTTCACGGCGCTACTCGTCGTCTTCGCTGCGCTCGCGGTGGAACAGCGCCGTTCCGCCGGCCGTCACGATGGAGTCCTCGGCGCGTCCCGCGGCGTCTTCGAGGGCCGTCTCGGCCGCCTTGTAGTCGGGCGCGCGAACCTTGATGCGGTACTCGGGCGCGCCGACGTAGGTGACTTCCAGTTGGGTTTCGCCCTCCTGGGCGTCCTCGCCCTCGGCCGCCTTCAGCGCCTCCTTGATGTGGTCGACGCCGTCGCCGGTCGGACACCGGAGGTCGACGTAGCCGGTGACGTTGACGTACGGCACCGAGACGTTGTCCCGGGCCGTCTCGACGATGGCCGCGACCTCGTCCTCGTCGAGGTCGGTGTCTTCGAGCGCCTCCTTCCCGTGGATGGCCGCCTGCTCGAACCCGTCGTAGAGCGTGTCGTACTCCACGAGGACGGCGTTCGCGATGGCGCCGTACTCCTCGTCGGAGACGTCGTCGCCGAACGCGATGCTCATCCACTTGTCGGCCTTCTGCTCGTTCTTCCACTCCTGGATTTTCTCCTTGCGCTGGTGCTCGTTGACGTCCTTGATGGAGAGGTCGATCTGCTGGGAGCCGGTGTCGACTTCGAGCACCTTGGCGACGACCGTCTGTCCCTCGCGGACGTGGTCGCGGACGTTCTTGATCCAGCCGCTGGCGACCTCGCTGATGTGGCAGAGACCGCGCTTGTCTTCGTACTCTTCGAGGTCGACGAAGACCCCGAAGTCGGTTATCTCGTCTACTTTTCCGACGACGAGTTCACCGCTGTCGGGCCAACCGCTGTACTTCATATGTAAATACCTCCGGAGGGGAGCTTACGCCTCGGCGGACCGGCGTTCGACCGTCTCGACGACCTCGCCGTGAATCTCGGCGTCGCCGCCCGTCGGCGTCGCGAGCGTCGTGCCGCAGACGGCGCAGTTGACGACCGAGGAGGCCTTGCCGAAGACGACCTGTTCGTTGTCGCAGTCGGTGCACTGGACGCGGTAGAAGTTACCCGCCATGGATTACTCCTGGAACTCCAGTCGCCCGGCGCGCCAGCCCTCGCGCATGTGGGCCTTTCCGCAGTCCGAGCAGATGTACTTCAGGTGGGTTTTCTTCGTCGGCTTGTCGCCACCGGGCACCTTCGAGAACTTCCCGGCGTTCCCGATGACGGCCTTGCCGCGGCGGGTCTGACGGGCGTTCCACTTCATCCCCGTCGGACGCCCCGTCCGGACTTTCTCGACCTCGTGCTCGTGATGTCCGTTGCAGTTCGGACAGTACGTGTTGAATCGGCGTGGCATCTGCATAGATATCGACCTTGCCGACGTTTCGCCGTGGGCCGTTAAAACCCGTTTGGTTCGCGGACGCCTCGGGACGGCGGCGTGCGGGTGCGTCGCGTACGACGGGCCCGGCCGAGGCGGCGAGCCCTCGTTCCAAGACCGGTGTCGTCGTTCCTAACCGGACTAAATGACCGATTTCACGACAGTTAGTGCGAGGATAGTTATCGGTGGGGGGGAGTAGTTCTTTCACAAGGGACGCATCTCACTATGAACCGGAGAACATTTCTCGGCGGGGTCGCCGGGTCGGCGGTGGTCGGCGGACTGTTGAACTGGCGGACGGAGTGGGGCGTCCAACGGCCGCAGACGAGTCTCCTCGACGACGGCCCGGGAGTCACGGTCGCGCTCGAACCCGTCGTGACGGGCCTCGAACAGCCGGTCGCCTTCGAGCCGATTCCGGGACGGGCGGGGAACTACGTCGCCGACAAACTCGGGAGAATCTACGTCCACGACGGGGACGGCCTCCGGGACGAACCGCTCCTCGACGCGCGCGACCGACTCATGGAGTTGGTCTCCTGGGAGCAGGGGCTGCTCGGCCTCGAACTCCACCCGGACTTCGAGAACACGCGGCGCTACTACGTCAGGTACAGCGCGCCGCGGCGCCCGGGGACGCCCGCGGACCACGACCACACGTTCGTGCTCTCGGAGTTCACGGCGACGGAGGACCTCCTCGGGACCGTCCCCGACTCCGAGCGGACCATCCTGGAGATTCCCCAGTACGGCCGGAACCACAACGCCGGCGCCATCGAGTTCGGCCCCGACGGCTACCTCTACGTCGCCGTCGGCGACGGGAACAACGGCGGCGGCGACGGCGGCACCGGACACGCCAACGACTGGTACCTGCTCAACCGCGGCGGAAACGGGCAGAACCTGACCGACAACCTCCTCGGCAGCATCCTCCGCATCGACGTCGACGCCGGCGGCGACGAACCCTACGCGGTGCCGTCGGACAACCCGCTCGTCGGACGCGACGGACTTGACGAGCAGTACGCGTGGGGCTTCCGAAACCCCTACCGGATGTCGTTCGACGGCGACGACCTGTACGTCGGCGACGTGGGCGAGGACAAGTACGAGGAGATAAACCTCGTGCGGCGCGGCGGCAACTACGGCTGGAACGTCCGGGAGGGGACGCGCTGTTTCAGCAACCGGTTCTCGATGGCCGCGCTCGCGAAAGTGACGGGCGGCGAGCAGACGTACCCGGTGTGTCCGACGACGACGCCCATGGGCGAACCGCTCATCGACCCCGTCGTCTGCTATCCTCACTCCCGCGACGGCGAGACGTTCGGTTCGGCGGTCATCGCGGGCTACCGCTACCGCGGCGCGGACGTGCCCGAACTCGACGGCAAGTATCTGTTCGGCGACGTGCTGGGGTCGCTGTTCGTCGCGACGCCGACCGAGAGCGAGGACGAGATGTGGCCGATAGAGACGGCTCGCGCGACGACGACCGACGGCGAACCGTTCCGGAGTCCGGTGCTCTCGTTCGGGCGCGACGAGGACGACGAACTCTACGTGCTGGCGTCGACGTTCGAAGCCGGGTCGGGCACGGTGTACCGCGTCCGCTCGGCCGGGGAGTGATGGACCGACCCCGCCTCGCCGGACCGTCTCCGAAGGCGTTAAGCCCCGACTGCGTAAACCACGGGGTATGAAGAAGGTCATCATCCGCGGCGACCCCGGCATCCGACGCGGCGCGACCATCGAACTCGACGGCGAGGAGGTCATCTGCTTCTCCATCGACCGGCAGGGCGACTACCACGGCCCCGAGCGACCCCAACTGTGGTGCACGGTCGGCACCGAGGACGAGCGCGAGGCGTTCGAGAAGCGCGACTTCGTCCCGCACTTCCTCGACACGGTGGCCGTCGACGCCGAGGCGCTGACGGTCATCTCGAAGCGCCCCTCGTCTTCGTAGGCCGTTCTCACGCCGCGTCGGTCTGCGCGAGCGACGCCGGCGCTGACGCTGACGCTGACACCGAAGCCGACGCCGACTCGTCTCCGGCCGCGGTCGGCAACGCGCTCCGGTCCACCTCGTATATGGTTATCGACCCCGACTCGTGAGCGACGCTGATTCCGGGCGTGTCGAACGCTATCTCGCCGTAGCGGCCGCGCTCGCTCGGACCCACCCAGATGTAGGTCACGTCGTACTCGCGGAGGAGGCGCGCGCGCGTCGCCGCGTCGCCGGTGTAGATGTCGTCCACGTCGGCGACCCGTTCGTAGTAGGCGTCGGGGCCGCGGTAGCCCACCTCGTGACCCCACCCGACGACCGACGGGACGCCGGTGAGGCTCGACGCCGGGTTGGCGTTCCAACTGTACATCACCCGCTCGCGGCCGTCGTCGCCGCCGGGGTAGTAGCTGGTCCCCGGCGCCTCGACGAGGACGGGCGACCCCTCGCGGTCGTCCAGCCAGTCGATGGCCTCGGCCTGTTCGGGGTGGTACGTCTCGACGAACTGCGTCGCGTCGAGCGTCGTCCCGTCGGGCGGTTCCTCTTCGAGGTGAGCGCCGACGGCGGCGACGCCGTAGACGCTCGTGGCGGCGACGAGGAGGCAGACGAAGGCGACGGCGGCCGCCCGTCGCCGCGTCCCGCCGCCGGAGCCGTCGGTCGCGACGGAGGGGGCGGCGTCGCGCACGCGCGAGGTGACGCGCGCCGCGCTCGGAACGCCCCGAATCAGGCCGGCGAGGGCGACGCCCATCGCCGGCGCCCACAGCACCCACACCTGCATATATGTTTTAAACACCGTGTTCATCCGGCCGGGGCCGGCCTGCTCGTTCACGTACACCAGTTCGACCAGCGTGACGAGGCCCGCGCCGGCGACGACGAGCACCGTCTCGTAGCCGACGGGGGCGTCAGACCGGAGGGCGACCCAGCCGAACACGACGAGCGGAAGGGAGACGACGAGGGCGGCCAGCCCGATTTGGGTGCCGACGTAGGCGGCCGCGAGGACGCCGCCGACGAGGTAGACGGGCCGGCGGACGCGGAGCCGCGAGAGCAGGTAGGCGGCGAACCCGGCGACGAAGGCGCCGTGGACGAGGAGGAGGCCGCCGAGGCTGCTCCGCATCTCCGGGCCGAGGAAGTCGACGGTTCGCTCGCTGCCGCTGACGGCGGTGCCGAGGAAGAACGGGGCGGCGACGGCGACAGCGACGACGGCGCCGAGGACGGTGACGCCGAGGGCGACGGCGAGGCGCGTCGCCTCCGCGGAGAGCCGCGACCGGGTTCGGGACCCGAAGTCGAATCGGTCGCCGGCCCGCGAGAGGCCCGGGACGAGCGTCCGCGGGTCGGCGGGGGCGAGCGCGACCGACAGCGTCCCGAGGGCGAGGACGCTCGGGAAACTCCACGTGTTGTGAATCGCCTGCCAGCCGGCGATTGTCGGAATCGCGGTCAAGAGGAGGCGCCGGCGCCGCAGGTCCGCCGCGGGCGTCCGGTAGTAGGCGTAGCCGACGGCGGCGGCGAGGACGAGGAAGGACGTGCCCGTCATGTGCGCGTGGAGGTCGCCGTTCAGCCACGAGAACAGGGGGAACTCGTTGATGGTGTCGGGGATGACCCGCGAGGCGCTCCAGTAGGAGAACGACTCGAACCCCTCCAGGAGCGTCGCCACGGTGTACTCGCTGTTCTCGGCTATCGCCTCCGCGACCGGGCGCCGCAGGCCCTCCGGTAGGAGGAGGACGCCGAACCGTCCCGCGGTGACGAGGTTGCTCGCGAAGCCGACGAAGAAGGCGCCGATGCCGCCCGCGACGCGCCGCGAGATGTCGTGGTCCTCGCCGACCGTCGCGGCGAGTTCGTAGACGGCGGTGACGAGCATCGCGTAGAACCCCGCCAAGGCGAGGTTGTAGGCGAACCGGGTCGGCGTCCCGGTCAGCCACGCGAACAGCGTGGTGACGAGGTGGCCGCCGTAGTAGTACTTCACGCGCGTGCCGGCGAACCACATGTCCTCCGGCGGGAGCACGGCCGACCGCTGGAGGCTCTTCAGGAGGCCGTAGTCGAGGAACTTCTCCCCGCCTCCCGCGAACACCCCGGGGTCGTACGCCCGCACGAGGACGAGGAAGGCGAACGAGAGGGCGAAGACGGCGGCGGCCTCCAGCGCCGGGCCGCGCGGCACGTCGACGGCGAGTTCGACGCGGCCGTCGCGCAGGGCGTCGACGTCGAGGGCCGCGAGGGCGGAGGCGGCGAGGAGGACGACGACGCCCGCGGCGAGCGCCGGGAGACCGAAGGCGACCTGTCCGACCCAGTACGCCGGAATCACGAGGACGAGCGTCGCGGCGGGGACGGCGAGGCCGACGCCGCGGCCGCGGGCGTCGGGGAGGAGGCGGGCGACGAGGGGTGCTCCGGCGGCGAAGAGGGCGGCGTAGAGGACCACCCAGCGAAGGACGAGCGCGTACTCCATTCTCTACGGGACGAACCGCGGGCGGGCGTCATACGTCTTGTGATGGCCGTCGAGAACGTCTCGGCACCCCGAGCGAACTGACTCCACTGGTTCGAAACTCGATAGATGCCCGGAGCAGTTCGTTTTTTATCCTCGCCACACCGAACCCACCCCAATGGACCGAACCGTGGGGGTCGTGGTTCCCGCCTACCGGCCGGACCTCCAGCGTCTCGAAGCGTACGTCGACGCCCTCCGAGAGCGCGTCTCGCCGGCCGTCGTCCGCGTCGAACTCGACGCTCCCGGCCCGGGCGTCCTCGACCGCCTCGACGACCTGCCGGCGACGGTGCACGCCGTCGACGGGCGCCGCGGCAAGGGCGCCGCCATCACCGCCGGGTTCGAGGCCCTCGTCGACGAGGTGGACGTGCTGGCGTTCGCGGACGCCGATGGGAGCACGCCCGCGGAGTCGTTCGCCGCCGTCGTCGACCCCGTTCGCGCGGGCGAGGCGGACCTCTCGGTCGGGTCGCGGCGACACCCCGCGGCCGTCGTCGAGTCCCACCAGACGTTCGCCCGCCGCCGCCTCGGCGACGGGTTCGCCTGGATCGCTCGCCGCCTCCTCGACGAGCGACTGTACGACTACCAGTGCGGCGCGAAGGCGCTCTCGGCGGAGGCGTGGCGCTCGGTGCGCCCGCACCTCTACGAGGCGGGGTTCGCGTGGGATATCGAACTCATCGCCGTCGCGGGCGCCCTCGGCGAACGCATCGTCGAGGTGCCCGTCCGGTGGGAGGACCACCCCGAGTCGACCGTCTCGCCGGTGGATACCTCGCTCAGCCTGGCGGCCGCGCTCCTCAGTTCGCGGCACCGCGCCCGCACCATCCGCGAGAACCGACTGCACACGTTCCTCGAAGCGACGCGCGAGCACGAACCCGCGCTGGTCGACCGACAGGGCGAGACGCTCGACACCTCCGAATGAGCGAGCGCACCCTGTCGGCGCTCCTCTCCGGCGTCCGCTTCGGCAAGTTCGCCTCCGTCGGCGCCGTCGGCGCCGTCTTCGACGTGACGACGACCACCGCGCTCATCTTCCTCTTCGACGTGCTGAACGAGTACGCCAAACTCGTCGGCGCCGAGGTGGCCATCGTCGTCATGTTCCTCATCAACGAGAACTGGACGTTCGCCGACGCGGGCGAGGCGGGCCTCCTCCCGACGCTCCGGCGCTTTCTCACCTCGAACGTCGTCAGGAGCGGCGGCCTCGCCGTCCAGTTCCTCGTCGTTCGGGCGTTCCGCGAAGCGGGCTTTTCCTACGTCGTCCTCGGCGTCGACGTCTGGCAACTGCTCCCGATTCCGCTCGCCATCGGCGCGTCGATGCTCCTGAACTACGTCGCGGAGAGCGTGTTCACGTGGCGCATCGCCGGGGGGTGAGCAGCGGTGGAAATTGACATACGGCGGTCGAATCACAACCCTTAACCGTAACCCGCGGTTTGGTTGATGTAGCGGGATGGGATAGCCAGGAGATTCCGCCGGGCTCATAACCCGGAGATCGGTAGTTCAAATCTACCTCCCGCTATGGTTTTGCCGAACTCGCGCCCCAAGCGAGGCGTTTCATCGCCGAGCGACGGCCGAGTTCGGCCCCATAGCTCCTCTCCGTCGTTCTTCTTCGTTCTCTCGAAAACGCGCCGAGACCGCTAGCTCCCCGTGAAGTCGATACGCCCGCCCGACGACAGGTCGTGGTCGCCGGACTCGCCGAGGTGTTCGAAGGAGAACGCGTCGTCGGTCAGGTACACTTCGCCGTTCTCGACGGCCACGTCGAACGTCGAGAGGACGGACCCCTCGCAGGGACCGAAGTCGCAGTACCCCGAGTCGCGTTGGAACGTCGCGCCGTGCTTCTGACAGACCAACTCGCCGTTCCTGACGTAGGCGCCCGACCCCTTGTCGAGGCGGACGTCCGTCCAGTGCGGACAGGAGTTCTCGAAGGCGACGACCGTTCCGTCGCCGAGTTTCGTCAGGATGGCCTCCGTCGTCTCCGTGCCCGCACGGACCGTGAAGAGGACGGTGCCGTCCGCGGGGACGTCGTCGGCGGCGATGATTCGACGCTCGTCGTTCATGGGCGGCGTACGGGGCTGGGCGGTTCAAAAGTAGCGGTTCGTGCGAACGGGTCGCGTTTGGGACTCAGTTCAGTCTCGGTTCTTGCCGGCGTAGTGCGCCCGTTCCACGCGCGCGTCGAACAGTCGGGAGAGCAGCGTCGTCACCGGCCCTCCGAGGGACGAAGTCCCTCGTGTCTCCGACCCCGAGGGCTCGGAGACGCCGCCGAGTTCGATGCCGTCCACCGACTCGACGGGGCGCAGTTCCCACGTCGTGTTGGTGACGAACGCCTCGGTCGCGTCCCGCAGGTCGTCGGGGACGAACGCTCCCTCGCGGACGGGGATGCCCTCCTCGCGGGCGATATCGAGCACCTCGGCGCGGGTGACGCCGGGGAGGACGGGACCGTCGAGACTCGGCGTGCAGAGGGCGTCGTCGCGGACGAAGAAGAGGTTGCTCGTCGCGCCCTCGGCCAGATTCCCCTCGCCGTCCAGCATCACCGCTTCGTCCGCCCCGGTGACGCGGAGTTCGAGGCGCGCGAGGATACCGTTCAGGTAGTTGTGCGTCTTCGCGCCCGCGGGAATCGCCCCGTCGGGGACGCGACGCGTCTTCACCGTCTGGAGCGTCGCCGGCCCGTCCCAGACGGGGTCGCCGCCCCGTCCGCCCCGCGGGAGCGGTTTCACCTGCACTACGACGGTCGGTTCCACCTCGGGGTCCGGCGTCAGTTTCCCCGGTTGGACGCCGCGCGTCACGGAGAGTTTGACGTAGGCGTCCGAGAGGTCGTTCGCCCGGAGCGTCTCGTCCACGCGGCGCTTCAGGTCCGCGTCCGAGAGGCCGTGGTCGAGTTCCAGAATCTCGGCACCGTCGGCGAGGCGGTCCGCGTGCGCCTCCCAGCGGAACACGTCGCCGCCGTAGGCCCGGAGGGTTTCGAACAGGGCGTCGCCGTAGGCGAACCCCCGGTCGCGGACGCTCACCGTCGCCTCCGAGGCGGGGACGAGTTCGCCGTTCACGTGGAACAGGAGTTCGCCTTCGTCTCCGTCCTCGTCCCCGCTTCCGGCCGCGGTGCCGTCCTCAGACATCCGCGCCCCCGAACGGGTTCGCGACGCTCGCCGCGAGGCGATTCCGGTTGCCGGTGCGGACGCTCTCGGGGTGCGACTGCGCGCCGACGGTCGGTCGGTCGCGGCGGCGAACGCCCGTCACGGCTCGTCGTCCGCCGTCGGTCCGGTCTGAGAGCGATTCGGGTTCGCGGGCCAGTCGGTCATGCGGTCGGGCGTAGGACACCGGCCGGTAAACGAGTTCGTGATACCGGCGAGTAGAACCAGCGTCCGCGTCGGCGGCGTTACGCGTCGTGGTCGGCCGCGCGGTCGATCCAGCGCTGGACGCGCGTCTCGGAGACCTCTATCTTCTCGGCGAGGTCGGCGGCGTCGGCGGTCGCGAGGTCCTCGACCGTCTCGACGCCGACGTCGGCGAGGCGTTCGGCGTAGGCGGGGCCGATGCCCTTCACGTTGTCGACGGGTTCGGCGTCGTCCGACGCCATCGCTTCCCCCGGTTCGGCGTCGCCGGCCGCGTCCGGTTCGTCCACGTCCTCCTCGACGCTCTCGCCGGGGTCGGTGTCGGCCTCGATGTCCGTGTCCATCTCCTCGGAGGACGGTCCGACGGCCTCGGCGGGTTCGGCGGCCTCGGCGGGTTCGTCGGCGGCGTTCTCGTCGTCGAGGAGCGTCTCCGTCGACGCCGCCGCATCGGCGTCCGAGGCGGCCGTTTCCTCGGCTCCGTCTGACTCGTCGCCGTCGGTGTCCGCTCCGCCGTCGTCTCCGGCGGCCTCCTCGTCGCTTCCGAGGTCCGCTCCCGCGTCCTCGGTCGTGGTGGCGCCGACGGCTTCCGCGGGTTCGGCGGCCTCGGGGGCGTCCCGTTGCTCGTCGACCATCGAGTCGGTCGACGCCGCGGCGTCGGCGTCGGCCGTGGCCGCCTCGTCGGCGTCGTCGGTCTCGGAGGGTTCGGCCTCATCGATGACGCTCTCGGCGTCCTCGTCGCTCTCGACACCCTCGACCGCCTCGGCGGGTTCGCGGCCCGCCTCCTCGTCGACCAGCGTGTCGGTCGAGGCGGACGCCTGCGTCTCCTCGGAGACGGGTTCTTTCACGGCCGACTCCGACTCCGCGTCGACCTCGCTCCGCGTGTCGCGCTCGACCGAGACGCGCGTCTCGCGCCGCGACGAGTCGGTAGAAGGCGTTTCGTCGCGGCCGAGAAGCGACCGCAGCGACGACTTTATCGAGTCGAATATACCCATTGTGTCACCGTATGAACGCCGCTTATTTAAAAATCGTTACCTCCCCATCTGCTCATCCCAGACTCGCTCTGAGGGCGTCGTTCATGGCGTCGACGGGCGCGTCCCGGCCGGTCCACCGCTCGAACGCCTCGACGCCCTGAAACAGCAGCATCCACGCGCCGTCTATCGTCGTCGCGCCGGCGGCGGCCGCCTCCCGGAGCAGGCGCGTCTCTACCGGCGTGTACACCGCGTCGAGGACGGCGAGTCCGTCGTGGAGGCGGTCGGCTGAGACCGGCGTCTCGTCGGACTCCATCCCGACGCTGGTCGCGTTCACGAGGAGGTCCGCGTCCGCCAGTCTGTCCAGCGTGTCCAGTCCGCCGCCGGTGGCGCCCGGCACGTCCGCGGCGAGTTCCGTCGCCCGTTCGGCCGTCCGGTTCGCCACGTGGACCGACGCGCCGGCGTCGGCGAGAGCGAACGACGCGGCCCGTCCCGCCCCGCCGGCCCCGACGACGACGGCGTCCCGACCCTCTAACGGCACGTCGTGGTGCGCGAACGACCGGCGGACGCCGGCGGCGTCGGTGTTGTATCCGCGGGGCGTCCCGTCCCCGAAATCGACGGTGTTCACCGCGCCGATACGGGCGGCGAGTTCGTCCGGTTCGACCAGTTCCAGCATCTCCTGCTTGAACGGAATCGTCACGTTCAGCCCCCTGATTCCGAGGGCGTCGGCGCCCTCGACGGCGGCCCGGAGGTCCTCCGGTGCGGGCTCGAAAGTGACGTACCGCGCGTCCATGCCGAGGCGATCGTACGCCGCCTCGTGCATCGGCGGCGACAGCGAGTGGCCGACGGGGTTACCGAGGAGTCCGAACACCTGCATGGCCGTGGCGTTTCGACGGAAGGGGGATAAGTGCCGCCGAGTCGGCATCCTCTGCGACCCCCCGTCGCCCAAGAACGAAAACGTGCAGAGAAGTCCTTTGAACCCGTATTTCGGAGGTTTCTCCCTCCGCCTGACGGAGAAAGCGCAAGAGATAGGCGTCGGGGTCGTGGTAGCTCACACGATGAGTTCACGCCTCAGCCATCCGCTCACCGCCGTCGGCTTCGCGGTGCTGTTGACGGCTCCGTGGGTCCTCCTCCGGACGACCGATTCGGTCTCCTCCCTGTCGCACATCCTCACCGTCGCCGTCAGCGGTCTGGCGGTGCTCGGCGCGTCGTTCCTCCTCGCGTGGGGTGCCGAGACGGCCGAGAAGGACGTCCCGCGCGCGTTCGCCCTCGCAATCCTCGCCGTCCTCGCCGTCGCCCCCGAGTACGCCGTCGACGCCCTCTACGCCTGGCAGGCGGCCAGCGACCCCGCGAAAGCGAACCTCGCCGTCGCGAACATGACCGGCGCCAACCGCATCCTCATCGGTCTCGGCTGGTCCGGCATCGCCCTGTTCTCGATATACAAAGCCGCCCGCGGCCGCGACGACGACCACGTCGTGCGCCGCGACGGCCGCTTCCGCGACGCCGTCGCTCTCGACCCCAGCATCTCCACCGAGATTCTGTTCCTGTTCGCCGCCACGGTGTACGCCTTCCTCGTTCCGCTGGGGAACGCCATCGACGCCGTCGACTTCTTCGTCCTCGTCGGCCTCTACGTCGCCTACATCGCCATCATCGTCCGCGGCGACGTCGACGAAGAAGAAGAGCAGGTCGGCGTCCCCGCCTACTTCCAAGCGAGGCCGAAACACCTCCGCGTCGCGTCCGTCCTCACCCTGTTCGCCTACGCGGGCTTTCTCATCTTCACCGCCGTCGAACCGTTCGCGTACGGCCTCGAACGACTCGGACTCCAGTTCGGCATCCCGGAGTTCTTCATGATTCAGTGGATTGCGCCGCTGGCTTCCGAGAGCCCCGAACTCATCGTAACCGCCTACCTCGTGAACAAGGCGCGCGCGACGGCGGCGTTCAACGCGCTCATCTCCTCGAAACTGAACCAGTGGACGCTGCTCGTCGGAACGCTCGTCGTCGTCTACAGCATCGCGCTCGGCCGCTACGGCGCCCTGCCGTTCGACCTGAAGCAGGAGGCCGAGATATGGCTCACCGCCGCTCAGAGCTTCTTCGCGCTGACCGTCCTCGTGAACTTCCGGATGAACGTGCGCGAGGCGGTGACCATCCTCGTCCTGTTCGCCTCGCAGGTGGCCATCGAGTTCGCCTTCATCGAACTCTACCCGGCGCAGATGGCCGAGCGGTACTCCATCTACCTGCTGCTCGGGTACTCCGTTCTCTACGTCGTCCTCGGTCTCGGCCTGCTCGTCCGCCGCCGCGACGACCTGCGGCGGCTCTGGACGCTCACGGTGAGGAACGTCCGCGGCGAACCGCTGCCCGAACCCGGTCGGGCGGACTGAGCCGCCACCGGTTCTGACAAGGAGACGAAGCTTTTTCTCGTCGGTCGCCGAGGTTCCGGCCGCATGGAACTCGGAATCGAACGACAAGGGCGGGACCTCCGGCGCGACGGCGCCCTGTTTCTCGTCGGCGTCGCCGGCCTCCTCGTCGCCGAACTCGTCGTCCCGGCCGCGTCGCTCTTCGCCGCCGACGGGGTCGCGCACGGCTTCCTGTTCGGCGCGTCGCTGGGAGTCCTCCTCTCGGGGGTCTTCCGCGCGACGGCCCGACAAGCCCTCTCCTCGACGCTGGCGCTCGCCGTCGGCCTCGCGCTCAGCGCCGCTGTCGACCTCTTCTGAACCCGCGTCGCTCGACCGACCGCTTCGCCGCCTTCGACGCGCTTTAGCGTCCCGACCGGCCAGTCCCTCCCGTGATAGCCGTCGTCGTCAGCCGCGCGGACAGCGCATCGGTCCACGTCGGAGAGCGCCTGCTCGAACTCGGGGAGTGGGACGAGCGGACCGACGATTCGCGCTCCGACGCCGAGGGCGGCGGAACCTACTACGAGACGGAGGGCTTCGAACTCCGCGAGTTCGACGGCCTGCACATCGAACTGGAGGGCGTCGCCGCCGCGTTCTCGGAACCCCCCGAGTTCGTCGCGTTCGTCTCCCGGCACTCCGGCGAGACGGGGCCGCTCCTCACCGCCCACTTCACCGGTAACTTCGGCCCGGCGGAGTACGGCGGCGAGGAGGGGACGTTCGCCCGCGCCTGCCCGAACGCGGGGAAGGCCGTCGTCGAGGCGTTCGACCGTCACGCGCCCGAGGGGTACGGGGTTGGAATCGAGTGCACCCACCACGGCCCGACGGACGTCGGCGCGCCGGCGATGTTCGTCGAACTCGGCAGCGACGAGGACGAGTGGGCGGACCCCGAGGGCGCCCGCGCCGTCGCCCGGTCCGTCCTCGACCTCTCGGGGGTCGACGCCGACCGGGAGCGGCAACTCGTCGGCTTCGGCGGCGGCCACTACGCGCCGCGGTTCGAGCGCATCGTCCGCGAGACGGACTGGGCGGTCGGACACGTCGGCGCCGACTGGCCCCTCGACGCGATGGGTTCCCCCGAGAGCGAGGACAACCGCGAGGTGATACGCCGGGCGTTCGAGGCCTCCGGCGCCGAGTACGCCGTCGTCGACGGCGACCGACCCGCGCTGGTCGAGGCGGTCGAGTCGCTCGGCTACCGCGTCGTCACCGAGACGTGGACGCGGGAGACGGCCGGCGTCTCGCTCGCCCGCCTCGACGAACTCGAAGCGACCCTCTCGTCCGTCGAGGACGGCCTCAGACTCGGCGCCGACGCGAGCGGGGAGGACGGTGCGGACGACGCGGGCGGCGCGACTACCGAGAGCGACCCGGCGCCCGACGACTACGTCGTCGTCTCGCTCCCGGACGACCTGCTCTCCGAGGCGGCCGGCATCGACCTCGACGCGGCCCGCGAGGCCGTCTCCGCGAACGCCGTCGCCTTCGAGACGCGGGAGGGCGGGACGAAGGCGGCGGGGCGGGCCGCCCTCGTCGACGAGGCGCGTTACGACGATATCGTCGACTCGCTGGTCGCGGTCCTCGCGGAGAAGTACGACGAGGTGCGCCGCGAGGAGACGGCCGTCGTCGCCGTCCGCGAGTCGTTCGACGCCGCGGCGGCCGCCGAGTTGGGCGTCCCCGAGGGGCCGGCGTTCGGGAAACTCTCGGCCGGCCGCTCCGTCGAACTCGACGACCGCGAGGTGACGCCCGACGAAGTACTCTCGGAAGAGAAAGTAATCTTCAGAATATAATCGGTTAATACGCTACTAATTCGGCGTCCCGCCCCGTCCGACGGATGTCGGACGCGGAGGGGAAAGATAATTAGGCTCCATTCGGTAAGGATGCTCATAAATGGACTCTATCGTCGACGACGCGATTGATGAGGCCGAGGAGACGGGGGATGGGGGGTCCGTCGACGGGCTCGACAACGACCAGGTGCCCCGGAGCGGCACGATGACCGACGACGAACTGAAGGACGTTCTACAGGACTTACAGACGGACATCACCGTCGTCGGTTGCGGCGGCGCGGGCGGCAACACCGTCAACCGGATGCACGAGGAAGGCATCGAGGGGGCGAAACTCGTCGCCGCCAACACCGACGTCCAACACCTCGTGGAGATAGAGGCCGACACGAAGATTCTCATGGGCGAGCAGAAGACCCAGGGCCGCGGCGCCGGGTCGCTGCCGCAGGTCGGCGAGGAGGCCGCCCTGGAGTCCCAAGAGGAGATTTACGACGCCATCGAGGGCTCCGACATGGTGTTCGTCACCGCCGGCCTCGGCGGCGGCACGGGGACGGGTTCGGCGCCCGTCGTCGCCAAGGCGGCCCGCGAGTGCGGCGCCCTGACCATCGCCATCGTCACCACGCCGTTCACCGCCGAGGGTGAGGTTCGTCGCACGAACGCCGAAGCGGGCCTCGAACGCCTCCGCGACGTGGCCGACACGGTCATCGTCGTCCCGAACGACCGCCTCCTCGACGCGGTGGGCAAACTCCCCGTCCGGCAGGCGTTCAAGGTGTCCGACGAGGTGCTCATGCGCTCTGTGAAGGGAATCACGGAGCTCATCACGAAACCCGGACTCGTCAACCTCGACTTCGCCGACGTGAAGACGGTGATGGAACGCGGCGGCGTCGCCATGATCGGTCTCGGCGAGTCCGACTCCGACTCGAAGGCGCACGACTCCGTCAAGAGCGCGCTCCGGTCGCCGCTGCTCGACGTGGACATCTCCGGCGCCAACTCCGCGCTGGTGAACGTCACCGGCGGCTCCGACATGAGCATCGAGGAGGCCGAGGGCGTCGTCGAGGAGATTTACGACCGCATCGACCCCGACGCGCGCATCATCTGGGGCACCTCCGTCGACGAGGAACTCGACGGGACGATGCGGACGATGATCGTCGTCACCGGCGTCGAGTCGCCGCAGATTTACGGGCGCAGCGACGGCGGCGAGTCCGAGACCCGTTCGGACTCAGAACCGCAGGCGCAGGCGCCCCAGCAGGGACAGGATATCGACTTCGTCGAGTAGTCGAGTCACCGCTTCGCTTCTCTTCTCTCCCCCAACCCCGTCGGCCGCCCGCTCTCCCGCTCCGAACGCCCGGACTCGACGGCTTCCCCTCCTCTCGAGACCCCGGTTGTATCAATAGATAGAAAAAGCCCGCCGTCTAAGCCACGAGCAACATGGACGTCAAGTACGACCTGAACAGTTACGTGCGGGTGCTGAAACTGGCGAGCACCCCCTCGTGGCAGGAGTTCTCCCAGATCGGTCTCATCGCCGGTGCCGGCATCTTCCTCGTCGGCTTCATGGGCTTCGTTATCTTCGCGCTGATGACCTTCCTCCCCGGGGGTGCGTAGGCGTGCCCATCTTCGCCGTAAAGACGACCGCGCGACAGGAGCGAACCGTCGCCGACATGATCGCCAACCGCGAGGAACCGGAAATTCACGCCGTCCTCGCGCCCGACTCGCTCACGAGTTACGTGATGGTCGAGGCGGACAACAACGCGGTCATCAACCGCGTCTTAGAGGAGATTCCGCACGCCCGCGGCCTCGTCGGCGACGGTCAGGCCACCTCCAGCATGGCCGAAGTCGAGCACTTCCTCTCGCCGACGCCCGACGTCGAGGGCATCGCGGAGGGCGACATCGTCGAACTCGTCGCCGGCCCGTTCAAAGGCGAGAAGGCGCGCGTCCAGCGCATCGACGAGACGAAAGACCAGGTGACGGTCGAACTGTACGAGGCGACGGTCCCGATTCCGGTCACGGTCCGCGGAGACCAGATTCGCGTGCTGGATAGCGAGGAGCGCTGAGCGCTCGCTTGGATAGTAGATAACCGCTCGACTCTTCTCCCGTCTCACCGTCCGCCCGCAGCGCCGTCGCCGGCGGACGCTCGCCACCCGCTTACAGCGCGCCCCGACTTTCGAGCGTCTCGACGACCGACCGGAGGTCCATCTCCGACTCGATTTCGTCTTTGACCCGCTCCCGTTCGCGGACGTGCGAGGAGTTCGCGTCGTAGGCGCGGACGAACTCGGCACGGGAGTGCTCCTCGAAGGCGTGGCGGATGGCGAAGTAGCCCTCGGGGACGACGGTTCCGCAGATTCGACACTCGTGACGCTCGTGTTCGACCGTCTGGTGGATGACCGCGTCCGCCGCCGTCTCGAACCGCCCGTCGCACCCGGCGACGCCGCACTTCCACAGGGACATACAGACCCGGACGGATACCGGGGACTAAACCGTTCCGCAGCCCCGACCCCCCGCCTCGACCCGTTCGCGGTCCGGTGACTGCGCGGTGCGGTCGGTCGGGAGATAGTAATCCCTAACCGGGGTGACGCCGGACCGACAGACGTGACCGCTCCGTCCGCCGCCGCGGGCGCGTCCCGCGTCGACATGCACGTGAAGGTGTTGGACGAGCGCGTCGCGTCCCGAGCGAAAGCCCGCGGAATCGACGTGCTGGTGTACGCACCTCACTTCAAACGCCTCCCCGACATCCGAGCGAGAGCCGAGGCGTTCTCCGACGACGAACTCCTGGTCGTCCCCGGCCGGGAGGTGTTCGCCGGCACGTGGCGGCGTCGCCGCCACCTCCTCGCCGTCGGTCTCTCCGACCCGGTGCCGGACTTCATCACCCTCGAAGCCGCCTTCGCCGCCGCCGCCCGACAGGACGCCGCCGTCCTCGTTCCCCACCCCGGTTTCCTCAACGTCAGCTTCGGCCGCGAGGACGTGCGCGCGCACGCGGACGAGATTCACGCCGTGGAGACGTACAACGGGAAACTGTTCCCCTCGCAGAACCGCCTCGGCCGCGAACTCGCCGCCGAGTTCGACGTCCCCGGATTCGGGTCGTCGTACGCGCACCTCCGCGGGAGCGTCGGCGAGGTGTGGACGGCGTTCGACCGCGATATCGACTCCGAGGCGGAACTCGTCGCCGCCCTCCGAGAGGGCGCCCCGCGGCGCGTCCTGCACCGTTCGGGCGTCGGCCACCGCCTGCGCTCGGCGGCGGAGTTCGCCCACCTCGGCGTCGAGAACTCGTGGGGGAAACTGGACCGACTGCTCCTCTCCGGGATGGAACCGACCCACCCCGACCACGTCGCCTACGGCGGGAAATTCGACGACGTGCGCGCGTACCGACCCGTCGACTGCCGACTCACGCGGTCCGCCCCTGCTCGCGGCCGACGACCAGATAGAGAACGATGACGATACCGGCGCCGATGAGCGACCCGGCCAGTCCGCCGATGAGCGTCGCCACCGTCCAGAGCAGTCGGTGCGGATTGTCGTTCTTCCCCGCGTCGTAGTGGACGAATATCGCGGGCGCGACCCCGAGGACGAAGCCGAGGAGGAAGATGACGAGCAGTTCGGGACCGCCGGGAATCCCCGGGAACAGCGGCGTCGGTCCGAGCGCGCGAACGGCCGACGAATGTAGGAGGGTCAACACGACCCCGCGTTCGGATTCTCGTTATTTGTCAGTACCGATTCGTTACCAACAGCTCACAGCCCCAACAGCACCGCCGCCTCCGAGAGCGGCGTGTCCAAGGCGAACACGTAGTAGTGGACGACGGCGAGGGCGACGAGTTCGACTGCCGTCACGACGACGGTCACCGTCGTCGCCCACTTGCTCGACGTGGCGACGCCCGTCGGCAGGTCGTACTCCCGCGGGGAGAGGGGGTAGAACAGCGCGATACCGCGCTTGGAGCCGACGACGTCGAGGACGTAGTGCGTCGCCACGCCCACCCAGACGAACTGGAGGTTGCCGAAGACGTACGGGAAGGCGACGAAGAGGGCGAGTACGGGGAGGTTGTGCAGCGTCTTGCGGTGCCTGCCGAACGCCGTGTCCACGTCCGGGAACAGGGCGCCGAGGATTATCGGCAGCGACAACTCGGCGACTCGCGTCGCCGCCGTGAGCGCCAGCGCCGACGGCGTCTCCTCGACGAGTGGGCCGGCCGTCGGGTCCACGGCGAGGATGACGCCCAACCCCACCGCCAACAGCGCGCCGTTCAGGACGTGGCCGTCTTTGTTCATCGAGTGACTGTCCGGCACCGAATAATACAAGCGTTGTGCCACGCCGCGAATCGTCAGACGGGCGTCCGACGCGGGCGGCCGGCCGTCGGCGTCGCTGTTCTGCTCTCGCTTCTCTTCTCTCTTCTTCTCAGACGCGCCGCGACCGGACGGCCGTCTCCACCGTTTTCAGGGCGGCGCGGGCGAACCGCTCTTTCACTTGCAATCTATTCCCGTCGAACTCGTGTCTCGCCGCCGTGGTGTAGGAGTCGCCGCTGCCCCACTCGCCGCGGTAGGCGACGCCGACGTACACCGTCCCGACGGGTTTCTCGTCGGTGCCGCCGGACGGGCCGGCGACGCCCGTCGTCGCCACGCCCCAGTCGGTGCCGGCGGTGTCGCGGACGCCGGCGGCCATCTCGCGGGCGACGGGGTCGGAGACGGCGCCGTGTTCGTCCAGCGACTCCCGCGAGACGGCCAGTTCGGTCAGCTTCGCCCCGTAGGAGTAGGTGACGACCGAGCGGTCGAAGTAGTCCGACGACCCCGGCACGTCCGTTATCAAAGAGCCGACGAGGCCGCCGGTGCAGGACTCCGCGACGGCCAGCGTCTCGTCGGCGTCCCGGAGGATGTCGCCGAGGCGTTCTTCCACGGGCGGGTCGTCCGCGAACTCGCGCATGGACGCTGAGACGAGGGGGGGAGTGAAAAGTCGTCCTGCCGACGGCGAAAGAGCCACCTCCCCCGCGTCCGAGACGACGGACGATGAGCGCGGACGAGACGGCGAACGACGAGTACGACGAGCCCCTGTTCTTCCAGGTGATGCAGTACGCGGCCCGGTCGGACGGGGACGTGGTGGGGATGGTGTCGGGCAACCCCGACTGGGAACCGCCGGCGGCCCTGCGGGACGGCCTCCGGGAGTACGCCGACGCCGACCCCCCGGAGTTTCAGTACCCCGCGAGCGAGGGGCTCCGCCGCCTGCGCGAGGAGATAGCCGCCCGCCGGAACGTCGACGCCTCCCGAATCGTCGTGACGAACGGGACGGGAGAGGCGAACTATCTCGCGATGGCCGGGGCGATGGAACGGGACGCAGGACGCGAGTTCCTCCTCACCGACCCGGTGTACCCCTACTACCCGGGGAAGGCGACGATGCTCGGCGGGACGGCGACGAAGGTGCCGGTGCTGGAGAGCGGCGACCCCGACGTGGCGGCGATGCGCGAGGCGGCCTCCGCGGAGACGGCCGCCGTCCTCGTCAACACGCCGAACAACCCGACGGGGGCGGTGTACGACCGCGAGACGGTCGAAGCCCTGCACGACATCGCCGAGGAAAACGACGCCCTCCTCCTCGTCGACGAGGTGTACGACCACTTCGACTTCTCCGGGGAGTTCGAGAGCGCCCTGACGCTCGACTCCGACCGCGTCGTCGTCACGACGGGCTTCTCGAAGTCGATGGCGATAACGGGCTTTCGGGTCGGGTACGCCGTCTTCCCCGAGGACCTTGTGGAGGCCGCGAAGACGCGCCACATGCTCGTGAACGTCGCCACCACGCGCCCCGGACAGATGGCCGTCCACCGCGCCCTCGAGGAGACGCCGACCGAGTACTACGAGGAGACGCGCGAGATGCTCCGCGAGCGCATCGCGTCGTTCACCGACGCTCTCGACGCCGCGGGCGCGACGTACACGACGCCGAAGGGGGCGTTCTACGTGATGGCGCGCTTCGACGACTTCCCGGGAACGATGGCCAACGTGGAGAAACTGATAGACGAGGCGGGTGTCGCGGGGATGCCCGGCGAGGCGTTCGGCGAGGCGTACGACGACTGGATCCGCTTCGCCCTCGTCACGCCGCGGGCCGACGAGGCGGCCGAACGCCTCGACGACTACTTCGCCTGAGCGCGGGGGACACGCCGACGGCGGCGACAGCAGTGACGACGGCGACGCCGGCCTCCCGTCGCTCGCGGGACGACGGGACCGACGAGTACACAAGCCCCGACCGCGTGGCTCCCGCCATGACGAACATCGACGTCGAACCCGTCGACCGCGTCGACGACGACGACGCGCACGACGGTCACGCTGCGGAGGGCGACGCGGAGGAGTCGACGGAGCTCTCGGTCGACGTGGAGACGCGGACGACCGACGGCGCCGACCTCCCCGACAGGGTCGACGCGCCGGAGTACGTCCTCTACGGCGGGAAGGGCGGCGTCGGGAAGACGACGATGGCGGCCGCGACGGCCCTCGCCTCGGCCGCCGCCGGCACGTCGACGCTCGTCGTCTCCACGGACCCCGCCCACTCGCTGTCCGACACGCTCGGCGCTCCCGTCCCCGCCGAACCGGCGCAGGTGCGCGACGACATGCCCCTGTACGCCTCCGAGATAGACCCCGACGAGGTCATCGACGGGCCGTTCGCGTCCGAGGAGGACGCGGGCGGGTTCGACGCCGCGGACCTCGACGCCGACGACAATCCGTTCGAGGACGACGGGACGGGCGGTCCCGGACAGGGCGGCGCGGGCGGTCAGAATCCCTTCGGGATGGACATGGGCGGCATGGAGGACGTGTTGGGAGATATGATGGGCCCGGGGTCGATGCCCGGCGCGGACGAGGCGGCGGCGATGCAGCAGTTGCTCGCGTACCTCGACGACCCGCGGTTCGACCGCGTCGTCGTCGACACCGCGCCGACGGGGCACACCCTTCGGCTGCTGGAACTGCCCGAACTGATGGACTCGATGCTCGGACGCATCGCCCGCATGCGCCAGAAGTTCTCCGGGATGATGGACCAGATGAAGGGGATGTTCGGGGGCGGGAACCCGGAGGAGGGGATGGCCGACCTGGACGAACTGAGAGAGCGCATCGAGCGACTGCGCGCGGTGCTGCGCGACCCCGAACGGACGGACTTTCGGGTCGTGATGATCCCCGAGGAGATGAGCGTCGTCGAGTCGAAGCGCCTCATCGACCGCCTCGACGGTTACGGCATTCCGGTGCAGACGCTCGTCGTCAACCGCGTCATGGAGAACCTCGCGGACGTGACGACGACGCCCGTCGACTCCGAGTGGGTCGTCTCGCCGAACCTCGAGGAGTGCGAGTTCTGCCAGCGCCGGTGGGCCGTCCAACAGCGCGCCCTCCAGCGCGCGACGGACCTCTTCCGCGGCCGCAACGTCAAGCGCGTTCCTCTCTTGGCCGACGAGGTGAGCGGCGAGGAGGCGCTCCGCGTCGTCGCGGCGTGTCTGAGCTGAAGGTCCGGCCGGTCGCGTCTCGGCGCTTCAGGCGAGTTTTCTGAGGTAGCTGTACGCCGTGTCGACCCACGAGTTCGGTAAGTACCGCGCGAGGGCGGCGACGCGGGCCGGCGTGCCGGGGAAGTAGCGCGACCGGGGCTTCGTCGAAGAGGCGGCGTCGACGATGTCCTCGGCGACGCGTTCGGGCGGGATGGCCGCCGGGCCGGCGCCGCCGAGCACCTGCGAGTCCTCGAAGATGTCGTACCACGACTCGTACGCCCCGGAGCGTTCGATGCCGGGAATCTCGTTGGTTCCCTCGACCTGTTCGGCCGCCCGGTCGGAGAAGTTCGTCGCCACCGGGCCGGGTTCGACGAGGACGGCGTCGACGCCGTACTCGGCGACTTCGTTGCGCAGGGCGTCGGTCATCGCGCCGAGGGCGAACTTCGACCCCGAGTAGACGCCGCCGCCGGGGAAGGAGATGCGCCCGGCGACGCTGGAGACGTTGACGACGGTGCCCTCGTCCTGCCGGCGCATGTGAGGTAAGACGGCGCGGGTGAGGCGGTGGGGGCCGTAGACGTTCACGTCGAACTGGCGGTGGACCTGCTCGGTCGGCACGTCTTCGAGCGGCCCGAACTGGCCGTAGCCCGCGTTGTTGACGAGGCAGGTGATGTGGCCCTCCTCCTCGACGATGCGGTCGACCACGCGGTCGACGTCGTCCTGTTCGGTCACGTCGAGCGTCGCCAACTCGCAGCCCTTCTCCCCCAGCGTCTCGATGTCGGCTGGGTTGCGGGCCGTCGCGTAGACGCGCCAGTCCTCCTCCAGGAACGACAGCGCTGCGGCGCGACCGATGCCGGACGAACAGCCCGTGATGAGAACCGTCTTCGGATGCACGTTCACGCACTCTCCCCGCGTCGAGTTAATAGTTCTTCAGTCGCGTCGCCGCCCTACACGTACTCGCCCTTCGCCTCCTCGGCGTAGGCGTCGGCCTCGCGGGTCGGTTCGGGGAGCTTGTAGCCGCCGCAGAGCCGCGAGACGAGGTCCGTCGCCGTTGCCACCGACACGCGGTGACCCGGGCTGACGTACAGCGGGTTGATGATGGGTTCGGAGTCGTACTGTCTGGACTGGTAGGCGTGCCCGATGGGGTCGCCGGCCGCGGCGTTCTCGACGGAGTCGTCCGCCAGCACCTCGGTCCGCCAGCCCTCGGGTCGGCCGTCCGTCTCCTCCGTCGTGCGCCCGCACAGCAGGTTCTTCGCCACGCCGACGCTCGGCACGTCGAAGACGACGCCGAGGTGCGTGGCGAGGCCCGCCTGCCGGAAGTGGATGCGACCGCTGCCGTCGAAGACGACGAGGTCGGGGTCGGAGTCGAGTTCCTCGAAGGCGGCGACGATGGGGCCACCCTCGCGGAACGACAGCAGGCCCGGAACGTAGGGGATGTCGAGGTCGGTCACCGCGTGGACCCGTTCGACTACCTCGCCGCCGCGCATGACGACGATGGCGCTGACCGCCTCCTCGTCGAGGAACGCCTGGTCGACGCCGGCGACGAGGGGTCGCTCGCCCGTCAGCGACGCGCCGGTGCCCAAGGAGACCTCGGCGGGGTCGAACTCGAACGCGTCGGTCCACTCGGCGGCGTCGGCCACCTCGAACTGGAGGTCCTCCATCTCCTCGCGGGAGAGCGCCGGGTCGGGGAGGAACTCGGGGTTGGCCGGGCGCACGGTCAGAACCGCCCCGGTCCACCCATGCCGCCGCCGCCACCGCCGCCGCGGCCGAACTGGAGCGACTCGGGCGTTCTGACGCTGTTCTTGACGTGCGCGCCGTAGAGCAGACCGACCACCAGTCCCGCGAGGTGGGCGAGGTGGGCGACGTTGCCGCCGAGGGCGCCGGCGCCGCCGGTGACGCCGAACCCGGCGACGATGCTGAACGCGGCGAAGCCGAACGTCAGGACCCACAGGGGCATCGGGATGACGAAGTAGAGATACACCCTAAGTCCGGGGTTCAACACGGTGAGGACGCCGAGGACGCCCATGATGGCGCCCGAGGCGCCGACGACGCCCGCGCCGACGGCCCCGACGGTCAGGAGCGTGCTCGCCACCTGCGCGAGGCCCGCGAGGATGCCCGCGGCGAAGAACAGGAGGACGAACCGCCTGGTGTTGATGTAGCGTTCGACCACCGGGCCGAAGAAGTACAGCGCGATGCTGTTGAACGCGATGTGGGTGAAGCCGCCGTGGGCGAACATCGACGTGACCCACGTCCAGACGTACCCGATGTGTCCCGGCCGGAGGACGAACACGGTCTGCCAGAGTTCGGTCCGCGGGCCGAACCCGAGTAGCGGGAAGACGAAGAACTGGAAGGCGAAGGTGATCCACATCAGTCCGAGGAACACGTAGGACATGTTCCCCCGGAAGTAGCTCATCGGCCCGCCCGTCCCGGTGAGGCGGTCGAGCGCCCCTTTCGTGCGGCCCTGCTGGTTCACCGAGTCGTCGAAGCCGCTGTCGAACACACCCGAGGGGTCGTTCCACTCCGAGAGGCCCGGGCAGTCGTGGTTCTCCGGCAACCGATGTTCCGCACAGAACGTCCGCCCGCAGCGCCGACACTGATACGGGAGGTTCTCGTGCTTCCCGCACTCGTCGCACGTAGCCATTGCACGGGGCTAGTCGGCGGCGGCTAAAAGGGGTTCCCCTCGTTCGGAGGTCACTAACCCCGTTCGGGCGGCGGAAATGGGCCCCCGATAGGGTGCGGAGAAGCGCGTCGGGTCCACCCGAGATTCGTTCCCGAACACTCGGGGGAGCGCTACGGCGTCCCGTCCTCGTCCCCGGGCGTCTCGACGGCCCCCTCGCCGCCCGCGTCGTCCGCGTCCGCGGTCTCGGGGTCGAAGTTGCGCGGGACGACCGTCGCGTGCGCGATGCCGAAAGTGGGTTGTTTCGCTGCCATCTCTACGTGCACCTACGACCGTGAGGGTCTAAAAATTACCCATGCGCATAATTCATCGCCGGCGTGCGCCGTGATAACTCGCGGACATGCGGGCGAGGAGAAAAGACGGCTCCGTCGGGCGTTACGCGAAGTTCTCCTCGTAGAGGTCCATCGCGTGTTCGATGGCGTCCTTCGCGGCGTCGGCGTCCTCCCAGCCCAGCGTCTCGACTTCCTTGCCCTTCTCTAAGTTCTTGTACGTCTCGAAGAACTCGGCTATCTCGCGCTTCTGCTGTTCGCTGAGGTCGTCGAGGTCCTGCACGTCGTCGTAGCGGGGGTCCTCCGTGGGGACGGCGATGACCTTGTCGTCCTTCTCGCCGTCGTCGTCCATCCCCATCAGGGCGACGGGGCGGGCCTCGATGATGCACCCGGGGAACGTCTGGTCCTCGACGAGGACGAGGACGTCGAACGGGTCCTCGTCGTCGTAGTACGTCCGGGGCATGAAGCCGTAGTCCGAGGGGTAGTGGACGTTCGAGTGGAGGACGCGGTCGAGGACCACGCCGGGGATGTCCTTGTCGTACTCGTACTTGTTGCGTTCGTTCTTCAGGCACTCCACGACGGCGTAGATCACGTCGGGCGCGTCGGGACCGGTCTCGATGTCTTCCCAGAGGTTAGTCATGCGTCTCTCCCGTCGCACAAGGCCGAAAAAGTCCTTTCGCATTTCGAAGCCCCGGAGGAGCGAACGAACGCGGAGCGACGGGACCCGTTTCGCCCGACTACGGCGCCCCACTCAAGAACGGTATTCTCCTGGGAGTCTGCCGAGAGCATCGATTATTCGGACCGGCGGAACGTAAGCCTCCGTATGTGGGCGTCTTAGTACAGTTCTATGCACGGTACTCCCGAGTTCACCTTCGAAGCATCCAGATGTAATCGACTAAACAAAGCGTCAGTTGAGAAGGGTTAAATAGTTAGGTGACATTTTTGCAACTATGTCAGAGGCACAAACAGTCAACGGCTCCGGGCTGGCTCGCGATCTGACCGCGTTCCAGCAGAACATCCTCGTCATTCTGGCCGAGGAACCGATGTACGGACTCGCGATCAAGCGCAACCTCGAAGACTACTACGGTACCGAGGTCAACCACGGGCGCCTGTACCCGAACCTCGACGACTTAGTCGAGATGGGACTCGTCGAAAAGAGCGAACTGGACAAGCGGACGAACCAGTACGAACTGACCGAGAAGGGCCATGACGCGGTCCTCGACCGCTTCGCGTGGATGCTCGACAAGTTCGTCACCGACGAGACGCGCGCCGACGAGGTGCGCGAACTCATCGACGCGAACCTGTAGCGGCGACGACGAAGGGAAAGAGTTCCTCAGAACTCGGGCACGTCCGCTCCGGCGGCCTCGAACACGAGTTCGACGCTGTCGCGGACGACGGACTCCTGTTTTTGCGACGGCCACGCGTTGCGCGGATAGTACTCGCTCAGGAACTCCGCCACCTCGTCGCGCGAGGCGGTGTCCATCCGGCGCACGTAGTGGTTGCCCATGAAGTCCGCGAAGACGCGGGCGTTCGCCGCGTGGACGGCGCCGCCCTCGGCCTCGACGGCGTCGACCAACTCGGCGTTGTGCGCCTCGACGGCGTCCCAGTCGCCGTCGACGTCCGCGCCGGTCAGCGGTATCTCGTAGGCCCGGTCGGTGTCGTCGATGCGGTCGGTCCGAACGGTGTCGCCCTCCATCCACTCGGCCGGATGCAACACCAGCGTCTCGTCGGCGTCGCGGACGCGCGCCGTGAACCCGTGCTCCGCGAGCACCTCGTCGCGTCGCTCCCGGTAGGCGGCCGCCTCGTTCTCGTCGACGGCGTCGCGCGCGAGTCGCGTCAGTCGCTCCGCGGCGTCCACCGCCGCCTCGGGCAGTTCGCCCGTCTCGTCCTCTTCCGCGACCGGCGCGCCGCGGTCGGCCGCCTCCGCCACTCTGCTCTCCTCTCCGCGGTCTGTCTCTTCAGGCATGGTCGAGGGCCTCGTTCGCTAGGGAGTCGGCGCGGTCGTTTATCTCCCGCGGGACGTGTTCGAGCGTCCAGCGGTCGAACCGTTCGAGCAGTTCGCGGACCCGGACGCGACGCTCCTTCAGTTCGGGGTTGTTCGTCCCGTACTCCCCGCGGACCTGCTTGACTATCAACTCGGAGTCGCCGCGCACGTCCACCTCGTCGAAGCCGAACTCCGCGGCGGCCTCCAGCGCCCGGATGAGCGCCTCGTACTCCGCGCGGTTGTTCGTCGTCTCGCCGATGGTCTCGGAGCCCTCGCCGACGATGCCCTCCGAGTTCACGATTGCCCACCCGACCGCCGCGGGACCGGGGTTGCCCCGACTCGCGCCGTCGAAGTAGACGTGCGCCCGGCCGCCGGACTCCCTGAGGAGGGCGAGCAGGTCTGTCGGACGCGCCCCCTGCACGACGACCTTGTCGTCGTAGGCGACGGCGTTGGCGTCGCCGCGGGCGGCGCGCCAGCGTTCGTACTCCGTGTTCCCCTCCTCGACGTCGACCCCGGCCTCCTCCAGTCGCCGCCGGGCCTCCTCGGGGTCGCAGTCTGCTGTCGGCATATCCGTCCCTTCGGCGGCGCCCCTAAAGCGGGTTCGTTCCGCGGCGCTCGGATGTCGCTGTCGCCGGGAGGGGGTCGGCGGTCGACTCGGTCAGAATTATTATGTGAACACGTGACAGTTTCCCACTATGACCGACGAGACGGCCGTCGTCGCTCTCGCGCGCGGGTCCCGCCGGCCGGCGACCCCTCCGCGGACGACGTCCGGGGGGTGGTGACCGTGGTGGCCGACGGCGTCCACGTGCTGCTCGCGGTTTCGCTCGTCGTCTCGGTGCTGCGCACTCGGCGGGCGGAGCCCTACCTCGTCGCCATCCTGGCCGCCAGCGTGCCCGACCTGGACAAGTACCTGTTCACGCCGTTCGTCTACGCCGGCTACCTCTCGGGTCCGCTCTGGACCCACCGCGGCATCACCCACTCTCTCCTCGCCCTCCTGCTGTTCGTCGGCGCCGCCCGCGGCGTCGGCCACTGGCGGGCGGCGGCACTCGGCTACGGCTCCCACCTCGTCGCCGACTACCTCACCGGCGGCATCCGCCTGTTCGCCCCGTTCACCGTTCGGCTCTACGGACTCTACTACGACTGGATGCTCGGCAACGTCGTCGCCGGGTCGTTCGCGGTGGTCGTCACGCTCGTCGGTCTGGCCGCCATGCTCCGACTCGACGCGGGCGACGACGACGGTGCCGGCGCCAGTACCGGCACGGGCGCTCTGACCGTCGACGACCGCGACCCGTTCGACCGGTTCTCGCGGTGGTGGTTCCGGTGACGACTCCGACGGCGATTCCGACGAGGCGCTCGGGGGGTCACAACGCCTATGGACGCGGGAGCTGAACGCTCCGGGTCGATGGCGGACTCCTCGACGCCGACGGTGCGACGCCGGGCGCTCTTGGCCGCGGCCGGCGGAACGGCCGCGTTCGCCGGCGGCTGTCTGGGACGAGTGCGGCGGTTCGTCGACTCGGACTCCCCCCGGCGGGTACGGGTGCGCGTCGCGACCCTGCCGAGCGACACCGACCCGTACGCCCGCCGCATCGCCCGTCAGGTGGCGGAGTGGCTCCGGACGGCCGGTCTCGGCGCCACCGTCGTCCCGATGGCCGAGGAGGAACTGTACCGTCGCGCGCTGCTCCGCGGGGAGTTCGACCTGTTCGTGGCGCGCCTCCCCGCGCAGTTCCGGCGGCCGGACGCGCTCTACCCGCTGTTGCACTCGCGGTTCGTCGACGGACCCGGCTGGCAGAACCCGTTCGGCTACGAGAACGACCGCGTCGACGACCGACTCGACGCGCAGCGACGGGCGTCGGGGCGGCGCCGCATGCGACTGGTTCGGGAGTTGCAGTCGACTATCGCCCGGACCCAGCCGTTCACGCTGCTCGCCGTCCCCGACGACGTCAGGGCGGCCCGGCGGACGGCGTACACGGGGTGGCGGGGGGTCGACCTCCGGTCGCCGCTCGGCTATCTCTCTCTGAATCGAACAGAGGGGGCGGCCGAGTCGCGCGCCGGCGGACAGCGCCGCGACGACACGCTCCGACTGGCGGCCACCGACGAGCGCCGGACGGCGAACCTCAACCCCCTGTCGGTCGCACACCGGAGCGACGGCGTTCTCACGGGTCTGCTGTACGACCCCCTCGGGTACGCCACCGACGAGGGCGTCGAACCGTGGCGCGCCGACTCGTGGACGCTCTCCGACGACGACGCCCCGGTCGGCCGCGTGCGACTCCGCGAGGGGACGACGTGGCACGACGGGGAACCGTTCACCGCCGGGGACGTCGCGTTCACCTTCGCACTGCTCTCGGACACGACGCTCGGTGAGGGGGAGGGGGCGACTGAGGGCGAGGATGGGAGTGAGGGCGAGGACGACGGCGGCGGCCCGGTCCCCGCCCCCCGGTACCGCGGACTGACCACGCTCGTCGACGAGGTGGTCGCCGCGGACGAGACGACGGTCGAGTTTCGGTTCGTCGAGTGCGCGCCGAGCGTCGCCGCCCACGCGTTCACCGTCCCGGTGCTGCCCGAACACGTCTGGCGAGAGCGGACCGCCTCGGTCTCCCGCGAGGGCGACGCGGACCCGACCACCGAGGCGCTGACGGCCGACAACGTCCCGCCCGTCGGGAGCGGTCCCCTCCGGTTCGAGGGGAGCACGTCGGGGCAGGAGGTGGTGCTCGAACGCTTCGACGACCACTTCCTGACCGGCGAGGCCGCCCCCGGGACGCTGGCGCGGCGGGTCGGCGACGTCCCCTTCGAGCGCTTCTCGGTCCGGGTCGTCGGCACCGGGGTGACGGCCGTCGAAACAGTCGCCGGCGGCGAGGCGGACGCCACGGGGACGCCCGTCGGCGCCGACGCCGTCCCGCGCATCGGCCGCTCGGACGCCCTGGAACTTCTCGTCGAGCGCTCGCCCGCCCCCTACGTCGTCGGCTACAACGCCCGCCGGCCCCACCTCTCGGACGCCCCGTTCCGCCGAACGCTCGCGCGACTCCTCGACGCCGAACACGTCGTGGAGGCGGTGTTCGACGGCTACGGGCGGCCGGCGGTCGGTCCGCTCTGGGACACTCGCTGGTATCCCGAGTCGTTCGAGTGGACCGACGGCAACCCGGTGACCCCCTTCCTCGGGAGCGACGGCGACGTGGATGCCGGACGGGCGAGGGAGGCGTTCCGAGCGCTGGGCTACCGGTACGAGGACGGCGCCCTCGTGGTCGGCCCGTGATGCGATTTTTGCGGTCCGAATCCGTCGTTGAGGCCCTCACGAGCGCGTTCTCTCCGCCTCCCGATTCGTCCAAGGGTTTAAGTCTGACGCGACACCGACTATAAAAATGCGATGACACGGCCTACTCGCCAGCGGGAGCGAGACGGTGATCGAGTACGATGGAACCGCGAGCGTCGGGACGAGGACGCCGCCGAGGAGCAGACCGAAGAGGAGAACGAGGACGACATCGACTTCGAGGACATGGACGAGGAGGACCTCGTCCGGACCGGCGACGGCGAACTCATCCACGAACCGACCGGTATCGTCGTCGAGGAGGAACAGATAGACCCCGGTCCGGAGTGGCGGGCGTTCAACCACTCCGAACGGCAGTCGAAGTCCCGCGTCGGCGCGCCGACGACGCAGACGATGCACGACAAGGGGCTGACGACGACGATAGACTGGAAGGACAAAGACGCCTACGGGCGCTCCATCTCCTCGCGGAAGCGCTCGCAGATGCACCGGCTCCGCAAGTGGCAGGAGCGCATCCGGACGAAGGACGCCGGCGAGCGGAACCTCCAGTTCGCGCTCTCGGAAATCGACCGGATGGCCTCCGCGCTTGGCGTGCCCCGGTCGGTCCGTGAGGTCGCGTCGGTCATCTACCGCCGCGCGCTCAACGAGGACCTGATTCGGGGACGCTCCATCGAGGGCGTCGCCACGTCCGCGCTCTACGCCGCCTGTCGAAAGGAGGGCATCCCGCGCTCGCTCGAAGAGATATCCGACGTCTCCCGGGTCGAGCGAAAGGAAATCGGACGGACGTACCGCTACATCTCCCAGGAACTCGGACTGGAGATGAAGCCCGTCGACCCGAAGAAGTACGTCCCGCGGTTCTCCTCGGAACTCGAACTCTCGAAGGAGGTGCAGTCGAAGGCCAACGAGATAATCGAGACGACGGCCGAGAAGGGTCTCCTGTCGGGTAAATCGCCCACGGGATACGCCGCCGCGGCTATCTACGCCGCCTCGCTGCTCTGCAACGAGAAGAAGACCCAGCGAGAGGTCGCCGACGTGGCGCAGGTGACCGAGGTCACCATCCGAAACCGGTACCAAGAGCAGATCGAAGCGATGGGCATCCACGGCTGAGGACCGGTCCCGTCCCGCCCCGACCACGCGTCGCCGCCCGGCCGTTCTCGACGGCGGCGAACGCCCGCGAACGAACCGCTCTTCGAAGTCCCGATTCTCCCGGATTCTCCGCGTTTCGCCCGCCCGCGACAGGTTCAAGCGGGTCGCGCGGCTAGAGAAATCGACCAGATGCGCCTCGACGAGTACATGGACCTCGCGGCGGAGTCCGAACGCGCGAAGCGGCGCCGCCTCGCCCAGGAGAAGTCCTACGACATCCTCGACCACCTGGAGGACTTCCAGCACCGCTTCGAGGAGACGGTGCAGGGCGACTCGCTGTTCGGGAGCGTCTCGCCGTCCATCTTCGTCGGCGCGTCGAACTACCCGAACGTCTCGACGGGCATCCTCTCGCCCGTCGGCCGCGAGGACGACGCCGCGAAGTACGAGACGTCCGCCGGGTGGTACGAGGAGGGCGTCTCCATCGAGGACGTGTTCCGTCGGCGCACGAGCCTCCTGAACTCGAATCGTCCCACGGAGGTGCAGAACGTGAACGACGCGTGGGACGGCTTCCTCGGCGTTCAGCGGGAGGTGGCCATCGCCGACCGGCCGGTGAGCGTCGAAATCGGCCTCGACGGCCGCCCGGACGTCGACTTCGACGTGGGGCGCGACGACATCGCCACGCCCACCGGCCCCCGCGCCCGCGCCCGGTCGGCCGACCTGGCCGAGAACCCGCACGTTCCCCGTCCAGTGAAGAAGACGCTGGAGGACGACGACTGGAACGCCCAGGGGGCGATGAACTACCTCTATCGGCGGGGGTTCGACGTGTACGACATCAACACCATCCTCTCGGCGGGGGCGCTGGGACAGGGGGAGAACCGCCGTCTCGTCCCCACGCGGTGGTCCATCACGGCCGTCGACGACACCGTCGGGCAGTTTCTACGAGGCGGAATCCGGACGAACCCGAGCGTCGACACGGTGGAGATTCACCGCAACGAGTTCCTCGGCAACGCCTTCTGGGTGATTCTCGCCCCCGGCGACTGGGAGTTCGAGTTGGTCGAGATGAAGGCGCCGGGCAGCGTCTGGAACCCCGACCCCGAGGCGGGGATGTGGCTCGCGGCCGACGGCGAGGGGTTCGAGGGCCGGACGGGCTACGTCGAGGAGACGGCGGGCGCGTACCACGCCTCCCGCCTCGGCGCGTTGGAGTATCTCGACCGGCGGGGCAGGCAGGCGAAGGTGCTCGTCCTCAGACACGTCTCCGACGACTACTGGGGGCCGGCGGGCGTCTGGCAGGTCCGCGAGTCGGTCAGAGACGCCTTCGAGGGCGAGTCGGCCACCGCGGAGACGTTCGCCGCGGCGGTCCGGCAGGTGACGGAGTATCTCCCCGTCTCCGCGGGCGACCTGCGGCGGAAGTCGACGATGGCGTCGGGACTTCAGACGAGCCTCGGCGACTACTCGTAGACGAACGCTTTTTCCCCCACCCGCCGCTCTCGGCGGTATGCTCACGCTCGCAGTTCAACTTCAGGTCGGCGTGCCCGGCGGCGCCGGCGCACTGCTCGCTCTCATCCTCTACGGCCTGTTCGCACTCGTTCCCGTCGGCGCTCTCCTCGCGGCCGCCTACTTCCTCTATCAGATCCGCGCGGACACGAACCGCATCGCGGACTCGCTCGAACGGCTCGAAGAGCGCGTTTGATTCCGGCGGACGACGGCTCCGGCCGAATAAACGGGTTGGCACACCATGCACCGGTCCTATCGGGGGAGCCGACGTGGTTTCGCGTATGGATCAACGGGCAACGGCGTCGGGGCCGCTGTCGCGGAGTCGCCGTCTCACCGCGCTGGTCGTCCTCAGAGAGCACGGCGCCGCGATGACGCCGGCGGAACTCGCGGCGGCCGTCGCGCGGCGCGAGAGCGGGCGCTCCCCGTCGACGGTGGAGAACGGCCACGTCGAACGAGTGCTGCTATCGCTGCGCCGCTCACACCTCCCCGCGCTGTCGGACGCCGGCCTCCTGACGCGCGACGGCGTCTCCGACCCGGACGCGGAGGAACGCGTCGGACTCGCCGCGGACGCCGTCGACGCCGACGCCCGCCGGGTTCTCGACGCCGTCTTCGCGTCCGACGCCGAGGACGAGTCGGCGACCGAGGCTTAGACGCCGAGTCAGCCCTCGGCGGCGACGAGCGTCGTCGTCACCAGCGAGACGATGGCGCGTCTGAGCCGTTCGGTGACCGCCTGGTCCGAGACGCCGAGTTCGTCCGCCAACTCGACCGTCGTGCACCGCCGCGGGATGTCGTAGTACCCGCTGTCGACGGCGATGAGGAGCGTCTCGCGCTGGACCTCGGTCAGCCCGTCCCACGGTTCGGCGTCCGCCTCGTCGGGGCTGTAGACGCGTTCGATGTCGAGCGAGACGTCCCTCTCCTCGCAGGTGGCGCGAAACGCCGAGAGCGCGCGGTGGGTCGGAAAGTGTATCTCCAGTCGCCACTCGTCGAGGGCGCCGCGCGCGCTGAACAGGTGGGCGCCCGCCGCCGCGAGTCCGGAGAAGAGCGCGTCCTCTCCGGGGTCCCACCGCAGTGCGAACCGGACTCGGTCCCGGAAGACGTCGACGACGCTCACGCGTTCGACCGACGGGGACGCCTCCATCGAGGCGGCGAGCGCTTCCGGGTCGCGGTCGCAGTCATAGACGAGAAAGAACGGAACCGCGTCTTCACCCAGCGGTACGAGCGTTTCGAGTTCGACCTTCGTCCCCCATTCGAGGTCGAGAACCCGCCCCAACTCGAACTCGGAGGGCTGAATACAGAGTTCTACGATGACACTCATGATCGGCTTGTCGATTGCGAGTTCACCCTATGCCGACAAGATACGATGGCTTGGTACACCATGCAGGCGGGGGGTGACCGCCGTCCCGCGGGCCGGTCGCGACATCACAGTCGGACTACTGGTTGCGCAGGTGTTAATATATCGGCGTCCTGCGTATCAACGTATAGCACGGTTCGACGGTCGAAACGCCGCCACAGCGACGACGAGCACACGAACGAGACCATGTCACCACCCAGTTCCCCGGACCCGACGGTCCGCACCGCGTCGGAGTTCAACGCGGCGCTGCGAGCGCTCATCGAATCCGCACACGACAACGGCGTCGACGTGGAGGGCGGATGGGAGTGTCGGACCTCCTCGGAGGTTCCCGATTGGGACGTCGTCGTCGTCGAGTTCGACGAACGGGCGGGCGCCGCCGACGAGTGAGGCCCGCGCCGTCGGGTCGGGGTCCGCTTTCGCCTCCGCCTCTGCCTCCGCTTACGCCGCGTCGAGGTTCGAGAACGCCTCGTCCGCGAGTCGTCCCGTCTCGGCGATGATGTCCTCCATCTCCTCGTCGTCGGGCGCGAGGCCGACGAGGCGGCCGATGCGCATGATGCTCACGTGATACACCGTCTGGACGCCCGGCTCCTCCTCCCAGACGACGACGTTGCAGGGGAACAGCCCGCCCATCCGCTTCTCGGAGGCGTCGAGCACCCGGTCGGCGATGGCCGGGTTGCACGCGCCGAGGACGTAGTAGGGGTCCCGGTCCGCGTCGACTTTCTCGTTCAGCAACTCGGAGGGGGAGAACTCGACGGGCACGCCGAACCCGGCGTCGACGAACGTCTCGCGAACGTGTTCTATCGCCTCCTCGTGGTCCATCCGGAGCGTCGCGCGCTTCTCGCCGACGTCGCCGTCCGAGAGCGCCTCGGGGTCGATTGGGAGCGTCATCCTCTCGGGTTACGGCGCCGTCGGGGAAAAGCTACGGGAACGTCGCCTCGGCCCGACGGCTCAGAGCGGAATCGGAAGCCAGCGGAGCCATCCCAGCACCGTCTCCGTGGGGATGAGCGGGTCGTGCAGGACCAACCAATCGAGGAGGACGAGGCCGAGTCCGTGTGCGACGATGGAGGGGAGGATGGAGTCGCTGTCGTAGTCGACGGCGCCGAACAGCACGTCCGTCGGCGCCGAGAGCACGAGTTCGATGGGCGGCTTGCCGACGTGGTGAAGCGCGTAGACGACGGGGCTGATGAAGACGCTCTTGAAACCGAACTCCTCGCTCACGCCGACGCAGAGCAGGCCGCGGTAGTACGTCTCCGCGGCGACGACGACGAGCAGTTGCTGGAGGGCGTGCGGGACGAACGCCGCGAGTGCGGTGCTCGTCTCCCACATCGGGTAGTACGCCCTGACGCTCGGCAGCGACGACCCGACGACGTAGAACGGGAGGACGAACGCCGAGATGAGAACCGTGTTTCGGAGGGCGCGTCGGTTCACCCGCCAGCCGAGATTGCGGCCGTGCGTGACGGCGAGAGCGGCGGGGAAGACGATGAAGACGACGGCGTCCCGGAACGCCCGGTAGGTGAGGTCCGACGGCGGGACGGTCCACGTCCCCCACAGGAGCGCGAGGAACAGCCCCGTCAGTAGCGACTTCTGCAGCCACGAGAGCCCGGTCACCGAATCGCGGAGCCGCGAGAGCGAGACGCCGAACACCGAGAACCGTCCTTCGACCGCCTATCGCGTTTGCTTCGTCTCGACGGGACCGTTCCCGACGACGGACTGCACCTCGTCGACGAACTCCTTTCGGGTCTCGAAGTAGGAGACGTCGACGTCCTCGAACACGTCCGAGAGCGTCCGCGGCCCCGACGGCGTCCGGACGACGGCGTCTCCCTCCTTCTCGAGGAGGCGTGATCTCTCGCGCGGCCACGTCAACCGCGAGGCGACCCGGGCGAGCGGTTGGCCCTCGACGGGCGTCTCCTCGCCGAGTTCGACGACGGGTCCCTCGTCCTCGTTCTCGTCCTCGTCTGCCATGTCGTGCGCTTTGCCACCGCCGGCAATAATCCCTTCGACACGGTCGCACGCCGGCGGCGCCTCCGCCTCGTCCCGCGCTGACGCGGACCCCGTTCGCCGTCGAATTAGTCGGATACTGTGATTTTACACCGTGAGTATATGTGTCGTACGAGCGTCTGACGCATCGTTTTGTGTGCGGGGACTATACACACGCGCATGACCAGTCTCTCGGAGGCCTATCACACAGGGGAACGCGCGGGGCCGAGCCTCCGGCGACTGTCGCTCGGACTGGGGGTCTTTCTCTTCGGCGTCGCCCTCGTCGTCGCGGGTATCGTCGTCGCCACGACGGACCTGCTCCTCGGCGATATGACGCTCGGAGGCGTCCGCGAACTCGGGGGTATCCTCGCGGGCGTCGGCGTGCCGATGGTGTTCCTCGGCATCTTCACCGTCACCCCGTCGAGCGGACTCACGAAGGCGGCGGCCGTCGTCGGCGCGGGCATCGCTCTGGTGGGCGTCGCGCTGTTCCGGTACGCCTACCCCTGCCGGTGGTCCGGGGCGACCGGCTGTCCCCCCGGTTACGGCGACTTGACGCTTCTGACGGTGGGTATCTACTTCCTCGGTGCGCTGACGACGTTCTGGTGTCTGTTCGTCGGCGTCGCCAACTTCAAGACGCGGAACGCGCCGGGCGGCACCGCCACGGTACAGGTGACGAAGAAGGGCGAGACGCGCTACGTGGAGGTCGACCGCTCGCGCGGATTCGGCGGCATCGGCTTCCTCGGCGGCACGCCCGATTCGGAGGCGGAGACGCAGACGGGCACCTCCGGAACCGTCTCCGACGGCGGCACCGACCCCGAACCAATCACCTCGCCGCGGGGGGCGAACGAGACGCGCGGTCCGAACGGGCCGCAGGGGCCGCAGTCACCCTCCGGCGACGGGTCCCGACAGTCCCAGCCATCGCACCCGGCCGACGCCTACTGCGGTAACTGCGCGCACTTCGACTACGTCCGCACCGACGACGGCATCGTGCCGTACTGCGGCTACCACGAGGAACTCATGGACGACATGGAGGCCTGCGACCGCTGGACGCCCCGCGGCGAGCAGTAGTCGGCCCTCGCCCCCTCTCTCTTCTCACCGGACCGAGTCCAACCGCGCCGCCACGTCCGTCCAGTGACTCCCCTTCCAGAACACCTGCCCGCAGTCCCGACACCGCCAGAGCGGGCGTTCGTCGGGGTCGGGCGCGTACTCCGGCACCGACTCCCCGGCGTCGACGCGAGCGACCGACCCGTTGCACGACCCGCACCGCGTCGGGCGGTCGTCGAGGCTCGGAGAGTAGCCCGCCGCCGCGAACTCGGCGAGTTGGTCGGTCACCGATTTGGAGGCGAGTAGGATGCCCCCGTCCGCCCGGGCGGCGAGGCGTTCGTCGCGGGTGACCAGCGTTCGGCCCTCCTCGCGCGCCCGTCCGAGAACCGCGTCGTCGCCGGGGTCCGGGCCGTCGTCGAGCACGTAGGCGGCGTCGTAGCCGCACATCCGCAGATAGGTGGCCAGTTTCCCGAGCATCGAATCGAGGAGGAGGGGGTCGGCGTCCGAGGGAGTCGACCCGGCGTCCGATTCGGACGTCAATGCAGGAACGAGCGCAGGTCCTCGACCGACCGCGCGTTCAGCAGGTCGTCGGCCTCGCACCACCCGCGGCGGGCGGTGTGGACGCCGTAGCGGACGTAGTCGAGGCCGCCGGGGGCGTGCGCGTCGGTGTTCGTGACGACAGTCGCTCCCGCCTCGATTGCGACCCGCGCGAGTTCGCCGCGCAGGTCGAGGCGGGCCGGGTCGGCGTTGATTTCGAGGGCCGTCCCCGCCTCGGCGGCGGCCGCCGCGACCCGTTCGACGTCGACGTCGAGGCCCGGTCGCTCGTTGATGAGGCGGCCCGTCGGGTGGCCGAGGACGTCGACGGAGGGATGCTCGACGGCGGTCACGAGCCGTTCGGTCGCGGTCTCGCGGTCCTGCCCGAGGGCGGCGTGCGGCGAGGCAACCACGATATCGAGTTCGGCCAGGAGGTCGTCGCCGACGGAGACGCCGCCCTCGGCGTCGACGTTCGCCTCGACGCCGGGGAGGAGTTCGAGGTCCGCGTCGGCCGTCGCCGTTTCAACGGCGTCCGCCTGCTCGCGGAGTTCGTCGTCCGAGAGGCCGACGCCGCCGACCATCCCCGGCCCGGTGGCGTGGTCGGTGACGGCGTAGTAGTCGTAACCTCGCTCCTCGGCGGCGGCGACCATCTCCCCGAGGGAGTAGCGCCCGTCGGACCAGTCCGTGTGGGTGTGCAGGTCGCCGCGCACGTCCGAACGCTCGACCAGCGTCGGGAGCGTTCCCTCCCGCGCGGCCTCGATTTCGCCGGCGTCCTCGCGGATCTCCGGCGGAATGAGGGGCAGGCCGACGGCGTCGTACATCGACTCCTCCGTCTCGCCGGCGACTCGCTCGCCCGCCCGTTGGTCGGCGTCGGGGTCCTCGACCTCGGAGACGTCGAACACGCCGTACTCGTTCATCTTCAGCCCCCGTTCGATGGCGACGTTCCGGACCCGCCGGTTGTGCTCTCTGTTCCCGGTGAAGTACTGGAGGGCGGCGCCGAACTCCGCGGGGTCGACGACGCGCAGGTCGACGCGGACGCCGTTCGAGCGGACGCTCGCCTTCGACTCGCCGGCCTCGATGACGCCGCTCGCGGCCGGCCAGTCGACGAACGCGTCGACGACCGCCCCCGCCTCGGCGCTGGCGACGAGGACGTCCACGTCCCCGATGGTATCGCGCCAGCGCCGGATGGACCCCGCGACGTCCGCTCGCTCGACGGCGTCCTCCTCACGGAGGTACGAAAGCGCGTCGTCGGCCAGCGGTCGGGCGTCGCCGAGGCGTTCGCGCTCCTGCGCGCGCCGGGCGAACGGCACGTTCTCGCGGATGTTCTCCTCCGTCTTCGGCCCGAACCCGGACACCTCGCGTATCCGCCCCTCCTCGGCGGCGGCTTCGAGTTCGTCGAGCGTGGTGACCCCGAGCGCCTCGTACAGCGAGGCGACGGTCTTCGGGCCGACGCCCTCGACGCTCGTCAGTCCCGCCATGTCGACGGGGAGTTCCTCGCGGAGTTCCTCTAGCTCTCCTATCTCGCCGGTCTCGAAGTACTCGACCACCTTCGCGGAGATGGCCTCTCCGACGCCCTGTATCTCCCCGACGGCGTCCTCGCCCTCGGCTGCGAGTTCCTCGACGGGGCGGGCGTGCGCCCGGATGTTTTCGGCGGCGCGGCGGTACGTGTTCGGCTTGTACTCGACGTCCTTCGCCTCCAAGAGGTCGGCGAACTCCTCGAACAGCGACGCAACCTCGTCGTTTCGGCTCACGGGCTCACCGCCCCCCGCGGCCGGACCCGCCGTCGCGGCCGAGCGCCTGCTTCAGGAAGTTCATCCAGCGCTTCTGGTCCTGTGCCTCCTGCAACTGCGCCTCCTGTTCGAGGTTCGCGGGACGCAGTTGTTCGAGGGCGTTCAGCGCCCGGTCGATGCCGACGATGCTCTCGACCAGTCGCTCGCCCTCCTCGTAGCTCACCTCGTTCTCTTCGATGCGCTGGAGGCGTTCGAGGCGTTCGCGCCGGAGGTTCTTCTTGGCCCGGTCGACCCGTTCGCGTTCGCCCTCCGGAATCGTGTCGCGTCGCTTTATCTCGAAGACGAAGTCGCGCAGTTCCACCTCCTCGCCCTGCACGTCGATGGCGTCGGGGATGTCCACGCCCACCGTGGCGCCCTCGCGGTTGACCCGTTCCAGCAACTGCTTTCGCTCGAACTCCTTCACGGTTGTCGCCCGTCGATAGGAACGGGCGACACTTCGCTCCTTCGCCCCCGACGCCGGCGCTCGGCGGCCGCCGAGCGCCCGTTCTCGTCGCGTCGCAGTCACCGGCAGACGTTCGGACGTAGAAGAACCTTCATATGGCGTCTCCGGGAAGGAGTGGTATGGGTTTGTTCGACCGACTACGCGGGCAAGACGACCCGCGTGTCGCCTTCATCGGAATCGACGGCGTTCCCTTTAGTCTCCTCGCCGACAATCCCGACGAGTTCCCCAACATGGCGGCCCTCGCGGACGCCGGTAGCGCCGGCGCCATCGAGAGCATCGTGCCGCCGGAGTCCTCGGCGTGTTGGCCCTCGCTCACCACGGGAGTCAACCCCGGCGAGACGGGCGTGTACGGCTTTCAGGACCGTGAGAACGGCTCCTACGACACGTACGTCCCCATGGGGCGGGACGTGCAGGCCACCCGACTCTGGGACCGCGTGACCGACGCCGGGCGCAAGGCAACCGTGATGAACGTCCCCGTGACGTTCCCGCCGCAGCGGAACGTCCAGCGGATGGTCTCGGGCTTCCTCTCCCCCAGCGTCGACAAGGCGGCCTACCCCGACGACTTCCGGGACTACCTCGACTCGATGGGATACATCATCGACACGAACGCGAAACTCGGGCACAAAGACGACAAGACCGAGTTCGCCGAGAACGCGCACAAGACCATCGACAAGCGCTTCGAGGCGTTCACGCACTACCTCGAACAGGACGACTGGGACCTCTTCTTCGGCGTGTTCATGACCACCGACCGGGTCAACCACTTCCTGTTCAAGGACTACGAGGACGAGACCCCTGACAAGGAGAAGTTCATGGAGTTCTACCGCAAGGTGGACGACTACCTCGGCGAGATTCGAGAGACGCTCGCCGACGACGTGACGCTCGTCGTCGCCTCCGACCACGGGTTCACCTCGCTGGACTACGAGGTCCACTGCAACGCCCTGCTCGAAGAGGAGGGGTGGCTCTCCTACGAGGACGACGACCACGAGCAACTGGACGACATCTCCGACGACACGCTGGCGTACTCGCTCATCCCCGGCCGCTTCTACCTCAACCTCGAGGGCCGCGAACCGCGCGGCGCCGTCCCCGAGGAGGAGTACGACGAACGCCGCGACGAACTGAAGGAGATGCTCGAGAACCTCGAAGGCCCCGACGGGCGGAAAGTCGCGGACCGCGTCGTCGAGAAGGAGGAGGCGTTCCGCGGCGACCACGACGACATCGCGCCGGACCTCGTCGTCGTCCCGAACCACGGCTTCGACCTGAAGTCCGGGTTCAAGGGCGACGCCGACGTGTTCGGACAGGGTCCCCGCAACGGGATGCACAGTTTCGACAACGCCTCGCTGTTCATCGACGACTCCGACGCCGCCATCGAGGACGCGGACCTCTTCGACATCGCCCCGACCATTCTCGACCTGATGGAGGTCGACTACAGTCGAACCGACTTCGACGGCGCGAGCCTGCTCACGCAGTAAGCGGCGCGTCGGCCGACGCGCCCGCGTCCCCGCTCTTCTCTCCCGACTTCCGTCAGTCGGTCCGCTCCCGCGCGCTCTGACCGCTGCGGCCGCTCCGTCGCCCTCCGCTCCGGACGTCGCGTTCGAGTCGCTCGGCGTGTTCGAGCCGAATCTCGCGGGCCTCCTCGGGGCTGACCGTCTCCCGGCCGTCTATCTCGTGGGTCACCGGCGAGTAGGCGTCGACGTCGAACCCCATCCGGTCGAGGTACGAGCGGACCGCCTCCGACTCCAGTCCCTCCTCGATGGCGGCGTCGACGTACTTCAAGACGGCGTCGAACTCGGGGGCGACGACCATCTCGTCGCTCACGGAGCCCGTCTCGCCGTCGATGCGGAGTTCGGCGCCGTCGAGGCGTTCGACGAACCCGGCCACGTCGTCCGCCAGCCTGAGCACCTCGCTCGGAAGCGCGTTGTCGGGCGAGCGCCACTCGACCGTCGAGAAGCGCTCTCGCAGTTGGACCGGCGTCCAGACGGCGCTCTCCGGGGAGAAGTTCGACTCGACGTCCGTCCGGTCGACGCCGGCGTCGACGGCGGCCGTCAGGAACTCCTCGAAGCGGCGTTCGAGTCGCCGCGACCACTCGCGCGTGTCGCCCGCGTAGCGCCACAGCCACCCCTGGTGCGGCACGTCGTCGTACGCCATCCGGCGGTAGAGCTTCGAGCGCGCGCCGGCGGCCAACCGCCGGCCGTCGAAGTACGGCGAGGTGTTCGCAAGCGCCAGCGCAGGGTCGATGGCGACCAAGGCGTTCAACTGGTCGATTTCGCGCCCGGGACGCTGTTCGACGTGGATGTGCGTCCCCGCGCAGTGTCGCACGTACCGGAAGTCGTCCCCGACGATGCGGTTCTGAATCCGCGTCCGCTCGCTGTCCAGTTCTCCGACGGTCTCTTCGCACATCGGCGTCGCGAGGGGGACGAGACCCCTGTCGAGTTCGTCGGCGCGTCGGAGGACCGCCCCGAGGCGTTCGTACAGTTCCTCGCGCAGTTCCGCCGTCGTCTCGCAGGGGGACGTCTTCACCTCCAAGATGGGCTCGACGAACTCGCGTTCGGTCCCCTCGGCCGCCCCGACGAGTCCGTCGGGTTCGACGAGGCGTCCCTCCCCGTCGACGACCCAGTACTCGACTTCGAGGCTCCGCCGAAGCGGACCGGACCCGTCTACGGACACGGCCGTCCCGTGGTGTTCAGAACGGTGAGCGGCCGTCGGCGACATCGTCCATCTACATAGGTGGTCGGTAACACATCACACAGGTACGAAGCCGACCCACAAGAACGCTTCGTGAACAGAACTATATGCGCCGAGACAGTCGACGTACGTTTTCGCTTCCGGGCTGGAGACGCACGTTCGAGTGAATATATTCGAGACTGTTTCCCGTTCGGACCGTTTCGCGGACGCGGCTCAGATGAGGTCGTCGAGTTCGTCGTTGCTCCAGGCGTCCGCGGGGTCCTCGCGGGCCTCGGCCTCGTCGGCCTCCGTCGCGGCGTCGCGCGCCCGTTGCATGAACGCTTCGAGGCGGTCGGAGCGCTCGACGCCGCCGAGGAGGACGAGCGAGGCGATGCGACCCGAGTCCAGCGGGAAGTCGCCGCCGCGGACCTGGAGGCTCCCCGTCTCCTCTTCGACCCACCGGCGGGCACGTTCGACGCCCTTGCGGGGGATTTTGTCGGGTTCGCCGGCGATGACGAGGAGCGCCGAGTCCGACTTCGACGCCTCGGGGAGACTCGTCCCCGTGAGGAGGGCGCGCCGCGTGGTGCTCATCACGGTGTTGATGTTGCCCTCGGCCGTCTCCGCGGATTCGGCGGCGGCGTACCCGAGCGCCGCGATGCCGCCCGAGCGGAGCGTGTTTATCACTTCGGAGGAGTCGACGACGCTCTCGGCCACCCCCTCGACGGCCTCGCCGGAGGCGAACAGCAGGCCCACGCGCCGCGCGATGGCGTCGTTGATGGCGTCGAACCCCTGTTCGAGGCTCTCGCCCGAGCTTCGAAAGGCGTCGTTGTCGACGAGCAACAGCGAGTCGGCCTCGCGGGCAACGGTCTTCAGAGAGCGGCCCGCGTTCACCTGGTACATCGCCCCCTCGTCCCGCCCGGGGAGGACGCCGAGCGCGTAGACGGGGACGTCGTATATCCGCTTGAGTTCCCGCACGAGGACCGGCGCGCCGCCGCTTCCGGTCCCGCCGCCGAGGCCGGCGACGACGAAGACGGCGTCCGCCTCGGCGGTGACGCTGCCGTCGAGGGCGGACAGCACCTCCCGCCTGTCGGCGTCCATCACGGCCGCGCCGAGTTCGTTGTCGCCGCCGACGCCGTGGCCCTTCACGCGGTCCTGTCCGATCAGGACGGTCTCGAAGGGCAGCTCTCGGAGGTCTGCCTTCGCGGAGTTCACGCCGACGGCGCCGAGCACCGCGCCGAACTCCATTCGCTCGTCGAAGTCGACCAGCGCGCGGGTGAGTTTCCCCCCGGCCTGCCCGACCCCTATCAGGACGGTCTTCATACCATCGAGTGGAGTGTACGGACCTTCAACTTTCCCCACCAATTCTTTATATGACATGACGGAGCCAGCCGCCCCATGCCGAACGACAGGACCGACATAGCCACGCTCGCCGCCCGTCTCGACGCCGTCGAACGCGCGCTGACCGACGGGGAGCGCGCCGGTTCGAGGGGCGCCGCGCGCGAGAAGTCGCCTCCGACCGCTCCCGAGACCCCCAACGGGGACGCCGCGGACGACGGCACGGACGAGACCCTCCGCCGACTCGAACGACGAGTGGAGGAACTGACCGCCGAACTCGACGCCGTCCGCGGACTGCTCGGCGGCGTCGAGGCGGTGAACGACTCCGTCGAGCGACGCGCGGACCTCGCCCTCGCGGCGGTCGAACGGTTGACGGACGAGCGAGCGGTCGAAGGGGAGTCGGACGGCCTCGTCGCGGAACGTCTGCCGGACGGGGACGACGGCGTCGACGATTCCTTCTCGGCGGTCGACGCGGCCGAAGCAGCGGCGGAGACGGGGGACGAGAACGCGGACTCGGACTCCCTCGCCGCCCGCCTCCGCGGGGCGTTGTGACGTGCTCCGGGTCGTCCTCGCGGCGGCGCTGGCGACGGCGGTGCTCGGGGCGTCGCTGCCGGCGGTCGACGGCGCGCGAACCGACCGGACCGCGACGGCGCTCGATTCTTCGATAGCCCGGCTCTCGGCGGCCGGGTCGGCGCTCGCCGTCGGCAGCGACGCGCCGAGCGACCCCGCCGTCGCGCCGGCGCGAACGGTCGCGCTCTCGCTCCCCCGACCGACGTGGACCGCCGCGGCCGTCGACTACGTCGCCGTCGGCGGGTCGCCCGGCGGGCCGGGCAACCGGAGCGTCGTGACCTACGCGGTCGAGAGCGCCGGCGAGACGCGGCGACTGCTCTCTGTCCCGGTACCGGTGCGGACACCGGGCGGTCCGGTCGTCTTCCGCGGGCGCGGGGAGCGGACGGTCTCGCTGTCGCTCCGGACGACGGCTGACGGACCGGCGCTCGTCGTCGGACGGGGCCCCTCCTGAGCTTCTTATACCGGGACGCGGCCAGCGGACCCATGTCACTCGACTTCGCCGCTCTCGCCGCCGCCGCGAGCGCGGTCGTCTCCGGCGGACCCGACGCCGGGAACGGGGACGCCGACGCCTGCCGGTGTCGCCACTCCTTCGAGACGCCCGTCGGCCGAGGTACGGACCGGACCGAACTCGTCGTCGACGCCGACGACTGCCCCGGCGAGGGGGACCTCGCGCGCGCCCCGGCGTGCCGCGCCGCCGCCGTCGCAGCGCTCGCAGACCGGGACGCCGACGCGATCCGCGTCCGCGCCGGCGGACTCCAACGCGCCTACGACGACGGCGCCGCGGGACTTCTCCTCGCGGCCGGCCGGTTCGTCGAACGCGCGCGGTTCCACGACGAGTCGCTGGCCGACCGCGCCCTGCGCGACCCGGTCGGGGCCGCCCACCGGGCGACCGGCCGGGCGGGTCCGGTGGCGCGAATCGCCGCCGAGACGGGCCTCGCCGCGGGCGCCGAACGCGTCGACCGGAGACGGGGAGATGGAGAGGACAGAACAGAGGGAGAAGACGACTACGCCGACCTGCTCCGCTGCTCCGTCGGCCCGTCCGTCGCTCGCTCTCGCGTCGTCCGCCGTCCGCCGCCGGGGGCGACGCTGCTCGACCGCCGGGAACTCGACACCGGCGCGACCGTCCGCCTCTACCGGACCGACGGGCGGGGAACCGATACCGACCGGCTGTACCACCTCACGCCCGTCTCGCACGGTCTCGGCGCGGCGGCGACGGCGACGCTCGCGGCGGCGCGCGACTGCCTCGCCCGCGGGGTCGTCGGCGGGGGCGAACGCGCCCCCGGCCGGGCCGTCCGACACGTCGCGGGCGACGGCGACCCGGTGGAGACGCTCTCGGACGTGCTGGACCGCCACACGCGGGGCAACGGCGTCCTCGACGACCTGTTCGCCGACCCGCGCGTGACCGACGTCGTCGCCTCCGCGCCCGTCGAGTCGAACCCCGTGCGCGTCACCCTCGACGGCGAGCGCCTCCCGACGAACGTCCGCCTCACGGCCGACGGCGCGGCGGCCCTCGCCTCGCGGTTCAGACGCGCCAGCGGACGCGGGTTCTCCCGCGCGTCGCCCGCCCTCGACGCCACCGTCCGCGGGCCGAACGGCCGCGTCCGCGTCGCGGGCGTCACCGCGCCCGCCAGCGACGGCGTCGGCTTCGCCTTCCGCGCGCACGGCGACCGCGCGTGGACGCTGCCCGGCCTCGTCGCCGCCGGAACGCTGTCCGCCGAGACGGCGGCGCTGCTCTCCCTGGCGACCGAACGCGGCGCGACCGGACTCGTCGCCGGGACGCGCGGCGCGGGCAAGACGACGCTGCTCTCGGCGCTCCTCTGGGAACTGCCGGCGTCGACGCGCCTCGTCGCCGTCGAGGACACCCCCGAGCTCCCGGTCGACGCGCTCCGGGAGGGCGGCCGCGACGTGCAGGCGCTCCGGACCGAACTCGGGGACGACGCGGCGTTCTCCCCGACGGACGCCGTCCGGACCGCGCTCCGACTCGGCGACGGCGCCCTCGTCGTCGGCGAGGTTCGGGGGGAGGAGGCCGCCGCGCTGTACGAGGCGATGCGCGTCGGCGCGCACGGGCACGCCGTCTTCGGAACCATTCACGGCGATTCGCCCGCCGCGGTCCGCGAGCGAGTCGTCTCCGACCTCTCGGTCCCCGAGTCGTCGTTCGCGGCGACGGACCTCGTCGTCGTCTGCGCCCGCGACGGCCCGGAGCGGCGGGTCGACGCCGTCGCGGAGGTCCGCCGGGACGGGGAGGGCGGCGCTCGCGGCGGAGGCGCGCTCGGGTTCGAGACGCTGTACGACCGGAGCGCGGGCGACGGAGACGACGATAGGGGCACCGCCGGAACCGGCGTCGTCGCCCGCGGCGACAGCGCCCTCGTGGCGTCGCTCGCCCGCCACGACGAGTCCTACGCCGACGTGCTGGCCGTCCTCCGGCGGCGCGAGGAGCGACTCGCGCGTCTCGCCGCGACCGACCGGACGCGGCCCGAGGACCTGCCGAGCGACGAGCGCGACTCCGAGGCGACCCGATGACCGACCTCCCGCGAATCGCGGACGCGCTGGCCCGACTGTACCCGTGGCCGGTCGAACCGAGCGACGACCTTCGAGAGGCGCTCGCGTACCTCGGGAGCGACGCGGACGCCGAGACGGTCGTCCGCGCGGGGTACGGGCTCTGCCTCCCGCTCTCGCTGGCGGCGTTTCTCCTGGCGACGCTGGCGCTCGCCGACGCGCCGCTCGTCGCCCGCCTCTGCGCCGGCCTCGCCGTCGGCCTCGCGGGGACGCACGCGGTCCACCGGCTGCCGGCCGCCGCCGCTCGGCTCAGACGGACGCGCGCGCTGGGTGAGACGACGGCGCTGGTCGGCCGCGCGACGCTCCGGATGCGGCTGGCTCCCGTCCCCGAGCGGGCCGGTTCGTTCGCCGCTCACGCCGCCGACGGACCGCTGGCCGACAGCCTCGGAGAACACGTCCGACGCGCCCGCGGCACGCCCGACGCGGGCTTCGAGTCGTTCGCCGCCGAGTGGGGGGAGACGTTCCCGGCGCTCGCCCGGTCCGTCTCCCTGCTCCGGACGGCCGCGGACGCCCGGCCCGCGGACCGGGAGCGGACGCTGGACCGCGCGCTCGACGCCGTCTTGGACGGCACCCGAGACGAACTCGCCTCGTTCGCGGGCGACATCCGCGGCCCGGCGACGGGCGTCTACGCCTTCGGCGTCCTCCTGCCGTTGGCGCTGGTCGGCGTCCTCCCGGCGGCCCGCGCCGGCGGCGTCTCGGTGCCGACGGCGCTGTTCGTCGCCGTCTACGACCTGCTGCTTCCGCTGTCGCTCGTCGCCGCGAGCGCGTGGATACTGCTCCGTCGACCCGTGGCGCTGGCGCCGCCGCGCGTCGATTCGAGCCACCCGGCCGTCCCCTCCTCGCCCGCGCGGGCGGTCGGCGCCGCCGTCGCCTGCGGCGCCGGGGGCTGGGCCGTCGGGGGCGCCGTCGCCCCGTGGGCCGACTGGCTGACGGCCGCCGGCGCGGGTCTCGGAACCGGACTGCTCGTGCGCTACCGTCCCATGGCGGAGGTCCGAGCGCGCACTCGAGCGGTCGAGGCCGGTCTCGACGACGCGCTCTCGCTCGTCGGCCGCCGCGTCGACGCCGGCGATTCCGTGGAGGCCGCCGTCGAGGCCGCGGCGGAGGCGTTCTCGACGCCCGCGGGCGAGGTGTTCGCCGAGGCGGCCGGCGTCCGGCGCCGCCTCCGCGTCGGCGTCCGCGAGGCCTTCTTGGGGAGGCACGGCGCCCTCACCGACGTCCCGAGTCCGCGGGCGCGCGGGGCCGCGGCCCTCCTGTCCGTCGCGGCGGACGAGGGACGACCCGCCGGGGACGCCCTCGTCGCCGGCGCCGACCACCTGCGGGACCTCCGCCGGGTCGAGTCGGAAGCGCGGCGCGAACTCGCCGCGGTGACGGGGACGCTGTCGAACACCGCGGCCCTGTTCGCACCGCTCGTCGGCGGCGCCACCGTCGCCATGTCGGCCCGGATGGGGTCGGTGGACGCCGGCCTCGCGGACCGCGGGGCGGAGGCAGGGGCGGCAACGCTCGGACCCGAACTGCTCGGCGCGGCGGTCGGCGGCTACGTCCTCTTTCTCGCCGCCGCGCTGACGGTCCTCTCGACCGGACTGGACCGCGGTCTCGACCGGAGCCTCGTCGGCTACCGCGTCGGCATCGCCCTCCTCTCGGCGACGGCGGCCTATCTCGCCGCGTTCCGCGGCGCGTCGCTCCTGTTCTGATTCGTGGGCGAGACCCACCGCGCCGAGCGTTTATATACGAACCCGCGGCCAGACGGTCCATGCTCGACCTACCGCTCGACGCGTGGTACGCGTGGCTCGGACTCTCGCTCGCGGGCGTCGCCCTCGTCGGCGCCGCCTCGGGACTGCCCACGGCGCCGCCGCCGAACGCCGAGTCGGCGGCCGCGACGGTGGACCGCGCCGCGGCCGCCGAGTACGCCTCGACGGCCGAACACCCATTGGACGCGACGGCGGTCAGACTCCGCCCGCGACGACTCGCCCTCCGGAACGACGCGGGGACCGCGCACGCCACGCTCGCGTTCGGCCCGGTCACGCCCGTACCGCCGGGCGACTCGCGGCTCCGCGACGTGGTGCACGGCGCGCACCCCGCCGACGTCTACGACGACCCGGAGGCGTTCCGACAGGCGGTCGTCGACGCCCGCGCCCGCGCCGGCGACGCGCCGTGGCGCGCGGTGGACCGCACGCTTCTCGTCCGCACGACGACCTGGGAGGGGGTCGATGTCGTCCTCGTCGACGCGTGAGCCGTCGGCGGAGCGAGCGCTGGGAGGCGACGCGAGCGGTCGGGGGGCCCGCGCGCAGGCGTCGTCCGTCGCCGCTCTCGCCGCCCTCTTCGCCGTCTGCGCCGGTGTGAGCCTCTACGCGACCGTCCTCGCCGGCGCGGTGCCGGTCGTCGACGAACGGGATGCGGCTGACCCGACGCTGGACCGCGTCGCGGACGCGGCGAGCGACGGCGGCGTGGTCGCGCCGGACCGTCTCTCCGGGACTCCTGACTACCGCCCCGCCGGGCGCCGAGTCAACGTCACGCTCGTCGCCGACGACCGGGTATGGCACGCCGGCCCCGCCGTTCCCCCGGCGGCGTCGGCCGCGACGGGTCGCGCGGACCGCACGAAGCCGACGGGCCACGCGGACCGCATCGACCGCGCCGGTCGCCTCGTCAGCGTTCGACTCGGCCCCGGTTGCGTCGAACCCGGACGGCTCTCGGTGGCGGTGTGGTCGTGAACGCCGCCGTCGACGCCGCGGTGTTCTTCCTCCTCCTCGGCGCCGCCGTCCTCGGCGTCACCGCCGCCGACGCCGGGGCTCGCGCGGACTCGGCGGTCGTCGAGGACGACCGACCGGACGCCGTCGCCGCCGTCCTCGCGACGAGCACCGCCACGGTGAACTACTCGCTCGCGCCGGGGGCGCGCCGGGCGAACGTGCGAGCGGACGCGGACGAACACGGGAGCGTCCGCTTCGAGCGCACGGCCGGCCCGGAGTTCCGACGGACGACGCGCGGGTCGCTCGGCGGCCTCCTCGCTCGGGCCGCCGTCGGGACGGCCGGCTTCGACGGTGCTCCCGTAACGCACGCGCGGGACGACCTGCGGAGGGCCGTCGACGGCGCCGTCCAGGAGAGGATTTCGACCGTCGGCCTCCGAGTCGACGCCCTCTGGCGGCCGTATCCCGGCGCGCCGGTCGAGGGCCGGGTCGCCGTCGGCGGCGCCCCGCCCGACGGCGCGGCGGTCGACGCGGCGACGCTCACCGTCCCCACCGGCGCGAAGCCGCTCTCCCCCGACGAGACGCGCGATTTCGCGTCGCTGTCGGGCGCCGTCGCCGACCGCACCGTCGAGGTGCTGGTTCCCGCGACCCGGATGCGACTCGCACTCCGCGACGACGCTCCCGTCTCGACGTTCGCGCGGTACCGCTACGCCCGCCTCGCCGCGGAACTGGACGCTCCGGTGACCGACGACGTCGACGACGCGGACACGGGGACGGCGAACCGCCGCCTCGCGTCCGCGCTCGCTCCCCGCGTCGAGTCAGACCTGCGGGCGCGCTACGACTCCCCCGAGGCGGCCGCGGCCGCCGTCTCGGCCTCCGAGGTGCGAATCGTCGTCCGCGCGTGGGACGCCGACGGAGGGGGGCGCGGAGGCGCGAGAGAACCCGCCGACTCGCGAGCGGAGGGCGGTCGCTGATGCGCCTCGCGGACGACGAGCGAGCGCGAGTCCCGTTCGCCCTCGTCGGCGTACTCCTCCTCGTCGGGAGTTCGACGTTCGCGGCGTCGCTCGCCTCGCCGGGCGCCGGCGTCGTGGACGACTCGGTCGACGTCGCGATGGACCGCGCCGACGCCGAGACGACCGCCGCGCTTCGGGTGGCGGTCCGCGACGCGGCCGAGGCGGCCGCCGCCGACCCGGTGACGACGCCGGCGAACACGACGGTCGGTCGCGCCCTCGACGGGAATCGGACCTTTCGCGACTACCTGCGACTCAGAATCGCGCTCTCGGCCCGCGAGGCGCTGTCGACGGTGGAACACCGCCGCGGGGACGCGGTGGCGCGGGCGTCGCTCCCGGCGGTTTCGGAGACGGGAGTCCGACCGGCGTTGCACGACGTCTCCGTGTCGCCGGTCGACGGCGGCCGGTCGCTGACGGCGACGGTCCGGAACGTCTCGCTGGTCGCCGCGCGAAACGGGCGCGTCGTCGCCGAGCGAACCGTCTCGCGCCGCGTGACCGTCGTGGTTCCGGTGCTCGCGCTCCACGACCGGACCGCCGACTTCCAGCGGCGACTGAACCGCTCGCCGGTGTACGCGCCGGGACTGAAGCGCCGGACGACGGCCGGACTGCTCGCCGTCGCGGAGGCGCGCGGCCTCGCCCAGCACGCCGGCGCGCCCGTCGACAACGTCGTCGCCAACCGTCACGTCGAACTCTCGACGAACGCGGGCGTCCTCGCGGCGCAGCGTGCCTCCTTCGGCCGAGCCGACCCCGACGCCGGCCGGGGAGTCCGCGCGGCGACGCTCCGAACCGGGCTCTCCGACGCGCTCCCGTCCGTCGTCGGCGGACGCGCAACCGACCGACTCGTCGACGCCGCACCGCGTCCGAATCCGTCACCCCCGCCGCTGTCGACGCAGACGTTCTCCGCGAGCGTCGGCGGCACCGCAGACGACGCCTTTCTGGCGTTGCTCGGGGACGGTGGCGGGAACGGCGCGCCGACGCTCGATTCGCTCCGCCGCGACGGCTACACTACGGACCAGACCGTCGTCTCGGCGGTGACCGACGCGGACGAGGGGCGGAAGCCGGCTCCCGACCCGCCGTCCGCGTCGGGCGAATCGAGCGAGTGGACGCTCGTCGACGAGGACCTGAGCGCCGAGGTGTCGGTCGGCGCGGCCGAGGCGCCCGCCTCCCCGCCGGCCGTCGGCGTCGGCGAACGCGCCTTCGAGACGACCGCTCGACGGGTCGTGGTGCGCCGCACCGTCTCGCGGACGTGGGCGCGGAACGGCACCAGACGGGCGACGACGGCGCGCTGGCACGACAGCTACCGCGTCCGCGTCGCCGTCGTCGCGTCGCTCCGCCCGCTTCCCGGCCCGGACCGGCCGGTGACCCCCTTGTTCGACCGGGGCGGCGCCCTCTCGGGGCCGAACCTCGCCGGCGTCCCGCGAGCGACGAGGGAGGCGCTGGCCGACCGGGGCGGCGCCGACGCAGTCGCCCGTCGGGCGGCCCTCGACGCCGGGAGAGACGGCGACGGCGACGTCGGCGTTCCGGGAGCGTCGACGGGTCACCTCGGCGAGCGTCCCGAAGCCCTCCGCGGGTGGGTGTACGCGGACGTCGCGGGACTCCGCGAACGGGTTCGGAACGTCTCCGTCGAGGTGGCCGCGCGGGACGCGGCGACCGGTCACGCCAACGCGGCGGCCGAACTCGCGGCGGCGGTCCGCGCCCGACGCGCGGAACTGGTGGACGCGCCGGCCGAGTACGACGGCGTCGCCGACCGAACCCGCGTCGCGGCGCGCGCGGCGTACCTCGACCGGGTGCTCGCGGCGCTGGACGAACGCGCCGCGGCGGCGGGCGGGCGGAACGACCGACTGCGGGATGCGCTCGCCTCCCGCGACGTGGACGCGGACGCGGTGAGGAGGGCGCTCGCCAGTCGCGCGGCCGAGAACGACTCGGATGCTGTGGACCCCGTCAACCCCGCCGACCCCGACGCGTTCGTCCCCGACGGCGACCCGGCGTACCTCTCGCTGTCCGGCGTCGGCGGCGCGGGGGTCGACGGCGTCGCGGACGGCGCGACGTACACCCCGCTGGCGGCGCGGAACACCAACCTGTTCACCCTGCCGTACGGCGACCTCGCGGACTCGGTCGTCGGCGCGGTGTTCGGCGGCGGCGGGGTCTCGCTCCGCACGGCGGGGCGGGCGCTCGTCGCCGCCGACCGGACGCTCGCCGTCCGCGAGGACGCGACGCTCCGCGGCCGGCGGGACCGACTCGCGGCGGAGGTCGACCGGTCACTGACCGCCGTTCGACTCCGAGCGGCAATCGCGGTTCGACGCGAGACGACGCTGACGCGTCGAGAGAGCGCCGAGGCGGTGGATGTCGCGCTCGCACGCTGGGACGGGCCGGGGGGGCGCGCCGTCGCCGCGTCGAACGGGTCGCTCGCGGCCGCCGTCGCCGCCGAGGCCGACGTCGAGGACGGCGCGGCGCGGGACCGACTCGCCACGGCGCTCAGAGTCGAGTTGCGCGGGGCGACGACCGCGCCGGGAGTCCGCGTCCCGGAAGCGGCCGCGAACGACACCGCCTCCCGGACGCGGACGCTCGCGACGGAACTGACGACCGAGGCGGCCTCTCGCGGCGCCGACCGCCTGACCGACCGCGCGCTGAACGGCACGCTCGGGTCTGTTCCGGCGGGGCTTCCGCTCTCGCCGACGCTGAACCCGTGGGTCGCGACGACGAACCTCTGGATCGTCGAGGCACGCGGCGCGTACGCCCGTTTCGCCGTCTCAGCGGGCGGCGGCGCCGTGCCGACGACGTACGTCCGCGACGGGTCGGTCGTCCGGTTAGACGTCGACGGCGACGGAAGTCGGGAGGTCGTCGGCTCGAACGGGCGAATCGGCTTCGAGGTGCGGACTGTCGTCGTCGCCGTCGTCCCGCCCGCCGGCAACGGCGTCGGCGACGTCGACGGCGACGCGTTCGAGGCGTCCCCGGCGTGGTCCGGCGCGGCGCCGGGACCGCGGTGCGACACGCCGACGGGGCGGTGTCCGCGGGAGTGAGCGCGGAGGAGTACGGAAACCGTTTTGCCCGCGGCGCGGCGAGTGGGGGTATGCTCTACGACGCGGCCGACGACCCGGCGTCGCTCTCGCCGGCTGAGTTGCGGGAAGCCTACGAGGCGCAGATTCGGACCGTCGTCGACTCGGTCGGCGTCGAGGCGGCGGCGGCGGACGCCGACGTCGACGAGGAACAGGTCGCCGCCGTCGCCGACGGCCCCGCGCCCGACATGCGCGTCGAGGACGCGGCCGCGCTGTTGGCGCTCTCGGAGGAGTACCCCGACCAAGAGGCCATCGTGCTCGAACTCCGCGACCACCTCCTCCTCGGGATGACGACGGGCGTCCTCGACGTGGACACCATCGCCTCGAACGTCGACCTCGGTCTCTCCGGGCAGGAGATACAGCAGGCGCTGGAGGGCCGGAACGCGATGACGCTCGAACAGTTGGCGGCCATCCACGGCTACATCGCCGAGCGGAACGACCGGTAGATGGCCCGCGCAGTCATCGTCGGGTGCGGCTACGTCGGCCTCGAACTCGGCCGACAACTGGCGAGCGACGGCCACGACGTGACGGGCGTCCGTCGCTCGGACGACGGCCTCGCGGCCGTCGAATCGGCGGGCCTCGACCCGGCGCGCGCCGACGCGACTGACCCCGAGTCGCTCTCCTCGCTCCCGGACGCCGACTGGGTCGTCTTCGCCGCGAGTTCCGGCGGCCGCGGCGCCGACGCCGCCCGACGGGTCTACGTCGACGGTCTGCGGAACGTCCTCGACGAATACGGGGACCGCGAGTCGCCGCCGGAGCGACTCGTCTACACCTCCTCGACGGGCGTCTACGGCGACCACGGGGGCGACTGGGTCGACGAGGAGACGCCGCTGGACCCGACGACGGACAAGACGCGCGTCCTCGCGGAGGCCGAACGCGTCGCCGTCGAGGGGGCCGCCGAGGCGGGCATCGACGGCGCCGTCGCGCGCTTCGCCGGCCTGTACGGCCCGGACCGTTACCGCCTCGACCGCTATCTCTCCGGACCGGTCACGGAGGGGTATCTCAACATGGTCCACCGCGACGACGCCGCCGGCGCGGTGCGCTTTCTCCTCTCGGACGAGGGCGCCCGCGGGACGGACACGCTCCTCGTCGTCGACGACGAACCCGTCGCCAAGTGGTCGTTCGCCGACTGGTTGGCCGACGAGTGCGGCGTCGCCCGACCGGACAAGCGGACGAAGGAGGACCGCCTGGCCGACGGCGACCTCTCGGAGGCGGCGCGGCGGCGGATTCTGACGAGCAAACGGTGCTCGAACGGCCGCCTCCGGGAACTCGGCTACGAGTTCGCCTACCCCACCTTCCGGGAGGGCTACCGCGCGGCGATAGACGACTACCGCGCGGACGGCGGCGCGGGCTAGCGTTTTCTCCCCACATACTGTCGTTCTCGTGACGGTGAAACAAAGGGAATCTTCATACGTGTGGCACGGGACCGCACGGTATGGATCCGAGGGCAGCCGTCGGCGCGACGGGGGTCGCGCAGGTGGTGGGTGGGGCCCGATCCGTCCTCGCGGACCATCCGGGGTTAGTCGTGGCTATCGTCGTCGCCGCGGTGGCGCTTGTCGGCGGTCTGTACGTCACCCTGCACTTCAAGCGTCCGACCGGGACCCGATTTCTGGAGCGGTTGTCGGAGTTGGACGAGGTGGCGGTGCTGATGCATCCCAACCCGGACCCCGACTCGATGGCCGCGGCCATCGGCGTCGCCTGTCTCGCCGAACAGGTCGGCGCGACCGCGCACATCCAGTACACCGGACAGATACGACACCAGGAGAACCGCGCGTTCGAGACGGTGTTGGACCTCGATTTGGAATCCATCGACCACGTCACGGACCTCGCGGCCGGCGACGTCGTCCTCGTGGACCACAATCGCCCGCGCGGGTTCGCCGGCGCCGACGGCGTCCTCCCGTTCGCCGTCGTCGACCACCACCCCGGCGACGGGACGGGCGAGCGGTTCACCGACGTGCGGACCGACTACGGCGCCTGTTCGAGCATCGTCGCGGAGTACTTCCGCGACGTCGGCGCGCGGCCGGTCCCGCCGGACCGTCACGCCAGCGAAGTCGGCACCGAGTACACCGTCCCCTCGATGGTGGCGACGGGACTGCTCTACGGCATCCTCACCGACACGAAGCGGCTCACCGCGGGCTGTTCGGCCGACGACTTCACCGCCGCGGGCTACCTCTACCCCGGCGTCGACGAGGACGTGCTCGACCGGGTGGCCAACCCCGAGGTGTCTAAAGAAGTGCTCGAACTGAAGGCGCGCGCCATCGCCGGCCGGGACGTGCGCGGCCCGTTCGCCGTCAGCGACGTCGGCACGCTGTCGAACGTCGACGCCATCCCGCAGGCGGCGGACGAACTCATCCAGTTGGAGGGCGTCACCGCCGTCGTCGTCTGCGGCGAACGCGACGGCACGCTCTTCCTCTCGGGTCGCTCCCGCGACGACCGGGTCCACATGGGGCGGACGCTCGAACACGCCCTCGACAACGTCCCCGGCGCCTCCGCCGGCGGCCACGCCCGCATGGGCGGCGGGCAGATTCCCCAGCGAGACGGCCGCATCCTCACCGACGGCGGCGACGCCCTCGCCCGGACGACGCTCTGCGAGCGCCTGTTCGAGGCGATGTCGGGCGACGTGTGACGACCAGAGCGCGTTTACCCGCCCGCGCCCTACCCCGCCCATGGCGACGACAGCCGGCACGTGGGAGTATCGCGACCGATTCGGCGACGCGTTCGCGCGGACGTACTTCCGTCGGTTCGGGCCGGGCGTCGTCTCCAGCATCGGCCTCGGCACCTACCTCGGCGACCCGACGGACGAGGCCGACGTACGCTACCGCGAGGCGATGACGGAGGCGCTCGAATCGGGCGTCAACCTCCTCGACACGGCGATAAACTACCGCTGTCAGCGCAGCGAACGCGCCGTCGGCGACGCCCTCGAAGCCGCGGACGTCTCCCGCGAGGAAGTCGTCGTCGCGACGAAGGGCGGGTTCGTCCCGTTCGACGGCTCGCGCCCCGACGACCCCGGCGCGTACGTCCGCGACGAGTTCGTCCGGACCGGCCTCGTCGACGCCGACGACTTGGCCCGCGGGAGCCACTGCATCGCGCCCGGCTTTCTGGACGCGATGTTCGACCGCTCGCTGGAGAACCTCCGGGTCGAGAAAATCGACTGCTACTACGTCCACAATCCCGAGACGCAGTTGACCGAGCGGTCGAGAGAGGACGTCTACGACCAGTTGGAGGCGGCGTTCGAGACGCTTGAGGAGCGCCGCCTCGCGGGCGAGTTGGGCGTCTACGGCGTGGCGACGTGGGAGGCGTTCCGCGTCCCGCGCGGCCACGACAGCTATCTCTCGCTGCCGGAAGTCGTCGCGCGCGCCGAACGCGCCGCGGAGTCCGCGGGCGCCGACGACTGCGGGTTCGCGGCCGTCCAACTCCCGTTCAACGTGCGGATGGCCGACGCGTTCACCGTCGAGGCGCACCGCCACCCCGAGGAGGACGAGGACGTGAGCGCGCTCAGGTACGTCCAGGAGAGCGGCCTCGACGCGTTCGCCAGCGCCAGCCTCTCGCAGGGCGACCTCGTCGACTCGATTCCCTCGCCGATAGACGAACAGCTCTCGGGGGAGACGCCCGCGCAGCGAGCGCTCAACTTCGCGCGGAGCGCACCCGGCGTCACGGGTGCCCTCGTCGGCACCGGGTCGCCCGAACACGTCGCGGAGAACGTCGCCGCCGGCACCTTCGAACCGCTCGGCGCCCGCGCGTTCGACGCGGTGTTCGAGTAGACGCGCTCAGCCCAGTTCCTTCCACTCGGTGCCGCAGTCGGGACAGGTCCGAACCGAGAACACCTCCTCGGGGTCGTTCCGCGTCTTCAGCGTCTCCCCGCACTCGCTGCACGCGAGGCGGTCGTACGTATCTTTCTCCAGTTCCCCCTCGCGCAACCCCTTCCGCGTCGTTTTCATACCGCTTGGGTTTTGTCAGCGTTACTTAAAAAGTCGCTGGGAGATGACACCGATTCGCACGCTCGTCGTCGGGCGGTTTCGAGGGCGGGTCAGAGCGCGGGAGCGGCGTTCCGGAACGCTTGACCCCCCCGGAGCGAAACGCACGGGCGTGTCACGAGGTCGGCTGTTCGGAACGCTCTGCTCGATGGTGCTGCTCGTCAACCTCGCGCGGGTGATATTCGCCCCCCTCTTAGAGGAGTTCATCGCCGTCTTCGGCATCGGGGAGGCGACGGCCGGCCTCGTCGCGACGCTCGTGTGGGTCGGCAGCGCCGTCCCCCGCCTCCCGACCGGGTGGCTCCTGACACGCGTCCCCCGCCACCGCGTCGTCCTCGCCACCGGCGGGATACTCACCGTCGCCTCCGCGTTCACCGCTGCCGCCGACTCCATCGTCATGGTGGGCGCCGGCGCCCTCCTGATGGGCCTCTCCTCGGGCGTCTACTTGGTCGCCGCCAACCCCCTCGTGAGCGAACTCTACCCCGAGCGCGTCGGGCGGGCGCTGGGAATCCACGGCACCGCCGCCCAACTCGCCGCCGTCATCGCCGCGCCGTTCGTCACGCTCGTCCTCTCCGTGTTCGTCGAGTGGCGCGTCGTCTTCGTCTGTATCGGCGTCGCCGCCTTCCTCGCCACCGTCGCCTTCTACCGCACCGCCCGGCGCACCGAACTCCCGGCGGCGGGCGCGGCCGACAGGGACCTCCTCGGCGCCGCGCGGGCCCAGTGGCGGGTCATCCTCCTCGGCGTCGCCATCCTCGGCACCACCGGGTTCGTCTGGCAGGGGCTGTTCAACTTCTACGAACTGTACATGCAGACGAAGGGGCTGGGAAGCGCGACGGCGAAGAACACGCTGACGCTGCTGTTCGCCGCGGGCGTCCCCGCCTTCTTCGTCTCGGGGCGCCTCGCCGACCGCCTGCCGCAGGTGCCGTATCTCCTCTCCATCGTCGTCGTGTTCGTCGTCGCCGTCCTCGCGCTGACGGCGGCCACCAGCCTCGTCCCCATCCTCCTCCTCACGGCCGTCGTCGGCTACGTCGTTCACAGCCTCTTTCCGGCGCTCGACACCTACCTGCTCGACACGCTCCCCGACCAACACCGCGGCAGCGCCTACGCCGTCTACTCCGCCGGGATGATGATCGTGCAGGCCACGGGGTCCTCCGCCGTCGGGGTGCTCCGCGAGGGCCACGGCGCCTACGACGTCGTCCGCGCCGCGACGGCCCTGCTGCCGGTCGTCGAACCGCTTCCGCCCGGCGGCCTCTCGTACGACGCCATCTTCACGGGGCTCTCGCTCGGCCTCGCCGTCGTCGTGAGCGCGCTGCTCGCACTCCAGCGTCTCGACAGACTCCCGAACTGACGGACGGAGACCCGCCCGCTTTTCTTCGGGCGGTCCTCACTGTCGGCCGATGGAGTACGTGCAGGAGCGGGTGACGACGCTTCACGACCTCTCGGACCCGGTGCCCGACGCGCCGACGGCGCGGGCGGCGGTGGTCGTCCCGATGACCGAACGCGAGTACGCGGGGCTGGCGGCCGACCGCGTCCTCTCGACGCTCGAAGGCGTCGACCCCGCCCGCGTGGTCGTCCCCCTCCGCGCGCCGGCCGAGCGCGTCGGACCGTTCCGCGAGTGGCTCTCGGAGTACGACCTCCCCCTCGAAGTGCTGTGGTGCGACGGGCCGCGCGTCTCGGACCTGCTCGACGCGGAGGGACTGAACGGAGTCAGGGGAAAGGGACGCGACGTATGGCTGGCCCTCGGCCGCGCCGCCGAGGAGGAGTTCGTCGTCGTCCACGACGCCGACACGAAGACGTACGACCGCTCGTACGTCCCCCGCCTGCTCTTCCCCCTCGCTCACGGCTACGGCTTCTCGAAGGGCTACTACGCCCGCGTCGAGGACGGCCGCCTGTACGGTCGGCTGTTCCGCCTGTTCTACGCGCCGCTGGTCCGCGCGCTGGCCGACGAGACGCGCGCGCCCGTCGTCGACTACCTCGACGCCTTCCGGTACGCGCTCTCCGGCGAGTTCGCCGCGACGAGCGAGGTGGCCCGGTCGCTCCGCGCGCCGCGGTCGTGGGGGCTCGAAGTCGGCGTCCTCGGCGGCGCGTTCGACGCCGTCGGCTTCGACGGGACGGCGCAGGTGGACCTCGGCGCCTACGAGCACGACCACCGGGCCGTCTCCGGGCCGACCGGCCTCTCCGATATGAGCGAGTCGGTCGGCGAGACGCTGTTCCGGACGCTCGCGGACCGCGGCGTCGACCCCGACTTCGGGACGCTCCCCGACCGCTACCGCGAGGCGGCGCTCCGACTGGTCGACCAGTACGCCGCCGACGCGGCGTTCAACGACTTCGCGTTCGACCGGGCGGGCGAGCGCGAACAGGTGGCCGCCTACGCCGACGCCGTGGTCGAACCCGAGGGCGAGGACCGCCGCCTGCCCGCGTGGTCGGACGCGCCGTTCGACCCCGCGGACGTCGTCGCCGCCGCCGAGCGAGACGCCGAGGAGGTGTCGTCGTGACCGACGCCGAGGCGCTGTACGACGACCTCGCCGGCGTCGTCGACCTGTTCGGTGCGCTCTCCCGGGCGGAACTCCGGCGCGCGCTGGACGAACTCGCGTTCAAGCAGGGGCGGGACGCCGACGCGGAGGCGCTGTCGGCGGCGGTGGAGGACGCGGTGCGCGAGTACTACCTCGTCGCGTACGACCGCGACGGCGACGGCGACGGCGCCGAACTCCTCGTCCCCGGCCCGGCGGCGTTCCCGTCGCTCCCCGAGAACGCCGAGGACCTGCCGCACATCCTCGACCTGGACCGGCGAACGGTCGACCGCGGGGCGGCCGCCGACGCGGCCCTCGCCCGCCTGCGGCGGGACGCCGAGGCGGCCGTCAGGGCGGGCGACGAGGCGCGCATCGAACGTCTCCTCGACGTGACCTACGACGCGGAACTGTGGGCATCCGACGGCGCGAACGTGGACGTGAGCGGCGAGACAGGCACAGACGTCGAGTCGGTTCGCTCGCGGTTAGAGGCAGCGCTCGACTGACTATCCCGTTTAATCCGCATAGAAGTCGGCTCGCCGCGAGAGCTAAGGCTAAGCGCCTCCGACGGTTCGAACCACCATGGACCTCTCGCGGGTGTCGTCGCACGACGCCGAGACGGTAGCGGACGCGGACCGGCAGGCGGCCGTCGTCGCCCCCGTCCTCGTCCGCGACGGCGAGGACCACGTCCTGTTCACGAAGCGGGCGGACCACCTCGGCGAGCACCCCGGCCAGATGAGTTTCCCCGGCGGCGGCCGGGAACCGAGCGACGAGGACCTGCGCGAGACGGCGCTCCGCGAGGCGTACGAGGAGATCGGCCTCCTCCGCGACGAAGTCGAGTTCTTCGGCCGACTCGACGACATCGGCACCGTCACCGACTACTCCGTGACGCCGTTCGTCGCGCGCGTCCCCGACAGGGAGTACGACCCCGACGAACGCGAGGTGGCCGAGATAGCCGTCCTCGCGGAGTCGGACCTGACGAATCTGGACAACTACGAGTCCGAACAGCGGATGCACCCCCAGTACGGCGACCACCGCATCCACTTCTTCCACGTCGACGGCTACACCGTCTGGGGGGCGACGGGTCGGATGCTCGTCCAACTGCTCGAACTCGCCACCGACTGGGAGGCGCCGCCCGAACCCGACCGGGTGGTCGACCCGGACGCGGAACTGCCGCTGTAGGGTCACAGAAGAACAGAGACGCGCGGCCGCGGCCGCTCGCTCCCCCTCAACCGAGGACGGCCTTCGCCGCGCGCGTCCGCCCGAACTCCATCCGTTCGAGGTAGGCGTCCACGCCGAGGACGCGCCCCGCGCCGAGGAGGCCGAGGGTGACGAACAGCAGCAGACCGAACAGGTCGCCGTTGACCAGTCCGTGCCCCCACTCGGCGTTCCCGAGGTAGAACCACGTCATCAGGAACGCCCCGAACAGGCTGGCCAGTCGGACCAGGGCGCCGAGGAGGAGACCCAGTCCGATGAGCGTCTCCCCGACGGGCACGGCGACGTTCACCACCTCCATCAGCCACGGCGTCCCGCCGACCCACGCGAAGAAGCCGTGGACGGGACTCCCCTGCGTCCCGTTCACCAGCCATCCGGTGGCGTCGAACGGTTCGGCCGCCAGCAGTTTTCCGAGCCCCGACTGCAGGAACCAGTAGCCGGTGACGACGCGCAGCACCGCCACCCAGTAACCGGCCGCCGTGTTCCCGAGGTCGAAATCGAGCAGTTCTCGCGGTCGTACCGACGCGTCGGTCGCCATCGTGCTCACCACACACCTAGTCGTTGCGGGGGAAGGGACAAGTAACTCGGAACCGAGTCCCAGTTCGTGAAAACGCCCGTAGGCAAGAAGTGACCCTGAGCGACGCGTTTATGCCGTCCGGTCGGCAACGAGAGGTCACATGGTCGCACAGACGATGGATCGAGTTCCGCGACGACGATAGTTCTCTTCCCGTGAGTAGTGATACACGATGTTGACCGGTGAGTGCGCCGTCTCGCGGACGGGTCTCGACGCGGTGGCCCTGAAGCCGAAAGAGTGCGACGTGCGGGCGGCCCTCGACACGCCGTTCGACACCGTCGCCGTCGACTACGAGGGCCGCGAGCACCTCCCGGACGCCGAGGTGCTGCGCGAACTCGCGGCCGACCGAGAGGTCCGCCTCACGATGCCCGTCCGCGCCGACGGCTTCGACCCGACGGGGGACGACAGCCTCTGGGACTGGGTTCCGCAAGACGTTCGCCGCGTCTTCGTCGCCGGCCACGCCGCCTACCTCTCCGAGGAGGAACGCCGCCGCGCCGTCGCGCCGCGCCTCGCCGCCGGCCTCGAACGCGCGCCGGACGCGTGGGTCGGTACCGAGGGCGTCGAACGCGTCGCCCTCGCCGCCGGCGGGACGCAGTACGAACTGCTCTCGCGGTCGACGGAGGCGGACCTCCGCGCCCTCCGCGCGACGGGGTACGACGGCGAAATCGCCGTCTACGCGCCGACGGTGCTCGCCGACGACGAGGACGAGATTCTGGACGGCGTCGGCGCCTACGCCGCCCGCCGCCGGCCCGTGGCGAAGGCGCTCCCGTCCGACGCGGCGACGGACGCCCGGGCCGAGGGCCGCGCCCGCGAGGTGCTCGGGAAAGCCGTCCGCGACTACGCCCTCGTCGGCGACGTCGAGACGGTCCGCGACCGCGTCTCCTCGATAAAGGAGGCGGGCGCGGACCTCGTCGTCGGCTACCCCGCCCGCGGCGTCGAGGAGTTCTCGGAGTAGTCTCGCGTCCGACATCTTATTACTCGTCCGACACGTCGTCCTCTCATGGAGTCGACCGAGTCCGCTCCCGTCCGAATCGCTCGCGCGGACTTCCTCGCGCTGACGCAGGCGGTCCCGGCGCTCTACTTCCTCGCACTCTCCGGGTGGGGGCTGCTCTCGGCGGGTCTCTCTGTCGAGGTGGCCGGCTGGTTCGGCGCGGCCGTCGTCTCGGGCGCGTTCGGCGCGCTTCTCTACGTTCGCCCGGATTCGGTGGACCGCGGGAGCGACCGCGCGCCCCGCCGCTGGTTCGAAGTCGCGGGCGTCGTCGCGGGCGGACTGCTCCTCTCGGTCGTCGCCGGGTATCTCCTCACGACCGCCGTCTGAACCGCCGATTCGTCGAAGAATAAGTAGCGTCCGGACGAGCGACGACTACGATGGAACGTTCGCCGCACCTTCAGGAGCACACGACGACCACCGCCGCCGAGCGATTCGAGGACGCCTCGGTCGCCGTCCTGCCGACGGGCGCGATAGAACAGCACGGACCGGCGCTCCCCCTCGGCACCGACTACCTCGCCGCCCGCGCAGTCGCCCAGTCGGTCGACCGCGAGGACGCCATCCTCCTGCCGCCGATTCCCGTCGGCGTGAGCGACCACCACCGGCAGTTCGACGGAACGCTCGCCGTCTCGCCGGAGACGTTCGCGGCGTACGTCGAGGAGACCGTCGAGAGCCTCGCGGCCCACGGCCTTCGAAAAGTCGTCGTCGCCAACGGCCACGGCGGCAACGACGACGCCCTCGAACGCGCCGCCCGCCGCCTTCGGAGCGAGGAGACGGCGTTCGTCGTCCCGTGGAACTGGTGGTCGAATCTCGACGGGACGGCGGAGGAGTTGTTCGGCACCGAGGGAATCGGGCACGCCGACGAGATGGAGACGAGCATGGTCTACGCGGCCGCGCCCGAACTCGTTCGCGAGGACGCCCTCGCGGCGGCGGAAGAGGAGGGCGCGGACTCGTGGGGAACGACCGTCGCGGGCGCGTCGCTGCCCGTCGACGCCGCGGAGTTCACCGACAGCGGCGCCGTCGGACGCCCCACCCGCGCGTCCGCCGAGGCGGGGGAGCGACTCCTGACCGAGGCGCAGGAGGACTTAGAGACCCTTATCGACTGGCTCTCGGAGCGGTCGTTCGAGTCGCTGCTGCCGGCGGAGCACCGATGACGGGAGAACGAGAAGACGACTTCGCGCGGCCGTTCGAGATTCCGGACGGGTCGGGCCGGCGAGTCGCCGTCGTCGGCGCGGGCGCGGTCGGACTCACGGCCGCGGCCGACCTCGCGGCGGCGGGCGCGGCGGTGACGGCGTACGAACGCGGCGACGCCGTCGGCGCGGGGTCTTCCTCGCGCGCCGCCGGCATCCTCTACGACGCCTACGCCGAGGACGTGGACGTGCGGATGGCCGCGCGCGCCCTCTCGCGGTTCCGCGCGTTCGACGCCGACGACGCGAACGACTTCTCCACGACGCCCTGCCCGTACGTGTTCCTCGCCCGCGCGGACGACGGGCGGACCGGCGAGGCCGTCGCCGAGACGGCCGAGCGGATGCGCGCCCACGGCCGCGACGTGACGACGACGGACGGCGCCGGTCTTCGAGAGCGGTTCGGCGACGCCCTCCGAACCGACGACGTGGGGACGGCCGCCGTCGCCGCGGACGCGATGTGGACCGACCCGGCCTCCTACGTCGAGGCGGCGGCCGACCGCGCCCGCGCGGCGGGCGTCGAGATTCGGACGGGCGAGGAGGTAGGAGTCCGCGCCGACCCGCCGGGCGTCGTCCGTCCGGGCGGCGCGGTGACCGAGCGGTACGACTCGGTGCTCGTCGCGGCGGGCGCGCACACCAAGCGGGTGCTCGCGGCGGCGGGCGTCCCCCTCGCGACGAAACCCTACCGGGTGCAGGCGCTCGTCAGCCGCCGTCCCTACGACGGTCCCATCTGCTACGACGCGACGGCGGGGGCGTACTTCCGCCCGCACCCCGAGGGCCTCCTCGCGGGCGACGGCACCGAGGCCGTCGAGTTCGACCCCGACGAGTGGTCCCGCGACGGCGACGACTGGTTCGTCGAGGCGGCGACGGGCGTCCTCGACCGCCGGGCGAACTACGACGCCGACGTGGCGCGGGCGTGGGCGGGCCTCTGCACGGCGACGCCCGACAGAAAGCCGCTGCTCGGCGAAGTCGCCGAGGGCGTGTTCGTCGCCACCGGGTGGCACGGCCACGGGTTCATGTGGGCGCCCGCCTCGGGCGAGGCCGTCGCGGCCGCGATGCTCGGCGGGGAGAGCGTCGAAGAAGCGTACGACCCGCGTCGGTTCGACGGAAGTGAAGCGTTCGAGGTGGTCGAGGGGATGACCGTCGACTGACCGGCGTCAGGTCAAAATCGAACCCGGTTAGCGGTCGAGGCCGGCGGAGTTGTCGTCTTCGTCCTCGTCGTCATCGTCGCCTTCGCCCACGGAGTCCGTCGACCCGACGCCGTCGGCGGCGTCCGTCGCGTCGATGTCCGTCGAGGACCCGGTGGCGTCGAGGCCGGCGCCGTCTCCCGAACTGTCGACGTCGTCGCGGTCCGTCTCGCCCTCGGTGTCGTCGCGGGCCATCGTCTCGCCCTCGGTGTCGTCGCGGGCCATCGTCTCGCCCTCGGTGTCGTCGCGGGCCATCGTCTCGCCCATCGTCGTCTCCGCGCCCGCACCGGCGCCGGTGGCGTCCACGTCGGACGAGGAGGCGTCCGCCTCGTCGGTGACGGCCACGTCCTGCGCGCGTTCGTCCTTCGGAATCTCCACGCGGAGCGTCCCGTTGGCGGCGAGCGTTGCGTTGGCGCCCGTGGCGTCCACGACGGCGTCGTCGGGCAGTTTCGCGCTGCCGTCCAGCGAGAGGCCGCGGCCGGGGAAGCGCATCTCGAACCCCTCGTGGAAGTCGCGGAAGCGGTCTATCTGGACCTGCACCTCGCCGTCCAGAAAGCGCACCTGCACGTCGCTACGTTGGACGCCGGGGGCGTCGAAGACGACGAGGTAGGCGTCGTCGCTCTCCAAGACGTCGTACGGGAGCGGTTTCCGCTCCTGCACCCGGCCGACGCCGCGGCCGATGCGTTCGAGGACGCTCCGGGCCGCCGACTCGCCGAACTCCTTGAACCCGCTCATAGCTCGATGGCTTCGAGACAGTCGGTCCCTCGGCAGTACGGACAGGCGAACTCCTCGACGCCCACGTCGTCCGGCATGTCGTAGGTGTAGTGCATCTCGAACATATCCATCTCGCAGTCCGAATCCGTACACTTCACTTCGAGGGTCGCAGGCATGTCTCCGTCTAGCCCCGCCACGATGATAAACACGCGGGCTTCGGCCCACCTCGCCGCGGTGTCGCGGTCCTCGGCAGCCCTCGGTGATGCTCGGCGGGCCGAGCGGTGACCTTTCGTGACCACCGAAGCGCGCCGGTCGACGGATGTTCCGGCCCGCCGCGGACGCTACCGTCGGTACGACGGCGGACGGCACGGCCGCGTCGCTCGGCGTCTCGATTTCGGGAGGTCGCTACCGGCGAAGTCGGCGTCGGGGGCGCCCGCCGAGAGGGGGAGGCGGCGGACGAGTTACCGCCGACCGGGCCGCGCTGATGTCGTGGAGGGCCGTCGTCAGCGGGCGTATCGTACGGACGCGTCCGACTCGTATATCGTCACGGTCTCGAGTAATTCCCGGAGCGCGGTGAATTCCTCACCGACTGATCGAACCGCCCGCTCGCGGTCCGTGCTCGCCCGAGTCGTGTTCACGACCGAAACGGGTTCGCTTCGCTCGCGTCGGCGCGGTACCGCTCGTACTCCGATTCGGCCCACTCGACGGCCGCCGGCGAGTCGTTCATGAGGACGCCGGCGGCGCCTCCCGCGTCGTACGCCGTGATACCGGCGTAGTCCGATTCGGGCGTCTCCATCAGCCAGAGCGCGTACGGAAGCTCCCCTCCGCTCTCGTACAGCGACAGCCCGTCCGCCTCCGAGAGCGACGCGGTGCCGACGTCCGGAATCGACGGCAGCGCCCCGAGCACCTCCGCGGACGCGACGATTTCCACCGTCAACTCGTCCCTCGAAAGCTGTTCGGCGACGGTGTTCGGATAAAACCCGAGCACGACGGGCGCGAGTCCCCGCATTCGCGTCGCACGTTTGAACAGGTCGGTGCTCGGGGCGAGCGCCTGGTCGGGGACGTGTTCGGAACTCATGCTGACCGACGCGCCGTCGAGGAGGGACGTATCGAGCGGCGCGTCGGCGGGCAGGCAGTTGACGAACTCGGTCGTCGCCGCGATCGCGTCCGTCGCGCTCCGGTACCCCTCGTACGTTCGGAGCGCGAGGCGACCGGTGGTCGTCAGCGCGTACTCGCTGTCCTCCCGCCGGACGCAGCCGACAGCCGCGAGTTCGTCGATGGCTCGGTCGACCGTGGAGCGGGAGCTATCGAGCGCGTCGACGAGCGCGGGTTTGCGGGCGGGAGCCGCCGCCAGTCGGGAGGCGACGGCCGAACGCCGTTCGAGGGTGCGTCGAAGCCGCTCGTCGTCGTCGCGTGTCATACCGCGAGTATCTCTCGGGTCGGTTTAGTCGTGTGCGTTTCCCGCCCCGCGCCGCGTCGCGGTTCGGGCGAGCCGTTTCGGTCCGTCATTCCGCACCGAGAAACGCGGCGTCGACCGTCGAAACCGGGCGCGGCGGGTCGGGGTCCGCGGGTGCCTCCCGAAGCGGTCGACGGTACCACTCCACGTCGTGCCACGCGCCGAGTTTGAACCCCGCCGCCGGGAACGTCCCGAGGTGGTCGAACCCGGTCGCCTCGTGGAACGCGACGCTCTCGGGGTTCGGCATCCCGAGGGCGGCGTAGGCGGCGACGTACCCCTGCGCCCGCAGCGTCTCGAACAGGCGCTCGTACAGCGCGCTCCCGATACCACCGCGCTGGGCGTCCGGGTCGACGTAGACGGACGTCTCGACGGCCCACTGGTAGGCGTCCCGCTCTCGGAGCGCATCGCCGTAGGCGTAGCCGACGACGCTCCCGTCCTCGCCCCCGCTCCCGTCTCCGCCCGTCTCGGCGACGTACCACGGGTAATCGTCGGCCTCGCGCTTGTGCTGTATCTCCTCGCGCATCTCCTCGACGTCCGGCACCTCGCTCGCGAACGTCACCGCCGTCCCCTCGACGAACGGGGCGTAGATGTCTCGAATCCGCGCCGCGTCGTCGGGGTCGACCGGCCGGAGGGTCAGTCCGTCCGCCGCTTCGCCGCTCGCGCGGTCCTCGTCGCTCATACCCACACGGCCGCGCGGGGGGCTGAAACCTCTCTCGGTGACGGCGGAATTGGCGGACGCCGAACGGCCGGCCGACGCGGAGCGACCGGCGGAGGGGTCCGAGAGGTTATGCCGCCGCCGTCCGAACCGCCGGTCGTGAGCGGATTCCGCGCGCCGACGACCGTCTACGGCGTCGACTTCAGCGGCGCCCGCCGCGCCGGCGAGTCGATATACCTCGCGCGCGGGACGGCAGAGGACGGCGCCCTCGACGTCGAGGCCTGCGTTCCCGCGCCGGACCTCCTCGAAGCCGACGCCGTCCGGGAGTCAGTCCTGCCGGCGCTCCGGTCGTTTCTCGCCGAGACGGGCGGGGGGACCGCCTTCGGACTCGACTTCTCGTTCGGCCTCCCGGCGTTCCTGCTCGACGCGGCCGGCGTCGACGACTGGGCGGCGTTCGTCCGGTGGTTCCCGGACGGGTTCGCCGACGCGAGCGAGTTCTCGGCGTGGGCGCGCGAACGCGCCGCCGAAAGGGAGGGAGACCGGACGTACTATCGAAGAGAGACCGACCGCGCGGTCGGAGCCACCTCGCCCTACCACTTCTTCGTGAAGGCGCAGACGTTCCACGGCGTCCGCGACGTGCTGAAACCGCTCGTCGAAGCCGGGTCGGCGCGCGTCCTCCCGATGCGGGACCCCGACCCCGACCTTCCGTGGGCGCTCGAAGCCTACCCCGCCGCGACGCTGGACCGCCTCGGCGGTCACCGCGAGCGGTACAAGACGAACGACGAGTCGGGGAGGCGGCGACGGGCGGAGAACGTGGACGCCCTCGCCGCCCTCGACGGCGTCTCGGTCGCCGACGACGTACGAAAGCGGGCCGTCGCGGACGCCGACGGTGACGCCCTCGACGCCGTCGTCGCCGCGGTGGCGACGTGGGAGCGCACCCGGAGCGCCGAGCGACTCCGGCCGTCGGGAACGGCGTGGCGGCGCGAGGGACACATCTTCGTCTGAGCGTGCGTTCTCTTCGCCTCGACCCCCCCGCACCGAAGTCCCGAGGTAGTCACCGTTTTACCCGTCGACCGTTTTCTCTCCCCTATGACCGACCCGGCCGACCTCTCCGTGACGCTCGTGGACGGCTACGTCGACGAACCGGCGCACTTCGGCGTGCCGCCGTACATCTCGACGTACCCGCGCTTCACGGCCGGGGCCCTCGTCGACGCCGGCGTCCCCGAGGAGAACGTCACCTACCACACCATCGACGAACTCCGCGACGACAGACAGAAGTGGGCCGACGTGGCCGACGCCGACCTGATGATATACATCGGCGGGATGACCGTCCCCGGCAAGTACGTCGGCGGCACCCCCGCCGAACCCGACGAGGTGCGCGAACTCGCGTGGACCGCCGACGGCACCTCCGTGATGGGCGGCCCAATCCGCTTCGGCGTCGGCGAGGAGAACGCCGGCGCCCAGGAGATGGAGCGGCGGAACCTCGACTACGACTTCCTCGCGATGGCCGACGTGGAGGCGGCGGCGTACGATCTCGTCTCGAACGAGTTGGAGGGCTTCGACAACCGCTACCGCGACAACGACGAACTCGACCGCTGGGCCGCGAAGGGGGCGTTCGTCGTCGAACAGCATCCGAACCACCCGGAGTACCTCATCTGCGAGATGGAGACCTCTCGGGGATGCGCCTACCGGTGCTCGTTCTGCACCGAACCGATGTACGGCAACCCGGCGTTCCGGACGCCGGAGTCCGTCGTCCGCGAGGTGGGCAATCTCTCCGACAGGGGGGCGAAACATTTCCGCCTCGGCCGGCAGGCCGACATCCTCGCGTTCGGCGGCGACGGCGAGGCGCCGAACCCCGACGCCCTCCGGCGACTGTACGAGGGCATCCGGGAGGTGGCGCCCGACTTGGAGACGCTTCACCTCGACAACATGAACCCCATCACGGTGGTGGAGTGGCCCGAGAAATCCCGCGAGTGTATCCGAATCATCGCCGAGCACAACACGCCGGGCGACACCGCCGCCTTCGGCCTCGAATCCGCCGACCCCGTGGTGCAGGAGCAGAACACGCTGAACGTCACCGCCGACGAGTGCTTCGAAGCGGTCAAAATCGTCAACGAGGAGGCCGGCTGGCGCCCCGGCGAATCCCCCGAAGACGCGCCGACGCACGGCGACGGCGCCGCCAATCGCCTGCCGAAACTCCTGCCCGGCATCAACCTCCTGCACGGCCTGAAGGGCGAACGCGAGGAAACGTTCGCGCACAACAAGCGCTTCCTCCACCGCGTCTACGACGCCGGTCTGATGGTCCGACGCATCAACATCCGGCAGGTGATGGCGTTCGAGGGCACGGAGATGGCCGAGGACGGCGCGAACATCGCCGCCGAACACAAGAAACTGTTCCAGCAGTACAAGAAGGAAGTTCGAGAGGAAATCGACCGGCCGATGCTGAAACGCGTCGCGCCCGCGGGAACGGTCCTCCCGAACGTCCACCTCGAATACCACCAGGACGGCCGGACGTTCGGCCGCCAACTCGGCACTTACCCGCTCCTCGTGGGCATCCCCGGTGAACTGGAACTCGGGAAGACCATCGACGTGGCCATCGTCGACCACGGCTACCGCTCCGTGACGGGCGTTCCCCATCCGCTGGACCCGAACGAGGCGAGCATGGACGAACTCACGTCCATCCCGGGCATCGGCAACCGCACCGCCGGCGACATCGTCGTCAATCGCCCGTACGCCTCCGCGGACGAGGTGAGCGTCGCGGACGTGGACCTCTCGAAGTTCACCGGTCCGTACCCGGTGGAACCGAAGGCGGAGTGAGAAGAGAGGCGTCTGCGGGGCAGTGCGGTGCGGAAAGAGAAGAGAATTAGGACCGCGCCGAGCGAGCGTCAGCGAGCGAGGCGCGGCAGCTTTTTGGTCCAGCTTTTTGCGACGAGCGGGTCGCGTAGCGACCCCGAGTCAGCAAAAAGGTGGGTTCAGAAGTCGTCCTCTATCACTTCGCCCACGGCGAAGTTGGACTTCACTTCGGTCACCTCTATTTTCACCCGGTCGCCGACTTCCGCGCCGGGGACGATGATGACGTAACCGCGTTCGACGCGGGCGATGCCGTCGCCCTGCTTGCCGATGTCTTCTATCTCGACGTAGCGCAGTTCGCCGACTTCGACGGGGGGTTGCGGTTCGGACGAGGGCGTCGTCGACGCGGTACTCGTGTCGGTCGACTCGTCGGACTCGACCGCCTCGCGGGAGATGAGAGCGACGCGATACGTCTCGCCGGGTTCGACCGTGCCGGACTCGACTTCGCGCTTCGGAACCTCGACCACGTACCGGTCGTCCTCCGCGCGCACGTCGGTGTTGAACAGACACAGGAGTTTATCTGAGATTTCCACCGTGATAGACCTCCACGCAAAACTCTCGCGGAACTGTTAAATGTGTACCGCCGGAGTCGGGTCGTTCGAACGGTCGGAAGCCCCCTTCAGTCGTCCACGACCGACCCGTCCGGCCGCTTCGCCCCCTCGGAGTCGTGGACGACCACCTCGCCCGGTCCCGTGTCGACGGGGCGGTACTCGTCCCTGACGCCGATAGCCTCCTCCAGTTCCCGGACCGCGCGCTCTTTCAGCGCCCCGGCCAGTTCCTCGGCGTCCCCGCGGGAGATGTCGCGGCCGAGGCCCTCGCACTCGTGGGCGCGGACCATCCCCTCCTCATCTACGGCTTCGCCCATCGGCTGACTCGTCCCGCCGAGGCCGACGCTGAACGGGTACGTCTCGCAGATGAGCGGTCGGTCGTCGTGGACGGTGCAGGCGCCCCGGGTCTCCCCGCCGGTCTCGGACTCCTCGTAGAAGACGCAGTCGCCGCAGGCGTCGGTCTGAAGCGCCCACTCGAACGTCTCGCCCTCCGGGCCGTCGTCGCCCTCGGAGAGGCCGTAGGGCATCGGTCGGGCGACGTCCCGCCACTCGCGTTCGTCGTCGGTCGCCGCCTGCAACTCCCGTACCTCGTCCGGGAACACGGTCGCGGTGTGCGGTTCCCGGTCGCCCTCCTCCCCGTGTCCCTTACAGCAGGCGCCGCACCGGGTGCACTCGAAGCCGATGGACTCGATGGCGTCCGCGAGGTCCGACACCGACAGGTCGCGGGCGCGTTCGAGTTCCTCCTCCAGACTGGGTCCGGCGTGGCTCACACCGTCGCTTCGGTGCGCGGTCGAAAAACGTTCCCGGTCCGGTCGAGGGCGAGCGTCCTCGCTCAGACGGGTTCGACGCGCCGGGACTCGGCGTCCCACCGGAGGCGCCCCTCGGCGTCGAGTTTCTCGACGTGGGCGATGACCGTCGCGCGTGCGAGGTCGCGGACGCCGGTGAGGTCCTTCCCGTAAGCGGCGTCGACGACCGCGTCGACGTCCGTCGCGCCGCGGCCGACGGCGTCGAGGACGCTCCGTTCGCGGTCGAGGCGGTGTCGGATCAGGCGCTCGCAGGTCGCTCGCGGGTCGTCGACGACGGGACCGTGCCCCGGGTAGAGGGCGGGCGGGTCGCGGGCGTGGAGGCGGCGGAGGGCGACGAGGTAGGCGCGGAGGCTCCCCTCCGGCGCGCCGACGACGACACTGCCTTCGGCGACGGCCAAGTCGCCGCAGCAGACGCCGAAGTCGCCCTCGAAGGCGACGTGGTCGGGGGCGTGGCCGGGCGTGTCGAGGACGGCGACGCCGTCGCCTCCGCCGACCGAGATCGTCTCGCCCTCGACGAACGTCCGGTCGGGTTCGACGCCCGTCGCGTCGGCGAAGCGGACCTCGCGGCCGCGCCGACACCAGACGGTCGCGTCCGTCTCCTCGGCGTACGCCCGTACCGCGCCGGTGTGGTCGGGGTGAGTGTGTGTCACCGTCACGTGCTCGACGCGTCGCTCGACGACGAGTTCGTCCAGTTCGTCCGTCCGGCCGGCCGGGTCGACCAGCAGCGCTCGGTCGGACCCGACGACGTAGGCGTTCGTCGACCCCGCGGGCGCGCGGGTGGTGACCGGAACCGGCGCGCGGGCGATGGAAGTCACGGCTCCGGGTTCGCGGGGGTCTGAGAAAACGGTACTGGTGAACGGCGGGAGGTGGCTTGGTCAGTCCGTCCTGCGGTCGCCGTTCACGGTCGTCGGTCGATTACGTGTTCAGGAAGTAGACCTGCTTTCGAGCGTCTTTGAAACTGTAGCGCGACCCGACGAGGTCCGACTCCTCCAGCCGGTTCAGCGCGTAGCGGACAGTCCGGTCCGGAAGCAGAGACTCCTCCGCGAGTTCGCCCTGTGAGAGCGGCGCGTCGCCCTCTAACACCTTGGCGACGAGCTTCGCGCTCGGGGGTAACTCTCGGAGTCGTTCGCGGAACTCGCCCTCCGAGAGGGGGTCCTCACGGTTCATCTCTGCGGTACTGGTGCTCATACTCCACGCGAACACGTCTGCCGTGGTAAAGCTTGGCTACAAGTGTGTCAAAACAATGCAGTCACATTATACACAAATAAGGTCATATTATTATTCGATGGCGAACCGTTTTCTCCCGCCGCGTCGACGGGCGGAACGTGATTCCCGAGTCTCACGTCGACATCTTCGAGAAGGAGTCGTTCGCCCACTTCGCGACGGTCATGCCCGACGGAACGCCGCAGGTGACGCCCGTCTGGGTCGGTCACGAGAACCGCGAGTACGTCCTCCTCAACAGCGCGTACGGCCGCCGGAAGGTAAAGAACGTCCAGCGAGACCCGAAGGTGGGCGTCTCGGTCCTGGACCCGGACGACCCCTACCGTTACGTCTCCGTCCGCGGCGAGGCGGAGTTGGTCGACGAGGGCGCCCGCGAACACATCGACGAACTCGCGCGGCGGTACATGGACGTCGACGAGTACCCCTACCACGACGAGGAGTCCGGGGGCCGAGTCATCATCCGCATCCCGGCCGAGAACGTCGTCACCAGCGGGTAACCGGGCGGACGCGGCCGAGGCGCGCCGCGGTCGGTCCGTCCCGTCGTCGGCGCGCCCGCCGGCGGTCGGTCGTCCGGCCGCATCCAGTACGGTTTTAGGCCGTCGGCGTGCAGTACGGTGTAGTGTGAAAGGAAAGGAGTGGTACCAGGCGGACGACGTCGCCCAAGAGTACGACTCGAAGCGATTCTCCCGCGGCGGGCGACTCATCGACCACCGAGAGAAGCAGGCCGTCCTCGACGCCGTCGGTCCCGTCGAGGGCAAGAACGTTCTGGAGATAGCCTGCGGTACCGGTCGGTTCACCGTCATGCTCGCCGAACGCGGTGCGAACATCGTCGGACTCGACATCTCGCGGGCGATGATGACGCAGGGACGCGAGAAGGCGCGGCGGGCCGGAGCGGACGTCGCGGAGCGAATCGAGTTCCTCCGGGGCGACGCGGCGCGTCTGCCGTTCCCCGACGACCACTTCGACGCCGTGTTCGCGATGCGATTCTTCCACCTCGCGGACACGCCCGCGAAGTTCCTCGCGGAGATGGCGCGCGTCTCGAAGGACGTGGTGTTCTTCGACACGTTCAATGACACCAGCGCGCGCCTCGTGTACAACTGGCTGTTGCCGATGGGGTCGCGACTCTACGGCGAGTCGGAGGTGGACGGCCTCCTCCGCGACGCCGGTCTCAGACTGACCGAGGCGACCCACGACTTCGTCGTCCCGTACGGCGTCTACCGGAAGATGCCGAACGGCGTCGCCAGCGAACTCCGCGGCCTCGACACCTCGTTCGGCGGGACGTCGCTCGGCGAACGTCTCGCGTCGGTGTCGTACTGGACGGCCTCGGTCCCCGACGCGGACTGATACCGTCTCTCGCCGCCGTTTTCCCCGGTTCACCACCCCGTTGCGGCGAACCGGCGGTCCGACCGGCGAGAGACGGTACGACGGGGCCGCCGCGCCGTTCTTCTCCCGTCGGCCGGAGCGACGGCATTTAAGTCTCTCCGTCCGTACGGACGCGTATGCATCTCTCGGTAGTGGTTCCGACGCTCAACGGTCGGGACCGCCTCGCGGCCGGCCTCGACGCCCTGGCCGAGGCCGCCCCGGACGCCGAAGTCGTCGTCGTCAACGGCCCTTCGGCCGACGGCACCACGGGGATGGTGCGCGACCGAGACGACGTGGACGTCCTCGTCGAGATATCCGACCGGACGCTGAACGTCGCCCGCAACGCCGGCATCCGCGCCGCCTCCGGCGACGCAATCGCGTTCCTGCGCTACGACTTCGCCGTCGAGGAGCGATGGCTGGACGGCGTCACCGACGGCCTCGAAGAGGCGGCGGCGGTGACCGGGCCCTCCCACCGGACGCTCCGCGCCGGGATGACCACCGAGACGCTCGAACGGCGGACCATCTGCGGCCGCGACGTGACCTACTTCAACGGCGGCAACGTCGCCTTCCGGCGGGACGCCCTGGAGGAACTCGACGGCTTCGACGAGTACCTCCTCACCGGCGGCGCGCGCGACGTCGCGCACCGACTCGCCGGGGCCGGGGAGGCGGTGACGTGGCGCCCGGAGATGAGCGTCCGGACGGAGTACGAGGCCGACGGCGGCGTGAAAGAACGCGACTGGGGCTGGAAGTACCGCGCGCTCGGCTACCGACTCGCGAAGAACTACGGCTTCCGTCCCACCGTCGCCCGGCGGACGCTCAGGCACGCCCGGACGGACGCGTTCTCCGCCGCTCGGGACGTCGTCCGCGGCGACGCGACGCCGACGGGGTGGTTCGGGACGGGGAGGGACGTCGTCGGCGGGATGGCCACGGGTATCTCCGACGGACTCGTCGCCCGCGCCCGCGACCGGTCGACGGCGCGGAACCCCCACGGTTGTTCGAAGCGGACCGACCGCGCCGTCGCGACGTACGACTGGCGCTGACCCCTCACTCCTCGCCGGGCCCGAGTTCGGGGATAACACGCGCGGCGTTCTTCGAGAACGCCCGGCGCATCGCGTCCTCCGAAACGTCGAGCGTCAGTAGTTCCATCACGCCGACGTTCGGGTGCGCCTCGGGGGCGCCGCTCCCGAACAACACTCGGTCGGGGTGCTCCAACAGCGCGCGCTCCATCACGCCGCGGAAGCGGACGAAACTCGTGTCGAGGTGGAGGCCGTCGAACTCCTCCAACAGGTCGATGCTCCGGTTCATCAGGTCCCGTTCCAGCGGATAGCCGCCGAACCCGGCGAGTATCACGGGGAACTCCCGTCTGAGGAGCGTCTCGGCGGCGTCGTCGGGGGTGAACTCCCGGCCGCCGTGGACGAGGACGGGCAGGCCCACGTCGTCCAGTCGGTCCAGCGTCTCCTCGTCGGGCAGGCCGTCGACGGCGGGCGCGAGCGTGAACCCGTGGAACCGGTCGTCGTAGGCGTACTGCTCGATGTCGTCCGGGTCGGCGTGGCTGTCGTCCCGGGAGGCGGTGAGGTTCCGCAGGCGCGCGCTGGCGCGTCCGCTCGGGTCCCGCGGGCCGTTCACGCGCGCGAACGCGACGAACGGCCGGTCGACGCTCATCCGCGCGACGGCGTTGTTCGCGCGGAGGTACCCCTCCCCCTCGGCGCGCCGCCCCGGCGAGACGACGGCGCGGACGACGCCGGCTTGGTGGAGTTCCCGCTCCAACCGTTCGGGACTCGTCTCCCGTCCCCGCGTGGCCACCGACTCCTCGCCGTCGGGGTCCAACCGCGCGTGGACGTCCACCACCCGGAACCCGTGGTTCAGTTCGAGCACGGTTCGACCGTTCTCGGGCGAGGTAAAATAGCTTCTCAGAACTGTTCAGCTACGAGACTGGTCGTCCGCCGAACCCTCGCGGTTACCAAAGCTTTTTGTATCTTGGATACACTCGCTGCGTTCGGATTGCGACCGAGTAGCACCCTCATTCGGCTCCTGTCGTGCGATTTTTCGACACTCCGGCTACGAAAGGTATTTATAGAACCGCTGTCGTCTACAGGGGTGAGGTTTCACACTCATGTCGTCACGAATGCAGCAGCCCCTGTACATCCTCTCCGGCGGTAGCTCCCGAACGCGCGGTCAGGCCGCCCAAGATTCGAACATCCGAGCGGGTAAGGCCGTCGCGAGCGCCGTACGGACGACGCTCGGCCCCCGCGGGATGGACAAGATGCTGGTCGACTCCACAGGTAACGTCGTCATCACGAACGACGGCGCGACCATCCTCGAAGAGATGGACATCGAACACCCCGCCGCGCAGATGATCGTCGAAGTGGCCGAGACACAGGAGAAGGAGGTCGGCGACGGCACCACCACCGCGGCCGTTCTGACGGGCGAACTCCTCGCGCACGCCGAGGACCTCCTCGAAGCGGACCTCCACCCGACCGTCATCGTCGAGGGCTACACCGAGGCGGCCCGCCTCGCGCAGGAGGCCATCGACGCGCAGGTGCTCGACGTCGACCTCGACGACGACCTCCTCGAGACGGTCGCCGAGTCCAGCATGACCGGGAAGGGCACCGGCGACGTGACCGCCGACGTCCTCGCACAGCACGTCGTCCGCGCGGTCCGCATGGTCCACGCCGAGAACGGTCGGTTCGACCGCGACGACGTGCGCGTACTGACCCGCACGGGCGCGTCCTCCTCGGCGACGGAACTCGTCGAGGGCGTCGTCATCGACAAAGACCCCGTCAACGACAACATGCCCAAGTCCGTCGAGGACGCCACCGTCGCGGTCCTCGACGCGAAACTCGACGTCCGCAAGGGCGAGGTCGACACCGAGTACACCATCACCTCCGTCGAGCAGTTGGACGCGGCGCTCAAGGCCGAGGACGACGAACTCCGCGGCTACGCGAAGGCGTTCGCCGACGCCGGCGTCGACGTGGTGTTCTGCACGAAGTCCATCTCGGACCGCGTCGCCGGTCACCTCGCCGCCGCGGGCGTCCTCGCGTTCAAGAGCGTGAAGAAGTCCGACGCGCGCGCCATCGCCCGCGCCACGGGCGCCAAGCGCCTCGGCTCCGCGACCGACCTCGACGAATCCGACTTCGGTCGCGCCGACTCCGTCTCGCTGAAGAAGTACGGCGACGACGAACTCGTGTTCGTCGAGGGCGGCGACGCCTCGAAGGCGGTCACGCTGTTCCTCCGCGGCGGCACCGAACACGTCGTCGACGAACTCGAACGCGCCATCAACGACGCCATCGACGTGACCGTCGCGGCCCTCGACAAGGGCGGCGTCGTCCCCGGCGCGGGCGCGACCGAAATCGCCATCGCCGACCACGTCCGCGCCGAGGCCGCGGGTATCGAGGGCCGCAAGCAACTCGCCGTCGAGGCGTTCGCCGACGCCGTCGAGGCGCTTCCGCGCACCCTCGCGGAGAACACCGGCATGGACCCCATCGACGCCCTGGTCGACCTGCGCGCGCGCTACGAGAACGAGGGCATCGCGGGCGTCATCTCCAGCGGTCGCAGCGGCGAGATAGGCGACCCCGTCGAGCACGGCATCCTCGACCCCGCCGCGGTCAAGCGCGAGGCGGTCGAGTCCGCCACCGAGGCCGCGACGATGATCGTCCGCATCGACGACGTCATCGCCGCCGAGTGAGACCGTAGCGTCGCAGACTGTCGTTTTCTTTCGTTCGTCGTCCTGTTCGGAGCGACCGCCGCGCCCTCAGACCCGCGGGAGTCGCCACTCGCGCCGGAGCGCCAGCATCCGCACGGCGAAGACGACGCCGGCGCAGGCGCCGGCGGGAATCCCGGTCGGCGCGCCGGCGAGACGCGCGAGGAGGAAGACGCCGCCGCCGAGGAGGGCGGGCGTCGCGTAGAAGTCCTCGCGCAGGACGACGGGCACGCGGCCGAGGAGCACGTCCGCCAGCGACCCGCCGCCGACGGCCGTCACCGCCGCGAGGACGACCACCCCGTACGGCGCCAGTCCGGCGTCCGTGCCGACGAGGGCCCCCGTCGCGGCGAAGGCCGCGAGGCCGACGGCGTCGCTCACGAGGAACGCGCGACTGTCGAGAACGCGGGCGTGTTCGGAGGCGCGCCGCGAGATGGCGACGGCGAGGGCCACGCCGACGAGGGCGACGGTCATGTCTCCCGTCGTCGTCAGCGATGCGGGGGGTCGGTTGACGAGGACGTCGCGGACGGTGCCGCCGCCGAGGGCGGTGAGGACGCCGAGGACGGCCACGCCGAACAGGTCGAGGCCGGCGTCGGACGCCTTCAGCGACCCCGCGACGGCGAACGCGAGAAGGCCGACGACGTTCATGACGGCGAACGGGTCGGGGGTGACGGTGGAGACGAACGGAGGGACGGACACGCCGGCTACGACGGCGAGGGGTAGTCCTCGCGCCCGCCGTTCGAGTCGGTGTCGCTGACGCGTTGGAGGCGTTCGATGCCGCCCACCTCGTCGATGATTCGCTCGACGGGGTCGGGGACGAGGTCGCGCCAGTTCTCGTCGTGTCTCATCCGGTCGCGGAGTTCCGTGCCCTCCAGCACGTCGCGGTTGAACATCGGCGACTGGTGGACCTCCACGCCGGCCTCGGAGAACAGTTGGATGACGAGGGGGTTGTTCGAGTACGCCACGTCGAAGGCGGGCGACATGCTCTGGACGTGGCTCACCCAGACGGAGTTTCTGTCCAGGTCCTCGATGGGGACGGCGTAGGTGGTGATGTCGAAGTCCGCGACGGACTTCGTCACCATCATGACGCGTTCGCCGGCCGTGAACGGGTTTCGCGGCGAGTGGGAATCGCCGGCGGAACCGATACCGAGGACGAGTTCGTCCACCTCTTTGGCTATCTCTTCGACCATCCGGTGGTGGCCGTTGTGAAAGGGCTGGAAGCGACCGATGTAGAACCCCCGCATGCTTTCGATTTCTCCGGCTGCCTTTATAAACCCGGCGAGTCCGACGAATCCGCGATTTCACGATGCAGGAGGGCTGAATCAGCCGAATGGCGTCAGGGTGGTGGAAACGCACACGGGGAGAAAGTATATCAGTCGTGCAGCCTTTCTTTGAAGTAGCGAAACAGTTCTATGAGTAACGACATGGATACCGACGAAAACTCCTCGGAAGAGGGGGTCGACATCCCCGAAGAGTCCCCCGACTCCTCCACCGGTGCGGACGAGGAGGTCTTCCCGGAGTCGGTCCCCGACGACGGGACCGACGACGTCGACGAGCGGACTATCGACGACCTCGGGAGCGACGTCGAAGTCGAAGCCGACGTCGCCGACGACGTGGACGAAGACGACCTCCTCGGTGGGCTCCGGATCGATTCGACGAGCGAGATAGAGGTGCCGGACCGCCTCGTCGACCAAGTTATCGGTCAGGAGCACGCCCGCGACGTGGTCATGAAGGCCGCCAAACAGCGCCGCCACGTCATGATGATCGGGTCGCCCGGGACGGGCAAATCGATGCTCGCCAAGGCGATGTCCGAACTGCTGCCGAAAGAGGAACTGCAGGACGTTCTCGTCTACCACAACCCCGACGACGGCAACAACCCCAAGGTCCGAACGGTCCCCGCGGGGAAAGGCGAACAGATAGTCGAGGCCCACAAAGAAGAGGCGCGCAAGCGCAACCAGATGCGCTCGTTCCTCATGTGGATCATCATCGCAATCGTCCTCGGCTACTCGCTCATCATCGCCGGGCAGATACTGCTCGGAATCCTCGCGGCCGGCGTCATCTACCTCGCCTTCCGCTACGGCTCCCGCGGAAGCGACGCGATGATTCCGAACCTCATCGTCAACAACGCCGACGGCGCGGCCGCGCCGTTCCAGGACGCCACGGGCGCGCACGCCGGTGCGCTCCTCGGCGACGTCCGGCACGACCCGTTCCAGTCCGGCGGGATGGAGACGCCGAGCCACGACCGCGTGGAACCCGGCGCCATCCACAAGGCGAACAAGGGCGTGCTGTTCATCGACGAGATAAACACGCTCGACATCCGCTCCCAGCAGCACCTGATGACGGCCATCCAGGAGGGCGAGTTCTCCATCACGGGCCAGTCCGAGCGCTCCTCGGGCGCGATGGTCCAGACGGAACCCGTCCCGACGGACTTCATCATGATCGCAGCCGGGAACCTCGACGCGATGGAGAACATGCACCCCGCCCTGCGCTCGCGCATCAAGGGGTACGGGTACGAGGTGTACATGGACGACACCATCGAGGACACCCCCGAGATGCGGCGCAAGTACGCGCGCTTCGTCGCACAGGAGGTCAAGAAGGACGGCCGCCTGCCCGAATACAGCTCCGAGGCCATCGAGGAGGTCATCCTCGAAGCCCGCCGCCGCGCGGGCCGGAAGGGCCACCTCACGCTCGAACTGCGCAACCTCGGCGGTCTGGTCCGCGTCTCGGGCGACATCGCCCGCGCGGAGGACGCCGACGTGGTCACCCGCGCGCACGTGCTGCAGGCGAAGGGCCGCAGCCGCTCCATCGAACAGCAGCTCGCGGACGACTACATCGAGCGCCGCAAGGACTACGAACTGCAGGTGGCCGACGGCTACCAGGTCGGCCGCGTCAACGGTCTCGCCGTCATGGGCGAGGACTCCGGCATCATGATGCCCGTGATGGCCGAGGTCACGCCCTCGCAGGGGCCGGGCGAGGTCATCGCCACCGGGAAACTTCAGGAGATAGCGATGGAGGCCGTCCAGAACGTATCGGCCATCATCAAGAAGTTCTCCGACGAGGACATCTCCCAGAAGGACATCCACATCCAGTTCGTGCAGTCCTACGAGGGCGTGGAGGGCGACTCCGCGTCCGTGACGGTCGCCACGGCGGTCATCTCCGCGCTGGAGAACGTCGGCGTCGACCAGTCGCTCGCCATGACCGGCAGCCTGTCCGTCCGCGGGGACGTGCTCCCCGTCGGCGGCGTCACGCACAAGATAGAGGCCGCCGCGAAATCGGGCTGCTCGAAGGTCATCATCCCGCAGGCGAACATGCAGGACGTGATGATCGAAGAGGAGTACGAGGAGATGGTCGAGATCATCCCCGTCAGCCACATCAGCGAAGTGCTCGACGTGGCGCTCGAGGGCGAACCCGAGAAGGACTCGCTCGTCGACCGCCTCAAGAGCATCACCGGCTCCGCGTTCAACCCGGAGCAGGTGTCCGGGCCGTCGAGCCCGAGCCCGCAGTAACGCCGGATGCCCGACTGGGCGACGTTCGCCGCGTTCGCGAGCGTCGTCACGGCGGGCCTCCTGGTCCTCTCTTTCGCCTCCCGAGGCGCTATTTCACCCGACGACGAGCGGCCGCACCGAGCGGTCGAGGACGAGAACGGGAGCAGGGACGGCGACGTCCGAGCGGCGCCGGACGACCCCGAGGGGTCGTCGGACCGAGCGCGGAAGCCGTCCGGGGGCGCCCCGGACCACCGGGAAGTCGTCCTCCCGAAATCCGGCGTCCGCTACCGGTTGGACCCGCCGCACGAGGACGAAGACGAGAACGGGGTCGAAGCCGGAGGTATTCCGGAGCTATCGACCGCCGAACTGCTCGCCAACGTCGCGTTCTCGCAGGGGTTGTTCGCCGTCTTCCTCCTCGCGGGCGCGTGGTACGCGCGGATTCCCCCGTCGGCGTTCGGCGCGGGGGCGGACTCGCTGTCCGCCGCGTCCCTCGCCGTCGGCACCGCTCTCGGCGTCGTCCTGTACGTCGTCAACCAAGTCGGGGCCGCGCTGGGCGCCGCGCGCGGACTCGGCAACGCCGAGGAACTCCGGGAGGCGCTGGCGCCCGAGACGCCCGCCGGGTGGGCCGTCCTCCTCTTCGCCGTCCTCCCGGTCATCGCCGGGTTCGAGGAACTGCTCTTCCGCGGCGCCCTCGTGGGCGTCTTCGCCGCCGGCTTCGGCGTCTCGCCGTGGCTCCTCGCTCTCGTCTCCTCGGTCGCGTTCGCCCTCGGGCACAACGCGCAGGGGCGCCTCGGCGTCCTCGTCACCGGGACGCTCGGGTTCGTCCTCGCGGCGGCGTACGTCCTCACGGGTAGCCTGTTCGCCGTCGTGCTGGCGCACTACCTCGTGAACGCCCTGGAGTTCGTCGTCCACGAGGGGCTCGAACTCGACTGGGCGGCGCGGCTGACGTAGGGAGGAGACGAAACTACCCGGATTCGAGCGCCCGCAGGCGCCGGGCCACCTCGTCGGGCGTCGCGCCCGCGGCGTCCTCGACGCGGTGGTCCGGGACGAACAGCGGCACCGGATTCTCTCGTAGCGCGGTTCGCGCCGTCGACGCGTCCTCCTCGTCGTCGGGGTCCAGTCCCGCCATGCGGACGACGCGTCGGAGTTCGACCGTCTCCCCGTACGGGACGTTCCCGACGGCGTCGAGGACGCGCCGGTGCTCCGTCGGCACGGTCAGCGCCACGGGCGCGTCGTCGAAGTGGTCGGGTTCTCCCTCCAGGTAGTCGAACACCCTGTCGAGCAGCGAGTGCTCCGCGTCGGCGTCCGGCGGCACCTCGGCGGGAAAGGAGACGCTGATGACGCTTCCGCTCGCGACGCCTATCTGCACCGCTCGCCCGAGCACTTCGGAGTGGCGGGCGAACACACCGGCGTTCATGCGAACGGCTTCGCCCGGTTCGCCCTTGAACCTTGACGACGACGCGCAAGTCTTATGTGCAGATGAGTACGTTAGTGTACACTGATGAACGCTAGTGAGGATTCACTCGCCCCCGAGGTCCGCTCCATCCTCAACGCCGCGCGGGAGCGACCCGGCGGCGACGAACGGGTCTCCGTCTCCGCGCGGTCGTTCCCCGACGCCGTCGCCGAGACGGAGGCGGCGGGTCGGGTGCCGGTCGTCGCGGAGGTCAAACCCACCAGCCCGACGACCGACGGCGAACGGACCGACGACCCGGTCGAACTCGCCGAGGAGATGGTCGCCGGCGGCGCGACGGCGCTGTCCGTACTGACCGAACCCGACCACTTCGGCGGGTCGACGGAGAACCTTCGACGAATCCGCGAGGCGGTGGACGTGCCCGTCCTGCGCAAGGACTTCGTCGTGAAGGAGTCGCAGTTAGACGCCGTGGAGGCCGATCTGGTGCTTCTCATCGCGCGGTTCGTGGGTGAAGACCTCCCGGACCTCGTGACGGCGGCGCGAGAGCGCGGGTTCCAACCGCTCGTGGAGGTCCACGACCGGGCGGAACTCGAATCGGCTTTGGAAGCCGGTGCGGAGATTATCGGCGTGAACAACCGCGACCTGGGGAAGTTGGAGGTCGACCTCGAAACGTTCGAGTCGGTCGCGCCCCACGCTCCGGACGACGTGACGCTCCTCGCCGAGAGCGGCGTGAAGACGGTCGGGGACGCCCGGCGGATGCGCGCGGCGGGCGCGGACGCCCTCCTCATCGGCACGGCCATCATGGACGGCGACGTGCGGGCGAACACGGAGCGGTTCGCGGGAGCGACAGACGCTGCCGAGGATGCGAAGACGGACGCGGATACGGATACGGAGACGACAGAATGAGCGAGACCACCTTCGACGGCAAGTTCGGCGACTACGGCGGACAGTACGTTCCCGAGGCCCTCATGCCGGCCATCGAGGAACTGAACGACGCGTACGAGCGGTACGTGTTGGGCAACGAGGACGGCTTCATGGACGAGTTCCGGCGCCGCCTCCGCGACTTCGGCGGGCGGCCGACGCCCACCCAGCACGCGGAGCGACTCTCCGAGCGCTACGGCCGCGAGGTGTACCTCAAGCGCGAGGACCTCCTCCACGGCGGCGCGCACAAACTCAACAACGCCCTCGGGCAGGTGCTCCTCGCGAAGTACATGGGCAAAGAGCGCATCGTCGCCGAGACGGGCGCGGGCCAGCACGGCACCGCGACGGCGATGGCGGCCGCCCACCTCGACATGCCCTGCGAGGTGTACATGGGCGAACGCGACATCAACCGCCAGCGACCCAACGTCTTCCGGATGCGGCTGAACGGTTCCGAGGTGAACCCAGTCACCGTCGGCCGCGGCACCCTCAAAGAAGCCATCTCCGAGACGATGCGCGACTGGGCGACGAACGTCGAGGACACCCACTACGTCATCGGGTCGGTCGTCGGCCCGCACCCGTTCCCGGCGATGGTCCGCGACTTTCAATCAGTTATCTCCGAGGAGGCGCGCGCGCAGATGCGCGAGAAGACGGACGGCCTGCCCGATTCGGTGCTCGCCTGCGCCGGCGGCGGGTCGAACACGATGGGCGCGTTCGCGGAGTTCGTCGACGACGACGGCGTGGGTCTCTACGCCGTCGAGGCCGGCGGGTCCTCCCTCGACGTGGACGAGGAGGCGGGCGTCGCTCCCAACTCCGCGTCGCTGTCGACGGGGTCCGAGGGCGTCCTCCACGGCGCGCGGACGAAACTCCTCCAAGACAGGGACGGTCAGATAATGGAGAGCCACAGCGTCTCCTCCGGATTGGACTACGCCGGCGTCGGTCCGGAACTCGCACACCTCGTCGACGAGGGGCGCGTCACGGCCGTGAACGTCGACGACGACGCCGCCCTCACCGCCTTCCACCGCCTCTCGCAGTTGGAGGGGGTCATCCCGGCGCTGGAGACGGCGCACGCGTTCGCCTACTTAGAGGAGAACCACGACGAACTCGGCGAGACGGTGCTGGTGAACGTCTCCGGCCGAGGAGACAAGGACCTCGAATCCGTCATCGAGGAGACGTCGAAGCGCGACATCGACATCGCGCCCGACATGGACGCGTTCGCGGGGGGGTTCTGAGATGGGCAACCCCGCACTCGACGCCGCCTTCGAGGGCGGCGCGGCGTTCGTGCCGTACCTCGCGGCGGGCGACCCCGACTTCGACTCTTCTCTCGAATACGTCGAAGCCCTCGAACGCGGCGGCGCCGACGTCATCGAACTCGGTCTCCCCTTCTCGGAACCCGTCGCGGAGGGCCCGACGATTCAGGAGGCTGTCGTCCGGTCGCTGGAGGGGGGGATGACCCCCGACCGGTTCTTCGAGTTCGTCGAGGCCCTCGACGTGGAGGTTCCGCTGGTCTGTATGACCTACTACAACCTCATCTATCGCTACGGAGACGAAGAAGGACCGCGGCCGTTCGTCGAGAAGGCCGCGGAGGTGGGCTTGTCGGGGTTCGTCGTCCCCGACCTTCCCGCCGAGGAGGCCGACCCGTTGCGCGAGGCCTGCGACGAGTTCGGCCTCGACCTCGTGTTCATCGTCGCGCCGACGACGGAGGGCGACCGACTCGACCGCATCATGGAACGCGTCTCCGGCTACGTCTACGTGCAGGCGCGCCTCGGCGTCACCGGCGCGCAGGACGACGTCTCCGGGCAGACCGAATCGAGCCTCGATAGACTCGCCGAATACGACGTCCCGAAGGCCGTCGGGTTCGGAATCAAGACGGGCGACCACGCCGAGCGAATCGTCGCCGCGGGCGCCGACGGCATCATCGTCGGGAGCGCCCTCGTCGACATCGTGGCTGAGGGCCACGAAGACGACGAGGACGCCGAGACGGTGGCGGCCCGACTGGAGGAGAAGGCGCGGGAACTGAAAGAGGGGGCCGAGCGCGGATTGGCGCAACGTGCGCCCGAAGCGGAACGCACATAACGCCCTATTTGCTACACACTACCATACTAACTGCACCATGGACGTAGGAATCACATCACGGCTCGAACGCATCTCGACAGGGGGGCGATACCTCGTCGTCCCGATGGACCACGGAATCACGCTGGGCCCGGTGAAAGGGCTCGTCGACCTCGAAACGACCGTCGACGCCATCACGCGCGGCGGGGCGGACGCCGTCCTCACGCAGAAGGGCGTCGCGCGGCGCGTCCACCCGAAGAAGAACGGCAAGGGCTTCATCGTCCACCTGAACGGGTCGACGGTCATCGGCCCCGAATCGAACGACAAGCGCATCACGGGGTCGGTCGAAGAGGCCCTGCGCGCCGGCGCCGACGCCGTCTCCTTCCACATGAACGTCGGCAGCGAGTTCGAACCCGACCAGATAACTCAACTGGGCGAACTCACCGAGAAGGCCCACCGCTTCGGCGTCCCCGTCCTCGCGATGAACTACGCGCGCGGCCGCGACACCGACCCGCACGACGCCGAGAACCTCGCGCACGCCGTCCGCCTCGCCGAGGAACTCGGCGCCGACGTGGTGAAGACGGCCTACACCGGGAACCCCGACACCTTCGAACGCGTCTGCGAGGCGACGCGCCTCCCCGTCGTCATCGCCGGCGGAAGCCGCGGGACGGACCGACAGACCATCGAGATGGTCCGCGGCGCGATGGACGCCGGCGCGGCCGGCGTCTCGATGGGTCGCTCCATCTTCCAGCACGACGACCCCGAGTCCATCACGCGCGCGGTGAGTTCGGTCCTCCACCGCGACGAGGACGCCGAGACGGCCCTGCACGAGGCGGGTCTGGAACTCGAAGCGTAAGCTTCCCTTCCGTTCTTTTCCGCCCGCCCACTGCCGCCGCCCGTCTCGATGCCGACGAGCGAGCGTCGGCGCTCACCAGTCGTCGCCTTCGGTCGGGTTCGTCCCGTACGTCGCCGGAACCCAGTTCTGCTCGTCGATGGGCGGACGCTCGTACCCCGTATCGGACTGCCGCGGCGGCAGGTCCATCGGTTCCGGCGTGAGGTCTTCGTAATCGAACTGGTCGAGCAGGTGCGTGATGCAGTTCAGGCGCGCGTGCCGCTTCACGTCGGCGTTGACGACGTGCCACGGCGCCTCCTCGATGTCGGTGCGTTCGAGCATCTCGTCTTTCGCCTTCGAGTACTCCGCCCACTTCGACCGCGCCGTCAGGTCCATCGGGCTGAGCTTCCACCGCCGTTTCGGGTCGTCGATACGTCTCTGGAAGCGTCGCTCCTGCTCGTCGGGACTGATGGAGAACCAGTACTTCACGAGGACGATTCCCGACCGGACCAGCATCCGCTCGAACTCGGGACACGAGCGCATGAACTCCTCGTACTCCTCGTCGGTGCAAAAGCCCATCACGCGTTCGACGCCGGCGCGGTTGTACCAGCTACGGTCGAACAGCACGATTTCGCCCGCCGTCGGGAGGTGTTCGACGTACCGCTGGAAGTACCACTGGTTGCGCTCTCTGTCCGTCGGCGTTCCGAGCGCGACGACGCGGGCGACGCGCGGATTGAGGCGGCGAGTGATTCGCTTTATCACTCCGCCCTTGCCCGCGGCGTCTCGTCCCTCGAAGACGACGCAGACGCGCAACCCCTCGGATCTGACCCAGTACTGCAACTTCACCAACTCCTCTTGGAGCCGGTCCAGTTCCCGCTCGTACTGTTTCTTCTTCAGGACGCCCCGTTTGTTGTACTCGAACTCGTCTCCCATCCGTGCACGGAGGGCGGCCGGCGAGATAGTCTCTCGGCTCGGTTCGGTCGGGTCGTCCGGGCTCGGTCCCCCGGCGCCCGCCGCTCGCCGCTCTCGTCGGACTCACTCCGCCAGTTCCTCGCCCTCCAGCGGCGACGACTCCGCCCAGTACCGCTCGAACCGCTCTTCGGCCCACGCCAGCACCTCGGGGTCGTCCGAATCGATGGCCGCCCGGAGCAGGCCGCTCTCGTCGCGGAGAAACAGGTGCGCCACGTCGTCGGTTATCGTCACCGCCAGCGGAATCTCCCCGTCGTACAGGCGAATCTCGGCGTCCGCGTGGTCGGTCAGTTCGCGGAGTCGGCGCCGGAGCGCCGAGTCGTGCGCGAGGGCGTCCACCGCCGCCGGCGAGAACACCCCCCGGAACGTCTGTCCCTCCTCGACGGTCCGCCGGCGAATCACGTCGAGGCTCTGCTCGTTGAACGCGTACGAGAAGATGCGAACCGACTCGGCGCGTTCGAGCAGTTCCAGCACCCGCTGAACCGGCGCGCCGGGACGGGTCTGACTCGGCGTCGTGATGGTCGCATCCGAGAGGCATCGGAGGTCGAACCCCATCTCCTCGGTGGGGAGCCACTGCATCACCTCGCGGAGTCTCCCCTCCGTCTCCAGCGTCTCCAGGAGGTCGGTGAACTCCGCCGCGACGAGTCGCCCCGTCGCCGTCGCCGCGTAGGCGTCGCCGTCGCGTTCGATCCAGTGCCGGTCGGTGAAATCCCGCAGGATGCGGCCCAGCGTCGGCTGGGACGCGCCCGTGCGTTCGACGAGTTCGCGCCGCGTGTGCCTGCCCTCGCGCAACGCGTCGAGCACCTGCACCCGATTGGCCGACAGCGCGAGGAACTCTATCTCTTCGAGCGCGGTGTCCATCTACCTCCCCGTTGTCGCGGCCCCCACATAGCGCTTTTCGAGGGATGAAAGTTCGTCAAGGTCTGAAAGGTTCCCGCGGGGGGACAGCCAGTCGCGGCGTGACATTAATGCAGTTATCGAAGCTATTTCTGGACAGATATATGGACGAACGGCTATTAGATAGAATTACTTGATGACTTCCACACTCACACGGAACGGACGCATCGGTACGCAACGACTGATGCGGGGGGGACGGCGATAGTGGCCGCGTCGAAGTACCGCCTCTTCGGGTTCTTCCTCGCGGCCAGCGTCTTCTTCGGCGGCACGTTCGTCGCCGCCACCGCCGGCGCGGCGTACTTCCCGCCCCTGCTGTTCGTCTCGCTCCGGTTCGACATCGGTGCCGTCCTGCTGTTGGGCTACGCGGCGTACCGCTTCCCCCGCGAACAGTGGCTCCCGCAGTCCCGCTCGGACCTCGCGGGCATCCTCGCCGCGGGCGTGTTCGCCATCGGCCTGACGAACGCCTTCATCTTCGTCGGCCAGACGTACACTTCGAGCGGCGTCGGCTCCATCATCTACAGCCTCAACCCCATCCTGACGCCGTTCCTCGCGGCGTTCCTGCTCTCGGACGAACGGCTCTCGAAGGCGGGCGCCGTCGGGATGGCGCTCGGCTTCGTCGGCGTCGCCCTCGTCGTCGGCGTCAGCCCCTCGAACCTCCTCGGCGGCGCCATCGTGGGGAAGGCGCTCCTCCTCGCCGCCGCCGTCTCCGGTGCGCTGGGCGCCGTGCTCATCCGCCGGGCGGACGCCTCGCTCCCGAGCACGGTCCGAACGGCGTGGGCGCTTCCGGTGGGTGCGCTGGTCTGTCACCTGCTGAGTCTCGGCGCCGGCGAGTCGTTCGCCGCCATCCAGTGGACGCCCGCGGCGTACGTCGCCCTCGGCTACGTAGGCGTCTTCTCGGGCGCCTTGGCGTTCATCGCCTACTTCGGCCTGCTCGACGAGGTGGGCGCCATCCGCGGCAACCTCGTCTTCTACGTCGTCCCCGTCGTGGCGACGCTCGGCGGGTGGGCGTTCCTCGGCGAGACCATCTCCGCGACGACGCTCGCCGGGTTCGCCACCATCTTCCTCGGCTTCACCGTCCTGGGCCGCGGCGCCATCGCGGTCGAACTCTTGCGCCTCCGCGCCCGCGTCGCGGAGGAGGTGGCCGTCGACGTCGAGGTGGCCGCCGACCCCGACACGCTGTCGGCCGCCGTCCACGGCGACGTCCGCTGGAACGAACAGGACTGAGCGCTCTCGTTTCCTTCCTTCGCCTCCTTTTCCTCTCCGCTCTCGTCCCGTTCGCCGCCGCGCCGTCCGGCAAACCTCCGGAGAGTCGCCACGCTTTAACCCCGCCACCGAGTCTCTCCGACGATGACACGGAGCGTCTGGTTGAAGGCCGACGACAGCGTCGGCGACTGGGAGGCGCGGAAGCGACGGATAACGGCGGGCCTCGAAGCGGGCGTCGACTGGGTTCTCGTCGACGAGGCGGACGTCGGGCGCGTCCGGTCGCTGGGTGACGTGAACGTGGCCGCCTTCCGGACGGATACCGACGCGAGCCTCATCGACGACGTCGAGGAGGCGGAGAACCCCGACGCCGAGGCCGAGGCGGGGGCCGCCGCCGACGCGTACATCGTCGGCAAGGACGGCGAGGGCGACGGCACCATCGACCTGCCGGGCGACTTCTCGGGGTCCGCCGACCTGACGACGCTCCGCCGCGGCGACAACCGCGCGAACGGTGCCTACGTCCGCATCCTCTCGAAGGAGTACGAGTCGTTCGCCGAGACGGCCGCCGAGGACGCCGACTACACCATCGTCGTCGGCGAGGACTGGACCATCATTCCCCTCGAAAATCTCATCGCCCGCATCGGCGAGGAGACGGACCTCATCGCGGGCGTCACCACTGCGGAGGAAGCGCGCACGGCCTTCGAGACGCTCGAACTCGGCGCCGACGGCGTCCTCCTCGACAGCGACGACCCCGACGAGATTCGCAAGACCGCGGAGGCGCGCGACGCCGCCGAACGCGAGACGCTCGAACTCAGTTGGGCCGAGGTGACGGCCGTCGAGCGGACGGGGATGGCCGACCGCGTCTGCGTCGACACCGGTAACCTCCTCGAACACGACGAGGGGATGCTCGTCGGGAGCATGGGTCGCGGCCTTTTCTTCGTCCACGCGGAGACGGCCGAGTCGCCGTACGTCGCCTCCCGCCCGTTCCGCGTCAACGCCGGCGCCGTCCACGCCTACGTGCGCACGCCCGACGGCGGGACGAAGTACCTCTCGGAACTCAAATCGGGCGACGAGGTCCAGGTCGTCGACAGCGAGGGCCGCACCCGCGAGGCCATCGTCGGCCGCGTGAAGATAGAGAAGCGACCGATGTTCCGCGTCGAGGCCGACGTGGAGGGCGACAGGGTGGAGACGCTCCTCCAGAACGCCGAGACCATCAAGGTGCGGACCCGCGAGGGCCGCAAGGCCGTCACGGACCTCGAAGCGGGCGACGAGATTCTGCTCTACTACGAGGACACCGCCCGGCACTTCGGCGAGGCCGTCGAAGAGAGCATCATCGAGAAGTAGCGTCCGACGGCTCCGCCGATATTTTCCCGCGGCGATAGGTTTCGTCGGTCGTGCTGAATAGAGAGCGCAAGTCGGTCACGAGTTCAGAACCCTGTACCAGAGGGATAACCACGGATGCAGGAGTTCTCCTTCATATTATGGAGAGATAACAATTTATGCAAGTATCGCTTGTGGCCCTGTAATGAAGGCTGCTGACCTCGCTAATTCGGTCTCCGGCGGGTGGGGCGGGATTCTCTACGGCTTCGTCTTTCTCACTGCCTTTGTGGCAAGCGTGTTCAACGCCAGTATCAACCCTTTTGCAGTATTGGTCGTGGGTATTCTCCTCATATTCGTTCCCTTCGCGTGGCAGTCGTACAAGGAAGCCATTGAGGAGTGAGCACGCTCCTCTAACCGGTTCGCTCAACCCGTCCTGTATGGAATGACGGATGACTGTCTGCTGCACTCACCCTCTGTAGTCAGCACCCGATTGCTGTCTGACTTCGGGGGGTTCGACAGCATCTGGCCGACGGAAACGCGACGCGACCGCGCGCCGACGCTCGCGCTCATCGGCACGCACTCGTCTCGCCTTCTGGATTCTCACCGCTCACTCCCGCTCCGAATGTTCGCTTCCGCCCTCCGACGTCTCCGGGTCGACGGGTTCGGGGTCGGCGCCGGTTTCGACCGGGCGGCGCTTGAACTCCGTCGCGCACCACGGACAGAACCGCACCTCCGGGTCGAGTTCGCCGCCGCAGGCGGGACAGCGCGGTCCGCCCTCGTCCCGCGCGTCGCGGGCGGCGACGTAGTAGGCGTCGAACGTGCTGAGAAACAGCAGGACGAACAGCGGCCCCGTCACCTCGGAGGGAACCTGATCGAGCGTCGACGGCGTGACCGCCGTCGGGTCGGCGAACACTGACAGGAGAATCAGCCCCGCGCCGACGACGAAGGCGAACCAGGAGGCGGCGCGTCGCCACTCGCGGAGGTAGACGTGGCCCGCGCCGGCGATACCGACGCTGGCACCCAGCACGCCCACGAACGCGGCCACCATCGCGCGCCGTCGTGCGCCGGCCATCGTCAAACCCCGAAGCGCCCCCCGTGCTTAACTGTCGGGTTTCGCCGCCGCTCTCCGGGCGAAGAAATCGAGAATCGACTCCGTCGGTCGCCGTGCGTCGAACGCGAGCGTCCGAATCAGGCGACTCCGAGGCTCTCCTCGGCTTCGAGGAGTTCGTGATAGCGGTTGCGGATGGTGACCTCCGAGATGTCGGCCACCTCGCTGACGGCGGCCTGCGTCGTCTTCTCGTTCGTGAGGAGGGCGGCGGCGTAGACGGCCGCGGCGGCGAGGCCGACGGGCGATTTACCGGAGTGGACGCCCTTCTCCTTGGCGTTCTGCAGCAGTTGGCGCGCGCGCATCTTCGCCTCGTCGGAGAGGCCGAGTTCGGAGCCGAAGCGCGGGACGTACTGCTCGGGGTCGGCGGGCTTCACTTCGAGCGAAAGCTCCCGCGCGATGTAGCGGTACGTGCGGGCGACCTCGCTCTTCTCGACGCGGGAGACCTCCGAAATCTCGTCCAGCGAGCGCGGGACGCCGGCCATCCGCGCGGCCGCGTAGACGCAGGAGGTGGCGACGCCCTCGATGGAGCGGCCGGGAAGCAGGTCGTCGTCCAAGGCGCGGCGGTAGATGACCGAGGCCGTCTCGCGGACGTTCTCGGGCAGGCCGAGCGCCGACGCCATGCGGTCGATTTCGCCGAGCGCCTGCTTGAGGTTGCGCTCCTTGGAGTCGCGGGTGCGGAAGCGCTCGTTCCACTTCCGCAGTCGCTGCATCTTCTGACGCTGGTTCGACGACAGCGAGTTGCCGTAGGCGTCGCGGTCGCGCCAGTCGATGTTGGTCGACAGCCCCTTGTCGTGCATCGTGTTCGTCGTCGGCGCGCCGACGCGGGACTTCTGGTCTTTCTCCTGGGAGTCGAACGCGCGCCACTCGGGCCCGCGGTCGACGGAGTCCTCGGTGATGACGAGACCGCAGTCGTCACAGACCGTCTCGCCGTGTTCGTCGTCGACGACGACGTTGCCGCCGCATTCGGGGCAGGTCAGTTCCTCGGCGGCGCTCTCGGACTCGGATTCGGTCTCCGACTCGTCCTCGTCGCGACGGCCCCACTTCTGTCCCATGGACCGCTTCGACTCGCTCTCGTTGGTATCCGCTCGTTCCTCTTTCGTTCTCGCGTTCCGGCGAGTGAAGGTACTCTTCTCGCTCATGGATGTAGGCGACGAATGCTCCAGAGCACAGGCACGGCTGTGGAAAAGGCTCGGAGCGTTCCGTACATCACAGACAGAGTATCGATACATAAGACGTTCGGAATCGCTCGCGCGAACGCGGCGCACAGCCCCTCGAATCGCCGTTTGTGACTACATATCAATCACGTTTATATGGTATCAGTGACACGCGACGCGCCCGCGAGCGCCACCGTCTTGACGGGTGCCGCCGTGAACCTCGGGTATGCAGGAGTCCGACACCCGAGGCGCCCCGACGCGCGTCGTCTCCCTCGCCCCGAGTGCGACGGCGACGCTCGACGCGATGGGGGCGGCCGACCGCCTCGTCGGCGTCACCGCCCACTGCGAGTCCGAATCCGACGCCCCGGTCGTCGGCGGGTGGCTGAACCCCGACTACGACCGACTCGCCGAGGCGGACCCCGACCTCGTCTGCACCAGCGACGCCCTCCAGTCGGACGTCCGCGAAGAACTGCGGAACCGGGGGTACGAAGTGTGTCACGTCGAACCCGCGCGGTTGGACGAGGTGCTCGACTCCTTCGAGACGCTCGGCGCCGCCGTCGGCCGTCCGGAGGCGGGGGAAGCGCTCGCAGCCGACTGCCGCAACAGACTCGCGGCCGTCGAGGCGCGCACGCCCGACGGACCCGACTCCGGCCCCGTCGTCTACTGCGAGGAGTGGTCGGACCCGCCGATGGCCGCCGGCAACTGGGTGCCCGACGCCGTCGCCGCCGCCGGCGGGCGCTGTCCGTTCGTCGACGCCGGCGACCGCTCGCGCGAGGTCGACCGGGAGGCGGTCGAACGCGCCGACCCCGACCACGTCGTCCTCCACCTCTGCGGCCGCGGCGACCGCGTCTCCCCCGAGTCGTTCCGCGACCGCGGGTGGGACGTCGACGCGGCGGTCCACGTCCTCGACGACTCCCTCCTGAACCAGCCGAGTCCCCGACTCGTCGACGGCGTCGAGACGCTCGCCGACCTGCTCCACCCCGCGGACGCGTAGCGACACGCCCAATGCGGTCGCTCCGTATCTCCGAGCATGCAAGTTGCAGTCGGCAGCGGCAACCCGGTCAAGCGCGACGCGACCGTCCGCGCCTTCCCCGAGGCGACGGTCGAGGTCGAACCCGTCCCTTCCGGCGTCGGAGAGCAACCGACGGGCCACGCCGAGACCCGAACCGGCGCGGAGAACCGCGCGCGGGCCTGTCTCGACGCGGGCGCGTACGACCTCGGCGTCGGCATCGAGGGCGGCGTCGCCCGCTTCGAGGGCCGGGAGGACCTGTTTCTCGTCATGTGGGCCGCCGTGACCGACGGCGACCGGTGGGGCCGCGGGACGGGCCCGAGCCTCCGTCTCCCGGACGGAATCTCGAAGCGAATCGCGGCGGGCGAGGAACTCGGCCCCGTGATGGACGACGTGCTGGGGACGACCGACGTGGCGAAAAAGCAGGGCGCGGCGGGCGCGTTCACCGGCGGAAAGCTATCGCGGACGGACGCGCTCGAATCGGCCGTCGTCGCCGCCGCGGCGCCGTTTCTCTGCGAGTTGTACTGACGTTCAGTCCAGTTCGGCCGGCTCCGCCTCGCGGCTCTCGCGGACCTCCTTGCTCTCCTCGACGGCCGTCGTGAGCGAGACGTTCAGACCGAGCATGGAGGCGTAGCCGCCGACGACGGTGACGATGTTCTTCACCGCGTGGTCGAGGACGGCCGCGCCGAGCGCCAACTCCGGCGAGATGCCGGTCAGGCCGATGACGAGGAGCGTGAACGCGCCCTCGTAGAGGCCGACGCCGCCCGGCGAGAGGGGCAGCACCTTCGCGAGGTTGCCGACGCTGACCGCGAAGAAACACACCGAGACGAACTCTATCGGCGCCAGTCCGGGGTCGAACGCGGCGAGGACGAGCATCGCCGTCGCCACGTCCAGCATCCAGATACCGAGGCTGGAGACGCCGATGCGGGCGAACCCGCGCCGCGTCCCGGCGACGGCCTGCAGGTCGTCGACGAAGCGCTCGACCACCTTGGCGACGAGTTCCGCGTAGGAGTCCGAACTCGCCCGGCGGACGAGTCGGCCGGCGAGGTTGCCGTCCGACTGCGCGGAGGCGATGATGACCGCCACCGCGAGGATGGCCGCGAGGGCGACGCCGACGGCGACGAGGACGGCGACCTGTCCGGCACCCTCCGCGCCGACGACGGTCTCAGCCAGTTCGGCGGTCTGTCCGGTGACCGTGTAGCCCACGAGGACGACGCCCGCGAGCGCCGTGATGGTGAGCAGGTCGAAGACGCGCTCGGCCGCCAGCGAGGCGAAACCCGAGGGGTACGGGATGCCGCGGCGGGCCTTCACGACGTACGCGCGGATGAAGTCTCCCAGCCGTGCCGGGAACACCAGGTTACCGGTCTGGCTGATGAACACCGCGCCCGTCAGGAACGACGCCTTCTCGCGGAACCCCAACTCCGCGAGGATGTCGCGGTAGCGCACCCCGCGGACGGGCCACGAGAGCACGTACACGAGGGCCGCGACGGCGACGAGGACGGGGTCGGCGGCCTGCATCTGGTCGAGGACGGCGCCGAAACTGATGTACTGCGTCATCAACACCAAGGCGAGCAGCGTCAGAATCGCGCCCGCCGCCAGCGCGACCCGCTGGGTCACGCGGGGCTTGACGGCGACCTGCCACCACGTCCGGACGATCTGACTGCCCATGCCGAACACGTCGCGGACGAGATCGACTTTCGTGTCGCCCTTCGGCGTCCAGTCGACCGGGAACTCGTCGACGCGGTAACCGGCGCGCTGGGCGCGGACGAGCATCTCCGTGTCCCAGAACCAGTGTTCGTCCTCGACCTGCGTCCGCAGGTCCTGAAACGCCTCGCGGCTGAACGCCTTGAACCCGCACTGGTGGTCGCGGAGCGACGACCCGAGGAAGAGGCGCACGAGGAGGTTGAACGCGCGGCTCGGCACGCCGCGTTTGGTCGGGCGGTCGGCGACGCGTCCGGGCATCCAGCGCGACCCGGTGGCGACGTCGTACCGTCCGGACCGGACGCGGTCGACCAGTTCTTCGAGGTGGCTCATGTCCGTCGCGAGGTCCGTGTCGAAGTAGACGAGCACCTCCCCGTTCGCCGCGGCGAAGGCGTGTTCGAGCGCGCCGCCGCGCCCGAGTCGCTCGTCGCTGTGGAAGTGTCTCACTCGGTCGTCGCGGGCGGCCATCCGTTCCGCGAGTTCCGGCGTCCGGTCGTCGCAGCCGTCCTCGGCCACGATGACCTCGAACGAGTCCGCGGGGAGAAACGACGACAGCGTCCTGAGCGTCTCTTCCACCGTCTCCTCGATGGTGTCCTCCTCGTTGTAGGCGGGGAGAACGACGCTCACTTCTGTCACCGACTGCTCGGTGGTCGGGCGACCCATTGCCTCTCTATTCGGCCATGGTCCCGTATGTAGTTTCTGGCTTTCGGCGAGCGTGACCGTCCGTCTCACCCGAATAGCGGCTCTCTACGGCGTGATTCTCACGATTAGGTGGATGTTAGACGACCGTACCGCCGCGCCGTCGATGGCGTCCGACGCCGGACGCTCGCGGCGTCGAAACCGGGAGCCCGCGGTCTGTTAAGCTCCCGTACCAAACCCCTCATACCCGTCTCACCCCTTCGTAGAGGTATGAGCGCAACCGCGTCCACCGCCGAACCCGTCGCCAACCTCTCGGAGAAACAGCAGAACATCCTCCGGTACCTCCGCGCGAACGCCGCGGAACAGACGTACTTCAAGTCCCGCCTCATCGCCGAGGAACTGGGGCTCTCCGCGAAGGAAGTCGGCGCGAACATGCGCACCATCATCGACGGCGAACACGACGTGACCATCGAGAAGTGGGGTTACTCCTCGGGGACGACGTGGAAAGTAACCGTCTGAACGGGCGCTAGGCGTCCGTACCACTCGGGCGTTCATCGTCCCCCGGACCGACGCGGTTTCGGCGTGGGCGTCGCACGCCTCGCGTTCGACCCAATCGTCTCGCGTCTCCGCGACGCTTCGGCCCTCCGCCGCGGATTCGAGCGCCTCGAACTCCGAGTCTCCGAGCGGTCGCTCGCTTTTCCCATCGAAGCGAAAGTCGAAGAGTACCGAGAGAACGCGGAGCGGAGACGACGGACCGGACGCCGTGCGGATTCGGCGCCCGCTCGGGATCAGGGGTCGTAGCGGATGAGGCTCGCGGCGTCGTCCGCCAGCGAGACGGCCGCGGGGCCGAACGAGTCGGCGTAGCGAATCAACAGCGTGATGAGCGTCTCCGGGCGGACGACGGCGTAGCCGTCCTCGCGGGAGAGCAGTCCCGCCTCGTCGAGTTTCCGGGCGTAGTTGCTCACCGTCGCGCGGGAGACGTCGAGTTCGGCGGCCAGCGCCGACCCGGTGGCGTCCGGGGTTCGGAGGAGGGCGACGAGCATCCCGCGCGCCGTACCGCGGCGGAGGTAGCCCAGCGCCGTCTGCTCGAAGGCGGTGAACCGCCCGGCGGGGAAGAAGCGCTTGTAGTCGCCGTCGCGGCTGAACTCCACGACGCCGTCGTCGACGAGGCGCCGCAGGTGGTACTGGGTCTCGCCGGTTCCGAGGCGCAGGTCGTCGCGCACCTTCGAGAAGTGGGCGCCCGGCGTCGAGGCGACGTAGCCGACGATGGCGTCGCGCGCGTCGCTGCCGGACTCGGGGGCCTCCTCCTCGTCGGATTCGGCCGCCCCGAGACCCGCGAACGGCGTCGCGGCACCGAGGGCCGCGAAGCGCCGGAGCGTCGCGCGTTTCTCCTCGTCTACGCCTCGGTTCGTCATCGGTTCTCGTTCTGAGTAGGACGGTTGGCGGTCAAAAACTCTTCGCTCCGACGGACGGCGTCCGACATATCTCCGTTCGCGAGATTTACCGGCGGTAGTGCGCTCCTACCAGCCGCGCCGTTCACGCCCGAACCCGTCGATAACGGGGCTTTCGAGGCTCACAGCTCTTTTTCGGTCTCGCGTTCCCCGTCGCCGGCGTCGCTTCCGTCCGTGCTGTCGGCGCCGGCGGAACCGGTCTCGGCTTCGGTCCCGTTGCCCGCGGCGCCTGCGGGCCCTCCGGACTCCTCGTCGGCCTCGGAGACGACTTCGTCCGCGCTCTTGATGTCGGATTTGTCCGCCGCGTCCGCCTCGGCGACGACTTCGTCCGCGCTCTTCATCCCGGGGTCGGATCCCTCCTTGATGGCCTGGGCCTCCTGTTCGAGTTCCTCGACGTTCATCTCGGCGGCCTCGTCTATCTGGCCGAGTATCTCCTCGATGTCGTCGAGGCCGATGAGTTCGCGCGTCTCCTCGTCGAACTCGAGGCTGTCGAGGCCGGCCTGCTCCTGCACGTCGGAGTTGCTCAACTGCCGGCCGTAGCGGCCGAGGAGGCTGGTGAGTTCCTGCGGGAGGACGAACGTCGTCGACTCGCCCTGGCCGATGTGTTCGAGCGTCTCCATCCCCTTCTCGATGATGGCGCGTTCGCCCATCGACTCGGCGGACTTGGCCCTCAGAACCGTCGAGATGGCGTCACCCTGCGCTTCGAGGATCTGACTCTGCTTTTCACCCTGCGCGCGGATGATGTTCGACTGCTTCTCACCCTCGGCCTCCTCGACGGCGGAGCGTCGCTCACCCTGCGCCTCCAGAATCATGGCGCGGCGGCGACGCTCGGCGGACGTCTGCTGCTCCATCGCCTGCTGGACGTCCTGGGAGGGGTTCACCTCGCGGACTTCGACGGACTCGACGCGGACGCCCCACTCGTCGGTGGGTTCGTCCAGTTCCTTGCGGATTCGCGCGTTGATCTCCTGTCGCTTGTTCAGCGTGTCGTCCAGTTCCATGTCGCCGAGGACGGCCCGGAGCGTCGTCTGCGCGAGGTTCGAGACGGCGCGCTTGTAGTCGTCGACTTCGAGGAAGGCCTTCCGGGCGTCCATCACCTTGATGTAGACGACGGCGTCGGCGGTCACCGGCGAGTTGTCGCGGGTGATCGCTTCTTGGCGCGGCACGTCGAGCGTCTGCGTCCGCATGTCGAACGCGTACGTCCGCGAGACGAACGGCGGGATGAAGTTGATACCCGGTTCGAGCAGTTTGCGGTACTCGCCGAACACCGTCAGCGCCTTCTTCTCGTAGGCGTCGACGATTTCGACCATCTGGTAGACGGTCACGACGGCGAGGAGGAGCACCAACAGGCCGACGGCGTAGGCTCCGAACGCCGCTACCTGCAGTGTCACGGGGTCCACTACCATAGTCGGGGGTTAGTGTGTTGGTCAAATAAGGCTTCGCACGTGACAACCGGCGGACGCCGTCCGCGTCGCGCCTCCGCGGCGCATTCAGGCGCGTTCGGTTTCGGTTTCCGTCTCTGTCTCGGTCGCATCCCCGCGCCGTTCGCCGTCTCCCCCGTCCCAGTTCTCCCGCCGTCGGCGCTCCCGTTCGAGTTCGCGGTCGATGTCGTCCAACGCGTCGTCGAGCGATTCGACGGTGATGACGTTGCCGCCGCCGGGGTCGACGACGATGACCTCGCTGCCCTCGGGAATCTCGCCGCTCACCGACCGGGCCGCGTAGTAGGGGTTGAAGCCGCCGCCCTCGTCCAGTTTCACCTCTCCCTCCGTCGGCGTCACGCGCTCCGTGACGCGCGCGGTCCGCCCGCGGAGCGACGCGGAGTCGCTCGTCTTCCCGCTTCCCTTGCCGCCGTAGATGTCGAGTTCGCGATAGCCGTACAGCGCGAGGGCGCCGAACAGGAGCACGAGGACGCCGAGGACGACGGGGCCGGCGGCCGGACCGAGGAGGAGGCCGACCAACCCGGCGGCCAGCAGCGCCACGCCGAGGACGACGAGGTGTGCCCCCGGCGCCAGCGCCTCCGCGAGGGAGACGCCGACGCCCGCGACGACGAGCAGGTACGGCAGAAGCTCTGGCGGGATGAGGGGCTGGAGGAACGCCGTGAGCGGCGACCGGAGCATACGGGGACCTAGGGAAGGGGGTCGATTAAGCGTTGTCACGCCGCACGGCCGTCACGCCGGGGTGACGTCGCCTCGGCCTCGACGGCGCCGTCGCGGACGAACCGGACGGACTCGTCGCCGCGGAGCACCAGCGTCGCGCTCTCGGCGTCGTCGGGGACGGAGAAGACGACCCACACCTCGCGCGGGTCGTCCGGGGCGAACAGTCCGCCCTGATCGAAGCCGACGACGCCGTCCAGCGGCTGGTATCCGTACCGCTCGCCCGCGACTTCCAGCGCCAGCGACGATTCGTCCATCGACAGCGGCGTCTCCCCGACGTTGCTCACGTTCATCCGCACGAGGACGAACGTCTCGTTCGGCGGCGCGTCGTACGCCGTCCCGTTGACGGTCAGCGAGTCGGCCGTCCGCGCGTTCCACCGCACCTCCGCCGTCGCGTTCGCCCCGGCCGTCGAGAGCGCCGAGACCGCGAGGTCGCCCTCGCCGCCGGCCGCGCCCGCGCCGATGGCCGGGAGTCCGAGCGCCGGACCGACGGCCGACCCGAGGAGGAAGACGACGAGGACGAGCAACGCCGCCGGGAGGACGACGTTCGGCCGCGGGACCCCCGTCAGCGGACCGGGGAGCGCGCTCGCGATGGTCCGTCCGCCGTCGTCTCCGTCTCCGTCTCCGTCTCCGTTCGCGCCGCCGGACGCGTCGGACTTCCCGCCGCCCGCTTCGGCCGGGGTCTCGGAGTTCGACTCGGACTTCTTCGGTCTTCGGTTCGACCCCTCTCGCCCCTCCTCGGCGTCGTCCCCGCTCCCGTCGCCGCCGACCGGCAATCGGGCGAGAAGCGCCTCGAAGTCGAACGGAAGCGCCTCGGGGACCGGAACGCCGTAGGAGCGCAGGGCGGCGAGCAGTCGGTCCAGCGGTCCCTCGCCGCCCCCGCCGGCGTAGGCGCGCAGGACGTGCTCGAAGCCGCCCTCTTCGACGGTTCCGGCGAGCGTCTCGCGGTCGAGGAGGTGGATACCCTTCGACTCGGCGACCTCTCTCACCTCTCCGGCGTAGGCGCCCTGCGTCGCCATCACGGCCACGTCGACGCCCTTCTTCCGGCAGAAGCCGACGAACCGCTTCAGGTGTTGCACCGACACGTGCGACTCCGTCGTCGGGAAGACGTAGAGGACCCCCCGCTTGCCGTCGCCGCGCTGACCGACGATGAAGTACGTCTCGTCGGGGCGCTGCTTGACCGAGGTATCCCATCCCCGCTCGTCCCACAGGTCCGCCAGGAACGAGACGAACGCCTCCGGTTCCAGTTCCGGCAGTTTCTCCATCAGTGCTCCTCCCGTCGGTCCGCGTCGTGTGTTCCCATCATTCGTCGGTCTCCCCCTTCGTCCCGCGCGCGAACAGCCCCGCGGCCGCCAGAATCGCCGCGACGGCGACGGCCGGCGACAGCGGAACGCCCGTCTCGGAGGTGCCGTCGGACGGACCCAGCGGCGTCTCCGACAGCACCGGGTAGGGCGTCGCCGTCGGCGCCGGCGTGGCCGTGACCGTCTGCGTCCCCGTTGCCGCGGCCGGCGTTTCGGTCGGCGGCGACTCGAAGGCGACCCGCGCGGTGTCGTTCACGACCCACCCGGAGCGCGTGTACTCGCTGTCGTTCCGCGAGTACGCCGCGTCGCCGTCCGAGTCGTTCACGAGTTCCGCGCGGAGCGTCTGCTCCTCGTACAGCGGCAGCGACAGGCCGGCGCTGACGTTCTCGTGTCGCCCCGGCGCGAGGTAGTCCGAGCGGCCGACGCCGTTCCCGTCGGCGTCGTGGACGCGGACGAACCCGCCCTCGGGGACTTCGACGAACGCGAGCGTCACCGCGGCGTCGCCGGCCGACTGGTCGTCGAACCGGACGGTCGCGTTCGGGGCGACGAGCGTCACCTCCTGGGCCGTCTCCGGGTAGAACTCGTCCGTCCACAGCGTCGCCGTCACGCCTCGCGTCGCGCCGCCGAGGTCGATGGTCGTCTCGTACTCCCGGTTCGCGTCCACGGTGGCCTCGCTGATGAGGAGGAACGCGTCGGGGCGCGGCGACCGGAGGCGCACCTCCAGCGTTGCGTTCGGCGCGCGCGTCGTCTCCCCGCGCACGACGAACGTGTCGTTCTCCCACGGGTACTGCGTCGCGTCGTTCACCGGTTCGAGCGACGCCTCCGACTCGACTATCTCGAACGTCGTCGCGGCGACGACGGTGTCCTCCTCGACCAGTCCGTTCGCCGCGGTGAGCGTCAGGCGCGCCTCGTACTCGTTGCGCTCGGGGCGGTCCTCGTCCGGCACGATTTCGGAGGTGTCCCAGACGAAGTAGACGATATCGTCCTCGAAGGCGGGGAGGACGGTGACGTTGGCCTCGGGGGTGCCGGCGACGAACCCGTCCGTCTCGCTGTTCGGCGACGGCGACACCTGCGAGACGGACCACTCGACGCCGTTCGACGCCGCGTCCCCGGTCAGGTCCTCGGCGTTCAGCGCCGACTCCAGTCCCGACTCCTCGACGCGCATCACGGCGTAGTCGCCGGCGGCGACGACGTTCGAATCGGACGTCACGCCCGTCAGCGGACCGACGTCCGCGTCGTCGCCGTCGCCGCCGACGGCGTACTCGGTCACCTCGAACTCGGCGGGCGCGACGAACGACTCCGCGCGCATCTCCCCGCGCGGTTCGACGGTGAGCGTCGCCACGGCGCGTTCGTCGCCGTCGATGCTGACGTTCACCAGGTACTTCGACGGCATGAGCGGCTTCGAGAGCGGTTCCGACAAAAGCGTCGCGTCGCCGCCGTCGACGAACTCGTCGGGGTCGGCGGCCGTCGACGCGTAGGTGTCGATGGTCACCTCGTCGGTGCCGCTTCCGCCGAGGGCGACGACGAGGTGGAACCCGCTCCCCGGTTCGCCGATGGTGACGTTCGCCGGGCCGGAGTGGCTGACGGTGAACGTCACCTCGTCGCCGCGCGTGACGGTCAGGTCGCCGTCGACGGAGGCGGAGGCGGCGTCGGCGGCGAAGACGGGGGACGCGTCGGCGTCGACGGCGACCGACCGCGTCCGCTCGTCGGGCGGGAGGGCGAGTGCGGGGGCGACGGCGGCGGCGACGAGTAGGAGCGCCGCGACCAGCGCCGCGAGTGGGCGTGTCGGATGCATCGGGCGGCAGTTACCCCCTCTACCCGGTATCCGGCATAAAAGACTGCGGTCGAGTACTCAGAACTGATAATCTCGGCGGCCGACAGGAGCGAGCGCCGGGGCGTCCCGGCACGGCGGAATCGCCGGCTTCGGCGCTCAGAGCAACGTGGCGATCAGCGCGACGGTGGCCAACGCGCCCAGCACCACGAAGAGGACGTTCTCGGGCGTGGGCGACCCGGGTTCGAGCGGTCCGAGCGGCGGGCGGTCCTCGCCGACGGCCTCCGCGATACCCACCTCGTCGCTCTCGGCCTCGTTCGCGCCGTCGCGGGCGTCGGTCGCGTCGATAGCGCGGTCCGCGCCCGCGGCGTCGTCCGGTCGCTCCGCTCTCGGGTCGGGGGGCGTGCGGTCCGGGCCGCCGCGTCGGTCGACGTCAGCGTCAGCGTCGGCGGCGGTGCCGTCCCGCCGGCCGTCGGGGTCGTCGGCGCCGTCGTCGCGGGTGTCCATCGGTTCGACCTAGGCGACGGGCCGGCAAAGGCCTACCGCCCTCGGCTTCGCCTTCCCTGTCCCGTCGCTCCCACTCTGGTCCGAGAGTGCGCCGCGGTCGCTCGGTCTCCGCGTCGCTACCGCACCGGCCGGTTCCGGTCGGACTCGTGTTTGATGACGTTGCCCTCGTAGACGATGCCGCGTTCGGCGTGCAGGGTGATTTCGGTGCCGACCGAGACGGTGTCGGGGATGGGCGCGCCCGAAATCATCGGGAGGTCGAGTTCGCGGGCGACCAAGGCGGGGTAGCCCGTCATGCCGGGACGGGCGTCGATGATGCCGCCGAGTTTCTTCGCGTCGCCGTCGAACTCGCCGTCGAAGGCGGCGGTGAGCGCCAGCAGCGCCCCCTCCGGCACGTCCGAGAGGTCGCCGTCGTCGGAGACGGCCAGCGGTCCGGCGACCCGGCCGCCGACGACCTTCCTTCCGGTCGCGACGGCTTCGGCGGCGACGTGGACCTTCAGCATGTTCGTCGTGTTCGTCCCCTCCAGTTCGGTCATCATCCCCGAGAGGACGACGAGCGTGTCGCCCGAACTGGCGACGTCGGCGTCGAGGGCGGCGTCGACGGCGTCGTCCATGATGTCGTCGATGCCGTCGCGGTAGTCGGCGTACTTCGGGATGACGCCCCACGAGAGCGTCAACTGCCGGCGGATGCGGTCGTTCGGCGTCGTCGCGACGACGGGCACGCCGGGGCGGAACTTCGCCGTCTTCCGGGCGGTGTAGCCCGACTCGGAGGCGGCGACGATGGCGCTGGCGTTCACGTCCCGCGAGAGGTAGCGCGCCGAGCGAGCGAGCGCCTCCGTCCGCGAGTCGTCCTGCGCGACGGGGACGTGCTGTTCTTGGTTCTCGGCGTACTCCTCGCTGGACTCGACCTGCCGGACGATGCGGTCCATCGTCTGGACGACGCGCACGGGGTTGTCACCGATGGCCGTCTCGCCGGAGAGCATCACGGCGTCGGTGCCGTCGAGGACGGCGTTGGCCACGTCCGAGGCCTCCGCGCGCGTCGGGCGCCGCGAGTGGACCATCGAGTCGAGCATCTCCGTCGCCGTGATGACGGGCGTCCCCGTCGCGTGACACCGCCGGATGATGCGCTTCTGGATGATGGGCACCTCTTCGAGCGGCATCTCCACGCCGAGGTCGCCGCGCGCGACCATCACGCCGTAGGACGCCTCGATTATCTCGTCGAGGTTCTCGACGGCGCCCGCGCGCTCTATCTTGGCGACGACGGGGATGTCGGCGCCGAGGTTCTCGAGGGCGTCGCTGATGGTGTAGACGTCCTCGGCCGAGCGGACGAACGAGGCGGCCACGAAGTCGGCGTTCTTCTCGGCGGCGACCTCCAGTTCGCGCTGGTCGCCCTCCGTGATGAGGTCGATGTCGAGTTTGACGCCCGGGAGGTTGACCCCCTTCCGCGCCCCCAGTTCTCCCCCCGACTCGATGCGCGCGACGACGGCGTCGCCTTCGACGCGTTCGACCGTCGCCTCGATGCGACCGTCGTCGAGGAGGACGGTGTCGCCGCTCTCGGCGGCCGAGATAGAGTACGAGAGGCCCACCTCCTCCGGCGTCGCGTCCTCGCCCTCGACGAAGCGCACCTCGCTCCCGGTGTCGAGGCGGATGGAGCCGTCGATGGGCGCGGTCCGGACCTCCGGCCCCTGCAGGTCGACCATCGCGGCCAGCGGTTCCGGGGTGGCCTCGTCGACGGTGCGGATGCGGTCTATCACTTCCTCTCGGTGCTCCGGCGTGCCGTGGCTGGCGTTCAGGCGTGCGACGCTCATCCCGGCGTCGGACAGCGCCCGAATCGTCGCCCGGTCGTCGGAGGCCGGCCCGAGCGTGCAGACGATTTTCGCGTTTCTCATGGAGGCGACTACAGGTCACCGCATAAAAAAGCCCGACGATGCCACTACTTCTGTGGTAAAAACAGTCATCGATACGGCTCCTCCGCCGCGGTGACTGTCACGGGGGGCGACTGTGGCGGTTATATCCGTGCGGACCGTTCCCACGACCATGGTCTCGACGCGACGCTCGGACGCCGGTGGAGGTGACGAGACGACGAGCGGAGACGGGCGGCGGGCCGATTCCGCGGCGCTCCGCGGCGACGGCGGCGGCATCGTCGCACCGGACGACGAGACGCCGACGTGGCGCGAGCGCAAGGCGCGCACCGTGGGCCTCTCGCGACTCACCTACGAGTACTTCGAGCGCTCGCGGTACGAGGACCAGACGCTCAGGGGGGAGTCGGACTACGTGGAACGCGACGTGCTCGCGTTCCCGACGTGGCCGCACGAAACCGTCCGGAACCTCTCCATCGTGAGTTTCTTCACCGGGATGGTGCTGTTCCTCTCGGCGACGCTGCCGCCGCACATCGGCGCACCGGCGAACCCGAGTACGACCCCCGTAATCATCCTGCCCGACTGGTATCTCTACTGGTCGTTCGGCCTGCTAAAGCTCGGCCCGCTCAACCCCGAACTGGCGGTTCTGGACGGCCAGAAACTGATGGCGGACCGGACGTACGGCGTGCTCGCCAACGTCGTCATCGTCGGCTTCATCGCCATCGTGCCGTTCCTCAACAAGGGGAGCGCGCGCCGGCCCGTCGAGCAGCCGTTCTGGGCCGCCGTCGGCGTCGCCGGCGTCGTCTTCGCGTTCACCATCAGCGTCCTCGCCGTCCAGAATCTCTACCCCGGCAACGTCGACCTGCTGTTCGACCTGACGTTCCTCGCGCCCGTCGTCTTCGGCTTCATCACGTACGCCGTCCTGCGGACGATGCGGCAGGGGTACATGTACGACCTCAACAGGCGCTACTACCGGCTCCGGCCGCCGCGGTGACGCCCCGGTTCCGGCGGACGGGAACGACCCGCGCGGCGCCCGCCGTCACGCTTTAGCGCCGCGCGGGCGACGGCGGACGTGTGCAGCACATCACGGACGACATCGTCGGTAAGCACGTCGTCGGCCCCGACGGCGAGCGCATCGGCAAGGTGACGGGCGTAGAGGACGGCAAGGCGATGCTGAAGGGCGAGACGGGCGTCTCCGCGGAGATGCAGGACGCCCTCAGCGGAGAGGACGACGAGACGCTCTCGGTCAGCGCCGACCAGGTGGTCGAGGTGACGGACGACGAAGTGCGCGTGTCGTCCCCCTGACGGTTCGGCCCTAACGACTCGGTCGACGGAGACGACTACCGAACGCGCGTCCCGGGTTCCGCGTCGCCGTGGGTGGTCAGGAGGTCCGCCTCCTCGCCCGCGGCCAGCACCATCCCGTTCGACTCGACGCCGAACAGTTCGGCCTTCTCCAGGTTGGCCACGACGACCACCTTCTTGCCGGGCAGTTCCGAGAGGTCGTGAAGCTGTTTCAGCCCCGCGACGATCTGACGCTCCTCGACGCCGATGTCGACGGTCAGTTTCGCCAGTTTGTCCGCGCCGTCGATGCCCTCGGCGTCGAGTATCTCGGCGACCCGGAGGTCGAGGTCCTGGAACTCCTCGAAGCCGATGCGGTCTTCGACGAGGGGTTCGAAGTCGCCGCTCTCGCCATCCTCGGACTCGTCCCCGCTCTCGCCGTCGTCGGAGTCGTCGGCGTCGCCCTCCTCCTCGTCCGCTTCCGTCTCCGCGACGCGCGCTTCGAGTTTCTCGTTGAGTTCCTCGACTCGGTCCTCCTCGATCTTCTCGAACAGTTCAGAGGGCTCGCCGAACGACGCCGCCGGAGCGTCGAGGGCGGCGCCGACGCCAACCTCGTGCACGTCGCCGTTCTCGTTCAGGTCCGCCCAGAGGCGTTCGGCCTTCGTCGGTGCGATGGGTTCGAAGAGGACGCCGACGGCCTTCGCCACCTGCACGCAGTCGCGGATGACCCGCTCTTTCTCCTCGCCGTCGTCGAGCTTCCACGGCTCGTTCCGCTGGATGTACTCGTTGCCGAACTGCGCGAGTCGGACGGCGGCGTTGCCCACCTCGCGGACGGAGTAGCCGTTCACGCCCGCGCGGAACTCGTCGATGGCCTCCTCGATGCGGTCGCGCACCTCCTCGGAGAGGTCCGCGTCGGGCGTTCCCTCGTACTCGCGGTGCGCGAACAGCAGCGACCGGTAGAGGAAGTTGCCGACGGTGCCGACGAGTTCGTTGTTCACCCGGTCGCGGAACTTCTCCCACGAGAAGTCCACGTCCTGTTGGAACCCGCCGTTCGTGGCGAGGTAGTAGCGGATGAGCGCCGGGGCGAAGCCCTCGTCCAGGTACTCGTCGGCCCAGACGGCGCGGTTGCGCGAGGTGGAGAACCCCTTGCCGTTCAGCGTGATGAACCCCGAGGCCATCACGGCGCGGGGTTCGACGTACCCCGTCGCGCGCAGCATCGCCGGCCAGAAGACGGTGTGGTGCTGGATGATGTCGCGGCCGATGATGTGGACGATGTCGCCCTCCTCGCGCCACGCCTTCTCCCAGTCGAACGTCTCGGGTCCGACCCGCTCTGAGTACTGCTTCGTGGAGGCGATGTACTCGATGGGGGCGTCCACCCAGACGTAGAGGACCAGGTCGTCTTCGGTGTCGCCGGGGTAGTCGATGCCCCAGTCCATGTCGCGGGTGATACACCAGTCCTGCAGTTCGCCCTCGATCCACTCGCGCGGCTGGTTCTGCGCGTTCGAGGTCCCTTCCAGTCTATCGATGAACTCCACGAGATAGTCCTGTAGCTCCGAGACGCGGAAGAAGCGGTGACTCCGCTCGCGGTACTCGGCGGGGTTGCCCGTCAGCGTCGACTCGGGGTCCTCTATCTCGCCGGGTTCGAGGTGACGGCCGCACCCCTCGTCGCACTCGTCGCCGCGGGCGTGCGCGCCGCAGTAGGGGCAGGTGCCCTCGACGTACCGGTCCGGAAGCCACTGGTCGGCCTCGGGGTCGTAGGCGATGGGTATCTCCTTCTCGTAGAGGTAGCCCTCCTCCTCTAAGGTGCGGACGAGGTCCGTCGTCAACTCCGTGTTCGTCTCGTCGTGGGTGTGCCCGTAGTTGTCGAACTCGATGTCGAACTTCGGGAACGTCTCCTCGTACTGCTCGTGGTGGCGGAGCGCGAACTCCTCGGGCGTGACGCCCTCCTTCTCGGCGTTGACGGCGACGGGCGTGCCGTGCATGTCGGACCCGCTGACGAACGCCGTCTCCTGTCCGAGTCGTTTCAGCGCGCGACTGTAGACGTCGCCGCCGACGTACGTCCGGAGGTGGCCGATGTGCAGGTCGCCGTTCGCGTACGGCAACCCGCAGGTCACCACCGCCGGGTGCTCCGTGGGGAATGGTTCGTGGCTCATAGTCGTGTCTGGTGAGTCGGAGGGGCGAGGCCTAAATTTCGTCGGGTTCGTTCGCTTCCCCACTCCCCGACACCGAAGAGACGGCGCGGGCGGCCGACACCACCGCGGTTTTGGCCGGCGGTCCCGAACCGCCGGGCATGGAACTCGCGTCCGCCGCCCTCGGGTTCGGTGCCGTGGTCGTCCTACTGCTGTGCAGCGCCTTCTTCTCCAGTTCCGAGACGGCCATCTTCTCGCTGCCGGCCGCGTGGGTGAACGAACGCGCCGCGACGGGCGACCGCCGCGCGACGACGCTGAAACGCCTGCGCGAGGACCCGCACCGACTGCTCGTCACCATCCTCGTCGGCAACAACCTCGTGAACGTGGCGATTTCGAGCATCGTGACGGTGCTGCTCGTCGAACAGTTCTCCGCGGGCGTCGCCGTCTCCGCCGCGACGCTCCTCGTCGGCGCCACCGTCCTCGTCTTCGGCGAAATCGTGCCGAAGTCCTACGGCCTCGGCAACGCGCAGCGCTGGTCGCTCGTCGTGGCGGGCCCCGTCTCCTTCGTCGAACGCGCCATCTCGCCGCTGGTCTCGCTGTTCGACGCGCTGACTCGGCGGCTGACGGCGTGGCTCGGCGGCGAGTCGGACATCGAGAAGCCGTACACCGAGTGACCGACCGCGCGCCGCGCCTCGGTCCGCGTTCGGTCGCATTTCGGTCGGTACGGTCGGTATGAAAAGCCGCTCACGACCGCCGAGAGGGGACGAACCGCCCGTCTCGGCGGGCCGCGCGGAGGACGACCGCCGCCGCGAGGAGGACGACCACGACGACGACGGCCGAGCCTTCGAGACCGTAGGCGCCGCCGGTCAACCACGTTGGACCCGACGTGACTCCGACGAGCAGTCCCTGACCGCCCTCGTCGCCGGAGACGGCGATGCCGAACACGGCGCCCTGTGCGAAGTTCCACGCGGCGTGGAGCGCGACGGGGAGCCAGAGTCGGCGGGTGTAGAGGTACGCTCCGCCCAGCCAGAGGCCGGCGAGGAACACCGTCAGTCCCGTCCAGACGGTGACGTTCGGCGTCGCGACGACGTGGAAGGCCGCGAACGCGAGCGAGGAGCCGACGAGCGCGACCCAGGTGCCGAAGCGGCGCTCGACGATGCGAAGCAGCACGGCGCGGTAGACGAGTTCTTCGAGCGCCGCCCAGAACAGCGCGCCCGTGACGAACGGCACCGCGAGGAGCCACGGGTTCGTCCCGGTCACCTCGTAGCCGCCGGCGACCCAGACGACGCCGACCGCTGCGGTGAACAGGCCGGCGCCGAGGACGGTCCCGGAGAGGAACTCGCGGACCGCGCCGCGGCGACCGAGTTCGGTCACGGGGCGGGCCTCGACGACGCGCACGTACGCCGCGTAGGCGCCGAGGACGCCGAGCGTCCCGACGAGACCGGCGACGAACGCGACCGGAACCGACGTCGCCACGTCGGCCCCGAGGAGCCGTATCGCCGCGACGGAGGCGGCGCCGAAGGCGGCGACGGCGAGGAGGATCGCGGCGAGTGCGAGCAGCACGCGTCCGGCCGTGACCGCGACGCCGCCGAGTCGCGTTCCGTCGAGAGTGCGGACGCGGGCTCTGGAGCGTCGGTCGAACGAGGTGAGAGAGTCGTAGTTCATAGCGTTGTTCCTGCGCGGCCACGCCGCGCGAGCGAACCGAGTGGGTTCGCACCGTATTCGTCGCGCGAGGAGATGAAGACCGATTGAGACGAGTTATCCCGCGTGGTCGCAGCGCGGCCGTTCAGAACAGCGTCGACAGCGCCTCGACGCCGGCGAGCGTCACCAGCAGTCGGCCGACGCTCCCGACGAACGTGGCCGCGGCGAACTTCACGTAGTCCTCTTCGAGGACCGAGAAGGCGTAGATAGAGAGCGTGTCGGGGAACGTCGGGACGCAGAGCGCCGCGGCGAGGCCGGCGTACCCCCACGTCTGCGCTATCTCCAGCGTCTTCTCCTCGGTCCACTCCATGATCCCGAACCGGGACTCCCGGAGCTTTCGCTCGATGAACCCGGAGTTCTTCGCCTCCTGTCCGATGTGGAACGCGAAGACGCTCCCCGCCGCCTTGCCGACGCCGCTCACGAGGATGATGACCGCGTACCGCGCGTTCTGCGAGAGCCCCAAATCCAGAGGCGCCAGGAGGACGACTTCGCTCACGCCGGGCAGCGCGAAGGCGATGAGAAACGAGTAGACGAAGATGATGAGCAGTCCGACCCACCCGGTCGCCGTCTCGACGACGGACCGCAGACCGAGGTTCGGGAACAGGTTTCCGACGCCGCCCGCCGCGAGGTCTGCGACCGCGCCGGCGAGCGACGGCGAACTCGGTATCGACGACAGCGCGTCGAGGGCGGCGGCGAGGGACACGGCTACCGGTGTCTCCCGGACGAGGCGACGTAAGTCTTGAGATTCGGGGTCCGCTCGGCGCGCTCCGAGGAGTCGAGATCAGCGGACCGCATCGATGTCTGCGAGAAACGCCGAGAGCGACTCGCGCGTGACGTGCGGCATGCAGACGACGCGGAGGAGGTCCGACCCGGTGCGCGAGACGCGCCACCCTCGTTCGCGGAGGGCCTCGAAGACGGAGTCGGACACGTCGGCGGCGACGAGGGGGAGTTCGGGGTCCACCACGTCGATGCCCCTCGTTCGGAGTTCCTCGGCGAACCACGCGGCGAGGTCCGCGGCGCGTTCGTACTCGCGGCGGTAGCCGTCGGGCCAGAGGGCGTCCATCGCGGCGGCGGCCGAGGCGACGCCCGCGCCGCTTCTGGTACCCGTGAGCGTCGCCTGCGAGGTGGATTCGAGGTACGGCGTCTCGACGGCCAAGGCGTCCAGTCCCTCGCGCTCGCGGAACAGGAGGCCGCCGGCCGGGATGCACGCCCGCCCGCACTTGTGCGGGTCGACGGTGAGCGAGTCGACGGGCGCGTGCGCGAAACTCCACGCCTTCTCGGTGAACGGGAGGAGGAAGCCGCCCCAGGCGGCGTCGACGTGGCAGAACGCGCCGGCGCCGTGGGCGATGTCGACCAACTCGGGAATCGGGTCGACGCGTCCGAACTCCGTGCTGCCGGCGACGCCGACGACCAGCACGGTGTCGTCGTCGACGGCGGCGCGCACGGCCTCCACGTCGGCGCGGCGGTCGGCGTCGGTGGGGACGAGGCGGAGTTCGACGCCGAGCACGTCGGCGGCTTTGTTGAACGAGAAGTGCGCGCTCTCGGGGGCGACGACGTTGGGGTCCGACGTTCTCCCGCGACTCCGGTTGCGCGCCGCGCGGACGGCCTGGATGTTGGCCTCGGTGCCGCCGCTGGTGACGTAGCCGTGCGGGTCCGAGAGGCCGGCTATCTCCCCGAGCACGTCGACGGCGGCGGACTCCAACGCGGCCACCTCCTCGTACGTGGCGGGGTCGCCGGGGTTGGTGGCGAGAAAGCGCTCCGCGGCGGCGCGCGCCGCGGGGTGCGGTTCGGTGCACATCGACGAGAGGACGCGGTCGAACGTCTGCGGCGCGGACCGCTGCATAGTCTCCGGGTGGGGGCCGCGGCGTTTATCAATTCCGTTGTACTGCGACGGGGAGAGGCGCGTCCTGCCGCTATCTCTTTCCCCGCTTCCGCTCTTCGAGCATCCCACCACCGTGACAGAATCCGAATCCGAATCCGAATCCGCCGGACTGGACGACGCCTCGGAGCGCCCCGACGCGAGCGCCATCGGCGAACGGGCGGCGCCCGAGGACTCCCGAGCCGCGGTCGTCATCTCCGAGTTCTACCGGGTCGAGTCCAGACAGATGGCGAGCGGCCAGACCCGAATCGACCAGACGACGAACTGGGCGGTGACCGTCATGGCCGCCTTCCTCACCGTCGTCTTCTCCCAACCGAACCTCGCGGCGTACATCCTGCTCATCGGTATCCTCTCGATGTGCGGCTTCCTCCTGTTCGAGGTCCGCCGGTACCGAACGTACGACGCCAGTCGCTCGCGGGTGCGGCTGTTGGAGCAGAACTTCTTCGCCGACGTGTTCGCACCCCCGACCGACTCCGGGGCCGAGTGGCGCGAGCACCTCGCCGCCGACCTTCGGGCACCGACGCTGAAGATGTCGTTCCGCGAGGCGCTCTCGCGGCGCCTCCGTCGCGTCTACGGCCCGCTGATGACCGTTCTCGGCCTCGCGTGGCTGCTGCGCATCACGATGTTCACCCCGCAGACGCGGTGGGTGGACGCGGCCGCCATCTCCTCGGTTCCCGGCGAGGCCGTCGTCGCCGCGGTGGCCCTGTTCTACGTCGGGGCGGCGGCCGTCGCCTACTGGCCGACGCGGCGGGAGGCGAGAAAGGACTTCCACGACACGGAGGTCGGAAAGTGGGAGGACCCCTGAGGGCCGTTCTCGGAGGTCAGCGAACCGAATCGAGGACGAGTCGCTGCTCCTCCCGCTTGACTTCGTGTTGCACGTCGCGGACGGCGTCGATGTTCGCCGAGATGGAGGAGACGCCCTCGTTGACGAGGAACTGGACCATCTGCGGCTTCGACGCCGCCTGCCCGCAGATGCTCGTCTTCACGTCCAGTTCGCGACAGGTCTCGATGGTGTCGCCGATGAGTTTCAGCACGGCCGGGTGGAGTTCGTCGAACCGGCCGGCGACGTTCTCGTTGTTCCGGTCGACGGCGAGGGTGTACTGCGTCAGGTCGTTCGTCCCGAACGAGACGAAGTCCAGTCCCGCCTCGGCCATCTCCTCGACGCCGAGCGCCGAGGCGGGGGTCTCTATCATCACGCCCCAGTCGCGCTTGTCGGGGTCGATGCCTGCCTCGCGCATGAGTTCCTTCGCCTGAATCACGTCCTCGGCGTCGTTGACGAGGGGGAACATCACCTCGACGTTGTCGTAGCCCATCTCGAACAGCCGTCGGAACGCCTCCAACTCGTGTTTGAACAGGTCGGGCTTGTCGAGACTCCGCCGGATGCCCCGGTAGCCGAGCATCGGGTTGTGCTCGCGCGGTTCGTCCTCGCCGCCCTCCAACTGCCGGAACTCGTCGGTGGGGGCGTCGAGGCTGCGGACGCGGACCGGTCTCGGGTAGAACTCCTCGGCGACGCCGCGGATGCCGTCGACCAGTTCCTCGATATACGCCCTCTCGCCGTTGTCCTCGATGTACTTCGTCGGCGTCTTGCCCAGGGAGAGCACCATGTGCTCGATGCGCAGGAGGCCGACGCCGTCGGCGCCCGTCGCGGCGGCGCGTTCGGCGGCCTCGGGGATGGAGACGTTCACCTTCACCTCCGTGGCCGTCATCGGCTTGACGGGCGTCTTCGGCCGCGCCTCCTCGATGGGCTCGCGCTGGTCCTCCGTCTCTTCGGCGCCCTCGCGGACCGTCCCCTTGTCGCCGTCGATGGTGATGGTCTGACCGTCGGGTATCTCCCGGGTGCCCGACCCCGTGCCGACGACGGCGGGGACGCCGAGTTCGCGCGAGACGATGGCCGCGTGGGAGGTCATCCCCCCCTCGTCGGTGACGATGCCCGCCGCGCGCTTCATCGCGGGCACCATGTCCGGCATCGTCATCTCGGTGACGATGATGTCGCCCTCGGCCACCTGGTCGAGGTGGTCGAGTTTCGTGATGATGCGGGCGTTACCGGCCGCGATGCCGGGACTCGCGCCGAGGCCGCGCAGTATCATGTCGCCGGACCCCGAGGCCTGCGCGGCCTCCCCAGCCTGCCCGTTCTCGGACCCGCCGTCGCCCGCGGCGGACTCTCTGGCCGCCGCCTCCTCCTCGCCGTCGGAGATAGTGGTGATGGGACGGGACTGGAGCATGTACACCTCGCCGTCGTAGACGGCCCACTCGACGTCCTGCGGTTCGCCGTAGTGGTCCTCGACGCGTTCGCCGAGTTCGACGAGGCGCGCTATCTCGGTCTCGTCGAGGACGCGCGCGTCCCGCATCTCCTCTTCGACGTCGAGTTCGACCGTCTCGCCCGTCTCCTCGTCTTTGACCATCTTCATCTTCTTGTCCGCGATGGTGGCCGTCTCCACCTCCCCGGACTCGCGGTCGACGACGTAGTTGTCGGGCGAGACGGACCCGGAGACGACGGCCTCGCCGAGGCCCCACGCCGCCTCGATGATGATTCGGGGGTCGCCCGTCGAGGGGTGGGAGGTGAACATCACGCCGGACTTCTCGGCGTCGACCATCTCCTGGACGACGACGGCGATGTCGACGTCGCGGTGCGGGAACCCCTTCCGGTTGCGGTAGTAGATGGCGCGCTGGGAGAACAGCGACGCCCAGCACTCCTTCACTCGCTGGATGAGGTCGTCCTTCTGAACGTTCAGGTACGTCTCCTGCTGGCCGGCGAACGACGCGTCGGGGAGGTCCTCGGCCGTCGCCGAGGAGCGAACCGCGACGAACGCCTCGCCCTCGCCGATGTCGTCGTAGGCGGCGAGAATCTCCTCGCCCACCTCCTCCGGCACCGGCGTCTCCATGATGAGTTCGTGCGCCCGTTCGTGCGCCGTCTTCAGCGCTCCCGAATCCTCGTGGTCGACGTCGACGGCGTCGAAGAGTTCCTCGTCGATACCCGCTTCCTCGATGAACGAACGGTACGTCCCGGCGGTGACGACGAACCCCGGCGGCACGGGGAGACCCGCCGAGGTCAGTTCGCCCAGTGAGGCGCCTTTACCGCCGACTGTGTCGAGGTCGTCGGCGCGCACGTCGTCCAGCCAAACTACAGCCATTAGCGTTCGTCAATGATTACGATGTCTCATAAGTACTTTCCGACCAACGGCAACGTGAATTATACCGTACTCGGCACCGAGTACGTAATTCTCGCCGTAATCGTCATCTCTCTCCGCGGCGCTCCCGACCGTGGGTTTCGCAGAGAATGCCGCCGCTATCAGGGTCGAGATAAAACGGTTTGCCCGCGCTTACGGCCGCCCCGCAGACGGCGCAACCGTCGCCGTGGCGCAGGAAGTACTTCCCCTCCGCGCGGCCCGTCTCCAGGCGGTCCGCGGCGACGGCGACGCGGACCAGCCCCTCTCCTATCTGCGTCCGCTCCGGACCGTCCGCCTCCTCGAATCGGATCGGTCGCATGGGAGAGGATGGCTCCCCGGCGGTAAACCTCTCCCGGCGTCGAGACGCGCGGGCGGCGAGAGGTTCTTTACGTCGGAACCCCACCGATTCCCTGTGCAGTCCGACTTGGTGTCGGCGTTCCCGCCGTGGCTCCTCCTCGGCGTCGCCGGCGGCCTCCTCGCGTCGGTGTTCATCGCGGGCGCGTTCGTCGTGGGGAGACGGCTCTTCCCCGACGAACCGACGCGAGGCGCCGTCGTCGACGGCGCGGGCCGCCGACGGGCGGAAATACGCGACTACCTGCGCGAGATAGGCGAACCGTTCGCCGAGGACCACCCGGTCCGCGGCGAGACGGTGGAGTTCTACCTCCCCGGCCGCGACGTGGCCGTGACGTTCGACGCGATGGCGTACTTCCGACTCGAACGCGCCGGGACGTACACGGTGCTGTGCGAACACGAGATGCCGGCCCGCGGCCTCGGCCGGCGACTCCCGTTCGACGTGCCGGAACTCGACCCCGTCGTCCCGAACGCCGCCGACCCCGTCGCGGCGGCGTTCGACCACCTCGACCTGCCGCGGGGGGCCGACCCCTCCGAGGTGAAAGGCGCCTACCGGGAGAAGGTGAAGACCGCGCACCCCGACCACGGCGGGTCGCAACCGGAGTTCCAGCGGCTCCAAGAGGCGTACGCGACGGCCAGAGAACACGCCGAGAGCGGTCCGCCCGCGCGCGTCTGAGCCCCTATTCTGCGACCCGGGCCGCCTCCGTCACCTCGTACAGCACGTCGCCGTCGCGGAGGGCGTCCGTCACGCGCCCCACGAGGTCCGTCGTCGCCACCACCACGGCCGCGAGGCCGCGCGCCGCGCCCGCCGCCGCCACCTCGCCCGCGGCCAGCGACGTCTCCACCTCCACCTCGGCCTTCCGCAGCGACACCACCGCCTCGACGCCCGCCGCGACGACCACGTCGGCGTCGGCGCACGCCTCGGCGAGGCGGTCCAGTTCGACGGCGCGGCTCCCCCCCGACCGCGCGGGCGGCACCTGCACGACGGTGACGCTCCCCGGGTCCATCTCGATGACGCCCTCGAATCCCGTGATGCTCACGTCCTCGCCCGCCTCGGCGGCCGTCGTCGTCACGCCCGTCGCCGGCCCGGCGTCGCCGGGCGTCGCGCGGAGGTGCCCCCCACGGAGCGACAGCGTCACCGTCTCGCCCGCCTTGACGGCCTCCGTCGCCAGCGCGGCGTCCTCCTGAACGCTCTCCAGGACGTCGTCGGTGACGTGGTCGGCGAACCGCCGCAGGTCCTTGGCCTCCTGAAACAGCCAGTCGACGCCCTCCTTCGTCACGCGGTAGCGCGAACGCCCCTCCTTCTCCACGTAGCCGTCCTCGACGAGTTGCCGGGTGTACTCGCTGACCGCCTGACTCGTCACGCCCACCGCCTCGGCCACCTCGCCCTGACTCACCGCCGGCTGTCGGTCGGCGATTTCGACGAGGATGCGGAGGCGCGTCGCCGTCCGTTTGTCTTCGAGGGCACCGCTCATACCCGCTCGGAGGCGACGAGCGATGAAAAATCCCCCCGGCGTCGGTCGGGGGCGTCGCCCGCGCGGGCACCGGCACCCCTCTCGCTCGGAGCGCCACCGCTTTGCCCGCCCGCGCCGTCGGTGCTCGCGTGCACGACGTGACCTACCGCGACCGGGCGGCGTACCTCCCGTTCGCGGACGCCCTCGTCGTCGCGGACCTCCACGTCGGCCGCGCGGAGGCGTCGAACGTCGATTTTCCGCTCGGCGAGGAGGCCAGCCTCGAAGCGCGACTCGCCGCCCTCGTCGACGCGTTCGACCCCGCGGCGGTGGTGTTCGCCGGCGACGTGCTCCACCGCTTCGACGGCGCGACGGTCCGCGCGGCCGAGGGCGTGTCGGACCTCGTCGCCGTCTGCCGCGAGGGGGGCGCCCGGCCCGTGATGGTCCGCGGCAACCACGACACCGCCCTGCGGACGGCGTGGGACGGCGACGTTCACAACGAGTACGTCGCCGCCGAGAACCCGAAGACGGTCGTCTGTCACGGCCACGCCGCGCCGGAGACGGACGCCTCGCTGTACGTCGTCGGTCACGTCCACCCGGCTATCACCGTCGAGTCCGTGCGCCGACCGTGCTATCTCTACGGCGAGGGCGTCCACCGCGGCGCGGACGTGCTGGTGCTCCCGGCGTTCACTCGGTTGGCCGCGGGCGTCCCCGTGAACGGTCTCTCCGGCGGGGACTCGGGGTCCCCCCTCGCGACCGACCTCGACGCGTTCCGCCCCGTCGTCTGCGACGAGGACGCCGGCGAGGCGCTGCCGTTCCCGCCGCTGGGGGAGTTCCGACGGATGCTGTGAGGGCGGCGGACGGTCCGGCTGGTCGCCGGTCCGGCGTGCGACTACCGCTCGGCGTCGGCGCGGACCTTCTCGGCGGCCTCGCGTCCGCTCCGCATCGCCCCCTGAATCGACGACCACGCGGTGTACTCGCCCGCGAGGTACGTCCGGCCGCGGGGGGCGATGTGGTCCGGCAGGGCGTCGTGGATTCCGGGTGGTTGGGCGAACTGGGCGAACTCGACGCGCTCGGTGTGCAGCGACTCCAGGGCCGGGAAATCGCTCTCGTACCACGATTCGAGGGCGTCCCGCGTCGCTTCGAGCAGGTCGGAGGCGTCGCGGTCCAGCGCCGCCGACCCGAGGAACGTCGCGCACAGCAACTCGTCGTCGCCGTCGGGGGCGTACTCGGGCGCCACGTCGCTCACGGGCACGACGATGTTCGGCGAATCGTCCCCGGCGTTGAGCAGTATCTTCTTCCGCGTGCCCAGTTTCTCACGCTTCGGCAGACGGTAGTACTGCGTGACGGAACTCCGCGCCTCGGTCGGAATCAGTTCCACGTCGGTCAGTCGCCGCGCCTCCTTCGGGTCGGTGGCGACGACCACCCGGTCGGCCTCAACGTCCTCCCCGCCGGCGGTGACGGTCACGGGGTGGGCGTAGCCGTAGTCGACCGGTTCCTCGTCGTCGCGCGTCTCGTCGTCGATGGACTCGACTCCGGCGTCGGTGACTATCTCCGCGCCGGCGGCGCGCGCCTTCGCGGCCAACTGGTCGGTGACCGCGCCCATGCCGTCGGCCGGGAGGCCGATTTCGCCCTCGCTCATCGCCTTGAACGTGTACTCGAAGACGCGCTTGGAGGTCGACAGCGACCGGTCCAGCGTGATTCCGCCGTAGAACGGCGCGACGAAGTTCTCGATGTAGCCCTCCGAAAAGCCCCACTCGTCGAGGTACGCCCGAATCGAGTCGTCCTCGGCGGCGAAAATCCCGTCTTCGGACTGGGAGGCGACGTGCTGGCGGAGCAGGAGCGTCCGGAGTTTGTCGGTGACGGTCACCTCGTCGTTCAGGAGCGTCGACAGCGTCGCCCGCGGGTCGCGGACGGGGTCCGAGAGGGTCGAACGCTTCCCCGGCCGGGCGATGACCGCCCCGGGCGAGAAGTAGCGCATGTCCAACGCGTCGAGGTCGAGTTCGCGCCGCACGGCGGGGTAGCCCGTGAACAGCACCTGGAACCCGCGGTCGAAGGTGAAGCCGTCGCGCTCCCGCGACCGGACTCGGCCGCCGACCTCGGGTCGTCGCTCGAACACGGTCACGTCCGCTCCGGCCTCGGCGAGGTGTCGCGCCGCGACGAGGCCCGCGAGGCCCGCGCCGGCGACGACGACGGTTTCTCCGTCCATACGGAGTCGGTGGAACGGCGGGCACAAAGAGGCGCGGGGTTCGGGAGGGGGACGGGCGGTCGATTACCGTGCCGGACTGCACCGATTTCTCTCTCGACTGACGCACGGTTTGTTTACACCGTGGTCGATTGTGACTCGTCTGCTCAGTAGCGCATGTGGAGATGTCATTCACGTAGGCTGGTACTGCCGAAGAACTCGGATAAGAAACACACCACTGAGCAAACAGCCGAAGAGAAGCCCCAACCAGATGGGTGAAAACGGCTCTTGGGGGTCAGCTGCTCTGAATAGGTATCCAGTTAGAAGTGCAAGGGCGATTAGTTTCGTCTTCTCGGAGACCATATCCTGCAGTGTACGATGTTTTGTGCAACCAAGTATCATTTCCTCCAACGATTCGTAGCTCCCTTGTTCTGAGCACTTCTCGGTGTAGTTATCCAAATGCTGTCACTCGATCTAACCTGCGAGTAATTGTACCGCGACGAGCGGAGCGAGTCGCGGACTCTTTTTGGTCCAGCTTTTTGCAACGAGCGGTCGCGCGAAGCGCGACCCGAGTTAGCAAAAAGGTGGAGGGGAATGACCAGAGGTTAGTCCGTCGCCTCCCACCCACCGACATGGACACGAGCGATGCGTTCCTCGGACTGGAGTGCGCCGAGACGGGCGAGCGGTACGACGCGGACGCGACGGGCGCGAGCGACGCCGGCGCGCACCTCGTGCCGACGTACGACTACGACGCCGTCGACTGGTCGGACGGGGGCCTCTCGGACCGGCCGACGGACACGATGTGGCGCTACGCCGACCTGCTCCCCTTCGAGTCGCCGCTGACGGCCAAGGAGGGCGGAACGCCGCTGGTTGACTCCGAAGAACTCGCCGAGGAACTCGGCGTCGGGTCGCTCGGAATCAAGGACGAGGGGCGCAATCCCACGGGGACGATTCTGGACAGGGGTCTCTCGCCCGCCGTCACCGCGGCGCGAGAGGCGGGCGCCGAGTTGGTCGCCCTCGCCTCGGCGGGCAACGCCGGGCAGTCGGCGGCGTCGTACGCGAGCATGGCCGACATCCGGTCGTACTCGTTCGTCCCCTCGCGCGCGCCGTTCTCGAACAAGGCGATGGTGAACGTCCACGGCGGCGAGATGCGCGTGGTCGGCGGCCGCTACCCCGACGCCGAGGACGGCCTGCACGAGCAGTTGAAATCCGAGTGGTTCACGCTCCAGGAGTTCGACAATCCCTACCGCCACGACGGGGTCAAGACGCTCGCGTTCGAGGTGGCCGAGTCGCGCGGATGGGAGGCGCCGGACGCCGTCGTCGTCCCCGCCAGCACCGGCGAAGTCGTCGCCGGCGTCTTCGAGGGCTTCCGGGAACTCCGCGAACTCGGCCTGCTGGACGAGGTGCCGCCGCTCTACGCCGCGCAGGCGTCCGGGTGCGCGCCCATCCACGCCGCCCGCGAGCGCGGCGACGATGTGGACGAGTGGGAGCAACCGGACACCATCGTCGGCGAACTGGAGATTCCGGACCCGAAGGGCGGCGAGGCGGCGATAGACGCCGTCGAGGCCGCCGGCGGCGACGTACTCGCTCTCGACGACGACGATATCCTCGAGTCGGCCGTCGTCGCCGCGCAGACGGCGGGCGTCGAAGTCGGCACCGCGGGCGGGGCGGCGATGGCCGCCGCGTGGCGACTCGCCGAGGACGGCGTCTTCGGGGGGAGCGACGACGTCGTCGTCGTCAACACCGAGTCGGGGACGAAGACGGCCGACGTCCTGCGCAGTCACCTGATGGGACAGGGCATCTGAGCGGGGGACTGCGACCGGACGACCGAGCGCCGGAGCGATATTTCACCCGACAGACTTTTCCTTTAGATTCGTCTAATTTCGCCCATGTTGAGCGACGTGATGGAGGATTATCTGAAGGCCATCTACCAGATTCAGTCGACGTCGGGCGCGCCCGTCGCCACCTCCGCCGTCGCGGAGTACCTCGGGAAGACGCCGCCCACGGTGACGAGCATGCTCGGGAAACTCGAAGAGCGGGGGCTCCTCGACCGGGAGAAGTACAAGGGCGTCGAGTTGACCGAGGAGGGCGAGACGGTGGCGCTGGAAGTGCTCCGACACCACCGCCTGCTCGAAGCCTACCTCGCCGAGCACCTCGACTACTCGTGGAGCGAGGTGCACGACGAGGCCGACGCCCTCGAACACCACATCTCCGAGGAGTTCGAGCGCCGCGTCGCGGAGGTGCTCGGGAACCCGACGGTCGACCCCCACGGCGACCCCATCCCGACGGCCGACCTCGCGCCCATCGAACGCGAGGACGTGGACACCCTGCGCGACCACGTCGTCGGCGACAGGGTGGTCGTCACCCGCGTCAGCGACCGCGACGAGGAGGAACTCGAGTACCTGGAGGAGGCGGGCGTGCTCCCGGGGACGCGCCTCGAAGTCGTCGACGTGGCCCCCTTCGGGATGGTGACCGTCCGAACGGAGGGCGGCGACGAGCAGAGCCTCCCCGACTCCGTCGCCGCGTCCATCCGGGTGCGCCCGTTCGAGGCCGACCCGGCCGAGGGCGAACCGGACGGGACGGGCGACGACGCGGACGGGTCCAACGGCGAGGTGCCGACGACGTGAGCGGCTACCTCGAAATCCTCGTCATCGCCTTCGTCACCCAGCTAGCGGTGCTGCCCGGCGAGAAGGTGCAGTTCATCATCGCCGCCCTCGCAACCCGGTATCATCCCCTCGTCGTCGTCTCCGCGGCGGGCACGGCATTCGCCGGGTGGACGGCCCTGGAGATTCTGTTCGGACAGGCGCTCCGGGCCGCGCTCTCACCCCTCGTCCTCGACGGGATCACCGCGGCGCTGTTCCTGACGTTCGCGGTGCTGCTCTACCGCTCCGCGCCCGCCGAGGGGCAGACGCAGGAGGAACTCGCCGCGGAGACGGACGGCGGGTTCGCGGACCTCTCCGAGCGCGTGGACTTGCCGGCGCCCGTCGAGCGCATCTCCGGGTCGTTCGGCGGGTTCGTCCCCATCTTCGCCATGATGGCCGCCGGCGAGTTCGGCGACAAGACCCAACTGGTCACCATCGGACTGGCCGTCGAGTACGGCGCCACCTCCGCCATCTGGGCCGGCGAGATGCTCGCTATCATCCCGGTGAGCCTCGCGAACGCCTACTTCTTCCACAGGTTCTCGCACCGCTTCGACGTGCGGAAGGCGCACTTCGCCTCCGCCGCCCTGTTCCTCTTCTTCGGGCTGGACACGGTGCTGTCGATGGTGACGGGCTTCTCCGTCTGGGAGGCGTTCGTCGGCGCCGCGACGAGCGCTCTCGGTATCGCGTGAGAGTGCGGCGAACCGACTCCGGACCGCCGCGCAGTGCGCCGTTTCGGTTGATTTATGCGCCTCTCGGTTCCGGAGACTGACGTGACGAACGTCGTCGCGACGCTCCTCGCGGGCGTCGTCTTCGGACTCGCCCTGGCCGCCCCGCCGGGACCGATGAACGCCATCATCGCCGAGGAGAGCGTCGTCCACGGCTGGCTCTCGGGGTTCAAGGCCGGACTCGGGGCGATGACCGCCGACGCCATCTTCTTCGTCCTCGCCGCCCTCGGCGTCGTCGCCTTCGTCGAGGCGTTCCCGACGCTCCGCGCGGCGATGGTCGGCGTCGGCGGCGTCCTGATGCTGTACTTCGCCTACGGGGCCGCACAGGACGTCCGGTCGTCGTTCCGGCCCGCGGACGCCGGCGTCGAGGAGGGGGGCGACGCCGCAGTTTCGGCCGGCTCCGACCGCACGGCTGCCACCGGGTTCACCAAGGCGTTCGTCCTCGCGCTGACGAACCCCTACCAGATACTGTTCTGGCTCACCATCGGCGTCGGCCTGTTGGACCCCGGAACGCTGGACGTGCTGGCGGAGACGCCGTACGTCGGCGGGTCGCTGGCCGGCCTGCTCGTCGTCGAGACGGGGTCGCCCGCCCTCGTCGTCGGCTTCTTCGGCGGCATCCTCGTCTGGGTGACGGGCTTTCCGGCCGCCCTCGTCGGCGCCGAGCGACGGGTGGAGTCGCTCGCCCCCGTCGTCGCCGGCGCGAGCGCCCTCGTCCTCGCGGGGTTCGGCGTCCTCTTCCTCTCGCAGGCGGCCGGCGCGTTCCTCGGGTGAGCGGCCTAGCGTGAAACGCTAACACTTTCATCCGTCCCGCGGGAGGGTCGACCATGTTCGAGAAGTCGACGTGGATCAAGCTCCCGCGGAACGTCCTCATGGGCCACGGCGTCGTCGACGACCTCGCGGACGCGGTGGACGAACTCTACCTCACGGGGCGGCCGTTCCTCGTGACGAGTCCGGCCCCCGACCGGGTCGCCGGCGGCGCGGTCCGCGGGCAGTTCGACGACCCCGACTCCGTCACCATCGAGACGGCGAGTTTCGAGACGGTCGAACGCGTCGTCGACGCCGCTGAGGCGGCCGACGCGGGCTACCTCCTCGCCCTCGGCGGCGGGAAGGTCATCGACACCGCGAAGATGGCCTCCGAGCGACTCGGCTGCGGGTTCGTCTCCGTTCCGACCGCCGCCAGCCACGACGGCATCGTCTCCGGGCGCTCGTCCATCCCCGAGGGAGACACGCGCCACTCCGTCGCCGCCGACCCGCCCCTGGCCGTCGTCGCCGACACGGCCATCCTCGCGGAGGCGCCGTGGGAACTCACCACCGCCGGGTGCGCCGACATCATCTCGAACTACACGGCGGTGAAGGACTGGCAACTCGCCCACCGCCTGAAGAACGTCGAGTACTCCGAGTACGGCGGCGCGCTCTCGCAGATGACCGCCGAGATGCTCGTCGGCAGCGCCGAGTCCATCAAACCCGGCCTCGAGGAGTCCGCGTGGGTGGTCGTGAAGGCGCTGCTCTCCTCGGGGGTGGCGATGTCCATCGCGGGCACCTCCCGCCCCGCCTCCGGCGCCGAGCACCTGTTCAGCCACCAACTCGACCGCCTCGTCCCCGGCCGCGCCCTCCACGGCCACCAAGTCGGCGTCGGGTCCGTCCTCACCGAGTACCTCCACAGCGGCGAGAACGGCGAGTGGCGCGACATCCGCGACGCCCTCGACGAGGTGGGCGCGCCGACGACGGCGGACGGCCTCGACATCGACGACGCGACGGTCATCGAGGCGCTGACGACGGCGCACACCATCCGCGACCGCTACACCATCCTCGGCGACGGCGTGAGCGAGGAGGCGGCCCGGGAGGCGGCGACGTTCACCGGAGTCATCTAACCCCAGCTTTTTGCTGACTCGGGGTCGCTCCGCGACCCGCTCGTTGCAAAAAGCTGGACCAAAAACGTTCCGCGAGGCTCGGCCTTCGGCCTCGCTCGCGGTACAGCGACCGAGTGATTACCGCTCCGAACCACCTCCGCGCCGCCCCGGACCGCACAGCCTCCGCACCGTTCCGCCCGGCCCGCACCGCCGGTCGAAACCTCGCCCCGAATCCGAAGACGGAATAGCGACGCTTCCCAACCCCCGATATGGCTACTGCGAGCGCCGACAACGCGGTGAAGGAGCATCCGCTGGCCGTCACGGCCGTCCTCTCCGTCGTCGGCTACGCCCTCGTCGTCGGGACGTTCCTCGGGTGGGTGCCCGGCCAGGTGTTCCCGGACCTCTCCTTGGCGCAGGTGAACACGCTGTCGGACGCCATCGCCGCCGTCAACGCCCTCAACGTCCTCGTCATCGCCGCCGGGTGGCGCTGGATTCGCGCGGGCGAAGTGCGCAAGCACGCCGCCGCGATGGTCACCTCCTTCGCCCTCATCCTCGTCTTCCTCGTGATGTACCTGAGCAAAATCGGCGGCGGCGGCACCAAGGAGTTCGTCGGCCCGGCGTTCGTCTACTACCCCTACCTCGCCATGCTGGCGATACACATCGTCCTCTCCATCGTCGCGGTGCCCGTCGTCCTGTACGCCCTCGTCCTCGGCCTGACGCACACGCCCGCCGAACTTCGAACGCAGACGCCGCACCGCCGCGTGGGCCGCATCGCCGCCGGGTCGTGGCTGCTGTCGCTCACCCTCGGTGTCGTCACCTACCTCCTCCTGAATCAGGTGTACGGCTGGCGGTACGTCGAGTCCGCGACGGCGGCGCTGGTCGCGGTACCGCTTTAATTCGAGCCCGCTCCTTCCTCCGATTCGGTCTCTTCGGCGCGCTCCTCACCCGGTTCGTCGTAGAGATACGTGTACCACACCAGCGACGCCGCTATCGCCGCCGCGACGCCCCACCCGACGGTCATGAAGATGTCTCCGTCGAGATAGTTCAGTACCGCTATCGCCCCGTAGAGCACGAACGTGACGGGGAAGATGTGCTCGCGGAGCGTCTCCAGCATACGCTTCTGTTCAAAGTATCTACATATCGTCCTTCCGGTCGCTCGTCGGACCCCGGCGTCGGACGGATGTCGAGGATTTTTATCGTCCGGTCGCAAGCCGATGGGTATGCGAGTCGCGTTCGTCTCGATGTACACCGCCCAACTCCGAGCGGACGGCGCGACGAGGCGACTGCGACGGGTGGCCGAACACCTCGCCGCGCGCGACCACGAGGTGTCGGTGCTCTGCGCGAAGTGGTGGGAGGGGGAGGTGTCGGCCTTCGAGCAGAACGACGTGGAGTACGTCGCCGTCACGGAGGCGCCGTCGGCGACGACGTTCGCCTCGAAACTCCCCTTCGCCCTCCGCCGGGTCAAGCCCGACGTGGTGCACGCCGCGAACAGTCCGCCGGCGCAGGTGTCGGGCGCGAAGACGGGGGCGCGACTCCTCCGCGTCCCCGTCGTCGTCGACTGGTGGGCCGAACGCGAGGGCGACCCCTCCGGCGGCTACGGGCGCGCGGCCCGGAGCGCAGACCGGGTCACGGCGCCCTCGCAGATGGTCAAGACCGACGTGCGCGAGTACGGCGCCGCCGAGGACGCCGTTCGCGTCGTCCCCGAGTCCGTCGACTTCGACCTGATTCGGAGCGCGGGGACGGACGACCGGGCGGACCTGCTCTACGCGCGGCGCCTCGACGAACACGCGAACGTGGAGTCGTTCTTTCTCGCCCTCGCGGAACTCCGCGACAGGGAGTGGCGCGCGGCCGTCGTCGGCGACGGCCCCGAACGCGACGCCGCCGAACGGACGGCCGCGGAACTCCGCATCGCCGACCGCGTGGAGTTCCTCGGCGACCTGCCCCCGGAGGAGTTCGTCCCGGTGATGAAGGGGGCGCACGTCTTCGCGCAGACGGCGGCCGTCGAACCGTTCGCGACAAACCTCCTGTGGGCGCTCGCATGCGGGTGCGTCGGCGTCGTCGAGTATCAGGCCCGCTCCGGCGCCCACGAACTCGTCGTCGACTGCGACCGCGGCGTCCGCGTCACGAGTCCGCAGGAGTTGGCCGACGAGATAGCGGCCGCCGCCGGTCACTCCCGTGAGTCGACCAACGAGGCGTTCGCCGCCTACGACCACGAGGACGTGACCTGCCGCTACGAAGCGGTGTACGAGGACGCGATAGGCGGCTACGGCTGGTTCTAACCGCCGTTCTCTTCGGATAGCAGTCGGACGGTACAGCCGCCCGATAGCATCGTCGGAACGCTTCGATTACTGATTGCTCAGCCGGGACCCCCGCGCGCTGACGACGAGGAACCGCCGCGACTCGCTCGCTGACGCTCGTCGCGATACGACCGCCCGACCGCTCCGTATCCCGGCGTCCTACCACCGGTGCCCGCCGATATCCAGAATCGCTCCGCAGCGGACGCACTCGAACACCTGAAGCGGGTCCGAGTCGAGGTGCTGCATCAGTGCGCCGTCGACCGCGGTCGGCGCGCCACAGCGCCGACACGTCTCTTCCGACCGTCGCCCCACTGCCATAAATTCTCACAGTTCCGAGGGCGTCCGAAGCCAAAGCTCTAGTTGCGGGTTTCCGGACGTTCTCGACCGTCTGCGGCGTGAGAGGGGGTGTGCCGGTCTACTCCTCTTCGAGTTCGTAGTCGCCGCCGTACTTGAGGAAGAAGAACGCCAGCCCCATCGTCGCCACCATGGCGAACGTCGTGGCGATGCCGAGCGTCTTCGCGGAGTCCGGCACGGAGGGGACGTTCGACGGCGCCGGCGTCGAGATGGACTCGACGACTTCGATGCTGCCGACCATGCCGGCGGACTGGTGGGGAGTGCAGTGGTATTCGTAGGTGCCGAGCGTGCTGAACGTGTGCGAGTAGGTGAACCCGGAGTTCTCGATTGGTTCGTGACCCGACCAACTCGCCCCCTCGGGCGTGCTGTCGACGGCGATGTTGTGGTTGTCGGACTCCCAGACGAACTCCACCGTCGTGCCGGGGAGGATCTGAAGCGCCTCGCTGGTGCCCGGCGTGAAGACGAAGTCGCCGCCGGGGCCGACGGCGACGGTTTCGGTGCCGCCGCCGCCACCGCCACCTCCGCCGCCGCCCGACCCGGTCCCGGTGCCGCCGCCACCGCCGGCCGTGCCGGTGCCGGACCCGCCGCCGCCGGAACCGGACCCGGTGCCGGTGCTCGTACCCGTCTCCTGCGCCGCGGCGGTTCCCGCCGCACCCGCGGCCGCCGTGGTCCCGGCCGCGGTCGCGAGGAAGGCCCGGCGGGACATCTCCGCGTTGCCGTCAGTCATGGTCGGCGCTTGGGAGTCCGCTGTAGTGAATACTTTGGTTTGTGGTTCGAGTTCGGGTTCGAGAACGCCCCCGCACGGCCCCGCGCGGCCCGAGACGCCCCCGGTTCAGAGCGTGTAGTCGTGCTCGCCCGTCTCGGAGTCGAGAAACGCCGCCAGGAGGTCGATGGTCGCGTCCACGTCGGCGACGTGCGCGCTCTCGGTCACCGTGTGGAGGTACCGCGTCGGCACGGAGATGGCGCCGACGGGCTTGGCGCCGTGGGTGTTCTGGAAGCCCGCGGTGTCCGTCCCGCCGGCGGGGAGAATCTCGTGCTGGTAGTCGATATCCTCGCTCTCGGCCACGTCGCGGAGGCGACGGTGCACCTTCGGGCTCGTGATGGCGCTGCCGTCCTTCAGCTTTATCGCGGTGCCGTCGCCGAGGGCCGTCACGTGGTCGCCCGCCTCGAACCCCGGCACGTCGTTGGCGACGGTCACGTCCAGGGCGACGGCGAGGTCCGGGTCGACGTCGACGCCGAGCGCCGTCGCCCCGCGCAGACCGACCTCCTCCTGCACCGTCGCGGCGAAGTGAATCGTCACGTCGGGGTCCTCGATTCGCTCGGCGGCCGCCAGCATCGCGAACAGACAGACGCGGTCGTCGAGGGCCTTGCCGGTGACGTGCTGGCCCATCTCGACGGTCGTCTGCTCCATGGTCACCAAGTCGCCCACGTCGACCGTCTCCTTCGCCGCCTCGCCGCCGAGGCCGATGTCGACGTACACGTCCTTCACCTCCTCTTTCTTCTCCTTCTGCTCCTCCGAGAGCGTGTGCGGCGGCGGCGACCCGATGACGCCGGTCACGTCGCCGTCCTCGGCGTGTATCCGCACCCGTTGGGCCTTCAGCACGCGCGGGTCCCACCCGCCGAGGGCGTCCAACTGGACGAACCCCTCGTCGGTGACGTGTCGCACCATGAAGCCGATTTCGTCCATGTGCGCGGCGACGGCGACGGAGTAGTCCGAGTCGCCCTCCACGGTCCCGACGACGTTGCCCATCGCGTCCGTCCGCATCTCGTCGACGTGCGCCTCCAGTTCTCGCCGGACTACGTCGCGGACGCGGTCCTCGTAGCCCGGGACGCCGCTCGTCTCGGTCAACTCCTTCAGCAACTCGAAGTCGAACTCGTACTCGTAGTCGTCGTCGTCGTCGGCCATGCGCCCACCTTCCCGGAGTCGAGACAAAAGCGCTCGCCTCCCGGAACGTCCCGGCGAACGAGACGTGTGAGAACTGACAACGCGTTTGCCGTGGTTCCGGAACGTTTTTCCGCCGCATGCGTGCATTGAGGGCATGGCAGACGTAGAGGCGGAACTCCGCGAGGAACTCACGGCAGCGTTCAGCGACGCAGACTACCCCGTCAAGAACCAGATGGACCTCGTCCCCGCCCTCCCGAACGGGCCGGGCACGCGCTTCGAGGCGGGCGACGGCGAAGTGAGCTTCACCGCCATGGAGATGGCCGCCAAACTCGGCTCCCACCAGAACTTCCCGTACGACGACGCCGAGAGCCTCGTCGACGACGTGATAGAGGGGCTGAAGGCGGAAGGGATGATCTAGGACCCCCACCTTTTTGCAGATTCGGGTTTCCTCGGGCCGCTTCGCGGCCCTGCGGGAACCCTCATCGCAAAAAGCTGGACCAAAAACGTGCCGCGAGACTCGGCCTCCGGCCTCGCTCGCGGTACGACTGCTCGACGCGACTTCTTCGCCCGTTGACGCCACGGATGCTCGGCCCGTCGAGCGGAGCGTCCGTCCCGCCCGCTCCTTCCGTCACACGAACCATTACGGTGCCTCCGGCGGTATCCCGTCCCATGCCGACCCACGACATCGAGCGGTACCTGAACGTTCGGAGCGCCTACGGCGTCTCCTTCGGCCCCGACGGCGAACGGCTCTCCTTCCTCATGGACACCACGGGCGTCCCGCAGGTGTGGACTGTCGACGGCCCCGGCGCGTGGCCCGAACAGCGGACGTTCTACGACGAACGGGTGACGTTCGCCTCGTGGTCGCCGGAAAATCCCGAACTCGTCTTCGGGATGGACGAGGGGGGCAACGAGCGCCAGCAACTCCACCGCTACGACCCCGTGACGGGGGAGATAGCCGACCTCACGGGGATGCCCGACGCGAAGCACCGCTGGGGCGGATGGAGCCACGACGGCGAGCGCTTCGCGTTCACCTCGAATCGACGGGACGAGTCCGTGTTCGACGTCTACGTGCAGGGCCGCGGGGAGACGGGCGAGGCGGCCGAACTCGTCCGCGAGGGCGACGGGTGGCTGACGGTCGGCGGGTGGTCGCCGGACGACTCGAAGCTCATCGTCTCGGAGGCGTACTCGAACTTCGACCAGGACGTCTCCGTCCTCGACGTGACGACGGGCGAGACGACGCACCTCACGCCGCACGAGGGGACGGTCCGCTTCCAGAGCGCCTCGTGGGGACCGGACGGGGAGAACCTGTATCTCGTCTCCGACCGCGAGAGCGACACGCTCGACCTCTGGCGAGTGAACGTCGACTCCGGCGAGTTCTCCCTGGTCGCAGAGGACGACGAGTGGGAGATAGAGGGCGTCGCCGTCGACCAGGAGTCCCGGCGGGTCGTCTACTCCACGAACGTCGACGGCTACACCGAACTCGCCGTCGGCGAACTCACCGGAAAGGACCGAATCGACGCGTACGCCGTCCCGGACCTGCCGCGCGGCGTCGCCGGCGGCGTCTCCTTCTCGCCCGACGGCGACCGCTTCGCCGTCACCCTGACGAGGAGTTCCGACACGACGAACGTCTACGTCGTGGACGCGAAGACGGGCGGGGCCGAGCAGTGGACGCGCGCGGCCACCGCGGGCATCCCCCGCGACACGTTCGTCGACCCCGAACTCGTCCGCTTCCCGACGTTCGACGGCCGAGAGATACCCGCGTTCTTCTCGCTTCCGAGCACCGACCACGGCGACGGCGAGACGCCGGTCATCGTCGACATCCACGGCGGCCCCGAGTCCCAGCGCCGCCCGTCGTTCAACGCCGTCAAGCAGTATTTCCTCGCCAACGGCTACGCCGTCTTCGAACCGAACGTCCGCGGGTCCGCCGGCTACGGCAAGGCGTACGGCCACCTCGACGACGTGGAGAACCGGATGGATTCGGTCGCCGATATCGAGGCGGGCGTGGAGTGGCTTCACGACCACCCGGCGGTCGACCCCGACCGAATCGTCGCCATGGGAGGGTCCTACGGCGGGTTCATGGTGCTCGCGGCGATGACGGAGTACCCCGACCTGTGGGCCGCCGGCGTCGACATCGTCGGCATCGCCAACTTCGTCACCTTCCTCGAGAACACCGGCGACTGGCGGCGCGAACTCCGCGAGGCCGAGTACGGGTCCTTGGAGGACGACCGGGAGTTCCTCGAATCCATCTCGCCCATCAACAACGTCGAGAAGATACGCGCACCGCTGTTCGTCCTGCACGGCGAGAACGACCCCCGCGTCCCCGTCGGCGAGGCCCACCAAATCGTCGAGAAGGCGGGCGAACACGTCCCCGTCCGCGAACTCATCTTCGCCGACGAGGGCCACGGGTTTACCAAACGCGAGAACCGCATCGAAGCCTACGAGGCCATCGTCGGATTCCTGGACGAACACGTCTGATTCCAGGATATTCGCCTTTCCGCTCGTTGTACTCCCGTTACAAGTAGAGAAACCTATTAGTATAGACGTGGGTAATCCATCACAAGATGTCGCGGCGGGAACGCGGGGGGCGTGTGTTAGTGGTGTTGCCCGATTCGCCGGACGAGAGCGAGTACTCCGCACTCGTCGAGTCGTTTCGGGCGGCGCTCGGAGCGCAGATCATCGTTCGACAGGGGCGGACGGCGACCGAGTACGTGTACGAACTGGGGCCGACCATCGACTGCGCCGTCTCGCTCTGTGACGACGACGACCTGGTCGAGTCGCTGGTGGACGCCGCCAACGGCGTTCCGATCGTCGTGTACGGCGAGACGCGGGTGCCGGGCGTCGACGAGGTCGTCTGCCCGACGAACGGCATCGAGTCGTTCACGCGGCGCGTCGCCGCCGTCGTCGAGGAGGACCTCCGCGAGAGCGAACTCGTCGACGCGAACAAGAAACTGACCGCGCTGAGCGTCCACGCCAGCGCCATCACCGGCTGCGAGTCGGTCTCGGAGGTGTGCGAAGAGACGCTCGACGCCGCCATCGAAGCGCTCGCGTTCACGTTCTGTACGGTCGCGCTGGTCGAGGACGACCGCATCGTCCCGCGCGCGTCGACGCTTCCACCCGAAGACGAGAATAGCTGCCGCGTCAGCGAGGGTATCGCCGGGCGGACCTACCGGACGCGCGAGACGCAGATCGTCGGCGACATCACTGCCGACGCGGACGCCCTCTTCTCGCCGACCCGGCGGTCGACGGTGAGCGTCCCGCTGGGGCCGTACGGCGTCGTCCAAGTCGTCTCCGACTCGCACTGCGCCTTCGACGAACACGACGCCGAGTTCCTCGAAATCCTCGCCGGCTACACGACCGAGGCGCTGGCGCGCCTCGACCGCGAGACGGCGCTCCGGGCGGAGCGCGACCGGCTTCACGCCTTCTTCGACAACCTCCCCGTGCCCGCCGTCTACGTCGAGGAGGAGACGCCGGACGGCCGCGTCCGCTGCGAGGTGAACCGCGCCTACGAGGAGACGTTCCAGCGGGGGCCGAACCGCTCGAACCCCTCCGTCGAGGCGGCGTTCCCGAACGAGACCGAGCGCCGACTGTTCGCCGACCACCTCTGGTCGGGCGACGCCGTCGCGGCGGAGGTCGACCGCGAGACGGTCGAGGGCGACTGCAAGACGCTCGAACTCACCATCGTTCCCGTTCCGAGTTCGGGGCCCGTCGGGTCGGCGTACGGCGTCTACAACCGCGACAGCCCGCGGCTGTCGGCCCGGTCCGAACTGTCCTAAACGTCCGTTAGAGTCAAACGGCGCGCCGCCGAACTGAGGCCCATGAGCGCCGACGCCGAACGCGGTCAACAACAGCGAACCGTCCGTTGTCTCATCGCCAAGGTCGGACTGGACGGCCACGACAGGGGGGCGCACGTCATCGCGCGCGCCTTCCGCGACGCCGGGTTCGAGGTCGTCTACTCCGGTCTCCACCGGGCGCCCGAGGAGATTGTGCAGGCCGCCGTGCAGGAGGACGTCGACGTGTTGGGTATCTCCATCCTCTCGGGGGCGCACAACACCCTCGTACCCAAGATTATCGACGGTCTGAAGGAGTACGACGCGTTCGAGGACACCCTCATCCTCGTCGGCGGCATCGTCCCGGACGAGGACCGCCCGAAACTGAAGGAGATGGGCGTCTCCGAGGTGTTCGGCCCCGGCACGCCGATGAAAGAGACCATCGAGTTCGTCCGGAACAACGCGCCCCGCCGCGACTGATGAGCCACGCCGAAGACCGAGGCGAGACGCGCACGGACGAACTCGTCTCGGACCTCCTCGACGGCAAGCACCGCGCCCTCGCGCGGGCCATCACGAAGATAGAGAACCGGAGTCCGGGCTACCGGGAGTTGGTCTCCCGCCTCCACGCGCACACCGGCGACGCGGACGTCATCGGAATCACGGGCAGTCCCGGCGCGGGCAAATCCACCCTGGTGGACAAACTGGCGAAGGCCTACCGGGAGGAGGGTCTCACCGTCGGCGTCATCGCCGTCGACCCCTCCTCGCCGTACACCGGCGGGGCCGTCCTCGGCGACCGCATCCGCATGGCCTCGAACGTGGGCGACATGGACGTGTTCTTCCGGTCGATGAGCGCCCGCGGCCAACTCGGCGGCCTCTCGACGGCCACCTCGGACGCGGTGAAGGCGCTGGACGCGTTCGGCAAGGACAAGATACTCGTCGAGACGGTGGGCGCCGGCCAGAACGAGGTGGACGTCGTCCGCACCGCCGACACCGTCACCGTTCTCGTCCAACCGGGCAGCGGCGACGACGTGCAGATGCTGAAGGCCGGAATCCTCGAAATCGGCGACGTGTTCGTCGTCAACAAGGCCGACATGGACGGCGTGAACCGAACGGTGGCCGAGTTAGAGGAGATGATACACCTGCGCGACAACCCCGGTGCGACGCTCGATTCGGGCCATCGTGGCGCGGGTCACCACGGCGTCGACGCGGGCCTCCCGGACGACGTCTCCGGGCACGGCGGGGCGGACGGGAGCGCGAACGGCGAACGCGGACACGGCGACGGCGCGGACGGAGACGGGGAGTCGGACGGCGCCGACAGCGCCGAGTGGGAACCGGCCGTCGTGGAGACGGTGGCGACCAGCGGCGACGGCGTCGACGAACTCGTGGAGACGCTGGCCGCCCACGCCGACTACCTCGCCGAGTCGGGGATGCGCGAGGAGAAGGCCCGCTCCCGGTACGCCGAGGAGATTCGACAACTGCTCCGCAACGACGCGAACGCGCTGTTGAAGGAGGAACTCGACCGACGCGGCGGCGCGGAGTCGCTGGCCGAGGCCGTCGCCGCCCGCGAGACGGACCCGTACGCCGTCGCCGACGAGGTGTTCGAACCCCTCCGCGACTGCGTCGAGTCGAAGCGAGAGGGGGAGTGAATCCCCCCAATAGGCTATAATATCTCCCACCCCTGTTCCAGGTATGAAGCTCAAGACCGTAGTCGGCGGAGTCGTCGCCGGCGTCGGCGCCGTCGCCGCCGCGAACGCCGTCCTCTCGCGTCGCGCGCCGCCCCTCGAACCGGCCCTGTCGGGCGAACAGCACACCTACCGCTGGCGCGGCATCGACGTCCGCTACGCCGAGGCGGGCGACGAGGACGCCCCGACGCTGGTGCTCCTGCACGGCGTCAACGCCGCCGCCTCGAACGGCGAGTTCCGCGAGGTGTTCGACGAACTGGCCGAGGACTACCACGTCGTCGCCCCCGACCTGCCCGGGTTCGGCACCTCCGACCGACCGCAACTGCGCTACTCGGCGGCGCTCTACGAGGACTTCGTCGGCGAGTTCGTCTCCGAATACGAAGAGCCCGCCGTCGTCGCCTCCTCGCTCACCGCCGCCTACCTCGTCGGCGCCGACCCGGACGTCTCGCGGATGATTCTCGTCTGTCCGACCGAACGCGGCGGCCCCGACCCGATGCAGTGGCTCCGCGAACTGATTCGGGCACCGCTCGTCGGCGAGGCCGTCTTCAACCTCCTCGGCTCGAAGCCGTCCATCCGCTACTTCAACGCCGACCACGGCTACGCCGACCCCTCACGCGTCTCCGAGGAGTGGATGGACTACGAGTGGCGCACCGCCCACCAGCCGAACGCGCGGTTCGCGCCGGCGTCGTTCATCAGCGGCTACCTCAACTCCGAGGTGGACTTCGAGTCCGCGCTGACGGAGACGGACGTGCCCGTGACGCTCGTCTGGGGTCGGGAGTCCGACCTCGTCCCCCTGAAGGACGGCCGCGAACTCGCGGAGGCGGCCGACTGCAAACTCGTCGTCTTCGACGACGCGAAACTCCTGCCGCACGTGGAGTTCCCCGAGCAGTTCCTCTCGACCGTTCGGGAAGAGATGGGCGTATCCGCGTAGCCCGACCGGCCGACCGGCCGGCCTCAGGACCTCCTCCGCTCCTCGCCGCGCGTCCGCGGTCCCTTCCGCTATTCTTCTCGGCGCCCGATGCCCGACAGCGACGCTCCGAGTGCGAGCAGAACGGCGCCGGACAGGACCCACCCGGCGAGTCGCTCGGCGGCGCCGCTCAGCGATTCCGTGCTCCCGCCCGCGTCGAGCAGATAGAGTTGCAACAGAAACAGCGCGATCAGGAGAAGCCCCGCGCCCGCGAACCCGGCCGTCAGCGTCGCTCGGGCCGTCCGCCGCGTGTAGAGGTACGCGGCCAACGCGCCGGCGAGGGCGAGCGAGAGAATCCCGAGGTTCGCCGACAGGTGGACCGCCAGCCAGAAGACGAACGGCAGGCCGAGTGCGACCAACACGCGACGGCGCTCGCTGACTGCAACGGCGTCGACGACGCGGCCCGCGCCGGCCCGAAGTGGAGAGCTCACGCCGACTCGACGGCTCTTGAGGGCAAAGCTGTTCGGACGACCGCACTCCGAGACGGCCGCTCGAAGGAGTCTCTCGGACCTGTGCGACCGAGTGCGGCGCGCGCGTCCCTGTCGATGGCCGCTACCGCGGCCGGAACACGACCACTGCGTCGCCGGTGTCGGGGTTCTCCGCCGTCCCGGCGCTCACGGAGAGACCCGTTTCGACATCGCCCTCCGACGCGTCGCGCAGGACGCCCGTCAGTCGCACGGCGCCGAACGACGCTATCGCGGTGAGGTACGGCGTCTGCCCGGCGAAGTCGGGGCCGGCGACGTGGACCTCGGTGTAGGTTTCGACGGTCCCCGCCTCCGGTAGCGGCGTCTCAGACAACTCCGTCGCGCCGCAGTGCGGGCAGGTCCGCCGCGGCGGGAGCGACCCGTGGCCCTCGGGGCATTCGAGATAGAACGCGTCGTCGGTTCCCAGTGCCGCGACCCACTCGTCGTAGCTCTGGTCGGTCATTCGGCCACCTCCAGCACGTGGACGACGGCGCTGGCGACGGTGCCGCCCGCGTTGTGCGTGACGCCGATTCGCGGGTCCGAGAGGGCGTCGCTGTTGACGTGGTCGCCGCGGAGCAGTTTCGCCATCTCGACTATCTGCGCCCCGCCGGTGGCGCCGACGGGGTGGCCCTTCGCCTTCAGACCGCCCGAGAGATTCACTGGCAAATCGCCGTCGCGGGTCGTCCGCCCCTCGCGCGCGGCCGAGATGCCCTCGCCGTGGTCGAACAGGCCGAGCGATTCCAGCGCCAGCACCTCGGCGATGGTGAAGCAGTCGTGTACCTCCGCGACGTCGACGTCGCCGGGGCCGATTCCCGCGTCGTCGTAGGCCGCTTCGGCCGCCGCCGTCGCCGCGGGCGTCCGCGAGAACGCCTCGCGGTCCTGCAGCGCCATCTTGTCGCCGCCCTGGCCGCTCCCGGCGACGCGGACGGGCGCGTCGAGTCCGTGCGCCTCGGCGTAGTCGTCGCTGACGAGGACGAGAGCGCTCGCGCCGTCGGTGATGGGGCAGGCGTCGAACAGGTGGAGCGGCGTCGCCACGGGCGGACTGTCCATCGCCTCCTCGACGGTCACCTCGCGGCGGTACTGCGCGAACTCGTTCGGGACGGCGTTGGCGTGGTTCTTCACCGCGATGTGCGCCAAGTCCTCGCGCGACCCGCCGTACTCCTCGAAGTACGCGCGGGCCATCAGGGCGTACGCGCCGGGGAACGTCATCCCGGCGCGCACCTCGAACAGTTCGTCCGCGGCGATAGCCAGCGACTCTGTCACCTCCGTCGTCGGGAGGTTCGTCATGCGCTCCATTCCGCCCGCGAGAAGCACGTCGTGTTCGCCCGCGCGGATGGCCTGCACGGCGTGCCTGACGGCCATCCCGGCCGAGGCGCACGCCGACTCGTGGCGCGTCGCGGGGCAGTCGAGGCCGGCGGCCTCGGCCATCAACGGACCCTGGTGGCCCTGTCGCTCGGCGAGGGCGCCCATGAAGTTCCCGTAGTGAAGCCCCTCGAACGCCTCGCGGGCGACGCCGGCGTCCTCGCGGGCCGCCAACGCGGCCTCCGCGAACAGGTCCCGTCCCGTCCGCTCCGGTTGCCGCCCGAACGGCGTGAGACCGACTCCGGCGATTCGAACGTCGTTCATGCACGAACGTAGGTGATAAACGACCTATGAACCTGCCGGACGCGGCGACCCGTCGGGCCGCCTCGGGCGCGCGCACGACTCGCATCGTCCTCCCCGCGAAAACCGGCCGGCGACGCGGGACACCCAAACGGTTAGTGTCCCCTCGGTGGACGTGCGCACATGACAGACTGGATCGGAGAGACGTTCACCAGCGACTTCGGGTGGGACCTCCTCGAATCGCTCGTCGACGTCGGCGACCGGATGGCCGGGTCGCCCGGCGAACGCGAGGCGATGGAACTGACGCGCGAGGCCTTCGAGGCGGCCGGCGCGCGCGACGCGCGCATCGACACCTTCGACATTCAGGGGTGGGAGCGCGGCGACAGCGCCGTCCGCGTCGACGGGACGACGCAGGACTGCATCGCCCTGCCGCGCAGTCCCTCGGAGACGGCGACGGGCGAGTTCGTCGACCTGGGTTACGGCCTGCCGGAGGACTTCGAGGACGACCTCTCGGGGAAGGTCGTGATGGTCTCCTCGACCGTCCCGGACCACTACGAGCGGTTCATCCACCGCCGCGAGAAGTACTACCACGCCGTCGAGGCGGGCGCCGCGGCGTTCGTCTTCGCCAACCACGTCGAGGGCTGTCTCCCCCCGACGGGCAGCGTCGGCACCGAGGAGGCGCCCGTCGGCGAGATACCCGCCGTCGGCGTCAGCAAGGAGGTGGGCGCCCGCCTCGTCCGGCGCTTCGAAGGCGCGGAGTTGACGGTGGAAGTGGACTGCGAGACGCCGGACGCCGAGAGCGGCAACGTCCACGCCGAACTCGGCCCCGACACCGAGGAGGAGGTGCTCGTCACCGGCCACCTCGACGCCCACGACATCGCGGAGGGGGCGTGGGACAACGGGTCCGGCACCGTGATGGCGGCCGAACTCGCGCGAATCCTCGCCGACCGGGAGGACGAACTCGACACGCGCGTCCGCTTCGTCGTCTTCGGCGCCGAGGAGGTCGGACTCGTCGGCTCCACCCACGAGTCCGAGCGGTTGGGCGCGGACAGGGCGAACGTGCGGGCCGTCGTCAACCACGACGGCGTCGTCTTCGGCCGGACGCTGAAGTTCGACTACCACGGCTTCGAGGAACTCGAAGCGGCCGCCGAGGCGGTCGGCGACCGGTTCGACCACCCGGTGTCGACGAACCCCGAACTCGTCCCGCACAGCGACCACTGGCCGTTCACCCGGTGGGGCGTGCCGGGCTACATGGTCTCCTGCGAGACGGAGGGGCGCGGCCGCGGGTGGGGGCACACGTTCGCGGACACCCTCGACAAACTGGAGGTGCGCAACCTCCGCGAGCAGGCGATTCTGCTGGCCGACCTCGTCGTCGACCTCTCCGACGAGGGGACCGAGATACCGCACAAGGAGGAGTCGGAGATGGCCGACCGACTCGAAGACGAGGACCTCGCGGCGGGGATGCGAATCACGGGCGACTGGCCGTACTGAGACGCCGCCGCCGACGGCCGCGGAGAGCGTCGAACCGCCGGGTCTTTTACCGCGCCGACTGTATCCCGACACGATGTCTCGAAGAGGCGCGCCGGAGGTCGGAGCGTGACTCGCGACGCGCCCGTCGTCGTCGTCCGCGGTGACGGGGACGCGGACGCCGCCGACGCCGTCGCGGACGCCGTGGCGGCCGCGGGCGGCGTCGTTCGTCGCGACGCGGGGAACGGGACGGGACGGGACCCGCACGACCGACCCGCGGGCGCCGGGAGTCCGACCGAACGGACCGGCGCGGGCGCGCGCCCCGACGCGGACGCCCTCTTCGCCGTCGGCGAGGACGCCCTCCTCTCCCTCGCCGCCGCGGACGTGTCGACGCCGATTCTCCCGGTCGACTGCGCCGTCGGCCGCCAGTCCGTCCCCCCCGAACGCGTCGGCGAGGCGGTTCGACGGCTCCGGGCGGGCGAGGGGCGGGTGGTCTCTCACCCCGCCCTCTCCGTCGCCGTCGACGGGGAGAGGGCGGGCACCGCGCTCGCCGACGTGACGCTGATGACCGACGCGCCGGCGCGCATCTCCGAGTACGCCATCTCGACGCCCGAAGAGCGGGTCGACTCGTTCCGCGCGGACGGCGTGGTGGTCGCTACGCCCCTCGGCAGCACCGGCTACGCCCGCGCGGCCGGCGGCCCGACGCTCGCTCCCGATACGGGCGTCGTCGCCGTCCCCATCGCTCCGTACACGACGCTGCCGGACTCGTGGGTGTTCCGCCTCCCGGTCGTCCTCTCGGTCGAACGCGACGAGGCGTCCGTCTCGCTCATCGTCGACGCCGAGGAGCGCCGACCGGTCCCGCCGCACGCCCCCGTCGAACTCTCCGTGGACGGTCACCTTCCCTTCCTCCGTCTCGGGGACGACTCGTAGCGCGGCGCCCTCGTGCGGGTGGCTCGCGGTGTCGACGCGAGGAGAACGGACCAGAGAGCGGACCGCCGTCGGCGCGCCCCGGGTTCAGATGAGGGCGTTCCAGACGGGGGCGATGACGAAGAAGAAGCTCTGGTACGCCGCGTACAGGAGCACGAGAACGGACGCTCCGAGCGCCGCCTTCGGCCGCTCCAGTTCGAGCGCCTTCGAGCGCGCCTCGACGCGGCGCGATTCGAACTCGAAGAAGTCCGTCAGGAACAGACCGAGCACGAGCACCGACAGCACCGCGCCCGGATGCGGGTCGATGAAGAGGAACAGGAACGACGCGAACACGAGGAGAAGCGTCGTCACGGTGTGCGGGAGGTACCGCGAGAGCGCTCCCTCTCCGTCGTCCTCGTCGGCCTGCTTGACGTGCGAGCGGTGCGCGAGTATCCGCGTCACCATGTTGACGAGGACCAGCACCACGATGGCGTACTTGAGCGCCGGTTCGATGGCGTCGATGCCATCGAGTGGGACGAGGAACTGTAGCGGTTGCATACCCCACTCTCCGTGTACGACTCATTAGAGTTTTTCCAATCTGACGCGCCCGCGGGGCGTCGCTCGCGGCGTTCGCGGACGCTCGCCGACGAGCGATGAGAGGAGAGGCGGCGTTACTGCGAGCGTCGGTCCCGGATGGCCGAACGCGCCTGCCGTCCGGCGGGGATGAGCAGCCAGAACGTCAGCGCACCGAGGAGCGCGAAGTAAAGGAACGCGTCCATCAGCGCGATGCCCATCGCGTCGAACAGCGTTCCGCTGCTCTCGGCGGACTCGATGAGTTGTTTGGTGCTCTCGAAACTGCTCGTTCGGTACCACCCGGCCAGCACCATCCAACCGAGACCCGAGGCGGTGAAGATACCGAGTCCCTTGATGAACTCGTCAGCCATTGTTGTCTGATGCTTCGTCGGAGTCCTCTTGAGACTTTCCCATTCCCCGAGCGCGAAAGCGCGTCCCGAGGGTGTACACCCCGGCGCCGAAGGCGATGCCGGCGAGTCCGACGACGGCCAGCGCCGTGCTCATCACGCCGTCGGCCACCGAGACGCCGACGAGCGACAGCGCTCCCGTCACGATCGCGCCGAGGAAGCTCACGTTCAGCGTCGCCGCGTCGAGGAACATGAAGCCGACGACGACGCTGCCGACGGCGATGAGCGTCGAGAAGACGGTCACCGTCTTGTAGAGTCGCATCGGGACGACCACGTCCCGGCGGCCGCCGCGGTTCCGGTTCCCGCTCCCGTCCCCGCGCTCGTTCCCGTCGCCGCTCGGGGTCGGTGCGGAGTCGACGCTCGTCCCGTCTCCGTCGGTCATCGACGAACGTTGGGACGGAGAGAAAAAGGGCCTTTCGCGACGCGGCGGGACCGCGCGGTCGTTCGAGGCTACTTCGGCGGTCGGAGCCGGTAGTAGCGTTTGTTGAGGTCGTACATGTACCCCTCGCGCATCGTCTTCAGGACGGCGTACGTGATGAAGCCGAAGACGATGGGCGCGAGGAACGTCAGGTCGAACAGCAGGTGGACGTTCCCCGGGAAGAGGTTCTTGATGGCCAGGATGCTGATGGTGAACGCGAAGACGACGCCGGCGACGCCGACGGCGGCCCAGAACGGCTGCTCGACGGGTCGACGCGCGCTCCCCTTGTTGAGGAACGGCACCATCGCGATGAACCCGACGACGACGCCGTTGGCGAGCACGCCGTACGTCCCGTCGGCCGTCAGCTTCGTCCCGCCGAGGATTGCCAGTTCAGGGTTGAGCGGACCGAGCTTCAACAGGCCGAACGACCAGTAGAGATACCAGTCGGGCAGGATGATGGCGGGGGTGGAACTCGGGTTCGCCGGCGCGCCGATGTGCATCGGCAGCGTCGCCGAGAGGAACAGCACCATCCCGGTGAAGAAGCTCGCGATGGCGAGGTTCCGGATGACCTCGTGGGGCCACGTCGGGAACGCGAGCACGTCGCGTTCGACGTAGTCGGAGGCCTGCCGCATGTCCTGGTCTTCGCGCCGGGAGCGCTCGAAGTACTCGTAGGTGAGTCGCGAGAGGCCCACCGTCCGCTCCTTGCGCTCGCGCCACGTCGGCGTCTCGTCGTCCGGCGCGACGATGCCACTTCCGTCCGCTTGGATGTCGTCGTCTGCGTCGTTGTTTTCTGTCATGGTTCGATCAGTGCGGCTCCGCGATGCCCTGCACCCACACGATGCCGATGTGGATGGCGATGAGCGTGGTCACGACGAACGGCAACAGGAAGACGTGTATGAGGTACATCCGTTGCAGCGTCGACTGGCTCAAGGAGAACCCGCCGAACAGTAGCTGCGCGACCCACTCGCCGATGAGCGGGACCGACAGCGACATCTCGACGCCGATCTGCCCCGCCCAGTATGCCAGCTGGTCCCACGGGAGCAGGTAGCCCGTGTACCCGAACACCATCGTCAGACTGATGAGGATGATGCCGAGCAGCCAGTTGAGTTCGCGCGGTTCCTTGTAGGCGCCGGTGAAGTACACGCGGAGCATGTGGAGGAACACGGCGGCGACCATCACCTGCGCGGACCACCGGTGGATGGAGCGCAGCATGAAGCCGAACTGCAGGTCGCGCATGATGAACGCGATGCTCTCGTAGGCGACGCTCCCGGCGGCCTCCGTGCCCGCCGCGGCCGACGGCGAGTAGTAGAAGCCGAGCAACGCGCCGCTGATTGCGGCGATGACGTAGGCGAGCGTCGAGAACAAGCCGAGCGTGTACAGGGGGTACCAGTACCAGAACTTGTTGTCGAGGTTGTACTGTTCGGTGTGGCTCTTCGGCATCTGGAGGTTGACCCGGTAGTAGAGGGTCTCCATCAGCTCCAGGTAGTCCACGATTCGGAACCGCTTGTCGAGCCAGATGAGTGTCGTGAGGAACGTGGACTCCACGGGAGTGAGGTCCTTCTCCTTCATCCAGCCCTTGTGGTCGTAGTCGTCTTTTCGTTCTAAGCTCATTGTTACCTCTTGTAGTACGGGTAGACGGCGCGCTTGACCTGGTCCCACGCTCCGGCGCCGAAGTCGGTGCCTTCCATCTGGTCCTCACGGATGTAGACGTCTTCCCACTTCCGACGCCGCTTCTTGACTATCACGACGTCCGGGAGGAACTCCTTGCGGTACAGCGCGAGGATGAACGCGAGGTCGATGAAGATGACGGCGAGGACGCCGCCGAGGAACATGTTCCCCGTGTCGGACAGCCCCCATCCGGAGACGAGGCCGAAGGTGAACATGAACACGAAGATGACCTCGATGATGGCCAGGAGGACGATAGCGATGGCCGCGGCGGTGCTCTCGCGGGCCGGTTCGTAGCGGTGGATGTCCCCGTAGGTGCTGCCGCTGGAGGACATCTATCCGTTCCTCCCCGTGCCCGTGTGCGCGGACTCGCCGTATTTCAGGATGTAGAACGTGAAGATGGCCGTCACGATGATCCCGAGAATGGTCGCAGCGCCGACCCAGTGGGCCTGAATCGGGACGCCCAGTTCCTCGAGTTCCTTCTCGCCGCCGCCCTCGCCGCTGCTCGGGTTCTCGACGACTTCGACGGTGCCGACCATCCCCGCCGTCTCGTGAGGGGCGCAGTGGTACTCGTAGGTGCCGAGCGTGCTGAACGTGTGCGTGTAGGTGAAGCCCTCGTTCTCGATTGGCTCGTGACCGGACCAGCTCGAACCCTCCGGCGTGCTGTCGGGGACGACGTTGTGGTTGTCCGACATCCAGACGAACTCCACGGTCGTGCCCGGCGCGATTTGGAGGGCCTCCTCGGTGCCGGGCGTGAAGACGAGGGAGCCGCCGGGGCCGACTTCGACCGTCTCCGACGCGCCGCCACCGCCGCCACCGCCGCCGCCGGTGCCGGTACCTGCCCCGGTGCCGGTACCTCCGGACCCGGTTCCTGTTCCTGCCCCTGTGGCGGTGCCGCCGCCACCCGACGTCGAAGTGCCCTCTTGGGCGGCCCCGACTCCGGCGGCGGCAGAGGCCGTCGCGGTCGCGGCAGGGACGCTTGCCGCTCTCAGAAAGTCCCGCCTTTTCATACAGAAAATTCTCAGGATGGAACGCGCTTAAACCCACCGACTCCCCCTGCCATCGGCCCGCTGTCGGCGTCTTAGTCCCGCGCGGCGCGAGCGTCTCAGGTCCCGCCAGGGCGGCCGTCGGCGCCGGAGTCGTCGGCCGCCTCGTCGGATTCGAGCGCCGCACCACTCGCGTCGTCGACGGGCACGAAGTCGGGTCGGCCGTGGTCGCGGACGGCCCGGAGTCGGTTGCGGTACTCCTCGGACCGGAAGCGGTCCGAGAGGCGGGCGTTCGCCACGACGAGGAACAGGAAGAACCCGACGAGCAGGAAGAACCCGGCGACGACGGGCGGAACGATGTTTATCTGCCTCCCCGAGGAGAACGGGATGAGGTCGGTGAACAGCCACAGTCCGACGAGGACGAGGCCGCCGAGAATCTGCCCGCCGGCGATTATCTGGAGGATGGTGTTGCCGAGTTCGCTCGAGTGTTCGACGACGGCGTCGGGGTCCGGCAGCCCGTGGTTCTCCGGCGGTTCCTGCACCTCGAAGTCCTCCATCGAACAGAGGACGAGCGAGGGCTGCACGTCGCGGTAGACGGTGCCCTCCCCCTCCAAGGAGCCGTCGGGGCCGACCAGCGCGTACCCCTCGTCCGAGTAGACCAACACGTGCGGTTCGCCGTCGACGGCGACGCGTTCGACGACGCCGAATATCTCCCGTCGGGCGACCCGACTCTTCAGTTCCTTCTCCAGTCGGACGAGCAGTTCCTCGCCGACGATCCACGAGTCGGGGTCGAACGCCGCCTCCCACTCCTCGGCGCTCATCTCCGCCATGTCCTCCGGGCCGAAGTCGTCGAAGTCGTACTTCTCCTCGACCTCACGGCGCAGGGCCGCCAGTTCGGCGTCCTCCGGGTCCGAGGGCGGCCGCTCCGCGTCGGCCGGTTCGTCCGGCGATTCGCTCATCGCCGGTGATTGGGCGTGAACCACCGTTAGGGTGACGGTCGGTTCCCGGCGTTCGGGAGAGATACTCGGGTGCGAGCGCCGTACGCCACCCCGGAGTCGGGCCACTTAGGCCGCTCGACCCCTAAGCCACGGCGATGGTATCCGAGTCGGCCATCGCGACGGTCGCCGCGCTGATGGTCACGGCCAGCTTTCCGTTCTACCTCTACGGGGCGTGGATCATCATCGAGGCCGAGACGGTGACGTGGGACGTGCTCGTCCGCCACCTCTCGTTCATCGTTCCCGGCCTCCTCCTCAACACGATACCCGTCGTCTTCTGGATGATTCCGCGCCTCTTCGTGCAACTCGGCGGCCTCTCGGCGCTCCACGCGGTGCTCGGCCTGCAGGCGTACGCGATGCTCACCTTCGCGCTGACCGGCATCGTCCGAATCTTCCAAGCGAAGCGCAACGCCGACCTCTACCACAACCCCGACCAGGAGATAGATTTGGACGACCTCCACGAGAACATGGGCGCCTGGCGCGGCCGCCTTCGTATCGGCGTCGTCGGCTACGTGCTGTTCTGGATTCTGGCGTGGTTCCTCGGCGCCTACCAGTACCTCGCCTCGTACGTGTTCTGAGGCCCGGGTCCGACCCCGCCGCTCACCGCTCGTCGCCTACCACGCCTCGCCGCTCGCCAGGTCGACCTCGCGGTCGACTTTCGACGACGGACAGACGTCTTCGAGGACGCAGTCGCCGCAGTCGGGGTTGCGAGCGGTGCAGACGGCCCGGCCGTGGCTGATGAACAGGTGCGTGAGCTGTTGCCAGTCCTTCTCGGGAACGACGGGCATGAGGTCCTCCTCGATTCGCTCGGGGCGCTCCTCCTCGGTGATTCCGAGGCGTCGCGAGAGTCGCTGGACGTGCGTGTCGACGACAATGCCCTCCACCACGTCGTGACCGTGCTGGAGGACGACGTTCGCCGTCTTCCGGCCGACGCCCGCGAGGTCGGTCAGTTCGCTCATCGTGTCCGGCACCTCCCCGTCGTGTTTCTCCACGATGTCGGCGGCCGCCGAGCGGATGTACTTCGCCTTGTTGTTGTAGTAGGTGATCGAACTGAGGTCCTCGGCGAGTTCCTCCTGGTCGGCCGCCGCGAACGCCTCGGCGGAGGGGTACTTCTCGAAGAGGTCGGCCGTCACCGAGTTCACCCGCTCGTCGGTGCACTGCGCCGACAGCACGACGGCGACCAGCAGTTCGAGACGGTTCGAGAAGTTCAGGGAGATGGTCGTGTCGGGGTACTCCTCGTAGAGTCGGTCGAGTATCTCTCGTACCTGCGCGTCGCGCGCGTCAAGCGGTGTTCCCATATCCGGCGATGGCGGCCCCCGGTGTTGAGTGGTTCGGGTCCGCGTCCGGCCCCCGTCGCTCACGACAGCGCGCGCCGCACCGCATCGAGAAATCGGTCCCGCGTGACCGGTTTGACCAGGTACGCGGCGACGTCGTCCTCGCCGACGTGGGCGTCGGGCCGGTAGGCGCTGACGACGACGACCGGCCGGTCGCCGTCGAGGCGTTCCAACACCTCGGGCCCCGAGAGCGCCGGCAACTGCCGGTCGAGGACGAGGGCGTCCGCGTCGTCCGCGGCGGCCAGCGCCGCCTTCCCGTCGAGCGCGGTGCGGACGGTAACACCCTCGCAGCCGGCCAGCCACACCTCGTACGTCCCCAGTAGGTCCGCGTCGTCCTCGACGACGAGGACGGTGCGGCCTTCCGGCTCCGAATCGTCACCCATTGGGCGGAGAGACGGCCGGTACGTTCAATAGCGTAGCGGTAACCCCCGGACCGGGATTCCTTATAGCTTCAGGCCCTTAGAACGGACCATGCACACGGGGCCTCCCGGAGGGGAAGACACCTCGGCCGAGCGGGTCATCTCCGAACCGGCGGAGATTCTCGAACGCGTCTCCGACGCGTTCTACGCCCTCGACGCCGAGTGGCGGTTCAGGTACGTCAACGAGCGGGCCACGGAGCTGCTCGACCGCTCCGAGGACGAACTGCTCGGCCGCTCGGTCTGGGAGGCGTTTCCGGAGGCGACCGAGACGGCCCTCTGGACGGAGTATCACGAGGCGATGGAGACGCAGGACCCGACCAGCTTCGAGCTCTACTACGAGTCGCTGGGCGGCTGGTTCGAGGTGAACGCGCACCCCTCCGAGACGGGGCTGTCCGTCTACTTCCGCGACGTCACCGCCGAGAAGGAGCGCGAGCGGCGGTTGGCGGAGACGCGTCGGCGCTACCGGACGCTCGTCGACAACTTCCCCAACGGGTCGGTCGCCCTCTTCGATCACGACCTGCGGCTTCTCGTCACCGGCGGGGACGCCGAGAAACTGGACGGCGTCCGGCCCGAGCGTCTGTCGGCCTTCGAGCGGGACGAACTGGCCGGAGAGCGGCTCTCCGATATCGTCCAACCGGAGGCGTTCGAGGAGATAGAACCGCACTACCGCGCCACCCTCGACGGGGAGACGCGGACGTTCCTGCTCCCCATCGGCGACCGGATGCACCGCGTACGGACGGCCCCGGTTCGGGGGGACGACGACGTGCTCGCCGGTCTCGCCATCTCCCAGGACGTCACCGGGCGGTTCGAGAAACAGCGGGAACTGGAGGCCCGCTCGCACCAACAGGAGGTCGTCGCCGAACTCGGGCGGTTGGCGCTGGAGCACCCGCCCCTGGACGACCTGTTCGACCGAGCGACCGAGGCCGTCGCGGAGACGCTCGACAACGACTACTGCAAGGTGTTGGATCTCACCGACGACGGTCGAGAACTGTTCCTCCGCTCCGGCGTCGGCTGGAAGCTGGGGCACGTCGGCGAGGCGTCCGTCGCCAACGACGAGAGCACGCAGGCCGGCTACACCCTGCTCTCGGCGGACCCCGTCGTCGTCGACGACCTGAGCGCGGAGACGCGCTTCTCCGGACCGGACCTCCTCGTCGACCACGGCGTCGTGAGCGGCATCAGCACGATAATCGGTCCCGTCGACGACCCGTGGGGTATCCTCGGCACCCACGACACCGAGGAACGGTCGTTCACGGAGTACGACGTGGACTTCGTCCAGAGCGTCGCCAACATCCTCGCGACGGCCATCGACCACCGCGACTCCGAGCGCGAGCGCCGGGCCCAGCGCGAGCAGTTGGCGGCGCTGAACGATCTGAACTCGCTCGTCCAGCAGATATCCGAGTCGGCGGTGAGGCAGTCGAGCCGCGAGGAGATAGAACGGCTCCTCTGCGAGACGCTGGCCGCCTCCGACTCCTACGTGTTCGCGTGGATCGGCGAGGCCGACGAGTCGACCGGCGAGATCCGCTGTCGGTGCGAATCGGGCGTCGAGAACTACCTCTCGAATATCGCGCTGTCGCTCGACGGCCCCGGTCGGGACGGACCGACGGCGCAGGCGCTTCTCACCGGGGAGACGCAAGTCGTCCAAGACGTCGACGAGAGCGCGAACTACGCCTCCTGGCGCGACCACGCGCGGACGTACGGCTACCGGTCGTCGGCGGCCATCCCCATCGCGTTCGGGGACGACCGGTACGGCGTCCTGAACGTCTACTCCGAGCGCCCCGGCGCGTTCGGCGCCGAGGAGCGGACGGCGCTCTCGCGCCTCGGCACCATCGTGGGCCACGCGCTCCGGTCGGTCGAGCGGGACCGACAGCTCCGCGAGAGCGAGAAACGCTACCGGACGCTCGCGGAGAACGTCCCGAACGGCGCCGTCGCTCTCGTCGACACCGACCTCACCTACCTCCTCGCCGCGGGGTCGAACTTCGACCGGGTCGACGTCGACCCGTCGGACATCGAGGGCCGACACGTCGAGGATATCTCGTTCGCCCCGGTGGCGGTGCGCGACCGGGTGAACGACGCCTTGCGAACGGCGCTGGCGGGCGAGACGACGACCATTCGGGTGGAGTTCGAGGGGCGGACGATAGAGTACCGGACGGTGCCCGTCTACGACGACGACGGGGAGGTCCGCGCCGCGATGTCGCTCTCGCAGGACATCACCGAACGCGTCCGCCGCGAGGAGGAGTTAGAGCACGAGCGCGAGCGGTTGGAACTGATGAACCGACTCATCCGGCACAACCTCCTCAACAGCCTCAACGTCGTCGACGCGCGTCTGGAGTTCGTCGAGGAGAAGGTCGACGACAGCGTCGCGGAGCACCTGGCGACGGCGCGCAAGCGGACCGACTCGATGATCGAACTCGTCCAGACCATCCGTTCTCTGATGAACGCCATCGTCGAGTCCGACGAGGTCGCCCTCGAACCCATCTCCCTCGACGAGGCGATCAGATCGACGATAACGGCCACGCGGGAACTGTTCCCCGAAGCGGAACTCGTCTACGAGGGGCCGTCCGACGTCGCCGTCTGCGCGAACGAACTGCTGGACGAGGTGATAGAGAACCTCCTCGTCAACGCCGTCCAGCACAACGACAAACCGACGCCGCGAGTGACCGCCGACGCCGAAGTCGGCGAGGAGACGGTGACGCTCGTGGTGGCGGACAACGGTCCCGGCGTCGACCCCGACCTCGAATCGCGCATCTTCGAGAAGGGCGCGAAGGGGTTCGAGAGCCCCGGAACCGGGTTCGGACTCCACCTCGTCCGGGAGATAGTCGAGGCGTACGGCGGCGACGTCTCCGTGACGAACCGACCCGAGGGCGGGGCGGCGTTCCGCGTGGTGCTCCCGCGGGCGAGCGAGGACCCCGAGGACGCCGACGCCGAATCCGACGCCGACACCGAGTCCGAATCCGACGCCGACGCCGAGTCCGAATCCGGGTCGGAGTCCGAGTCCGCCTCCGGGGCGGGCAGTTAAGTCCCCGCCCGCGGAACCGGTCGGTATGGTAGACACCGACGCGCCCCCGTGGCGGGCCGCACTCGGGACGTTCGCCGGCTACGGCGGGATTCTCTTGCTGATGTTCGTCGTCCTGTTTCTCGTGCCGTACGCCGTCGTCAGCGTTCTGTGAACGCCGCGGGGGGAGAGGGTAGCAGAAGCGAAACCGAAATCAGAATCAGGTCCGCGCGAAAATAGGGTTCGAGCGAGTGCTCTTGGCCCGACTACGCGAACGCGCGGGAGGCGTCGGCGTCGTCGTCGGCCTCGGCCTGAATCTTCTCCCAGGCGGAGACGAAGTCGTTCATGTATATCTCCGTGCGGTCGTCGCGGATGGCGAACATCCCCGCCTCGGTGCAGATGGCCTTCACGTCGGCGCCGGAGGCCTCGTCGGCCATCTCGGCGAGTCGCGCGAAGTCCACGTCGTCGGCGACGTTCATGTTCCGCGTGTGGATCTGGAAGATTATCTCGCGGCCCTCCATGTTGGGCTTGGGCACCTCGATGAGGCGGTCGAAGCGACCCGGCCGGAGGATGGCGGGGTCGAGCATGTCGAAGCGGTTCGTCGCCGCGATGATGCGGACGTCGCCGCGTTCGTCGAAGCCGTCCATCTCGGAGAGCAGTTGCATCATCGTCCGCTGGACCTCCGCGTCGCCGGACGTCTTCGAGTCCGTACGCTTCGAGGCGATGGCGTCTATCTCGTCGATGAAGAGGACGGCGGGTTCGTTCTCGCGGGCCACCTCGAAGAGGTCGCGGACGAGTTTCGCCCCCTCGCCGATGAACTTGTGGACGAGTTCGGAGCCGGCCATCTTGATGAACGTCGCGTCGGTCTGATTGGCGACGGCCTTCGCCAGCATCGTCTTCCCGGTGCCCGGCGGGCCGTAGAGGAGAACGCCCGACGGGGGCTGGATGCCGACTTTCTCGAACATCTCGGGGGATTTCAGCGGCATCTCGACGGTCTCTCGGACCTCGTTCATCTGCTCTTCGAGGCCGCCGATGTCGGCGTACGTGACGTCGGGGCTGTGCTCGACCTGCATGACCCGAGCGCGCACGTCGGTTTCGTTGTCGAGTCGCTTGACGATAGAGAGGGAGTTGTTGACGGCCACGCGGGAGTCGGGCTCCAACTCCTCGCGCAGTTCGTCGGTGACCTCCGTGAGAGCCTCTTGGTTGTTGCCGTGCTGCTTGATGATGACGCCCTCGTCCGTTACCTCTTGGACGGTGGCGACGAACAGGGGCGACTGCTTGAGCTTCTTGTTCTCGTGTGTGAGTCGCTCCAACTTCTGCTGGTACTTGTTGTTCTCAGCGTTCGCGTCCAGCAACTTGTCTCGCATCTCTTCGTTCTGAGATTCGAGAACGTCGAGGCGCTCTTGGAGCGCCTGAATTTTCTCCTGCTGCGACGCCGCATCCTCTTCGTAGGGAAGGTCGACGTCGTCCACAGTGTCGGTCATCGTCTGCTGTAGGGTAGCGTTTCATAAGAGGCTTCGGGTAGCCGGCCTTTCTGACCATCTCGCGGCCGATATCGTTTCCTGTCGCCGCCCGATGGTCCGGCCGCGCCCCGCCGAATCCGGAGAGTCATAATTCGTAGAGGTAATAATACGATACAGCAAATATTATTAAGCTACATCCACCAGATGACGACACGAATGAGCACCACCGAGGTAGTCGGAGCGGACGAGGGGTCGAGCGACCGCTGGGAACCGATTCGGGAGATGCCGCCGAGCGCGAAACTCGTGGCGAAAGTGCTGGACTACGACGACACGCTGACGCAGAGCCAACTCGCCGAGGAGACGCTGCTGCCGCCGCGGACGGTCCGCTACGCCCTCTCGCGTCTGGAGGACGCGGGCGTCGTCGACTCGCGGTTCTCCTTCTCCGACGCCCGCAAGCGCCTCTACACGCTGAACATTTAACCCGGAACGCGGGACCAGTCCCCCTGTGACTCCCGCCCCGTCGCCCCGTCCGACCGCCGCACGCCCGTCCGGCCCCCGGACCGCTTCGACCCCGCCGGACGACGCCGATTCGAGACCGGAGACGCCCGCGCCGTCTCCCGATGCCGTGCACACCGCGCTCAGAGCGCTGGCGACCGGCGCTCCGTCGTCGCCGCCGCCGAGGTATCGCGAGACGGTCGCCGAGGCCGAGGCGGCGACGGCGTCCGCAGTCGACGCCGCGGCGTTCCTCCGCGCGGGTCGACTCCCCGAACTCGCCCGGGCCGTGGCCGACGCCGAGAGCGAGGCGGCCGCGGGTTCGGGGCGCGGAGCGCCGCCGGACGGGGACGCGGCAGCGACCGCCGAGCGGGGACGACGGGCGCTTTCGACCCACCGGCGACTCGATTCGGCTATCGGACGAGCGTTCGGTCCCGAGGGCGAGGACGGGAACGAGGACGCCGACGAGAACGGAAAGGAGACGGCACCGGACGGCGAATCGGTCGGGGTCCGCGGGCCGCGAGGAGACGACGGCGACCACTTCCGCTCCGGTCGCGACATCGTTTTACCCCGGACCGACCAATCCGCGGACAGATGACACGGGTGATACACACCGGGGACACCCACGTGGGGTACCAGCAGTACCACTCGCCCGAACGGCGACGGGACTTCCTCGACGCCTTCGAGCAGGTGGTCGACGACGCGGTCGAAGAAGGGGTGGACGCCGTCGTCCACGCGGGCGACCTGTTCCACGACCGGCGACCGGAACTCCGCGACCTGTTGGGAACCATCGACGTCCTCAGGGACCTCGACGACGCGGGCATTCCCTTCCTCGCCGTCGTCGGCAACCACGAGTCGACCCGCGGCGGGCAGTGGCTGGACCTCTTCGAGAGCCTCGGCCTCGCCGAACGCCTCGGCGCCGCCCCTCGACTCGTCGGCGACACGGCGTTCTACGGCCTCGACCACGTCCCGAAATCCCGGCGCGACGAACTGACCTACGACTTCGAACCGCACGACGCCGCCCACGCCGCCCTCGTCGGCCACGGCCTGTTCACGCCGTTCGCGCACGCCGACTGGGACACCGAGACCGTGTTGGGCGAATCGAACGTCGACTTCGACGCCTTCCTCGTCGGCGACAACCACGCGCCGGGTACCGAGGAGGTGCTGGGGACGTGGGTGACCTACTGCGGGTCGACCGAACGCGCCAGCGCCGCCGAGGAGGCGGCCCGCGGCTACAACCTCGTCGCGTTCGGCGAGGAGGTGGACATCCGCCGACGCTCGCTCGACACGCGACCGTTCGCGTTCGTCTCGGTGGACCTCGCGGAGGGCGAGGGCGCCGAACGCGTCCGCGAGCAGATCCGCCAGCACGACGTGACCGACGCCGTCGCCATCGTGGAGATAACCGGCGCGGGCGAACCCGTGACGCCCGCCTCCGTCGAGGAGTTCCTGAGCGAACGAGGGGCGCTCGTCGCCCGCGTGACCGACCGCCGACAGGTCGAGACCGAGTCGGAACTGAGCGTCTCGTTCGCGGACCCCGACGACGCGGTTCGGGAGCGAGTAACCGACCTCGGCCTGTCGACGGCCGCCCGCGACGTCGAGGAGACGGTCCGCGCGAGCAAGACGGCCGACTCGAAGGTCCGCGAGGAGGTGAAGACCCGCGTCGACTCGCTGGTCGAGGACGGTGACCTCGCCGCGTTCTCGCCGGCCGAGAGCGGTGACGGTGGCGAGTCTGACGCCGACGCCGAAAGCGGAGCGGACGACGGTGCGGGCGCAGACGCCGCCGAACCCGACTCCGAGACCGCAGCGGACGAGGAGCGACCCCCCGAGAACGCGCCGGACGCAGGTGCCGTCGAGGCGGGGCCGGGCGAGACGGACGGCGGGGAAGTCGCCGTCGAAGAAGCGGACGAGAACTCCGATGACGCGGAGTCGGACGAACCGGACGAACCGGACGACCCGAGCAACGCGGAACTCGGGAGCGAAGACGACGCGTCCGACGCCGGCGCGGAGGAGGCGGCGGACGACTCGTCGAACGGCCAGTTCACCATGGAGGACTTCTAGATGCGCTTCGACCGGATTCGACTACAGAACTTCAAGCCGTACGCGGAAACCGACCTCGACCTGACCGACGGCGTCACCGTCATCCACGGGCTGAACGGCAGCGGGAAGTCCTCGCTCTTGGAGGCGTGCTTCTTCGCGCTGTACGGCGCGCACGCGCTGGACGAGACGCTGGAGGACGTGATGACGACCGGCACCGAGGAGGCCGAAATCGAGTTGTGGTTCACCCACGACGGCGGCTCCTACCACGTCGAGCGCCGCCTCCGGAAGTCGGGCGACCGGGTCCAGACGGCGAAGTGCGTCCTCGAAGGTCCGGAGACGACGGTCGACGGCTCCCGCGACGTGCGCGGGTTCGTCACCGACCTCCTGCGGATGGACGCCGAGGCGTTCGTCAACTGCGCGTACGTCCGGCAGGGCGAGGTGAACAAACTCATCAACGCGACGCCCGCCCAGCGGCAGGACACGATAGACGAACTCCTCCAACTCGGCAAACTGGAGGAGTACCGCGTCCGCGCGGGCAACGCCCGCCTCGGCGTCGAGGACGTCCTGACCGAACGGCGCGGCGGCCTCTCGAAGGTCGACTCGCAGATAGAAGCCAAGGAGGACGCCGACCTCCACGCGCGGCTGAACGCCCTGGAGACCGAACTCGGCGAGGTCGACGCGAAGATAGGGAACTACGAGGAACAGCGCGAGAAGGCGGTGTCGACGCGCGAAGACGCCGAGGACGTCCTCGAATCCTACCGCGAGAAGCGCGCGGAACTGGACGACCTCGACGGGGACATCGCCGACCTGCGCGAGACCGTCGAGGCGGACGAGCAGACGCGGGAGTCGCTCCGGAGCGAGGTCGGCGAGGCGCGCGACAGGGTCGAAGAACTCCGCGCCCGCGTCGACGACCTGCGCTCGGAGGCGGACCTCGACGAGGCGACGGCGGACGCCGTGGCCGACCGGCGCGAGGAACTCGACGCCCGCGAGGCGGAGGTGCGCGAGCAACTGACCGACGCGCGCCAGCGCCGGACGATGCTGTCGAATCAGGCCGAGAAGCTCCGCGAACGCGCCGAGGAGTTCGAATCGCGGGCGGCCGAGAAGCGCTCCCGCGCGGGCGAACTGGACGACGCCGCCGAGGAGGCCGAAGACGAACTCGAATCGCGCAGGGCCCGCCTCGACGAACTGGAGGACGAACTCGACGCCCTCGAAGGCGAGTTCGCGGACGCGCCCGCCGAACTCGGCGAGGCGTCGGCGCACCGCGAGCAGATCCGAGAGACGCTGGCCGGCGTGCGCGAGCGACTCACCGAGGCGAACGCCGAACTGGAGAACGTCCGCGACAGGCTCTCGGAGGCGAAAGACCTCCGCGCGGCGGGCAAGTGTCCCGAGTGCGGCCAGCCCGTCGAGGACTCCCCCCACGTCGACGCCATCGGCGAGTACGAGGCGCGCATGGAGGAGTTGGAGGCGACGCTCTCGGACCTCCGCGAGCGGCGCGAGGCGCTCGAATCGAAGGCCGAGCGGGCGGAGGAACTGGTCGAGGCGGAGAACCGGGTCGGCGAACTCCGGAACAGCCGGGACCTGTTCGAAGAGCGCATCGACGACGCCGCGGAGGCCCTCGAAGAGCGCCGGACCGAGGCGGAGTCACTGCGCGAGGCGGCCGAGGAACTCGACGCGGAGGCCGAGGAGAAGCGTTCGGCGGCGTCGACGCAGGCCGAGGCCGCCGAGGAGGCCGCGGAGACCGTCTCGGACCTCGAAGCCGAGGTAGAGGCGGTCGCGGACGCCGAGGAGCGCCTCGACGCGCTCTCCGACCGGCGCTCCGCGCTCGAAGAGACCGAATCGGAGATAGACCGCCTCGAAGAGCGGCGCGAGAACCTCGCCGACCTGAACGACGAGCGGCGGGAGCGGCTGGCCGAGAAGCGGGAGCGCCGCTCGTCGCTGGCCGAGGAGGTGGACGAGTCGACGGTCGAGGAGGCGAGAGAGCGCCGGGAGAACGCGGCGGAGTACGTCGAGCAGGTGGACGAGGAGCTGTCGAGTCTAAGGGAAGAACGCGACGAACTCCAGAGCGACATCGGCGGCGTGAAGGGCGAACTCGCGCAGTTGGAGGAGCTCCGCGAGGACCGCGAGGAACTCGCCGCGCGCGTCGACGCGCTCGAATCGCTCCACGCCGAGATAGAGGAGTTGGAGGCGATGTACGGCGACCTGCGCGCGGACCTGCGCCAGCGCAACGTCGAGAGCCTCGAACGGATGCTGAACGAGACGTTCGACCTCGTCTACGGCAACGACGCCTACTCGCGCATCCGCCTCGACGGCGAGTACGCGCTGACGGTGTTCCAGAAGGACGGCACCGCCCTGGACCCCGAACAGCTCTCGGGCGGCGAGCGGGCGCTGTTCAACCTCTCCTTACGCTGCGCCATCTACCGCCTGCTCGCGGAGGGCATCGAGGGCGCGGCGCCGATGCCGCCCCTCATCCTCGACGAACCGACCGTCTTCCTCGACTCCGGGCACGTCTCGCGCCTCGTGGACCTCGTCGACGAGATGCGCGAGTTGGGCGTGCGACAGATAATCATCGTCAGCCACGACGAGGAACTGGTGGACGCGGCGGACGAACTCGTGACGGTGGAGAAGGACCCGACGAGCAACCGCTCGTCGGTGCGACAGGAGGACGCGGCGGCGCTGGCGGCCGCCGAGTCGCTCGCGGACGACTGACTACCCTTCCGCTCCCCCGTTCCTCTCGCGAAGCTCCGCCACCGCCGCCTTCGTCGTCTCCGTCGCGGCGTACCCGCGTTCGCCGTACACGGTCGCCTCTTCGAGGAGCCCCGCCGCGCGGAACTCCCCGAGGAGGCCGTGGAGGTCGGACTCGCAGAGGTCGTAGGCGTCCAGCAGTTCGACGACCGAGACGGCCTCGCGGTCGGCCAGTTCGACCAGGAGGCCGAGCGAGCGCTCGCCGTGAACGGCCGTCATCAGTCGCCTGACGGGGTCGGAGACGGCCGACGCCGCGGTTTCGAGCGCGGAGTCGCCCTCGAACGTCACGTCGTCGTTCTCGACGTACCGCTCTTCGCCCGTCTCCGGGTCGCGGACGCGACTGGAGTCGCCGGAGCGTTTGACGAGCAGGTAGCGCTTGCCGTCGCCGTCGCGGACCGTCTGCATGGGCAAGCGGAGGGCGCTGAGACGAATAGGGGTTGCGTTCGGGGAGTCGAGCGGGGCTCCGCCCGCCGCGTCGGCCGCGACGGACGTTGGGCGTTCGGCGCCCGCCCGCCTACACGAACTCCTTCAGCGTGATCGTCCGAGTCGTCTCGACCCACGCGAGCGGGTTCTGCGGGTCGTAGAAGACGACTCCACCGTCGATGTCGTAGGACTCGACGTCGTCGAGCCCGTTCGCTTCGCCCGCCGACGACTGCGCGGCAGGCGACCGGTCCGACCGCTTCGAGTTCGCGTGGTCGGTCATGGTGGTACAGCGTGGTACGAGGTGGCACACTAAATGTGTTGCGTATGCGCACCTTCTTTTTCTGACAGCAATTTTGCCGCTAACGATAGTCGGTGCGAGCGGGTTCAGCGGCGAAAAGCCGAGGTTTTTAGCCGGGAGTGCCGAACGGGTCGGCATGAAGCAGGCAGGGCTCACGGACGGCGATTGGGGCGGTGGCGGCGACGGCGACGCGGACGGCGCGCGGCCGGCGGCCGAGGCCGAACACGTCGCGGGCGACGGGAGCCAGCACGTCTCGGACGTCGTCGACTCCGAGGAGATACGCTTTCCCGACGCCGACGGCACCGTCGAACTCGCCGTCACGCAGGTGGATTACACCATCGAGGGGAACGGCAACAACGAGTACCCGGTCGTCCACGTCTTTGGCCGCACGCGCGAGAACGAGACCGAGCACGTCCGCGTCCTCGGGTTCGAGCCCTACTTCTACGCGCCGACCGACACGCTGGACGACGACCTCCTCGACAAATCGGTCATCACGCGGACCGAGTCGGGGTACGAGAGCATCCGCGGCGAGGAACTGACGAAAATCTGCACGCGCACGCCGCGGGACGTGGGACAGATCCGCGACGAGTTCGACCACTACGAGGCGGACATCCTCTTTCCGAACCGCCTCCTCATCGACAAGGACATCCAGAGCGGCGTCTGCGTCCCCGCGCGCCGCCTCGACGACGGCACCGTCCAGGTGCCGCACGACGAAGTCGTCCCCATCGACGTCGACGCCGACCTGCGCGTGAACACCTTCGACATCGAGGTGGACGACCGCTCGGGGTTCCCCGAGGAGGGCGAAGAGCCCATCATCTGTCTCACCTCCCACGACTCCTACCGCGACGAATATATCGCGTGGCTCTACAACGCACCCGAGGCCGGCGACGGCGTCGAGTCGCCGACCGACCTCGGCGACTACCAACCGCTGGACGACGCCACCGAGGTGGAGATTCGCGCGTTCGACCGCGAGGGGGAGATGCTCGACGCGTTCGTCCGGTACATCGAGGAGACGGACCCCGACGTGCTCACCGGCTGGAACTTCGACGACTTCGACATGCCGTACTTCCTCGACCGACTGGACGTGGTGAATCCCACCTCCGACTACGACCTCGACCCGGACCGCCTCTCCCGCGTCGGCGAGGTGTGGCGGAGCGGATGGGGCGGCCCCGACGTGAAGGGCCGCGTCGTGTTCGACCTGCTGTACGCCTACAAGCGCACGCAGTTCTCCGAGTTGGAGTCCTATCGCTTGGACGCCGTCGGCGAACTCGAACTCGACGTGGGAAAGGAGCGCTACTCCGGGAACATCGGCGACCTGTGGGAAGAGGACCCGAAGCGACTGCTTGAGTACAACGTCCGCGACGTGGAACTCTGCGTCGAGATAGACAGAAAGCAGGACGTCGTCGCCTTCTGGGACGAGGTGCGGACGTTCGTCGGCTGTAAGTTAGAGGACGCGACGACGCCCGGCGACACCGTCGACATCTACGTGCTGCACAAGGTCCACGGCGAGTTCGCCCTGCCGTCGAAGGGGCGACAGGACGCAGAAGAGTACGAGGGCGGCGCCGTCTTCGACCCCATCACGGGCGTCAAGGAGAACGTCACCGTCCTCGACCTGAAGTCGCTGTACCCGATGTGCATGGTGACCACCAACGCGTCGCCGGAGACGAAGGTCGACCCCGAGACGTACGAGGGAGAAACGTTCCGCGCGCCCAACGGGACGCACTTCCGGAAGGAACCGGACGGCATCATCCGGGAGATGGTGGACGAACTCCTCGAAGAGCGAGAGGAGAAGAAGCGACTCCGGAACGAGAACGACCCCGGCAGCGCGGCCTACGAGCAACTCGACCGACAACAGGGCGCGGTGAAGGTCATCATGAACTCGCTGTACGGCGTGCTGGGGTGGGACCGCTTCCGCCTGTACGACAAGGAGATGGGCGCCGCCGTGACCGCCACCGGACGGGAAGTCATCGAGTTCACCCAGCGGACCGCCAACGAACTCGGGCATTCTGTCGCATATGGAGACACGGATTCCGTCATGCTCGAACTCGGCCCCGACGTGTCGAAGGAGGAGGCCATCGAGCGGTCGTTCGACGTCGAAGAACGAATCAACGACGCCTACGACGAGTTCGCCCGCGACGAACTCGGCGTCGACCTGGAGGGCGGCGAGGAGCACCGCTTCCAGATAGAGTTCGAGAAGCTGTATCGCAGGTTCTTCCAGGCGGGCAAGAAGAAGCGCTACGCCGGCCACATCGTCTGGAAGGAGGGAAAGGACGTCGACGACATCGACATCACCGGCTTCGAGTACAAGCGCTCGGACATCGCGCAGGTTACGAAGGAAGTCCAGCGAGAGGTCATCGAGATGATCGTCTACGGGGAGGCCAACGAGGACATCAAGGAGTACGTCCACGAGGTCATCGCCGACTTCCAGGAGGGGAACCTCCCCCTCGACGAGGTGGGGATACCGGGCGGTATCGGCAAGCGCCTCGACGCCTACGACACGCGGACCGCGCAGGTCCGCGGGTCGTTGTACGCCAACGCCTTCCTCGGGACGAACTTCGGGCGCGGGTCGAAGCCGAAACGGCTCTATCTGAAGAAGGTCCACCCCTCGTGGTTCCGCCGGATGGAAGACGAAGAGGGGTTCGACCCGCAGCGAGACGACCTGTACGGGCAGTTCAAACGCGACCCGGACGTCATCTGCTTCGAGTACGACGACCAGGTGCCCGAGGCGTTCGAGGTGGACTGGGAGACGATGCTGGAGAAGACCTTGGAAGGACCCATCGCCCGCATCATCGAGGCCCTCGGCATGTCGTGGGACGAGGTGAAGTCCGGCCAGCAGCAGACCGGGCTCGGCAGCTTCATGTGAACGCGGCGCACGCGACGTAGACGCGGCGAGACGGCGGGAAATCCCGTCTCGACCCGCCGTCGGACTCGCGGCGCAGTCCAAACACACCCTTTCTGAAAAACAAATAAATTTTCTCTCGCGTTAAGCGAGCGGTGGCGAATGCGTAACCATTATGCGTCGCACTACCCTCCGTTCTGGTACGAGGCGACGAGACAACAATGGCTACACTCGAAATCAAGAACCTCCACGCGCAGGTCGCGGAGGAGGGCGGTGAAAAGATTCTTCGTGGCGTCGACTTGGAAGTCAAATCGGGCGAGATCCACGCGCTGATGGGCCCGAACGGCTCCGGGAAGTCGACCACCTCGAAGGTCATCGCGGGACACCCGGCGTACGAGGTGACCGACGGTGAGATCCTCCTCCACCTGGAGGAGGACGAGTTCGGCGACGAACTCGAGATTCCCGAGGACAAGCGCACGTGGAACCTCCTCGACCTGGAGCCGAACGAGCGCGCGGCGCTCGGCATCTTCCTCGGCTTCCAGTACCCCGCGGAAATCGAGGGCGTCACGATGACGAACTTCCTCCGCACGGCGCTGAACGCCAAGCTCGAAGAGCGCGAGGAGCTGTTCGAGGGCGACGAGGACGAGGAAGCCGAGGCCGACGACGAGGAGTCCGGCTACGAGACCTCCCCCATGGAGGGGCCCGCCGACGAGGGCGAGATCGGCGTCGCGGAGTTCCAGCAGCTCCTGAAGGAGAAGATGGAGCTTCTGGACATGGACGAGAAGTTCGCCCAGCGCTACCTCAACGCCGGCTTCTCCGGCGGGGAGAAAAAGCAGAACGAGGTGCTGCAGGCCGCCATCCTCGAACCGTCCATCGCGGTGCTCGACGAGATCGACTCCGGGCTGGACATCGACCGCCTGCAGGACGTCTCGAACGGTATCAACGCCCTCCGCGACGAGCAGGGCACGGGTATCCTCCAGATCACCCACTACCAGCGTATCCTCGAATACGTCGAACCCGACCACGTCCACATCATGCTCGACGGCGAAATCGCCAAGAGCGGCGACGCATCGCTCGCAGAGCAGCTAGAGGACGAAGGATACGACTGGGTTCGCGAGGACGTGTACGGGACAGCCTAATACGCATCGAGCCCGCAACACAAACTAGACACTAACATGAGTTCAGATCAAGACCACCTCAAAGAAACCGACACGGAAGCTCGCTTCGAGTTCAAGAAGGAGCAGAACTCGTCGTTCCAGACGGAGAAGGGCCTGACCGAGGAGACGGTCCGCGTCATCTCCGAGGACAAAGACGAGCCCGAGTGGATGCTGCAGCGGCGCCTCCGCGCGCTGAAGCAGTTCCAAGAGATGCCGATGCCGACCGACTGGCCCGGCCAGCCCGACCTCTCGGAGGTCGACGTCAACGAAATCGTCCCGTACATCCGCCCCGACGTGGAGACGCGCGGGAGCGTCGACGACTGGACGGACCTGCCGGACGACATCAAGGACACCTTCGACAAACTGGGCATCCCCGAGGCCGAGAAGAACGCGCTCTCGGGCGTCGGCGCCCAGTACGAGTCCGAGGTCGTCTACCAGAACATGCAGGAGCGCTGGCAGGAGAAGGGCGTCGTCTTCATGAACATGGACCAGGCGGTCCAGGAGCACGAAGACATCGTCAAGGAGTACTTCATGACGAAGTGCGTTCCCCCGAGCGACAACAAGTTCGCCGCGCTCCACGGCGCCATCTGGTCGGGCGGGTCGTTCGTCTACGTCCCCGAGGACACGACGGTCGACATGCCCGTGCAGGCGTACTTCCGCATGAACTCGGAAGGAATGGGCCAGTTCGAGCACACGCTCATCGTCGCCGAGGAGGGCTCCGAAGTCCACTACATCGAGGGCTGCTCGGCGCCGAAGTACTCGGCGTTCAACCTCCACTCCGGCGGCGTCGAGGTGTTCGTCGGCGAGGACGCCCACGTCCAGTACTCGACCGTGCAGAACTGGTCGAAGAACACGTACAACCTCAACACCAAGCGCGCCATCGTCGAGAAGAACGGCCGCATGGAGTGGATTTCGGGCTCCATGGGCTCGAAGGCAACGATGCTGTACCCCGCGACCATCCTGAAGGGTCGCGGCGCCTCCGACAACCACATCACCATCGCCTTCGCGGGCGAGGGACAGAACATCGACACCGGCGCGAAGGTGTACCACAACGCGCCGGACACGAAGTCGACCATCGAGTCCAAGTCCATCTCGAAGGACGGCGGCCGCACGAACTACCGCGGCCTCGTCCACATCTCCGAGGGCGCCGAGAACTCCTCGACGGCCGTGGAGTGCGACGCGCTGATGTTCGACAACGAGTCCACCTCGGACACGATGCCGTACATGGAGATCAACGAGTCCACCGTCGACGTGGCCCACGAGGCGACCGTCGGTAAAATCGGCGACGAGGACATCTTCTACCTCCAGTCGCGCGGACTGGACGACGACGACGCCAAGCAGATGATCGTCTCGGGCTTCATCGAGCCCATCACGGAGGAACTGCCCATCGAGTACGCGGTCGAACTCAACCGCCTCGTCGAACTGGAGATGGAGGGTAGCCTCGGATAACATGAGCGCGCAGCTACCAGCCAGCCTCTCCGAGGAGACGGTCAGAGAGATATCCGAGGGGCGAGACGAACCCGAGTGGCTCCTCGAGACCCGTCTGAACGCCCTGGAGGCGCTCGAGACGGTCGACCTGCCGGACGTCATCCAGACGCCCGGTCGCCGCTGGACGAACCTCGAAGCGCTCGACTTCGAGGACCTCGTCGACCCGCTGAACCAGTCCGACGAGACCGAACGCGTCACCGACGAGGGCGTCCACGTCCTCCCGTTCACCGAGGCGTTCGACGAGTTCGGCGACGTCCTGGAGGAGAACTTCGGGCAGACGGTCGCCCCCGAGTCGAACTACCTGACGGCGCTGTCGACGGCGCTGTTCACGACCGGCACGTTCATCTACGTCCCCGAGGGCGTCGACGCCAAGGACGTGAAGGTCCGCGCGGAGATGAACTCGAAGTCGCTGTTCAGCCACACCCTGGTCGTCACCGAGGACTCCTCCTCCGTGACGATTCTGGAGCGAATCGAGAGCGGTGGGAGTACCGAGGGCGACCGGTACTTCTCGAACCTCGTCGAGATAGCGACGGGCGAGAACTCCTACGTCCAGTACGGCTCGCTGCAGAACCTCGACGACGACACGTACCACTACACGCTCAAGCGCGGCGACGCCGACGTGTACGGTACCATCAACTGGATCGAGGGCAACATGGGTTCTCGGCTCACGCGCTCTGACGTCGAGACCGAACTCAACGGCGACTCCTCGGAGACGCAGATCGTCGGCGCGTTCTTCGGCCACGAGGACCAGCACCTCGACCTCAACGCCCGCGTCTGGCACCAGGCGGAGAACACGACCGCCGACCTCGTGACCCGCGGCGTCCTCGACGACGAGGCGCGCTCGGTGTACGAGGGAGTTCAGGACGTCGGCCGCGACGCGTGGAACACCTCCTCGTACCAGCGGGAGAACACGCTGATGCTCTCCGACGAGTCCGAGGCGGACGCGTCGCCGAAGCTCATCATCCACAACCACGACACCGAGGCCTCCCACTCCGCGACGGTCGGACAGGTCGACAAGGAGGACCTGTTCTACATGACCTCGCGGTCGGTGCCGGAGCGAACCGCGCGCAACATGCTCGTGGAGGGCTTCTTCGTGCCCGTCCTCGACGAAATCGCGGTCGACGAGTTCCGAGAGGACCTCGAAGAACTCATCTCCGCCCGTCTGCGGTAGGCCTTCGCTCTCTCGTCTCCGCGCTCCTCTCTCTTCGGTTCTTCGCGCATCGGTTCCCGCCACCGTCCGAGCGGTGCACGTCGCGTCCGACCGTGACACTCCGATTCGTCGGTCAGTCACGGAACTATCACGCTGTCAACTGTTTTCTCCGCGCCCGTCGTACTCTCCGCTCGGTGAGTCACGATGTCGTCAGACCGACCCCCCGAACCGTTCCGATACGACGCCGAGGTCCGCCCCGGCGAGAAGCGACACGTGCTGTACGAGGTGGGCGAGTCCTACCTCGGCGACGCGATAGAACTCCCGGTGACCGTCATCAACGGGTCGCGGGCCGGTCCGCGCGCGTTCGTTAGCGCGGCGATGCACGGCGACGAGGTCAACGGCGTGAAGGTCGTCCAAGAGGTGGCCGACAGATACGACCCGCAGGACTTGGCGGGCACCATCGTCTGCCTCCACGTCGTCAACGTGCCGGGCTACCGCGCGCACATGCGCTATCTTCCCATCTACGACCGCGACCTGAACCGGTCGTTCCCCGGGTCCGACCGGGGGAACGAGGCGCAGCGAATCGCGAAGGTCATCTACGACCGCTTCGTCTCGAACTGCGAGTTCGGCGTCGACTTCCACACCTCGACGCGGAACAAGGTGACCATCTTCCACACGCGCGCGGACATGAGCGACCCCGCCGTGGCCGAGGTGGCGAACGGCTTTCTCTCGGCCGTCGTTCTGGACGGCGTCGGCTCGAAGGGGATGCTCCGCCGGGTCGCCTCCGAGGACGGGATACCCACCATCACCGTCGAGATGGGCGAGGCCAAGCGGTACCAACCGCTCATGGTCGAACGGGCGCTCGAACACCTGCACAACCTCTTCGCCTCGTTCGGGATGGTCGACGACGAGTTCGAGTCCGAACCGCCGTGGCAACGCGTCGTCGGCCCGAAGGAGAAGACGTGGATTCGGTCGAACGCCGGCGGATGGGTCGACATGGAGTGGGGTCCCTACCCCATCATCGACGAGGGCGACGCCGTCTGCACGATATCGGATCACTTCAAGCGCGAAGAGCACGTCGTCGAAGCCCCGTTCACGGGACTCGTCGTCGGCATGGCGGCGAACCCGATAACGGTGCCCGGTCAGATCGTCGCCCACCTCGTCGCCGTCGACGAGGACGACCGGCCCGTCATCGAGGACGTCATCGACCGGGAGGGGTACGCCGCCCTCGGAACGTACCACTGGATGGGCCGTCAGACGGCGCCGGGGGCGACGCGGCGGACGACGACCCGGAAGACGGACGCGACGGCGGCGGGCGAGCGCAACGAGTGAGTCGGGGGCGAGCGACTCCCGTCGCGTCGCCTCTCACGGTCGCCCCAGCGGCACCCGTTCGCCCTTCCGGTCGCCGCGCACCCACGCGTAGTCGCAGGCGTCCAGCGAGAAGGTGCACTGCCCGTCCTCGGCGTGGTACTCGCCGGGGCCGACGATGCGGGTGCTGGCCTCTGCGGGCGGTTCGAACTCGACGGTGACTTCCCGGTGCTCGTCGGCGGTGTTGTGCGCGGTGAGGAGGACGGTGCTGCCCTTCGCGAGGCGGTGGACCCACACCTCCTTCGGCGGGACGTCGAGCACCGTGAGGTCGCCGGTCCCGATCTCCGAACAGAGGCGCCGGGCGTCGACGATGCGCTCGATGCGTCGGAGCAGGGAGTCGGGGTCGACGACTTGGTCCGCGACGTTGACCTCCTCGTAGCCGAACTTCCCCTCGTCGGTCGCGGGGTTGACGAGTTCCGAGGGGTCGGCCGTCGAGAAGCCGCCGTTGGCGTTGTCGGACCACTGCATCGGCGTCCTGACGGCCTCGCGCTCGGGCAACGAGAGGTTCGCGCCCATCCCTATCTCGTCGCCCGCGAGGAGGACGGGCGTGCCGGGCATCGAGAACATGAGGCTGTTGGCGAGGGCGATGCGGTCGTGGTCGCCGTCGTAGAGGTCCGCGAGTCGGAGGCGGTGGCCGCGACCGAATATCCACGAACTGCCCTCCTCGTCGCCGAAGAACTGCCGACCGTGGTCCATCGCCTCCCACGGCAGTTTCAGGAGGTTCCACTCGTCGTGGTTGCGCAGGAAGTTCGCCCAGTGGCCCACGTGGGAGATGTCGGGGAGGACCTCGAGGGCGCGGTGGAGCGGCCACGTGTCCTTCACGCCGACGCCGTAGACGAGGTGGGCGTTGAGGACGAAGTTGAACATCATATCGAAGGAGTCGCCGCCGCCGAAGTAGTACGCCAGTTCGTCCGGTTGGTCGTCGGCCTCCGCGAGGAGGACGGCCTCCTCGTTCTTCTCGTGCACCCGCGAGCGCATCCGCTTGAACAGGTCCATCGGGTCGTCCAGTTCCGTGCCGTCGTGCCCCTTCGGCATCGTCATCGGGTGCGCGGCGTCGATGCGGAAGCCGTCGACGCCGAGGTCGAGCCAGAACTCCAACACCTCGCAGATCTCCTCTTGGACGGCGGGGTTCGCCACGTTGAGGTCGGGTTGGAAGTGATAGAACTGGTGAAAGTAGTGTTTCTCGGCCACGCCGTCGTACGTCCAGACGCCGTCCTCGTAGTCGGGGAAGATGTTCCCGCGCTTCTGAGCGTTGTCGACGTCGCTGGTCCATAGGTAGTAGTCGTGGTACTTCGAGTAGGGGTCCCGCCGGGCGCGCTTGAACCACGGGTGCTGGTCGGAGGTGTGATTGAACACCATGTCGATGAGAACCCGAATGCCGCGTTCGTGCGCGCGTTCGAGGAGGTCCGCGAAGTCGCCGAGCGACCCGAGTTTCGAGTCGACGGCGTAGTAGTCGGAGACGTCGTAGCCGTTGTCCTGAATGGGACTCGGGTAGAACGGCCGAAGCCACAGGCAGTCCACGCCCAACTGCTCGATGTAGCCGAGGCGGTCGATGAGGCCCCGCAGGTCCCCCCAGCCGTCGCCGTCGGAGTCGTTGAACGTCTTCACGTCGATGGAGTAGATTATCGCGTCGCGATACCAGTCGGGATTCGCCATACCGTCCCGTTCCGACGGCGGGTACGTCACTTTTACCGTGGGTTCGGTCGTCGCCCGAGCAACGCGGTCGGGGTCGCGGTGCCGCGCCGGGAGTCCGAAAGACCGCCCGTCCGGGACGCGACGACCGGAGGGAACCGCTTAAGTCGGTCACAATCCTCGATGGCGTATGAACGTCAGGGTATCGCACGCGCCCGAGGTGACGGTATGAGCGTCGGTCGCCGCGTCACCTCAGACCACCAACTCGCCCGTCTCCTCCAGATCGGCATCGTCCTCGAGGAAGTGGTCGAGGCGCGGGCGCACCACCACTACCAGTCGCTCGCGGACGACGAACGCGAACTCGACGAGGAGATAGAGGAACTGCTCGAACACGCCGCGGAGGAGTCCGCGGAGCACCGCGACCGCTTGGAGGATATCATCGCGGACCTCGACGCCGAGAGCATCCCGTTCGAGGACATCGAGACGCTCGTGGAGGCGCAGTACGGCAACACCAAACCGGAGGACTTCGACGGCGTCCTCTACGACCAACTGTGCAACGAGGAGACGGCCTACAAGTTCTACGACGACCTCATCGACGCCATCGAGGCCAGCGAGGCGCAGTTCAGCGTCGACAGAGAGCACCTCGTCCGCCTGCTCACCGAGATTCGAGAGGAGGAGGCCGAGGGCGTCGAATCAGTGACCCGAATCATGGAGACGCGCGAATGAGCCGAACGCAGCGACGCGGAGGACATCGATGAACACCGCAGACCAGTACGTAAAGGCAATTTACCTCCTACAGGAGATGGAAGACGGCCCGGCAGCGACCGGCGCACTCGCGGACATGCTCGACGTGAGTCCCGCGAGCGCGAACGAGATGATCGGCAAACTCGAGGACCGCGGCCTCGCCGAGCACGAGAAGTACAAGGGCGTCCGCCTCACGGAGGAAGGTATCGTGCGCGCGCGCGACGCGCTCAAGACCTACTGCATCATCGAGCGGTTCCTCGCGAACGTCCTCGACGTCGAGGAGTTCCGGGGGGAGGCGCGCGAACTCGAACCCGTCATCGACGACATCGTCGCCGAGCGACTCGACACCATCATCGACCGCAACGACGAGTGTCCCGACTGCTTCGACCCCGAGACCGACGCCTGCTGTTACCTCGAAGTGGCCGAGGCCGAAGAGCGCCCGGCCGACTAAAGCCTATCGGGTAAATCGGCCGAATACGCCCGGCTTAACGCGGGAACGATGACGAAGCGTTAAGACGGTTCCCCCGAGAAACGCGGGCATGGTAGGAACGAAGGCTATCGGACGTCTCCTCCGACTCGCGGGCGTGGGACCCGGCGGTCGGACGGAGTCGATGGGGAATCCGGAGTTCCCGTACGTCTGTCGCGGATGCGGGACCGCCTACGACGTCCAGTACCACGTCTGTCCGGAGTGCGGCGGCTTCTCCGTCGAACGCCTCCCGGACACCGACGCTCGAATCGGCGTCGGCGCGGACTGACCCGGACGACGACGGCGGGCCGAACCCGATGGCTTTTCAAAGCTCGCACGAGGAGTAGCGACTGTCGTCTCGGGATATCGGGCGACGAGCGAAGCGAGGAGTCCCGTGGTGGTGAGCAGTTCCGACGGAACTGCGAGGTACACGGGGCGAACGGAGTGAAGTCCCGTGGTGTAGTGGCCAATCATAATGGCCTTTGGAGCCATTGACGGCGGTTCGAATCCGCCCGGGACTACTTTCTACGAGAAACGGGACGAACGTCCGTAGTTACCACGCCGATTCGCTCCTGGAGAGCGAGCGGATTCGGGTTTTCGCGTTCCGAACCCGTGTCTCGAAGCGGGGCCGTCCCGCCGAGCGATGGTGAGGTGAATCGAAAAAAGCCGCTCAGCTCAGTCGCTTCCCGACACGTCCCGCTCCGTCTTCTCCTCGAGGATGTCCGTTCGGAAGTAGGCGAGTTCGACGAGGGTGACGACGACGCTGATACCCACGACGGTGTAGAACACCGTACGCTGAGTGTTGAACAGGTTGATCATCATCAGCGGCAGGAAGACGACAGTCCCGACGAGTCCGATTGCGGGCGGAATCGCGGAGACGTCCTCGTGGTCGCGTTGGGTGAGCGCGAGGTAGCTCATCCCGCCGAAGACGACGATGAACGTCAGCGACGCGAACGAGGTGATGCCTTCGAGGCTCCCGACGACGGTGAACGCGGCGGTCAGCACGCCGAGCAGGATGATGATGCGCTTCGGCAGGGCTCCCTCCTCGAACTCGTCGGGCGTGTTGCTGTCGAGACGGGTGGGCAGCAGGTCGTTCTCGATGAGTCGGTCGGAGAACTGCGCGCTGGTGAAAAGCGTCGCGTTGATGGCGCTGGCCGTGGAGAACAGCGCCGACAGCGCGATGATGAGGTGACCCCAACTCCCGCCGAACTGGGAGGCGGCCGTCGCCAGCGCGACTTCGGGGCGCTGAGAGACCAAGGAGACGCCGACGATACTCGTGGTGACGATGGCGACGCCGATGTAGATGAGCACCGCCGTCGGAATCGAGATGTAGATGGCGGTGGGGTTGGTGTCGCTGTGGTCTTTGATGGTCGACTGCGAGTACATCAAGAGCTGCCAGCCCTGGAACGCGACGAACGACATCGCGGCGGCCATGATGGGCTCGAAGGTGAGCCCTCCGATGGACCCGAGGCCGGTCTGTATGCCGCCGTTCCCGGAGCCGAACCAGAGGCCGAAGCCGACGAAGCCGACGAGGACGGCTATCTTGACGACGACCAGAACGATTTCGACCCAACCGGACTCCTCGACGCCGACGAGGTTGAGCGCGACGAAGATGCCGATGATGGCCAAGGAGAGGAGGGGTCGAAGCGGTAGCCCGAGCAGTTGGTCGACGCTGATGATGTCGACGAAGTAGCTCCCGAAGGCGTAGGCGTACATCGCCATCGACCCGACGTACCCGAACAGGAGCGTCCATCCCGCCATCCCGGCGAGCGTGGAACTGTCGGCGAACCACTCGAGGTACGTCGGCGACGCCCCCTCGGGCTTGCTCAGTTGGTTCAGTTTGATGTACGAGTACCCCGCGCACAGTGCGACGAGACCGGCCAACACGAACGAGAGCCACGCGAGTTGCCCGGAGATGTTCACGACGACCCCGAGGACGGCGTAGATGCCGCCGCCGATCATCCCGCCGAGGGCCATCGATACGGCCCCCGTGAGACCGAGGTCCCCCCCTTGGTTCTCGGCGGGGTCGCCCGTCTGATTCTCTGTAGACATGTACCCTCGATTGCAGTTGCAGGGTTTTCAGTCTTTTAGCCGAAGTTGGAATTAAGGCGTATCTCCTTGAATCGAAAGTGAGATAAAGCGACTCCTGCCGATACCGGATAGCGGCCGCAGTCGCTCGGTTCGAGCGAACAGTTTGTTACGCCCGAACGACGAACGGCTATGCATGAAGCACACGACGGAGACAGCCGTCGACGAACCCGTCGCCGGCGCGATGCCGCAGACGGACCGGGAGCGGTGGGTCATCCTCAACCCGGTCAGCGGGACGGCCGACCACGCAGAACGGGTTCGGGAACTCGCCGCCGAACGCGGCTACCGGGTCGAGGAGACCGACCGCGAGGGGCACGCCGCCGAACTCGCGCGGCGGGCGGCGACGGGGGAGGTCACGCTGGTCGCCGTCGCCGGCGGCGACGGCACCCTCCACGAAGTCGTCAACGGCCTCGACGAGGAGGGCGCTCTCGACGGGGTGACCGTCGTTCCCCTCCCGGTCGGAACCGAGAACATCGTGGCGAGCAACCTCGGCATCCGGAGCGTCGAGCAGGGGTTCGACGTGGTCGAGACGGGGGCGCGACGGCGCATCGACCTCGGCGTCGCCGACGACGAACTGTTCGCGATGTCGTGTATCGCCGGCCTCCTCGCGGACGCGAGCATCGCCACCTCCGACGAACTGAAAGAGCGGTTCGGCTCGATGGCGTTCGTCGTCGCCGGCCTGCAGGAGATGGCGTCGTTCGACGGTCTGCACGTCGACCTGACGGCCGTCTCGCAGGGCGAGGAGACGCGGTGGTCCGGCGAGGCGGTCTGCGTCCTCGTCGGGAACATCCGCCGGTTCGCCAAGGAGGGCGGGCAGGCGAACGTCGAGGACGGCCACCTCGAAGTCGTCATCATCGAGCAGATGCCGACGACGGAGATGGTCGCCGAGGCGCTCACACAGCGTGTCTTGGGCGAGGAGACGGAGAACGTCTTCCACGTGCGGGCGAGCCAACTCGAAATCGACGCCGCCGACGGGGAGACCATCGACTTCAGCCTCGACGGCGAACCCCACTCCGACAGCGAACTGGTGCTCCACACCCGCCCGCGGTCGCTCCGCGTCTGCGTCGGCCCGGATTACGACGCCTCGCCGTTCTACTCCTGACGCCTCGTCCGCGGCCCCGGCCACCGACCGCTCAGCGCAGGACGAACTCGATTCGCTCCTCGGCCGACCCCTGCGTCCGGCGGCCCGTCACCTCCATCGTTCCGACCGCCCCGGTGTCGGCGACGTGCGTCCCGGCGCAGGCGGTCCGGTCGAACGGGTGGTCGTCGTCCGCACCTCCTATCTCCACGATGCGAACCTCCGTGATGGAGTCGGGGAGCAGGTGGATGCGCGTCCGCGCGGGGTCCAGCGACGCCTCGGCCGCCTCGCGGTCGAGCGAGTACCACCGCACCGCTCGGGCCTCCGCGACGAGTTCGTTCACGCGCGCCTCGATGCGGTCGAGGTCCGAGCGCTCGAACCGCTCGTAGGCGCAGTCGAGGTGCGCGTGGTCGTCGTACAGTTGGTTGCCCGTCGTCTCCGCGTCGTAGCGTTCGAGAAGGACCGCCGAGAGGAGGTGCTGTGCCGTGTGGTAGCGCATGTGAGCGTACCGGCGCTCCCAGTCTATCTCGCCGGTGACGGCGGTACCCGGGTCTGGCGGGTCTCCGTCCAGCGTGTGGAGGATGTCGCCCTTCTTCGTCACGTCAGCGACGCGCCACTCGCGGCCCGTTCCGTCTCGGAGACGGCCGGTGTCGTGCGGTTGTCCTCCGCCGGTGGGGTAAAAGCAGGTCCGGTCGAGGACGACCCTATCGCCGGCGACGGATTCGACTGTCGCCTCGAACGTCCGGCGCGCGGTGTCCTCCAAGTAGAGCGGTTCGCTCGACATCTGATACCGCGACGTACGGCCGCGGACGGTAAGGAACGCTTCGGTCGCGCGTCGGCCGCGCCGGCGACTCCCTCCCCGGGGGACGCTGATTCTCGCCCGTCGTAACGCCTAAGAGCCGAACAACCATTGATTCGGGTAATGAATACGAACGCGAACGTTCGAACGCCCCGCTCGTCGCTCCAACGGGGGTGGCGTCGTGGGCGTTGAGATAAAGGAATCGCCCGTCTCCGACGCCGAGTTCGAGACGATGAAGCGGTTCGTCAGCGACTACCTCTCAGCCAGCGTCGAGAACGAGGAGGACGGCGGCCGGATGCGGTGGTATCCGTGGCACAGCGCCGAGTACCGCTTCAACCACATCCTCAACGTCGTCGAGTTGGCCTCGAAGATAGCCGAACGCGAGGGCGCCGACGAGGACGTCGTCCGCGTCGCCGCCCTGTTCCACGACATCGCGAAACTGGAGGCCGAACAGGAGGCGCACGCCGAGGAGGGCGCCCGCGTCGCCCGCGAGTACCTCGGGACGCACGGGGAGTTCCCTCAGTCGTTCATCGAGCAGGTGTGTCAGGTCGTCGAGGACCACTCCTATCAGGGGTCGCTCGCGGACGTGACGCTGGAGACGCGGTGTCTCATCGAGGCGGACATCCTCGACAAGGTCGGTGCTAACGGCACCGTGCTGATGCTCCTGCGGATGGGTTACGAGGCCCGGACGCACATGGACGCCTCCGAGATGGTCGAACGCGTCCTCGAACGCGGGCGCGCGGCGACCGAACGGGTCGAGAGCGACGCCGCCGAGAGCATCGCCTACCAGCGTCTCAAGCGCGTGAAGTGGTTCCGCGAGTGGCTCGAAGACGAGGTGCCCGGCATGGACCACGACGAGTTCGGCGAGGCCTGAGGCGGCCGGCCTCTCGCCCGCCTTCTCCGCCGGCGCGCCGCGGCGGGAGCGACGCGTCCCTACAGCGTATCCAGAATCTCCAGCACCGACTCCTCGGCGTCGCGGCCGGGGTCCCACTCCTCCCCGTCGCGGTCCGAATCGCGGTGTTCGTCCACCGTGACGGCCATCGCCTCGTCCAGCGGCGTCGATTCCCAGCCGAGGTCCGAGAGCTTGTTCGTGTCCATGACGTGCGGGTACTCCCGGTAGAGGACGAAATCGTCGGGTGAGAGGCCGGCGGCGGCGAGTTCCCGTTCGCCGGCGTGGACGACGTCGACGGACTCGCCGGCGGCGTCGGCTATCAGTTCCACCGTCTCCTCCAGAGTGGCGAGTCGGCGGTCGCCGACGTTGTACGCCTCCCCCGGCGTGCCGCGTTCGGCGACGACGCGGAGCGCACTCGCCACGTCTTCGACGTACGCGCGGTGCCAGAGGTTCGTCCCGTCGCCGGGGACGACGATTCGGTCGTACTCCTCGACCCGACTGATCCAGTAGTCCAACCGCTCGGTGTAGTCGTGCGGGCCGTAGACGATGCAGGGACGGACGGACATCGCGTTCACGCCGTCCATCGCGGCCTCGAAGACGACTCTGTCGCCCTCGGCCTTGCGCGGCCCGTACGTCTCGTCGGAGTCGTCCTCGGCCTGTTCGGGCGTACACTCGCACAGCGGCGTCTCGCCCTCGCGCTTGGGTATCTCCTCGCGCCCGTACGCCGACCCGCTCGAAACGAAGACGTAGGCGTCGACGTCGGAGAATATCTCCACGGCGGCCTCCACGTCCGCCGGGTAGTACGCCACGCAGTCGATGACGACGTCGGGTTCGACGGAGAGTTTCGCGGCCTTCAGGTCCGTGTCGTCCGTCCGGTCGCCCTCCACGCGCGTCACCCGGTCGTCGTCCTCGAATGGGTTCTCGTGGTTCCCGCGGTTGAAGATGGCCACCTCGTAGCCGTGGTCCAAGAGGTCCTCGACGGCGTGGCGGCCGATGAAGCGCGTCCCGCCGACGACGAGTGCGGTGTCGATGTCGGTGTCGGTCATGCTCCCGACTCGGCGGGCCGCCGTCAAAAGTGTGTGAGAAGCCGGTGTCGGCTACCGGGAGTCGGCGTTCTCGAACCCGTCCGTCGGGTCGGTCTCGACGCGTTCGAGGACGACTCCGTCGGAGAAGCCGCCGCGTTCGGCCGCCTTCTCCGCCCCGAGTCGGCGGACCTCCTCGGGCGTCGTTCCGACGGCGTCGCACATCGCGTCGAACACGGCCAGCACGTCCGCGAGTTCGGCCAGTTCCCCGTCTTCCGCGAACTCCGTCGCTTCCTCGACCAGTTTCTCGCGGAGACGGCGGCGGTACTCCTCGCCGGTCGCGGCGTGCGTCACGGGTCGCTCGCCGTCCGCGCGAATCACGTCCGGGATGCGGTCGCGGACGAGTTTGTCGTACTCGCGGGTCACGGACGCGGAGACGAACGACGCGCGGAAAAAGGGGGCCGGTCGGCTCAGTCGTCGCTGGTCTGCGCCACGGTGCCGGAGTCGCCGGACGCCGAGGCGGCCGAGGCCGACTCGGGCAGTTCCCGGCGCACGTCGGCGTCCTCGCGTTCGTCGATGATGCCCGCGTAGGCGTCGGGCATCACCTTCACGAAGTCCTCGACGACGCTTCCCCACTCCTCGAGCATGCCGGCCGCGCGCTCGGAGTCGGTGTACTCGGCGTGGTTCTCGACGAGGCGGCGCAGCATCGCCTCGTCGGAGTCGTCGAGGTCCTCGGAGAGCGAGACCATGCCGGTGTTCGCCTTCGCCTCGAACTCCTCGTCGGGGTCGTACACGTACGCGACGCCGCCGGACATCCCCGCGGCGAAGTTCCGGCCCGTGTCGCCGAGGACGGCGACGACGCCGCCGGTCATGTACTCACAGCCGTGGTCGCCGACGCCCTCGACGACGGCCTTCACGCCCGAGTTGCGGACGCAGAACCGCTCGCCCGCGACGCCGTTGATGTAGGCCTCGCCCTGCGTCGCCCCGTAGAAGGCGACGTTGCCGATGAGGACGTTCTCGTCGGCCTCGTAGGCGGCCGTCTCGGGCGTCGAGACGACGATCTTCCCGCCGGAGAGCCCCTTGCCGACGTAGTCGTTCGAGGCGCCCGAGAGGCGCATCGTCACGCCGCTGGCGAGGAACGCGCCGAACGACTGGCCGGCGACGCCGGAGAACTCACATCGGATGGTGTCGTCCGCGAGTCCCTCGCCGCCGTAGCGGTCGGATATCTCGTTCGACAGCATCGCGCCGACGGCGCGGTCCACGTTCGACAGTTCGCGGTGAATCTGGACCGGTTTGCCGTCTTCGAGCGCGGGTTCGGCCTGTTTGATGAGTTCGTGGTCTATCTGGTCGGCTACGTCCGAGTGCGCCTGCGACTCCGTCTTGTAGCGCGCGCCCGAGGCGGGTTCGGCGAGGACGGAGGAGAGGTCGAGATGCTTGGCCTTCTCGTGGTCGGTCTCTCGCTGGCGGAGCAGCGAGGGGCGACCGATCATCTCGTCGACCGAGGTGAAGCCGAGTTCGGCCATTATCTCGCGGAACTCCTGGGCCATGAACGTCATGTAGTTGATGACGTGGTCGGGCTGACCGGGGAAGCGCTTGCGCAGGTCCTCCCGCTGGGTGGCGACGCCGACCGGACAGGTGTTCTCGTGGCACTGTCGGGCCATCACGCATCCCGAGGTGACGAGCGACGCCGTGCCGAACACGTACTCCTCGGCGCCGAGGAGGGCGGCGACGGCGATGTCTCGCCCCGTCTTCATCCCGCCGTCGGCGGTGACGCGGATGCGCGAGCGCAGGTTCGTCGCCCGCAGCATCTGGTTGGCCTCCGCGAGGCCGAGTTCCCACGGCAGGCCGGCGTTTTTAATCGAGGTCTTCGGCGAGGCGCCGGTGCCGCCGTCGTGCCCCGAGATGTGGACCACGTCGGCGTTCGCCTTCGCCACGCCCGCGGCGATGGTGCCGATGCCGGCCTCCGAGACGAGTTTGACGTTGATGTCGGCGTCCGGGTTGGCCGCCTTCAGGTCGTGGATGAGCTGTTTCAGGTCCTCGATGGAGTAGATGTCGTGCAGCGGCGGCGGCGAGATGAGGCCGACGCCCGGCGTGGCGAAGCGGACGTGCGCTATCATCTCGTTGACCTTCTTGCCGGGCAGGTGACCGCCCTCGCCGGGCTTCGAGCCCTGCGCCATCTTGATCTGAATCTCGTCGGCCGAGGAGAGGTACTGGCTCGTGACGCCGAAGCGGCCCGACGCCACCTGCTTCACGTTGCACTCCTTCTCCGTGCCGAACCGCTCGGGCGGTTCGCCGCCCTCGCCGGAGTTGGACTTGCCGCCGATGCGGTTCATGGCGATGGAGTTGTTCTCGTGGGCCTCCGGCGAGAGGCTGCCGAGCGACATCGCCGCCGTCGAGAAGCGCTCGACGATGTCCTCGACGGGTTCGACCTCCTCGATGGGTACCGACTCGCGGTCGGGGTCCGGGTCGAACTCCAGGAGGCCGCGGAGCGTCTGAAGCTCCTTCGACTGGTCGTTGATGAGGTCGGCGAACTCCTGGTACTTCTCGTAGTTGCCCGACCGGACCGCCTGCTGGAGCGTCCCGACCGTCTTCGGGTTCCACTGGTGGTGGATGCCGTTCGAGCGGTGCTCGAACTCGCCCTGGTGCTGGAGGTCCGGGTCCGCGCCGTAGGCGACGGCGTGACGGGTCATGAGGTCCTGTTCGACGACGTCGATGCCGATTCCCTCCGTCCGAATCTCCGTCCCCTCGAAGTACTCCGCGACGAAGTCGGAGTCGAGGCCGACCGCCTCGAAAATCTGTGCGCCCTGGTAGGAGGCGACGGTGGAGATGCCCATCTTCGCCATCGTCTTCAGCACGCCGTCTTCGAGCGCCTTCGTGTAGGCGGCGATGGACGCCTCTTCGTCGGCGCCGTCGGGGCCGGCGACGATGTCGCCGATGGTCTGGTAGGCGAGGTAGGGGTTCACCGCGCCCGCGCCGTAGCCGATGAGCGTGGCCATGTGGTGGACCTCGCTTGGTTCGCCCGACTCGACGACGAGGCCCGCGTGGTTCCGCATGCCGTTTCGGACGAGGCTGTGGTGGACCGCGCCCGTCGCCAGCAGACTCGGGACGGCGGCGCGGTCCGGACCGAGGTTCCGGTCCGAGAGCACGACGACGTCGGCGCCGTCGGCGATGGCCTCCTTCGCGTCGTCGCGGACGCGTTCGACCGCCTCGCGTAGCGACGTTTCGGTCTCGAAGGTGATGTCGACGACAGTCGATGACATCTCTCCGTCGAGGTCCTTGATGGCCGCCGTCTCCGCGTCCGAGATGATGGGCGAGTCGAGCACGAGTTGGCGGGCGTGCTCGGGCGTCTCGTCGAGCAGGTTGCGCTGGCCGCCGAGGCGCGACTCCAGGGAGGTGACGAGTTCCTCGCGGATGTAGTCCAGCGGCGGGTTCGTCACCTGCGCGAACAGCTGTTTGAAGTAGGTGAACAGCGGTCGGTCGAAGTCCGAGAGGACCGACAGGGGGGTGTCGTCGCCCATCGACCCGACGGGGTCCTTCCCGTCGCGCGCCATCGGTTCGATGAGGTGGTTGAGCTGGTCGGTCGTGTAGCCGAAGGCGGCCTGTCGGGCGCGCAGGTCCTCGACGCGGCCCTGCGGCGCGTAGTCGTCCGCGTCGGCCAGTTCGCCCATCCGGCGCTGCTCGGACTCGACCCACTCGCCGTACTTCTCGTCGGTCAGCGAGTCGAACACCTCCTCGTCGGGGATGACGCGCCCCTCCTCGGGGTCGGCGACGAACAGCTGTCCGGGCTGAAGCCGGCCGCGCTCGCGGATGTCCGAGGGGTCGGTGTCGAGCGCTCCGGCTTCGGAGGCCATGATGAGTCGGTTGTCGGTGGTGACGTCGTAGCGGCACGGCCGGAGGCCGTTGCGGTCGAGGACCGCGGCCACCCGGTCGCCGTCGGTGGCCGCCACGAGGGCGGGACCGTCCCACGGTTCGACCAGGGAGGCGTGGTAGTCGTACCACTCCCGGCGTTCGGGGGCCATCGCGTCGTCGCCGTGGTACGCCTCGGGGATGAGCATCCGCAGGACGTGCGGGAGTTCGCGGCCGCCGCGGAGGAGCAGTTCGACGACGTTGTCGACGGAGGCGGTGTCGGACTGGTCCGCTCTCGTCACCGGCGTGACCTCCTCCAAGTCGTCGCCGAAGGCGGGGTGCTCGATGTCCGTCTCCCGCGCGCGCATCCAGTTGACGTTGCCGCGGATGGTGTTTATCTCGCCGTTGTGGACGACGTTGCGGTACGGGTGTGCGAGGTGCCACGCGCCCAAGGTGTTCGTCGAGAACCGCTCGTGGACGAGCGTCAGCGTCGTCTTCATGCGCTCGTCGGTCAGGTCCGGGTAGTAGCCGGCGAGTTGGTCGCCCTTGAGCAGGCCCTTGTAGACGAGCGTCTTCCGAGACAGCGAGCAGACGTAGAAGCGGCCCGCACCCGCCGAGTCGAGGTCGTCGACGGCGTTCTCGACGGCTCGGCGCCCGACGTACAGGGCGCGGTCGAACGCGTCGGCGTCCATCTCGCTCGTTGGGGCGACGAACGCCTGCCAGACGTCGGGTTCGGAGTCGACGGCCGTTTTCCCGAGGTCGGAGTTGTCCGTCGGGACGTCGCGCCAGTGAAGCACGTCCAGTCCGTGTGCGCCCAGTTCCCGTTCGAACACTTCGGTCAGCGTCTCCCGTTCGGCGTCCTCCGTCGGCATGAAGACGGAGCCGACGGCGTACTCCTCGGGCAACTCGGCGTCGACGACGGCGTCGAAGAACTCGTCGGGGCGCTGTATCATGATGCCCGCGCCGTCGCCCGTGTCCTCCTCGGCACCGGTGGTGCCCCGGTGTTCGAGATTGATCAGGAGTTCGAGTCCGTCGGCGACGGTCTCGTGGCTGGCTCCGCCGTCGAGGTCGATTACGGCTCCGACCCCACAGTTCGAACGCTCGTCGGTCGGGTCCGCCAACCCGGCCGATTTCGCAGGGGTGTCTCTATGTGGCTTGGTCATGCGTCCCACTTTCCATCCTCCGTTTAAACGAGTTTTCCTGAAAGCATAAGGGTATGTTTATCACATATTAGGACATATTATTGTAATGGTCTTTGTATAAGGGTGGCGGGCCGAATATGGTACTATTGCGTTCGCGACGCTGGGGCGGTGAGGGGGACTCGGAAAAAGAGCGGAGTCGGACGGCGCTCTCAGACGCGGCGTCGGAGTCGGATCCGGTCGTCGTCGTAGGAGTCGACGTGTTCGTCGCGGATCTCGTTGGAGTCGTCGTCGTCCCAACCGAGCATGCCCTTCAGTTTGTCCGTGAGACCGTCGCTGTCGTTGTCGCGGTCGACGGTCGCACGCCCGTCGTTCACGTCGTGAACCGTTCCGATGCGCGTCCCGTCCGCCGTTACGACGTCCTTGTTCCGGTCGTCGTCCGTGAAGTTAGTTCGTGCCATTGCGACCTAATTTTTTCGCGGAGTTCGTAAGGAATTATTGGCCGCGAACCGCTTATTTCACCCGATCGAGTAATTCGCGGACGGTCGAAACCGACCCTGAACTGACCGTCGAGACGGGTGATACGTTCCCGGCGTCGCGGCCGAGGCGGGCGGCGAGTTCGAGAGAATCCTCGTCGGCTCAGTAGGATTTGGCGAAGTACGCCGTCTCCGCCGCGTCCTCGCCGCAGACGGCGCACTCCTCGCCGTCGTGTATCTCCGCCGCTTCGTCGTTGAGGGGGACCATCACTATCTCGGCGGCTATCTGGTCTTTGATCTCCGCCTCGCAGTCCTCGTCGCCGCACCACGGGGCCTTCACGTACCCGCCGTGCTGGCCGATGGTGCCGAGGATGTCGGCGCGCGAGTCCGCCTCGCGGACGTTCCCCTCCAAGTTCTCCTCGGCGGCGGCGTACAGTTTCGCGTACACCTCGTCGAACTCCTCGCGGACGGTCTCGGCGATGTCCTCGCGGGCGACCTCCTTGGACTCGCCGTCGGGTCGGTGGACCACCGTCACCACCTCGTCGTCCACCTCGTTCGGACCGATTTCGAAGCGGACCGGGACCCCTTTCAGTTCCCACTCGTTGAACTTGAAGCCGGGGTTGCGCTCGTCGCGGTCGTCGAGTTCGACGCGGACGCCGTCGGCCTCCAACTCGTCGACGACGGACTCGGCGTAGTCGAGCACCTTCTCCCGCGTGTCGGCCTGCCAGATGGGCACGACGACGACCTGTTCGGGCGCGACGGTCGGCGGCAGGACGAGGCCCTGGTCGTCCGAGTGCGTCATGATGAGCGCGCCGAGGGCGCGCCACGAGAGCCCCCACGAGGTAGTGTGGGCTACCTGACTCCCCTCGTCCTCGTCGGTGTAGGTGATGTCGAACGCCTCGGCGAACGACGTGCCGAGGTGGTGGGAGGTGCCCGCCTGCACCGACTTACCGTCCGGCATCAGGGCCTCGACGGTCGTCGTCGTGTCCGCGCCGGGGAACTTGTCGTGCTCCGGTTTCGCGCCGCGGAGGACGGGCATCGCCAGCAGGTCCTCGTACATCGACGCGTACTGGTCGAGGCGGGTCATCGTCTCCTCCCACGCGTCCTCGTGGGTCGCGTGCGCGGTGTGGCCCTCCTGCCAGAGGAACTCCTTCGTCCGGAAGAACGGCTTCGTCTCCGTGGCCTCCCAGCGGACGACGGACGTCCACTGGTTCACGCGCAGGGGCAGGTCGCGGTGGCTCCGGATCCACTGGGCCATGTACGGCGCGATGATGGACTCGGAGGTGGGGCGCACGGCGAGTCGTTCCTCCAGTTCCTCGCGGCCGGCGTGCGTGACCCACGCCACCTCGGGGTCGAACCCCTCGACGACGTCCTTCTCGCGTTCGAGGTACTGCTCGGGGATGAACACGGGGAAGTAGGCGTTCTGCACCCCCGTCTGCTTGAACTTCGAGTCGAGGAAGTTCTGCACGCGTTCCCAGAGGGCATAGGCGCGCGGACGCGTCACGATGAAGCCGCTCATCCCCTCGGGTCCGTAGTTGGCCAACTCGGCCTTCTGGACGACCTCCGCGTACCACTCGCCCGTGTTGTACTGCTTGGACTCGGTGATACCGAGTTCCTGCTCGTCGCTCATTACCGCTATTTCACCCGACTGCGGTCTTAAATGTCCTGAAGCGCCGGAGGCCCGCCGCCGAACTCCGACGCTCTCAAGTGGTCGCCGCCGTTGAGAGTCCCGTTCGGCGGAACGAAGAGGTAGCTACAAATCGTCGGCCGGCGTAGAACAGTATGGGTCGATACTATGTTAACATACAGCACGAACGAACCGGTGCGGAGCGAAGGGGCGGGCGCCGGAGCGAACGAGTCGGCGGACACCGACCGGGAAGGCACTCGCGTCGAGTTGTGGTGCGAGGCGACGCGGACCGGGGGCGACGGCGAGTTCGACCGGGTCGCGAAGCGCCTCCGACGACTCGCCGACCGCGGCGACATCGACGCCGCGGCCGTCGAGACGTGGGACCGCTACGTGGACGTCTCGGGCGGGTTCGTCCGGGACGAAACCGCGAGGGAGACGAGGGACCGCCTCGCCCGCCTCCGCGAGTGGACGTGGCGGCGCCGCGAGGAGGCCTCGGACGGGTCCGCACCCGCCGGCCGCGGGCGACTCGGACCCGCCGTCGAACTGCACCGCGTCCCGCGCGCCGCCCTCGTCGAGTTCGAGAACGGAGTGGTGCGGAACGTGACGTTCGCCGACGAGCGCACCGCCTGTCTCACCGAGCGACTGGAGACGCTGGCGGAGCGCGAGCGACCGGAGTCGGTCCCCGAGTCGCCGTCGGCGGCGACGTCCGCCGACCGACGGCGGAGTCGGGACCGGGACCGGAACCGTCGGACCCGAGACCGAGACCGCCAGCGCCCACGCGACCGCGAACGGCTCCGACCTTAGTCGAACGAGACGGCGAACGGACTCGGCCGGTCGCGCCATCCCCACCCCGGTAGCCGGGTCTGGAAGCCGGCGGCGAGGGCGGCGTCCAAGTCGTCGGCGCCGGCGGCGCCCTCCGTGTGCGTCCGCGTATCCGCGAAGTGAAACGTCGCCTGCGCGAGCAGCGACAGCGGCTGCCCGCCCGCGACGGCCGCGGCCAGTTCCCGCCCGAGCACCTCGTCGACGACGAAGCCGGGGTAGTCGCCCTCGACGTCCAACCCGCGCAGCAGTCCCACGTAGCCGGCGACGTTGACGGCCACCTCGCCGTCAGCGAACACGGTCTCGACCTCCTCCCGATAGCGCTCCTCGGACACCGTCGCCACCTCCGTGTCGAACAGGGCGCCCAACTCCGCGCGCGTCTCGTTCAACAGCGGAACGACGGTCGACGAGCGGTCTCGGACCCAGCGCGCCTCCTCGGCGACGGTCTCGGGGGTGAGTTCCATACCCGGCGGAGGGACCCGAGACGCTTCGACTTTGCGAAGAGTTTTATACGGAGGAGAGAATACGTCCGAGTAAGCGGGTTTTCCCTGCCTCTTCCCGCAGACAGGATAGCAGAAGATAGCGATCCGAACGCAGACGTTGCCTATGCTCTCTCACGATTACATCCCTTGCGACCGCGCGGCCGTAGTCGCCGCCTCGTCGTTCGAGACACCCCGAGGCAGTGACCCGACCCTGATGCCGTCCGTCACGACACGGACGAGTGGTACTCACTTATGAGTTCAGTAGATAAGCAGCTCGAGGAACTGAAAGCAGAGATAACGAACGAACTCCCTTCGGACATCTCCGTCTCCGACGTCAAGTACGAAGGCCCGGAACTCGTCGTCTACACGCGCGACCCGAAAGAGTTCGCACAGAACGGCGACCTCATCCGAAAGCTCGCCAGCAAACTCCGAAAGCGCATCACCGTGCGCCCGGCCCCCGAAGTGCTCTCGCCCCCCCGCGACGCGGAGGAGCAGGTGCTCGAGGTCATCCCGGAGGACGCCGGCGTCACCGACCTCGACTTCCACGAGGACACCGGCGAAGTCGTCATCGAGGCGTCGAAGCCGGGGATGGTCATCGGCCGCCACGGGTCGACGCTCCGGAAGATAACCCAGCAGGTGGGGTGGACGCCCGAGGTGGTCCGCACCCCGCCCATCCAGTCGTCGACCGTCTCGAACGTCCGTAACTTCCTGAAGCAGGAGCGCGACGAGCGACGGCAGATACTCGAACGCGTCGGCCGACAGATCCACCGCCAACAGCTCTCCGACGACGAGTGGGTCCGCATCTCCACGCTCGGCTGCTGTCGGGAGGTCGGACGCGCCTCCTTCATCCTCTCGACGCCCGAGACGCGCATCCTCATCGACTGCGGCGACAAGCCGGGGTCGGACGACGTGCCGTACCTCCAAGTGCCCGAGGCGCTCGGCTCCGGCGCCAACTCGCTGGACGCCGTCGTCCTCACGCACGCCCACCTCGACCACTCGGCGCTCGTCCCCCTCCTCTTCAAGTACGGCTACGACGGTCCCATCTACACGACCGAACCGACGCGGGACCTGATGGGCCTGCTCACGCTCGACTACCTCGACGTGGCCGCCAAGGAGGGTCGTACGCCGCCGTACGAGTCCGAGATGGTCCGCGAGGCGCTCAAGCACTGCATCCCTCTCGAATACGGCGACGTGACCGACATCGCCCCCGACGTGAAGCTCACGTTCCACAACGCGGGGCACATCCTCGGCTCCGCGGTGTCGCACTTCCACATCGGCGACGGCCTCTACAACGTGGCGTTCTCCGGCGACATCCACTACGAGGACACCCGCCTGTTCAACGGCGCGGTCAACGACTTCCCGCGCGTGGAGACGCTCGTCCTCGAATCCACCTACGGCGGTCGCAACGACTACCAGACCGACCAAGGGGACTCCGAGCAGAAACTCATCGACGTCATCAACGAGACCCACGACCGGGGCGGGAAGGTGCTCATCCCGGCGTTCGCCGTCGGGCGCTCCCAGGAGATCATGCTCGTCCTCGAGGAGGCGATGCGCTCGGGGAAGATTCCGGAGATGCCCGTCCACCTCGACGGGATGATCTGGGAGGCGACGGCCATCCACACCACCTACCCCGAGTACCTCCGCGACGACCTGCGGGATAGAATCTTCCACGAGGACGAGAACCCGTTCCTCGCCGAGGAGTTCAACCACATCGACGGCGGCGAGGAGGAGCGACAGGACGTGGCCGACGGCGACCCCGCCATCGTGCTCTCCACCTCCGGGATGGTCACCGGCGGCCCCATCATGTCGTGGCTCCGCCACGTCGGCCCCGACCCGGACTCCCGCCTCGTCTTCGTCGGTTACCAGGCGCAGGGGACCCTCGGGCGCCGCATCCAGAACGGTTGGGACGAGATTCCGGTCAACGACCGGGACAACATGGGCCGCTCGAACACGCTCACGCTGAAGATGGACGTCGAGACGGTCGACGGCTTCTCCGGGCACGCCGACCGCGCGGGCCTGGAGAACTTCGTGAAGACGATGAACCCGCGCCCCGAGAAAGTGCTGTGCGTCCACGGCGACGAGCGCTCCGTGCAGGACCTCTCCTCGGCGCTGTACCACAACTACAACATGCGGACGTTCGCCCCGAAGAACCTCGAGACGTTCCGGTTCAAGTAGCCCGCCCGCGTCCGTCACGCCGCGGTCGGCGGACCGCCCGCCGTCGGAGACTGCCACCTTCTTACCGCCGCGCGCGCACCACTAAGGCATGCGTCTCGCGCTCATCGCACACGACGAGAAGAAACCGGACCTCATCGACTTCGCGCAGAACCGCAGCGACGACTTGGAGCACTTCGAACTCATGGCGACGGGGACGACCGGCAAGCGCCTCATCGAGGCCACGGGTCTCGACATCGAGCGCAAGCAGTCGGGACCGCTCGGCGGCGACATGCAGATCGGCGCCGAGATAGCCAGCGAGGACTGCCACGGCGTCGTCTTCCTGCGCGACCCACTCACCGCCCAACCGCACGAACCCGACATCACCGCGCTGCTCCGCATCTGCGACGTCCACGACGTCCCCCTCGCCACCAACCTCGCCAGCGCGGACGCCGTCCTCGACGAACTCATGGACCAGTTGGAAGGCGAGTACGACCATCGGGAGTAGCCCGGCTCTCTCGGCTGATAATCGAGCCAAACGTTCAAGCCCGATTGGGCGGACAGTTACGATATGCGACAACTATCGCGCGCGCTGTCCGTCGTCCTCGCCGTCGCCGTCCTCGCGGCCGTCGTCGCGGCGCCGGCGGCGGCGCAGGCCGGTTCCGCGGCCGGTCCGACGGGCGCGGACGACTCGGACGAGCGGCGGTGTTTCCCGCCCGGCGGTCACGAGTTGGACATCGGAACCGAAGGTCCGGGTATCGCGGTGACCGTCCACACCTCGCTGTTCACGAACCTCGGCGACGAGGGCGCACTCGGCGTCGAGGCGCGCGGGTCCGCGCTGAACGAGACGATAGTCGAACTCCGGACGGGCGTCGCCTTCGACGGCGTCGGCCCCCTCGGCGACTTCCTCTCGGACCCGTTCTCGCGCTTCGCGATTCTGTTCGACTACTCGTTCGAACTCCCGATGTTCGTCGGGATGGTCGACAGTCCGAGCTACGAGTCCGACGAATCGCCGGTGAAGGGCGTCGAGTCGCGCGGGTGCGGGGCGTAGCGCCGCCGAGAGGCCGACGTTCGGTCGTCCGCGCGGCCGGCCGACTCGACGGGCGGAACCCTTTTTGTACCGATGTTCCAAACCCGGGGACGTCCGCTTCGTCCCCGAGGTACTCTAGTGACTACAGACCTGATCCCCGACGAACTGTCCGTTCCGTGGCGTTCCCGCACCGTTCAGGCCGTCCTGTCCAGCACGCTGCTGGCGCCGTTCAGCGTCACGCTCATCAGCCCCGGGTTGCCGGTCTACCGGCGAGCGTTCGACGTCACCGACGCGGAGGCGAGCCTCCTGCTCTCGGCGGTGCTGATTCCGGGAGTGGTCCTCTCGCCCGTCGCGGGCCTCCTCGCGGACCGCCTCGGCCGGCGGCGGGTGCTCGTCGCCAGCCTCCTCGCCTGGAGCGTCGCGGGGGCGGCCGTCACGCTCCGCCCCTCCTTCTGGTCCGTCGTCGCGCTCAGACTCGCTCAGGGGGCCGCGCTGGCCGGAATCATCGTCACGACCATCTCGCTCATCGGCGACTCCTTCGAGGGCGTCCGGCGAAACGCGGTCCTCGGCGTCAACGCGGCCGTCCTCTCCGCGGGCTCCGCCGTGTACCCGCTCGTGGGCGGTGCGCTGGTGGTCGTCGCGTGGAACGCCCCGTTCGCGCTGTACCTCCTCGGTCTCCCGGTGGCGCTCTTCGCGGCGCGCGTCCTCGACGACCCGCCGCCGGAACGCCGGACGCGAAGCCTCGCCTACCTCCGCCGCGTCGTCACCGCGCTCTCGGCGAAGGACGCGGCGGTGCTGTACGGGTCGGCGCTCGTCATCGAACTCCTGCTGTTCGGCGCGATGTTCACCGGACTCCCGTTCCTCCTCGCGGGTACGTACGGCCTCTCGCCGCTCCGCATCGGCCTCGTCGTGACCGTCAGCGAGGTGGCGTCGATGGTGACGGCGACGCAGAACGGGCGCCTCGCCGCGCGATTCTCCGACGAGCGGATCATCGCCGCCGGGTTCGTCGTCGCCGCCGCCGGACTCGTCGGCGCGTGGGTCGCTCCGACGCCTCTCTTCCTCACCGCCGCGATGGTCGGCTTCGGCGGAGGGTGGGGGCTGACGCTCCCGTCCATCGACGCCGGGGTCAGCGACCTCGTCCCGGCGCAGTTCCGGGCGGGGGCGCTGAGTTTCCGGGGGAGCGCGACGTTCCTCGGGCGCGCCCTCGGTCCGCTCCTCTTCGCCGGAATCGGCCTACGGACCGGCTACCGCCCGCTCTTCCTGTTCGGCGGCGTCGGCGCGTTCGCGTTCGGCGCCCTCCTCCTCGGGGCGACGAGGTAGGCCCGCGCGGTCAGTCGGCGTCCGCCGGGTCGACCACCGACTCCGCCACCTCGTCGACGCCGACCCGGTCGCAGAGGTCGTACAGCGGGCACGCCTCCGGACCGTCGAGACAGGCCGGCTTCCTCGCCTTGCAGTACTCTCGACCGAACTGTATCATCGCCGTGTGGCCGAAGCCGCACTTCTCGGCGGGCACGTCGCGTTCGAGGTGCGCTCTGACCGCCTCGTGGTCGGCGTCGGCGGGCGCGAGTCCCATCCGCCGCGCGATGCGGTGGACGTGCGTGTCGACGGGGAAGACGCCGCCCCTTCCCCCGGAGAACAGGAGGACGCAGTCGGCCGTCTTCGGGCCGACGCCGTGGATGTCGAGCAGTCGCTCCCTGACCTCGCCGGGGTCCTCGTCCGTCACGAAGGCGTCGAAGCCGTCGGCGCCGCCGAACTCCTCGCGGATGCGCTCCGCCGCGCCGATGATCATCTCGGACTTCTGATTGTACAGGCCGGCAGAGGAGATGGTCTCGGCGAGTTCGGACTGCTCGGCGTCCGCGAGCGTCTCGGCCAAGTCGCGCCCGTCCTCGTCGTATCGCTCCATGAGCGAGTCGTGCGCAGGTTGGCTCGCCACGTCGCTGGTGTTCTGACTGAGGATGGTGCGGACCAGACACTCGAAGGCGTCCTGCCCGCCGTAGGCCTTCTGCCAGTACATCCGACCCAGTTCGTCCACGACGGCCTCGGCGCGCGTGTCCGCGTCCGCGGGGTCGAACTCCGCGGCGGCGCCGCCGCCCTCGTCGCCGCCGCTGATGTTCTCCGTCGGCTCTTCGGGCATAGTGAGGAGAAGGGACGCCGCCTCGAAAAACGGTCGGGAAGCGGCGGTCGGCCGGGCGCCGGCGCCGACTACTCCACGCGGAACGTGACCGTCACGTCGCCGCCGTCGGCGAGGGCCGCCACGAAGTCGCGGTCGAAGTCCGCGGCCGCGGCGTCGGCGCCGACGAGGACCGTGCGGTCGTCCACGTAGTCGCTCGTCCGGCCGACGTGGCTCCGGTCGCCCTCGAACGTCAGGTCCGGGTGCCCGCGTCCCTCGACTCGCTCACCGAGCGTCTCCCCGTCGGCCGTCTCCACCTCGACGGTGACCGTGATGGCCGCTTCGGCGTCCCGACAGGCGTCGACGAACGCCGTCGAGAAGTCCGCCGGGACCCGGTCCGCCTCGACGGCGAGGATGCAGTCGCCGGCCGGCGTGAGCCAGTCGTCCGAGGTGACCTCGAACGTGCTCGCGTGCTCGGCTGAGACGTTTTCGTGCCCGCGCGCGCGGACGACTTCTTCGTGCATACTCCTCGGTGCCGGTCCGACGGTAAGTCCCCGACGGTTCGGTCCGAGGCGGGCGAAACTGGCAGACGAGCGTCAGACGACCGCGCCGAACCCTCCGGTTCATGCCCCACGTTACCACGAGTCAATTTATAAGGGACGAGACGGATGCGCAGGACGCATATTGCGCCGCTACACGGCCCGTGGTAGCCGTTTTCACAGGCCGTGACCACCGAAGGCTTTATAACCAACCACGCGCAATGTGCTATTACCAGAACGCCTCCGGCGTTCCGGCGGCACCGCACGCAGAATGATCGGGAATTCTTATCCACGGCCGGTCGCACCCTCACGAGCAGCCGCCACGCACGGAGTGGTAATGGTATCGAGGTTTGATTACGAATGGTGACACAGCAAGACGTTCTCACGGAGTACGATGTACAAGAGCTCGACGAATCGGCAAACGTCGACCTAAGCGACGAGCAGCTCGAAGACGACTCGAAAGGGCAGCTCATCAAGCTCGCCGGTCAGCTCCGAGACCGACGAAACGACCTGAACCAGATGGCCTCCGAGCGCGCCTCCAAGCGCGACGACCTGAACGCGAAGACTCGCGAGAAGGTCGACGAGGCCCAAGAGCACCGCGAGCAGCGCGACGAGCTCAACGAGCAGGTCCAAGAGCACAAGAACAAGCGTAACGAGCTCAACGCCGAGGCCAACGAGCTGTTCGACGAGGTCGAGCAGATGAAAGAGGACCTCGAGCTCGACGACGGCAAGGACATCGAGGAGCTCAAAGAGGAGATCGAGCAGCTCGAGTTCCGCCAGCAGACGGAGGTTCTCTCGACGGAAGACGAGCGAGAGCTCATCGAGAAGATCGAGAACAAACGCGAGGAGCTCCGTCAGAAGAAGGACAAAGTCGATGACAGCGGCGAACTCGAAGAGCTCATCGAGGAGGCAGAGGAGGTCCGCTCGGAGGCGTCCCAGCACCACCAGAAGGTGACCGAGCTGGCCGACAAGGCCCAGGAGCACCACAACCAGATGATCGAGGCCTACCGAGAGGCCGACGACATCCGAGACAAGGCCGACGCGATGCACGAGCTGTTCGTCGAGGCCCAGGAGTCCGCCGACCGTCACCACGAGGACTTCGTCCGCGTCCAGAAGCGTCTCCGCGAACTCGACAAGGAAGAAGAGCAGGAGCGCGACGCCGAGCGCGCCGAGAAGCGCGAAGCCGCCAAGGAAGAGGCCGAGGAGATTTACCAGAAGTTCAAGGAGGGCGAGACCCTCGACACCGAGGACCTGATGAAGCTCCAGAAGACCGGACTCCTCTAAGCGCCGGCCGTTCTCTCTCTTCTGTTCCGTTTTTCGCCGCCCGCGAGCGACGGCGTTCCGCGGTCCGACGGCGACATAATTTCATCGAGCCATCAGGTGTAAGTTCGGGACGAGTGTACGGCCGGGCAGAGGGCGGAGCGTCCCTCGCCCGCCCCCGTCCCCCATGAGTTCCGAAACCTCCTCGACCCTCACGATCGCCCGCGAAGAGTTTTCAGACGTCCGCGAGAGCCCCGCCCGGTGGGTGTTCCTCGTCGGGAGTAGACCCGTCGTCGGCGTCGGACTGTTCGTCGTCTTCTTGGTCGTCTTCTACGCCCTCTGGGTCTTCGGCTACGTGACGCTGCAGAACAAGACGGCGATGCAGTACATCCTGAGCAGCCTCATCAGCGGGAACCTCACGCTCGTGACGCTCGTCATCTCCATCAACCAAGTCATCATCTCCCGACAGCTGAACTCGCCGGGCGAACTCCGCGAGGACATCGAGAACGTCAACGAGTTCCGAGAGCGCGTGTTCGACCCCGAGCAGGTGGACGTGGTGCCGGTGACGCCCTCCGATTTCCTGAAACTGCTCCTCGAGAGCATCCGCCGCGACCTGCAGCGACTCGGCGGACTCACCGCGCGGGCGGACGACGACGAACTCCGCGAGGACACCGACGAACTCGTGTCCGGAATCACCGACCACGTCGACCGGGTCATCCGACTCATCGAGGGGTCCGGGTCGGGGACGTTCGACACGCTGTCGGCGCTGTTGACGACGAACTACGCCGACCGAATCTACCAGATACGGCGGCTGAAATCGAAACATCAGGAGTCGCTCTCCGAGGAGACGGAGGAGTACGTCGACGACATCGTCTCGACGCTGCAGCAGTTGGACGTGGCGCGGCAGTACTTCAAGACGCTGTACATCCAGACCGAACTGGCGTACATCTCGCGCGTGCTGCTCTACGCCGGCGTCATCGCCGAACTGGTGTTGGTGTCGACGCTGCTGGCGCTGACCGCCAGCGGACCGAACCTTCCTCAAGTGCTCCCGCCGGTGGTGGCGCCCCTCGTCGCCGCCGTCGGCCTCCTGCCGCTGGCCGTGCTGTTCTCCTACGCCATCAGGCTCGCCGTGGTCTCTCAGCGCACCATCGCCATCACCCCGTTCACGACGCCGGAGCAGGAAGAAGAGCTGAACCTCTGAGCGGCCTCCGAACGGGCCTCCGAGCCGCCGTCGACGCGGCGTCGTCGGACGGTTATCGGCTCCGTCTACCGAGCATACTTTAACCCCGAGAGGCGTTCGCACGGGTGTGACCACGCTCGTCCTCTGTGTGGACCGTTCGAACGACATCGGACGGAAGGCGGGCCTGCCCACGCCGGTCGTCGGCTGGGAGGCCGTCCGGTCGCTCGTCACCGAGGTGGGCCTCGCCGACCCGGAGGACTCGAACGTGAACTGCCTGCTCGAAGCCCTCCGCGTGGCGCGCGACCTGCGGGACGAACACGAGGAGTCGGTCGTGGCCGTCGTCTCCGGCGCCAGCGAGACCTTGGTGGGCGCGGACCGCTCGCTGGCCGCGCAGGTGGACGAACTCGTCGCGGAGTACGACCCCGACTCGACCATCGTCGTCGTCGACAGCGCCGGCGACGAACGGGTCGTTCCGGTCATCGAGAGCCGGCTCCGGGTGGACTCGGTCGACCGGGTGGTCGTCCGGCAGGCCCACGACATCGAGTCGACCTACTACCTCCTCAAACAGTTCCTCGCCGACGAGGAACTCCGCTCGACGGTTTTGGTCCCCCTCGGCGTCACCCTCCTGTTGATGCCGCTTCTCCTCACGCGCTTCTCCCCGGCCGTCGCGCTGGCCGGCCTCGCGTCGGTTTTGGGCGCGGCGCTCCTCTACAAGGGGTTGGCCGTCGACAAGTTCCTCGCGGAGTCGCCGGACCGCGTCCGCGACGCGCTGTACTCCGGGCAGGTGTCCGTCGTCACCTACGTCGTCGGCGCCGGTCTCACCCTCGTCGGCTCGTTTCTCGGCGCGCTCTCGGCGACCCAGCACGCCGGCGGCGACGCCGGCGTGACGCTCGTCTCCTCGATGCTGTTCGTCTACTACGCCGTCCCGTGGCTGGCGCTCGCGGCGCTCACCGCCAGCGCCGGGCGCCTCATCGACGAACTCATCGGCGCGGGCGGGGCGCGCCGGCAGTACATGAACCTCCCGTTCGGCGTCGTCGCCCTCGGACTCGTCGTCCGCGGCTTCGCCGGGTGGTTCCTCCAGCGCGAGGGAATCCTCGAGGACGCCCTCCTCCTGGGGTGGTCGCTGTCGGCGCGGCAGCGACTCGCGCTGTTCATCGTCGGCGGCATCGTCGTCAGCATCGTCGGCGTCCGGGCCGCGGCGACGATGAGCGAGAGCGAGGCGCCCGAAGAGGCGGTCGAACAGTGACGCGAAAAGAGTACGCGGCTAGCGGGCGCCGCACGCGCGGTACTCGCCGTGTTTGATACCGAGGGCGAGACAGACGGCGCCGAAGACGAGCATCGACGGCGCCACCATCATCAGTATCGTGCCGGTTCCCATCGCGCCCATCGCGATCAGTCCGACCGTTCCGAGGACGACGAGACCGACCAGCGCACCGTACGTCACCGCTGCGTTGAACTCCATGGCCGCTCGTAGGGTCGCCGTCCCCTAATCGGTTTCCTCGGTTCGAGCGTCGATAGCCGTGTCGTCCCCGTCCGTCTACCAGGGGGCGAAGTCGGGGTCGACCTGCCGGTCGTTCCGGTCCATCTCGTCGATGCGCTCTATCTCCTCGTCGTCGAGTTCGACGCGAAGCGACTCCCAGTTGTCCTGGATGTGGTCCTCGCCGGTGGCCTTCGGGATGGCGGTGACGCCCTTCTCGCGGAGCCACGCCAGCGACACCTGCGCCGCGCTGACGCCGTGGTCGTCGGCTATCTCGGAGAGCACGTCGTCGTCGAACACGTTCCCGCGGGCCAGCGGGGAGTACGCGACGACTTCGATGTCGTGTTCCTCGCAGGCCGACCGAATCTCCTCCTGCTGGAAGAGGGGGTGCAGTTCGACCTGGTTCGCGAAGATGGGGGCGGCGGAGTGCTCGACGGCCTCTTCGATGTGCTCCGGTTCGAAGTTGCTGATTCCGATGCGGTCTATCTTCCCGTCGTCGTACAGTTCGTTCAGCGCGCGGAACGTCTCCTCGGGGTCGTACTCGCCGGCCGGCCAGTGGATGTACAGCAGGTCCACGGAGTCGACGCCGAGTTTGTCGAGGCTCTCTTCCGTCGAGGAGAGCAGGTCGTCGTACCCGAGGTTCGCTTTCCACACCTTCGTGGCGAGGAAGACGTCCTCTCGCGGCACGTCGGCGTTCTCGATGCCCTCACCGACGTGTTCTTCGTTGTCGTAGGCTTGGGCGGTGTCGATGTGACGGTACCCCATGTTTAGGGCCGTCTCGACCGCCTTCGCGCAGTCTTCCGGGTCGTCGTTCTGCCACGTGCCGAGGCCGAGCATCGGCATTCCGTTCGCTCGTGGCACGTCCGTTTCGGTGAGAGACTGCTCAGACATAGCAATTTATCGGAGGGCTGTCAGCCCAAAAGCCGTTGTGACAGACGCGTCAGCGTGTCGCAAACGCGGCGGCGGTCGAGTCGGACTAGCCCGAGTCAGTACTTCGGGTCGGCGTCGATGAGGTCGTAGAGGTCGTCCATCACCCTGTCGCGCGCCTCCTGCCACGCGTCGAACCCGCGCGGGGAGGAGGGGTAGGCGTTGTACTGACGCGTTATCTCGGCGGCGCGCTTTCTGACGCGGTACAGTTCGTACAGCGAGTCCCAGTGGCCGAACGTCTTCACCAGCGTCTCCAGTTTGAGTCCGAGACTCATGTCCGAGGAACCGCTGCTGAGCGAGTCCATCAACTGCTGGCCGGGAACCGACGACACCATCTCCACCAGTTCGTCCACGTCGTGGGACGTCCCCCAGATGTTGTAGAGGTCGACGGCGGCGAAGCGCTTGCCGAAGTCGGTCATCACGTCGCGGTTGTACTCCCAGAGGTTCGACTCGCTCACGTCGCCCTCGGAGATGGCGCGCACGGCGTGTTTGGCCGCCCAGTGGGCCGACTTCGCGGCGCCGGGGATGCCGCCGCCGGTGGTGGGGTTGACGTGGCCCGCCGAGTCGCCGGCGGCGATGAAGCCGTCGGCGACGGCGGAGTCGTAGGGGCGGCGCGTCGGCAGGGCCGCGCCGAGTTTGTCGACGACGGTCCCGCGTTTCAACTCGGGTCGAGACCGGATGTCGCGCTTGAGCGTGTCGACGAGCGTCATCGGGTCCTCGGTCATCTGGAAGCCGAGACCGACGTTTATCTCCGTGGCGGTCCGGGGGAAGTACCAGAGGTAGCCGAGTTCCTCGGTCGGTTTGAACACGATGGCGTCGTCGTAGTCGACCGGGTCGGGGACGTCGATGACCTCGCGGTAGGCAGAGCAGAACTGCGAGTAGGAGACGTTCGTGTCGAATCGGCTCTGGGAGAAGTCGGCTTTGTCCTGCAGGATGGAGAGCGCGCCCGCACCGTCGATGGTCACCTCGGCCTCGTACTCGACGACGTCGCCCTTCCGCTTGGCGCGGACGCCCGTCACCCGGCCGTCGTCGTTCTGCGTCACGTCCTGCACCACGGTGTCGTAGTGCATCTCGGTGCCGAGGCGTTCGGCCTCTTCGAGGATTATCTCGCCGTAGCGCTTCCGGTCGAGGACGGCGCCGGGGGCGCGGAACGGGACGTCCAGGTCGTCGCCGCCCGGGTTCTCGAACACCGCGCGGGTGAGGTTCTGGTTCGTGAACGACTCCTCTTTCAGGTAGTCGAGGTCGATGACGTCGGGAAAGGTGCTCGTGCCCTTGATGGCGTCACCACAGGCGATGTGGCCCGCCTCCTCCTCGGACTTCCGTTCGAGGAGGACGACGTCGAGTCCCTCCGACGCCGCCGTGGCCGCGGCGAAGGCACCCGCCGTCCCTCCCCCGACGACGACCATGTCGTAGGCTTCCGCTGGCATGTTGTTCCATCTTTCCCCGGCCCGTCATAAAAATAAACCGTATCACCCGCTCGCACGCCCATCTTGCCCCTTTTCAGGGGACGCGAATCCGCCGCTAGCTTTACCACGTCACCCGGTGACACGTCCACCGAGGTGGCAAGATATGTCACGACTGACCGCCGGGAACACCAACGCGTTCGCGCACCGAATCGCCGGCGACTCGCTCGTCTACGACTGCCCGGACTGCGAGTTCGGCGAGGTGTTAGTGACGGACCTCATCGAGTCCGAGGACGCCCGCTGTCTGGACTGCGGCGCCCGGTACCGCCTCCACGTCGAACGGGTCGACGGCTGAGGGTCGAAGGGATTCGGCCGTCTCGAGCGGGGAAACGGTCATGCCCGTCCCCCGCGTGACGGCCGTATGTCTCGTCGAACGGTACCGCTTCTCGCCGTCGTCCTCGTCGTCGCCCTCGCGGGGTGTCTCGGAACGCTCGCCAGCGCCGACGCCGGCGCGGCGTCGGTTCCGACGGCCGCGTACGAACGCGAGGGTTACGTCGCGGGCAACGAGACGAGCGTCCCCCTCCGCTTTCCCCTCGGCGTCGCGGGCGTCGGCGGCGAGGTGGCCGTGACGAGCCACGTCGCCGGGTACTCCCGGACGGCCGAAGAGAACGAGACGGCGGCGCTCCTCCTGCTCACGACGCCGAACGCTCGCGTCGGCGGCGTCTCGGTCAACCCCCTCCGCGGCGCGACGGACCCGACGCTCGTCCGCACCGGGTTGGAGTTCGTCGGCAGGGCTCGGACGGCGGGAAACGTCGAGAACGTCACCGACCTCCGCGAACTCGGTTCCGAGGAGGTCGAACTGCTCGGCGAGGCGACGGCGCTGACGACGTACGCCGGCGTCGTCGACACCGAGGCGGGTTCGGCGGACGTCCGCGTTCACGTCGCCGTCGTCGAGTACGAGGAGGACGTGGTCCTGGCCCTCTCCGTTCACCCGGCGTCGATGGACGAACGCGCCGCCGTCGGACGGATGCTCGCCGCGGCCGAACACCGGGCGACGCGGTAGTCCTCCACCCGGCCCCGCCGAGACGGGGAGCGCTCCGACCATGTCACTGGCGGACACATTCGTTATTTATATCTGAAGCGCGTGCGATAAATTGTGACTTCTCAGTCTATGGAACGAGACGTGATGTACGGGCTCTTGGGACACCCGTTCAGACGCGCTCTCGTCGCCGCCGACGCCCTCCGCGCGCCGATTTCCCTGTCGCGAATGGCCGACGCGGTGACGGACGCCCTCGCGTCGATCCCCGAACCGGCGACACCCGACGCTCCGCGGGCGACGCCGAACCTCGAACTTCACCTGCACCACACGCACCTCCCGAAACTCGACGCCGCCGGCGTCCTCGCGTACGACGCGGCCGAACGGACCGTCGTCGACGTGGACGAGGCGGCGGTCGCACGACTCTCCGGAATGTCCGAGACGCTCGCCGCAGAGTGCGCCGACGCGTTGGCGAGCGACTAACGCGACGCGGTCCCGCCGCTTCCGGGACACCGACCGACCGAAAAAACCGAAATCGGAGAACGCGAAGCGGACGCGAACGCCGCGTCCGCACCGCGGCGTGCGTTCAGTAGAACTCGCGGACGAGGTCCATCGCGCCCTCCGGCGCGCCCTCGTCGACCTGCGACATATCCTCGGTGACGCCGTGCTTCTCGCCGTACGGCACCGACTCCTCGTTCTGCCAGACGACGCCCTGGAACTCCTTGTCGGCGTCGAGGATGGCGTCCTTGGCGGCGTCGTAGTCGGTCGGGTCGTGGTCCTCCTCGGCGAGGTCCACGAGCGAGTCGCGGAAGTAGTCGTACGTGTCCACGTCGTTGAACGTCACGCACGGGCTGAACACGTTCACGAAGCCGAAGCCGTCGTGCTCGATGGCCTTCTGGACGATTTCGGCGTGTCGCTGCGCGTCCGTGGAGAACGACTGGGCGATGAACGTCGCACCCGACGCGAGAGCGAGGGCCATCGGGTTGACGGGGGGTTGCTGCGGCCCCTCGGGCGTCGTGGACGTCTCGAAGTCCTCGCGCGAGGTGGGCGAGGCCTGCCCCTTCGTCAGCCCGTAGATGCGGTTGTCCATCACGACGTACGTCATGTCGACGTTCCGCCGGACGGCGTGGACGAAGTGGCCCGCGCCGATGGAGTAGCCGTCGCCGTCGCCGCCCGCGACCATCACCTCGAGGTCGGGGTTGGCGAGTTTGACGCCCGCGCCGACGGGCAGGGCGCGCCCGTGGACGCCGTGGAGGGCGTACGAGTGCATGTACGTCCCGATCTTACCGGAACAGCCGATACCGGCGACGACGAACGTGTTGTCGGGGTCGTTGCCGGTGTTCGCGAGGGCTTTCATCATGCCGTTCATGGTGCCGAAGTCGCCGCATCCCGGACACCACGTCGGTTGCTTGTCGGACTTGAAGTCCGTGAATCGAATTTCGGAGCTCATAGTTCAGGCCTCCAGCGTCTGTTTGATGTCCTCGGCGAGTTCGTCCGCCTTGAACCGGACACCGTTGTATTTGTTCACACGCTTGACGCGTGTAAGTGTGTCGTGCTCGATGACGTCGGCGAACTGTCCCGTGGCGTTACACTCGACGACGACGACTTCCTCGGCGTCCTCGAACGCCTCGGTCAGGTCGAAGCGCGGGAACATGTACGGGATGGAGAGGAAGCGCACGTCGACGTCTTCCTCCTCGAGGAGGGCGATGGCTTCGACCATCGCGCCCTCGTTCGAACCCCACGAGACGACGAGGTTGTCGGAGTCGGCGTCGCCGAACTCGCGCGGACTCCAGTCCTCCTGCTCCTTTGCGGTCTCGACCTTGCGGTTACGCTTGTCGACCTGTTCGATGCGCAGGTCCGTGTCCTCGGTCCGGCGTCCGAGTTCGTCGTGTTCGAGACCGGTGGTCATGTGCGCACCCTCGCCGGTGCCGGGGAACGCGCGCGGGGAGACGCCGTCGTCGGTGATGGCGTGGGGTTGGAACTGCCCCTTCTCGTTCTGCCACTCCTCGATGGTGTCGTCGTCGACGACCTTCCCGCGGTCGATTTCGACCTCGTCCATGTCGAACTCCTCGGGGGAGAACGTCTGCTCCGTGACCGCCAGCGAGAGGTCGGCGGTGAGGTAGACGGGCGTCTGGTACTTCTCGGCGAGGTTGAACGCCTCGACGGTCTTCCAGAAGCACTCGGAGATGGTGGTCGGCGCGAGGACGAACCGCGGCACCTCGCCGTGACCGCCGTAGAGCAGCATGTTCAGGTCGCCCTGCTCCTGCTTCGTCGGCATCCCGGTGGAGGGGCCCGAGCGCATCACGTCGCAGATGACGAGGGGAGTCTCCGAGGTGGCGACCAGCCCGAACGTCTCGGTCATCAGGTCGATGCCCGGCCCGGAGGTGGCCGTCATCGACCGCGCGCCGGCGCGCGCGGCGCCGAGGGCGAGGTTGATGGCCGACAGTTCGTCCTCCGCTTGGACGACGTGGCCGCCGAAGTTCTCGATGCGGCCCGTGAGGTACTCCATCACGTCCGTCGCGGGCGTGATGGGGTAGCCGGCGTAGAACTTACAGCCGGCGGCGATGGCGCCCATCCCGATGGCCTCGTCGCCGTTCAGGAGGACGTAGTCCTCGTCTGTCGTCTCGAGGTCGTAGTCGAACTCGTGGTCGTACTCCTCGTCGACGTAGTCCTGACCCTTTCGGGCGGCCTCCTTGTTGTTGTCGACGAGTTGCTGTCCTTTCGACCCGAAGCGTTTCTCCAGTGCGCTGTCGAGGTTCTCGATGGGGAAGTCGGCGACTTCGCACGCCGCGCCGAGCGCGACGACGTTGCGCATAATCGCCCCACCGGCCTCCTCGGCGAGTCGCTTGAGGGGGACCTCCAGCCCAATCATCCCCTCGGGAATCTCGACGTCCTCCATCGTGGTCCGCTCACCGTCGTAGATGATGACGGAACCCTCGTGGAGTTCGTCGAGGTTCTCCTCGATGGTGCGGGGGGTCAGCGCGATGAGCACGTCGAGTCTGTCGACGACGCTCTGCACCGGGTCCACCGCCGTCCGGACTTTGTACGCCGTGTACCCGCCGCGGATACGAGACGCGAAGTCCTTCGAGGTGAAGACGTGTCGTCCAGCCCGAGAGAGTGCCTGGGCAAAGATCTTCCCCGTCGAATCGATGCCATCGCCGGCTTCCCCGCCGATGGCCCAGTTGAAGTCCGCAGGCATGTGGGTGAGGGGTACCCATGGCCCGATGAAAAGCCTTCTGAAAGGCACTGAAAACAGTGAAAAACTTGATTCCCGGGAACACGGTCTGTACTCAATCGTGCAACCATTTCTCGCTCGCCTCGAGGGCGGTTTCCGCACGTCGCTCGGCTATCACTTCCGGTTCGTCAACTCCGGCGCGACCGACCTCCCCCGCCCTTCGTCCGGGTCGCGGGTCGGCGTCCGGACGCCGGTCGTCCCCGCCCGCCGCCGGGATGGCAAGACCCTTCGGCGGCGCCGACGAACCCGGAGATATGGACGCCACAGTCGCCGTCACCGAGGTCCGCGAGGTCGGACCGAACACCGTCGCCATCGAGTTCGAGACCCCGGACGGGTTCGAGGCCGACCCCGGCCAGTTCGTGAAGCTCTCCGGGACCGTCGACGGCGAGGAGTACGACCGCTTCTACACGCTATCGTCGCCGGGCGTGAAAGACACGTTCGAGGTCACCGTCGGCGTCGACCCCGAGGAGGCCGGCCCGTTCTCTCTGCATCTCATGGACCTCGAAGCGGGCGACGAACTCGGCGTCTCCGGTCCCTTCGGCCGGAGCTACTACGCCGGAGAGCCCCGCGTCGTCGTCCTCGCCGGCGGCCCCGGCGTCGGCCCCGCCGTCGGCATCGGCGAGGCGGCCGTCGCGGACGGCAACGAGGTCGCCATCGTCTACCAGATGGACGCGCCCGCCCACGAGGACCGACTGGACGCCCTCCGCGAGGCCGGCGCGTCCGTGACCGTCACCGGCGGGGACATCGGACCGGCCGTCGCCGAGGCGATGACCAACGCCGAGGACGAACACGTCTTCGTCTACGGCTTCGCGGACTTCGTCGAGGCGGCGGAGTCGGCCATCGTGGCGACCGGCGGCGACCCCGACGCGGCGAGCGTCGAGAACTTCGGCTGAGCCGGCGTCGCGGATGCCGTCGTCGCGCGCCGCCTCCGTCGCGGTCCGCCCCGCCCGTCGCGTCCGGCACCCGAATCCTTAATCATTTGCCCGGCAAAATCCGCGACATGTACGACGAGGACGAACTCGCGGCGATACGCGAGGCCCGCGAGGAGTGGGAGTCGGAGACCCGCGACCCGGCGCGAGAGCGGTCCGGGGAACGGAAAGACCGGTTCGCCACCGTCTCGAACCTCGGCGTCGAGGACCTCTACACGCCGGCGGACGTCGCCGACATCGACTTCGACTCGGACCTCGGATTCCCCGGCGAGTTCCCCTACACCCGCGGCCCGTACCCGACGATGTACCGCGGGCGGACGTGGACGATGCGGCAGTTCGCCGGCTTCGGAACCGCCGAAGAGACGAACGAGCGCTTCCACTTCCTCGTCGAGAACGGCCAGACCGGCCTCTCGACGGCGTTCGACATGCCGTCGCTGATGGGGAAAGACTCCGACGACCCCCTCTCGGACGGCGAGGTGGGAAAGGAGGGCGTCGCCGTCGACACCCTCCGCGACATGGAGATACTGTTCGACGGAATCGACGTCGGCGAGGTGTCAACCTCCTTCACCATCAACCCCTCCGCGCCCGTGATATACGCGATGTACGTCGCCCTCGCCGACCAGCAGGGCGTCCCGCGCGAGGAGTTGCGCGGCACCCTCCAGAACGACATGCTCAAGGAGTTCATCGCGCAGAAGGAGTGGGTCATCCCGCCCGGCCCCTCGCTCGGACTCGTGACCGACACCGTCGAGTTCGCCGCCGCGGAGACGCCGAAGTTCCACCCCATCTCGGTGTCGGGCTACCACATCCGGGAGGCCGGGTCGACAGCCGTCCAGGAACTCGCGTTCACCCTCACGGACGGGTTCGCCTACGTCGAGGACGCCCTCGAACGCGGGATGGACGTCGACGAGGTGGCGCCGCTCCTCTCCTTTTTCTTCAACTCGCACAACTCCATCTTCGAGGAGGTGGCGAAGTTCCGCGCCGCGAGGCGGATGTACGCGCGCGTGATGGAGGAGTGGTACGACGCCGAGGCGGAGGAGTCCAAGCGGCTGAAGTTCCACACGCAGACGGCGGGGCAGTCGCTCACGGCCCAGCAGCCGCTGAACAACGTCGTCCGCGTGACGATTCAGGCGCTGGCGGGCGTGCTCGGGGGAACCCAGAGCCTCCACACGAACAGCTTCGACGAGGCGCTCGCCCTGCCCGGCGAGGAGGCCGTCAGAGTGGCCCTCCGCACCCAGCAGATAATCGCCGAGGAGTCCGGCGCGGCGGACGTCATCGACCCCCTCGGCGGAAGCTTCTTCGTGGAGTCGCTCACCGACGAGGTGGAAGAGGAGGCGATGGCGTACGTCGAGGAGATACGCGAGATGGGTGAGGGTTCGGTCCGCGACGGCGTCCTCGCGGGCATCGAGCAGGGTTACTTCCACCGCGAGATTCAGGAGGCGTCCTACGAGTACCAAGAGCGCGTCGAGGACGGCGAGGAAGTCGTCGTCGGCGTCAACAAGTACGCCTCCGAGGAGGACTCCCGGCCGGACATCCTCACCGTCGACGAGGACACCCAAGAGCGGCAGTTGGCGCGCCTCGCCGAGGTGAAAGCGGAGCGAGACGACGACGCCGTCGCGGCGGCGCTGGACGACGTGCGCGCGGCCGTCGAGGCGGGCGAGAACGTCATGCCGTCGCTCGTCGCGGCGGTGAAGGCGTACGCGACGATGGGCGAGATAATGGACGTCTTCGAGGCGGAACACGGGAGCTACCGGGAGACGGTCGGCGTGGTCTGACCCGACTCGCGGCGGTTCTCGGGCGTGAGAACCGGCCCCGCACACGTAAGTAGGAGGACGGATACTCTCCCACGAGATGCGCACCGACCCCTCCGAGACGCTCCCCGCGGAGTTGCGCCCGCCGTCGACCCGGCGGTGGGCGATGCGGACCGTCGGCCTCCTCCTCGTCGGCGCGGGCCTGTGGTGGACCCTCCCGCACGCCGGCCTCGCCCTCCCCTCCGCCGAAGGCGAACACCACCTCTCGCTCGCGGTCATGGGCGGCGTCTCGCTGGCGCACGGTCTCGTCGCCGTCGCCGTCGTCGACTCGCTCTGAGCGCCCGCTTGCTGGAAGCTTATTTACCGCCGATAAGTTCCTTGCTTTTACAGCCATCGTCGATAATGAGAGCTCGCCCCTAGTCGCGGTGTTATGTCTGCAACGACAGTCGATTCGGACACCGTGAGAGCGTCGGAACCGACTCGACGGCGGCCGTCGGCGCGCGCGGAGGTTCGCTGAGATGCCGCGGGACACGAAACTCGCGAACCCGGCGCCCCTCGGCCTCATCGGCTTCGCGCTCACGACGTTCGTCATCGGACTCATCGAGTCCGGGTGGCTGACCTCCGAGAGCGCCATCCACACGCTCATCCCCCTCGCGATGGCGTACGGGGGGACCATCCAACTGTTCGCCGGACTGCTCGCGTTCCGGACGGGCAACACCTTCGAGACGACCGGATTCTGTACGTACGGCGCGTACTGGTGGTGGTGGGGTCTCACCGAACTGTTCGCGGCCAACGGCGTCCTCGACCCGAGCGCCACCGCTAACGGCGTCGTGCTGGTCGGGTTCGGCGTCATCACCACCTACCTCTGGTTCAGCACGTTCAACCTGAACTGGGCCCTCTGGTTCGTGTTCCTGACGCTGGCCCTGACGTTCTACTTCGTCGGGTTCGGCACGTGGCTCGGCCTCTCGTGGGGCAACGTCGTCGGCGGCTACCTCGCGATGGTGACGTCGCTGGCGGCGGCGTACACGAGTTTCGCCGAGGTGACGAACTGGACGTTCGCCGACTCGAAGGTGCCCCTCGGCGGGACGCCGTTCGGCGAGTCGTCCTCCTCGAACGCGTCGACGAGCGACTGAACGGAGCGCGGTTCGACGGGTCGCCCGTCGTCCGAGTTCCCGGCGACCCTTCTCGCTGAGTGCCGAACGTTACGCGGTCGCTCGCGCGGTCCGAGACGGCCACAACAGCTTAGTTATCCCGTCGCGGTCGCCCGATTAGCCCGATTGTGCGTTCGCATAGATTTATCATGGAGGATTCGGTAGCATAGCACGACCTATGTCAGACGGAGACGGAGAACTAGAGGCTCGGTTAGTTGAGCAAGAGGAGTTCGAACCGTCCGACGAGTTCGTCGAGCAGGCGAACGTCTCCGACCCGGACATCTACGAGGAGTTCGAGGAGAACTGGCCGCAGTGCTGGGAGCGCGCGGCCGATATGTTGGACTGGTACGACGACTACGACACGGTGCTGGACGACTCCGACGGCCCGTTCTACGAGTGGTTCCAGGGCGGGACGCTGAACGCGTCGTACAACTGCGTCGACCGACACGTCGAGGAGGGCAACGGCGACCGCACCGCCATCAACTGGGAGGGCGAACACGGCGAGACGCGCACGTACACCTACGAGGACCTCCAGCGCGAGGTGAACGAGTTCGCGGCGGCGCTCCGCGACCTCGGCGTCGAGGAGGACGACGTGGTGACGCTCTACATGCCGATGGTGCCGGAACTCCCCATCGCCATGCTCGCCTGCGCCCGCATCGGCGCGCCCCACTCCGTGGTGTTCGCCGGGTTCTCGGCGGACGCCCTCGCCACGCGGATGAACTCCGCGGATTCCCGATTCCTCGTTACCTGCGACGGCTACTACCGCCGCGGCGACGCCCTCGACCACATGGAGAAGGCCAACGAGGGCCTCGGCGGCGTCGACCACGGCGTCGACGCCACCGTCGTCGTCGACAGACTCGGCGAGGACGGCTTCGGGCACGACCTGAAGGGCAACCAGCACGACTGGGACGAACTGACGGACGAACACGAGGGCGAGGAGGTCGACCCCGTCGAACGCGACGCCGAGGACATGCTGTTCCTCATGTACACCTCGGGGACGACGGGCGAACCGAAGGGGGTCAAACACACCACCGCCGGCTACCTCGCGTACACGTCGTGGACGTCGCACTCGGTCCTCGACCTGAAACCCGAGGACACCTACTGGTGCTCGGCGGACATCGGGTGGATTACGGGCCACTCCTACATCGTCTACGGCCCCCTCGCCCTGGGCACGACGACGGTGATGTACGAGGGGACGCCCGACTTCCCCGAACGGGACCGCCTGTGGGAGATGGTCGAGGAGTACTCCGTCGACGTGTTCTACACCGCGCCGACGGCCATCCGCGCGTTCATGAAGTGGGGTTCGCAGTTCCCGGACGACCACGACCTGTCGTCGCTGCGACTGCTCGGGACCGTCGGCGAACCCATCAACCCGCGCGCGTGGAAGTGGTACTACCAGCACATCGGGGACGAGGAGTGTCCCATCGTCGACACGTGGTGGCAGACGGAGACGGGCGGAATGATGGTCACCACCCTCCCCGGCGTCGGCACGATGAAACCCGGGTCCGCCGGGCCGCCGCTTCCGGGCATCGACGCCCGCATCGTCGACACCGAGGGCGAGGAAGTCGAACCCGGGCGCGCGGGCTACCTCACGGTGAACAAGCCGTGGCCCGGGATGCTCCGGACGCTGTACGACAACGACGACCGCTTCGTCTCCGAGTACTGGCAGGAGTACTCCAACCCCGACGCCGACGAGTGGGTGTACTTCCCGGAGGACGGCGCGAAGATAGACGAGGACGGCTACATCACCATCCTCGGGCGCGTCGACGACGTGCTGAACGTCTCCGGACACCGCCTCGGCACGATGGAGATAGAGTCGGCCATCGTCGGCGTCGAGGGCGTCGCGGAGGCGGCCGTCGTCGGCGGCGACCACGAGGTGAAAGGCGAGGCCGTCTACGCCTACGTCATCCTCGAAGACGGCTACGAGGAGAGCGAGGAGATGCGCGAGAGGATAACCGAGGGCGTCGAGGACGCCATCGGTCCAATCGCCCGACCCGAGCAGGTGGTCTTCACGCCCGAACTGCCGAAGACGCGGTCGGGTAAGATCATGCGCCGCCTCCTCGAGGAGATAGCCAACGAGGAGGAACTCGGCGACACCACCACCCTGCGCAACCCCGAAATCGTCAAGGACATCCAGACGAAGGTCGGCGGGAACTGACCTGAATTAACCCGGGCGTCCGTTTCCGTTCCGCCGCGTCTCATCTCTCTCACTCCCCGTCCAACCACTCGCGGATGCACGACTCCTCGCGGAAGTACCGGCGGGTCCGCGTTCCCCTCTCGTCGACGACCACGAGGAGGTGTTCCTCCGAGAGGACCATCTCCTCGCCGCAGTTCGCGCACGGTTCGGTCCGCGTCCGCCCCGGACGCCACAGTCGGTGCGGGACGACGCGGACCACCGTCGCGTCCTCCTCGCCCCGCGGCGACCGTCCGGCGTACTCTGAGAGCGCCATCGCGACGCGGTACGGCGCGCCGCGTGAAGTTACTTGCTTCGGACGCGTCCCCACGAGAACGGACCTGAATCGAGCGTTCGGGGCCGTTCGGTACCTATCGGTACCGCTCGATAGATTCGCGTCGACCCGCGTATTTTATCATCGACGTTGATGACCTACGGACGCAATGGAGAAACCACTGCTCGTCACGGACTTTCTGGACCGAGCGCGGCGGCACTACGGCGGTCAGGAGGCGGTCGTCGCGACGACCGGTGAGCGGTACACGTACGAGGAACTCGGCGAACGCGCCGACGGCTACTCGGCGGCCCTCGCCGCGCGCGGCGTCGTGAAGGGCGACAGGGTGGCCGTTCTGGACCCGAACACCCACTACCACCTGGAAGCGGCCTACGGCGCGATGCAACTCGGGGCGGTGCACACGCCGCTGAACTACCGACTCGTCCCGGCGGACTACGAGTACATCCTGAACGACGCCGGCGTGAAGGTGGTGTACGCCGACCACGCGTACGCCGAGAAGATCGAAGCGGTGCGCGAGGACGTGCCGACGGAGACGTTCGTCACGAACGACCCCGAGAAGGTCGAGGGAGAGTGGCTCTCGTTCGACGACCTCGTCGCGGAGTCGACCGATTACGACCGCCCGGAGATGGCCGAGGACGACCTCATCACCATCAACTACACCTCGGGGACGACGGGCGACCCGAAGGGCGTCTGCCGGACCCACCGGACGGAGACGCTGCACGCGTACCTCGTCACCTCCCATCAGAACATCTCCGACGACGACGTCTACCTGTGGACGCTCCCGATGTTCCACGTCAACGGCTGGGGGCACCTCTACGCGGTCACGGGCGCGGGCGCCAAACACGTCTGCACCCGCGGCGTCGACGCCGAGTGGATATTCGACACCGTGCGCGAGGAGGACGTCTCCTACCTGTGCGCCGCGCCGACGGTGCTGAACATGCTGATGGACCACTACGACGACCGGGGCGGCGTCGAGACGGCGGGCGACGCGCCCGTCCGCGCGGCCACGGCGGGGGCGGCCCCGCCGGAGGCGACCATCCGGACCGTCGAGGACGAGTTCGGCTGGTATCTCATGCACGTCTACGGGGCGACCGAGACCGGACCGCTCATCACCACCTCCGACGCGCGCCGCTTCTTCGAGGACGACAGCGACGACCGCTTCGCGGTGAAGAAACAGCAGGGCATCGGCTACCTCGGCACCGACGTGCGCGTCGTCGACGAGGACGGCGAGGACGTGGCGCCGGACGGACAGACCGTCGGCGAAATAGTCGTGCGCGGCAACCAGGTGATGGACCGCTACTGGAACAAGCCCGAAGAGACCGAGGAGGCGTTCACGGACCGACTGGAGGGGTACTACCACATGGGCGACTTGGCCGTCGTCGACGAGGACGGCTTCGTCACCATCCAGGACAGGAAGAAGGACATCATCATCTCGGGCGGGGAGAACATCTCCAGCATCGAGTTGGAAGACACGCTGTTCGACCACGAGGCGGTCGGCGACGTGGCCGTGATTCCGATGCCCTCAGAGGAGTGGGGCGAGTCGCCGAAGGCGTTCGTCGTGCCGGCCAACGGCGACGTATCCGACCCCGGCGTGACCGCCGAGGAACTCATCGACTTCACGCGCGAACGCATCGCGACGTACAAGGCGCCGAAGGAAATCGCGTTCGTCGCCGAGTTGCCGAAGACGGCCACCGGGAAGATACAGAAGTACGAACTCCGCGAGGAGGAGTGGGCCGACGAGGACCGGATGGTCGGCCAGGGCTGAGTTACAAGTTACAGGTAGGCGGCGTCCCACCGGGCCGCCTTCCGGCGGTTCCGGCAGGTGTTGCACTCGATGCGCTCCATCGTGTCCATCGCCACGTCGAAGCTCTCGTCCTGTCCGCACATCCACCCGTAGCGCTCCGTGCGCTCCTCGTCCGTGTAGACGGCGTAGAACGGCGCACGCGACCCGCGGACGGCGTCGTCGTACGCCACGTACACCGTCGTTCCGTCCTCGGTCGTTCGCTCCTCGGTGAGTGCCCCTTCCCCTTCGTCGCCGAGGCGCTTGACGTACTCCACCTCCTCGAACTCCTCGCCGCCGATTCCGACGGTCCGTTCGCTCGCCTCTTCGTACCCCTGTTCGGCGTAGAACTCCCCGCCCGCTTCGTTGTCCGTCAGCACGCGCCCCTCGATGAGGTCGACCCCGCGGTCGCTGAGCACCTGTTCGACGCGCTTGAGCAGTTGCGTGCCGATTCCCTCGCCGCGGTGCTCCGGGACGACGTGAAGCCAGTCTATCTCGCCGACGACGACCTGTCCCGTCGACACGTACGCCTGCACGAAGCCGACCACCTCGCCGTCGTCGACGGCGACGACGAACACCGCCTCCTCGTCCTCGACGGCGTCGCTCACCGTCTCGCCGTCGTACCACTCTTCGACGGCGTCGGCCATCGTCGATTCATCGATGGCGTGCCCGTAGGAGGCGGTCATCGACCGCTCGGCGACCGACCGGATCTGCGCTGCGTCGTCCGTCGTGGCGTCTCGAAGATCCATGCCACCCGTTACGCCGTTGGCCCACTTCACGTTCGTGGCTCGTGCTACCACGCATGACAGTCGTGCTCCGACGACAGTTTTCGCCTCTCGGTCGACCCGGTACCCGCCGAGACGGTGTCGTACCGTCCGTCTCTGCGGGTGCGGCGCGCGCGGCGCCGGGGCGGACGCGTTCCGCCGCGCGTTCGGCGTCGACGCCGCGCCCGCGGTGCGGTGTTTCCGCGACGGAACGCTGGAGACGCTGAAGAGGGAAAGAAAGCCGCCGGCGGAACTCGCGACGCCGTTCGGGACCGGCTACGAGGCGTCGGCGTAGCCGATCTCTCGACCGGTTTTTCCGACGTTCACTTCACGACGCCGGTGACCATCACCGGACGGTCCGCGCCGAGGATGACCGACTGCGTGACGCTGCCGAACAGCGCCTTCCCGGCGGGCGAGCGCTTCCGCCCGCCCACGACGACGAGGTCGGCGTCGACGTCGTCCGCGACCGAGACGATGGCGTCGGCGGGGTCGCCGCTCGACTCCTCGACGTCGTACTCGATGCCCGCCGCTTCGAGCGTCTCGCTCGCCTCCCGGACCGAGTGGACCTGCGTCGCCGACGCGCCGCTCGGGTTGTCGACGAAACTGTGGATGAGCGTCACCCGCTTCTCGCTCGACTCGCCCGGCAGGTTCACCACCTCCTCGACGCACCGGCGGGCGTGTTCCTCCTCCTCGTCGACGCCGACTACCACGTGATACATACTAACAAGTGCCGCGTCGCGAAGCTTAGTCCTTTGGGGGACGGCGGCGGTGTTCGACGCTCGAACCCCGGTACGGCGGGGTTCTCGTCGTCCGGGTGGCCCGCCGTTCGGGCGGCGCTCGTCGGCCTCGCGGGACGCCCGGCTACACCGCCTCGTCGTCGAGGTTCCGCGAGACGTAGACGACGAGCGCCAACGGGACGCCCAACACCAGCGCGATGGTCAACGCCCCGTAAGCGGCGAATCCGAGCGGCGTCGGCGGGAACGGGACGAGAAACAGGAATCGAGGGGCGCGCAGGCCGTCGACGAAAACGCCGACGAGGAAGCCGGCGACGCTGGTGACGGCGACGAGAGCGGCGTAGAGGATACCGACCATCCGCGGGCCGCGGAGTCCCGGTTCGGCGCTCGCGTCGGCGTCTTCGTCCGCGTGGTCGCTCACATTCGGAGTCGGGCGGCCGGGCGGTTAGCCGTTCCGCTCTTCACCTCGCGTCCGGGACACGGTCGCCGAGAGAGCGCACCGACGGCTCTTTGAGCGTGCGACCGTAACCGACGACTATGTCCGACAGAGATTTGCTCGGCCTCCTGCTCGCCGCCGTGGCGGTGCTGATGTCGCTCACGGGCGTCCTCCTCGCCATCTGAACGCCGCCCGCGAGACGCTCTCCTCTTCCGCCGAGCGACTGCGTTCGTGGTTCGTGGTTCGTACGCTACGCTCCTCCGTTCGCGCGACTCCGCCCCGAACCCGTCGGCCGACCGTGAATCGCTGTCGCCGTCACCGTCGCTCGTCGGGCGGGGCGTCGGAGAAAATCCGCAGGCGGCGAGGATAGAAGCGAAGTCGCTGCGTCAGTTCGCGTCGTCGGCCGTCTCGTCCGCGTCGGCCGCCTGTCCGCCGTCGGTGCGGGCCTCCCCTTCCTCGCCCCCGTCGGCGACTGCGGTCTTGAGCTTCCGGTCGTACCAGTTCCACTCGGCCGTGTAGAGGTTGTCCTCCTTGAGGTTCCACGGGTCGCCGTTCTCGACCGTGGGGCCTTCGAGCCACGACTGGACGAAGTTCCAGACGAAGATTATCTGGCCGACCAGGAGGATGAGCGCGCCGAGCGTCGCAACTTGGTGGAGCGTGGCGAACTGCGGCAGGTACGTCGCGTACCGCCGGGGCATCCCGCCGTAGCCCATCAGAATCATCGCGAAGAACGTGACGTTCGTCCCGACCATCGAGAGCCAGAAGTGGGCCTTCCCGAGGGTGCGCTGGTACATCCGGCCCGTGTAGAGCGGGAACCAGTAGTACAGGCCCGCGAACCCGGCGAAGGCGATGGCGCCCATGACGATGTAGTGGAAGTGGCCCACGACGTAGTAGGTGTCGTGCAGCACCAGGTCGACGGGAACGGACGCGAGGAACACGCCCGTGACGCCGCCGATGATGAAGTTCGAGACGAACCCGATGCAGTACAGCATCGGCGTCGTCAGCCGGACTCTCCCGTTCCACATCGTCGTGATCCAGTTGAACGTCTTGACCGCACTCGGTATGGCGATTGCCAACGAGACGGCCATGAACGAGGCGCGGAGCCGCGGGTCGATGCCCGTCGCGAACATGTGGTGGGCCCACACGCCGAACGAGAGCACGCCGATGGCGAGCGTCGAGTAGACGACGAACTTGAAGCCGAACAGCCGCCGTCCGGAGAACCGCGGGAGGACGTAGCTGACGATGCCCATCGGCGGCAACACGAGGATGTACACTTCGGGGTGACCGAAGAACCAGAACAGGTGCTGCCAGAGGATGGGGTCGCCGCCGTTAACGAAGAACGCCGTCCCGAAGTTGCGGTCGAGAAGCAGCATGATGAGCGCGCTCCCGAGAAGCGGGAACGCGAACAGGATGAGCCCCGACTGCGTGAGGATGGTCCACGAGAAGATGTCGAGGTTCGCCCAGGTGACCTCCTCGGCGCGTTCGGTGAAGATGGTCGCGATGAAGTTGATGGCGCCCATCGTGGCCGAGACGCCCGAGAGGTGGAGGCCGAGCAGCATCATGTCGACGCCGGCGTTCGCCTGATTCCCGTTGCCGATACCCGCCGACAGCGGCGTGTACATCGTCCACGCGGTCTGTGCGGGGATGAGGTCCGGAATCGGGAAGAAGCCCGCCCAGATGAGCAGCGCCGCGGGCGGCAGGAGCCAGAAGGCGATGGCGTTGATGCGCGGGAACGCCATGTCGTCGGCGTCGATGAGAAGCGGGATGAGGTAGTTCGAGAACGCCGCGATGATGGGCGTCCCGAACAGGAACAGCATCGTGATTCCGTGGCTGGTGAGAAGCGAGTTGTAGAACGTGTTCGAGATGAGCGTCATGCCCGGGTCGGCCAGTTCCACCCGCATCAGCACCACCATCAGTCCGCCGACGGCGAACGAGATGAGACCGAAGGTGCCGTACAGAATCCCGATGTCTTTGTGGTCGACGGTGGTCAGCCATCGGATGACTCCGGATGGCTTCTCTTCGGAGGCGTACCCCTCCTGCCCGTACGCACCGCCACCCCCCGCGAGCGGGGTGTAGGTGCGCCAGTTTTCGACCCGCGCGAGCCACGCGGCGACGGCGACGAGGAAAACCCCCATCAGAACCGTCAGTGCTAGCTGTCCAGTAACCTGCATGGGCGTGAATCAGGAACGGAGGGTAATGAAAGGTTCGGGAACGCTCCGCGGGGTGCGGAAATCGAACGCCGTCGGGCGTACGCGCTGTCTCAGTTCTGGGTCGTCTCGTCGTCGGTCTGGGCCGTCTCGTCGTCCGTCCGAGTCGACTCGTCGTCGCCGCTCTCCAACTCCGCGGGGCCGTCGTCGTCGTTGCCGTCGTCGACCGCCGCTTGCTCCGCCTGCTCTTCGTACTCGTGGAGTTCGGTCGGTTCGTCGACGGTCGCCTGTCCCTGTAGGAACACGGCCGAGCGCTTCTCGTCGCCCGCGATCGCCTTCCCGGACACGTACGTCAGGGCCGCGAGCGCCACGAACGGGACGAGCAACAGTCCGTACTGCACCGCCATCGCGAGGAGGTCCCCCCGGCCGAACAGGGGGAACGCCGCGAACGCGACGATGAAGAAGGCGATGATGAACAGCGGGATCATGTTGACAGTGAGGTCGAGGAGCGTCTCCCTGTCGAATATCTCGTTCGCCATGGTCGCCAGTTTCGGGGCGGAATCAAATAGGTTGTTGGTTCGTCCGTCCGGCGCGCCTCAGAGCGACGGTTCCTCGCCCGACCCGAACAGGTGGCCGGCGACGCTCGCCAACAGGAGGATGACGGCGGCGGCGACGATGGCGTACCCTCGCGTCTGGAGGTTCAGCCCCGTGAACACGAACGCGGCGCCGAGGGCGAGGAAGATGACGCCGAGGACGGCCAGCGGTCCCCACGGCGTCTTCGCGTAGCCGGACTCTCTGGTCATCCCGGCGACGCTTCCCGAGAACAGGAGGAGGCCGCCGACGGCGACGGGAAAGAGGTCGAACAGGATTCCGATCTCTGAGATGGGGATGCCGAGTGCGACGAATATCGGCCACGGGCTTGCCGTCCGGTACTGGTCGGAGAGTCCCGGCGTATCGTCCATACGAACCGTTGGTGTTCCGTCGTACAAAGCGCTTCGGAAGGATTCGGGCGTCCCTCGCCGCCGAGGACCAGTCAGGGAACCGTGACGCCGTGTCGGGTGAGAAAGTCGCTGACCGCTTTTATCTCGACGGGGCTCCCGATTATCTTACAGATACCGTCGCTCGGAAACACGGTGATGGTGAACTCCCGTTTCAACTCCTCGCGGACGTCTTCCAGCGACGCGCACGGAACGACGATTTGGGTGCTGTCCCGGAGGTTGGACGGGTCGGGCATCTCCTCACTGCGTTCCCTCACGAGTTCGATTGATAACGGTATCGAAGTGCTTGTCGCGGGACACGTCGCGGTCCGGCGGCGCGGAAGGAACAACTTTTTCGACGTACGTGGCCGAGGCTTAGGCGATGGGACTGGAGGAGGAGATAGACGACCTCCGAGAGGAGATAGCCAACACGCCGTACAACAAGGCCACGGAGTCGCACATCGGTCGGCTGAAGGCGAAGCTCTCGGAGAAGAAAGAGAAACTGGAGAACCAATCCTCCAGCGGTGGCGGCCACGGCTACGCCGTCGAGAAGACGGGCGACGTGACCGTGGCCCTCGTCGGGTTCCCCAGCGTCGGCAAGTCGACGCTCATCAACGCCCTCACGAACGCCGACAGCGAGGTCGGCGAGTACGAGTTCACGACGCTGAACGTCAACCCCGGCATGCTCCACTACAACGGAGCGAACATCCAGATTCTGGACGTACCGGGCCTCATCGAAGGGGCCGCGAGCGGACGCGGCGGCGGCAAGGAGGTGCTGTCGGTCGTCCGCACCGCCGACCTCGTGGTGTTCATGCTCTCGGTGTTCGAGATAGAGCGCTACGAGCGCCTGCGCGAGGAACTGTACGAGAACAAGATACGCCTCGACACGACGCCGCCCAGCGTCACCATCTCGAAGAAACACAAAGGCGGCATTCAGGTCACGACGACGGACGACGTCTCCCTCGACGAGAACACCATCAAGGAGGTGCTCCGCGAGTACGGCTACGTCAACGCCGACGTGACCATCCGCGGCGACCTGACCATCGACGAACTCATCGACGGCATCATGGACAACCGGGTGTACCTGCCGTCGATGGTCACGGTGAACAAGGCCGACCTCATCGAGAAGGACTACCTCCCGACGGTGAAGGAGAACCTCCGCGAGTTCGACATCGACCCCGACGAGGCCATTTTCATCAGCGCCGAGACGGAGAAGGGCCTCGAAGGGCTCAAAGAGACGATGTGGGAACGGCTGGGCCTCATCCGCGTCTACATGGACAAACCCGGCCGCGGCGTCGACTACGAGGAACCGCTCGTCCTCCAGGAGGGCGAGAACACCGTCGACGACGCCCTGCACAGACTCGGCGGCACCCTCGACGAGCGGTTCCGGTTCGCCCGCGTCACCGGCCCGAGCGCCAAACACGACGAGCAGCAGGTCGGCCGCGACCACGAACTCGCCGACGAGGACGTGCTCCGGGTCATCGCGCGGAAGTAGCGCGGTCGTGTCCCACTCTCACGACGGACCCGCTCGGTCGGTCCCCGCGCTCACCGTTCCCCTTCTCCTCTGCCTCCTCGCCCTCCCGTGGTCGGTGCAGACGTTCGTCGGTCGGACCCCGACGCTCGTCTTCCCGTGGGGCCTGCTCAACCTCGAACCGTTCGGCGTGACGACCGTCTCTGATTTTCTGTTCGTCTACACCGCCGGCCTGCCCGACTACATCTACGCGTGGCCGCTCTCGGTGCTGCTCTACCTCGCGGCGTTCGCATTCGCCGTCGCCGGTCCGGCCCTCGACGTCGAGGACGGGCGGGTCGTCGCCGGTCTGCTGGGCGCCGCGGCCGTGGCGCAACTCACCCTGGCGCGGGGGTTCTCGGTGCAACCGGGCCGGACGGCGTGGCCCGTCGGGACGGTGCTCCTCCTCGCCGTCGCCGCGTACGTCTACCTCGGCGGGTCCGATAGCGCGCGGGCCGAGCGCTAGTCGTCCGACGCCGCGCCGGGGCGGTACTGCTGGCTCACGGACTTCCACTTGCCCGTCGAGAACCGGTAGTAGTTGATGATGCCCGGAATCGTCGTCTCCGCGAGGAAGGAGAGATACAGCAGTTCTATCTGGTTCGTCTGCGCGGCGAGATAGGCCAGGGGAATCGAACAGCCGAACATGCCGAGCAGTTGGCTGAGGAAGGGGACGCGCGTGTCGCCGCTGGCGTCCAGCGGCCCGGCGGACGCTCCGGAGACGCCCTGCATGAGCACCGCGGCGCAGGCGGCGTAGACGAGCGACACCGCGATGGGAACCGCGGGCGAGGACGGACTCTCGGCGAACTGGCGCACGATGGGTTCGGCGAAGGCGGCGATGAGTGCGGCGGAGACGACGTACGTCGCCACCGCGTGGAGGATGATCTCGCGGCCGTACGCCTCCGCCGTCTCCTCGTCGTTCCGCCCGAGCGACTGGCCGACGAGGCTCGAGGAGGCGAGTCCGAAGCCCCATCCGGGCGTGTTCATGATGCCCCAGATGCGCCGCGCGATGACGAACGCGGCCGTCACGTTCGGTCCGAGGGCGCTCACGAAGAAGAGCATCGGGAACTCGGCGACGGTCCAGACGAGCGACCGGCCGAAGACGGGCAGGCCGATGGAGAAGATGTCTCGCATCGGTTCGAGGGCGGCGTAGCGGCCGAACGGGTCGATCTGTACGGGAAACGCGCCGACGCCGGGGAGGCCGCCGCGCGCGAGTCCGAGGGCGAACGCGCCCGTGACGACGACGTTCGAGAGCACGGTGCCGACGGCCGCCCCCTCGACGCCCAGTCCGAGACCGAAGATGAGCGCGGCGTTGACGACGACGTTGACGGCCGCGCCGCCGGCGCGGAGCACCATGGCGATGTAGGCGTCGTCGGCGCCGACGAGCGTGCGGCTTCCGACGAGATTCAATCCGGCGAACGGGACGCCGAGGCCGACGATTCGGAGGTAGCGCGCGCCGAGGGCTATCGATTCGGGGTCGTTCGTCAGCACCGAGATGAGCGGCTCCGAGAAGAGCCAGAAGGCCGCCGTGACCGGCAGCGTCGCGAGGACGGTCAGGACGGCGCTCGAACGCACGGCGACGCCGAGGCCGTCGGACCGACCGGCGCCGTAGCGCTGGGAGACCAGCGCCAGCGTCCCGGCGGCGACGCCGCCGCCGAGGGCGAACGCGAGACCCCAGTAGGGGCCGGCGAACCCGACGCCGTTGATGGCGGCGACGCCGACGGCGCTGCCGACCATCGCCACGTCGACGGCGTTCTTCGACATGCGGGCGATGCCCGTGACGACGCGGGGCCACGCGAGTTCGGCGGTTCTGACCGCTCTGTCGCGGTCGACCAGACCGAAGTGGGCGAGGAGGAGACCGACCGAGAGGATGCAGCGTCTGACTGGGTTGGGGACTCTTGACACGGGGGCGAGGACACCTATTTCGATTCGATATACCTCCTTCCGAGTCGACCGCCTTGTGCGTATCGAAGTAGCGCCCGTCCCTCCGTTCGCGGCGTCCCGCCCCTTCCGCGGTCGGTACGCTTTTCGACGCCCCGGCCCATCGCTCGCACATGTCCGGAGTACTCGACCACGTGATGATGCGCGTCGAAGACCTCGACGAATCGCTGGAGTGGTACACCACGCACCTCGACTACGAGGAGAAGGGTCGCTGGGAGGCCGACACCTTCACGAACGTCTTCCTCGGCCCCGAGGACGCCGGCGAGGACGACGCGCTGCTCGAACTGACGTACAACCACGACGACCGCACCTACGAGATGGGCGACGCGTGGGGGCACATCGCCGTGCGCGTCCCCGAGGACGAACTGCAGTCCTCGTACGACCAACTGATGGAGGAGGGCGTCGAGGACTACCGCGACCCCGAATCGAACGACAACCGCTACGCGTTCGTCAAGGACCCCGACGGCCACGAGATAGAGATCGTCAAGCGCGACCACGGCGCGAAGTGGAGCCTCGACCACACGATGATCCGCGTCGAGGACGCCGACGACGCCCTCGGCTTCTGGACCCGCAAGTTCGAGTACGAGCACACGAGTCGCTGGGAGTCGGACTCCTTCGCGAACTACTTCATGGCGCCGCAGGACGCCTCCGAGGACGCGATGACCGTCGAACTCACCTACAACTACGGCGGTCAGACGTACGACATGGGCGACGCGTGGGGCCACCTCGCCGTCCGAACCGACGACCTCGACGAGGAGTGGGAGACGCTGATGGAACGCGAGGCGGAGGACTACCGCGACCCCGAGTCCTGCGACAACCGCTACGCGTTCACGAAGGACCAGGACGGCCACGAAATCGAAATCGTCACCGACGACTGAGGACGCGTCCGACCCCGCTTTTCTTCGAGCCGAGTCGTCGACCCCGTTCCGAGGAACGTTATCGGACGTGATAGCCACGGCTTCTCACCGACTCCACCGACTGCAATGGAGCGACAGAACCGTTACCGCGGCATTCGTCCGCACTCCAATTCAGGAAAGAAAGAGTTTTTATTAGAACCGATATTCGGTGCAACTACACTACGATGCGGCCGGGGTCGTTCGAGAACACCTCATGTGGGGGTTTAGAGACGTCTCTGCGAGTCGATTCGGTCGTAGCCGGTAGTGCAAAATCACAGATGATACATAGATCAGAACGGCTCCGGGCCGTCACGTTCGCCGTATTAGTGACTTTCTCGACTGTCGCCGGCACCGTCGCGTTCACGGGGACCGCCGCCGCGGACGCGTCGGACATCGACCTCGGGGCGGGCAACGGGACGCAGGTGACCATCGAAGCGGGTCCTCTTGCTGAGGTCACAGATATCACGACATATGATAGTGACAGCACAAGAGGTGAGTTCGTTGTATGGATTGACAAAAACGGAAATGGTGTTTGGGAAAAATCAGAGCCGAACAGCAACCAGACTGGAGGTATCGGGAGTGAAGTCCACATTCCATACATGAGTATCTCGGATATTTCGGCTGGAACATACAACGTTTCAGCTGCTGAATCGGAGTCGATCTACGTTGGAATTGAAGCAAATACAACCGTCCAAGACCAACTAACGGTCGTCTCGGGCGCCGCACCCCAACTCCGGTCGGCGGTGCGCTACGACAACGGGACCGACGCCGAAGTGGAACTCGCCTTCGACGAGAACGTCTCGGCTGTTCGGGCGCTGAACGTGTCGACGGTCGACGGCGACGCGAACCTCACGGAGTCCGTCAGCGTCTCGCGGGGGCGCGTCGTGGCGACGGTAGACGGCACCGCCCCGGACGAGTTGACGGTCGCGTACGACGTCGCCGACGACGCGGGGAATCGGTACGCGACTGAACAGGCGGCGACGGTCCGGTCCGCGGCCGTGACGACCGGCGCCGGCGACGACGACACGGTCTACGAGGGGTCGACGCTCGCCGTCCTGACCGACCGGACGAACACGAGCGTCGCCGTCGACGCCGCGGACGGTTCGGTTAGTCGGTCCGAGTCGACCGGGGCGAACAGCAAGGCGTACCTCCTCGACACCGGGACGCTCGACCGCGGCGCGTACGACGTCGTCTACGGCGGCGACGCGAATCGGAACGCCACGTTCCGCGTCGAGAGCCTCGGCCTCACGGTCGGCGTGGCCGACGCGACGGTCACGAACGACGACGGCGCGACCGTCGCCGCGACCGTCTCGGCCGACGCGGGCGGGCGGTCCGTCGCGGTCGAACTCCGGGACGCCGACGGGAACGCGGTGGCGGCCGACGCCGCCGTCCTCGACGGTCGCGGGGAGTACGACTACGCGTTCGACGCGTCCGGTCTCGGAGCGGGCGACTACGCCGTCCTCGCGGTCGACGGTCCGTCCGGCGCGGAGAAACGATCCGAACCGGTGGTCGTCTCGGACCCGCCGAGCGACGATAGCGACGACGGCGGTGACGACGACTCCGAGTACGGCGACTACCGCGACCCGACGCCGACCCCGACCGAGACGACGTTGTCGCCGACGTCGACGGAGCGGTCGACCGCCGATGCGGGTCCGGTCGCCGGGCCGTCGGACGGGAGGGACGCGGCGGGCGTCGAGTTCGGCGAGAACGCGGAAGAGCGGGAGACGGCGGTCGATGCGGCGTCGCCCGTGAACGGGGTGACCGAGGGAGCGACCACGGACGCCGCCGCGTCGCCGACGACCACCGAGGCGGCGCCCGTCGTTGCCTCTGGAACGGAATCTGAGACGGCCACCGGGACCGGCGTTCCCGGATTCGGCGTCGGTGCCGCCGCCGCGGCGCTGTTCCTCGGCGCGATGTTCGCCGTGCTGACGGCCCGCCGCGACCGATAGCGGGCCGGTCGAGTCAGTCGAGTCAGTCGGGTCGTCGGGGCGGAAGGCCGCGCCCGATGGTCCGGACGTTCCGACCTGACCGACGCGCGGAATGACAAGGGATTTAGTCCGGTATCCCTATCTATCCTCTATGCCCGGACTGCTGTCTGACTTCCTCGCGTGGGCGTCGATCCTCACCTTCGTCGCCGGCGCCCTCCTGTACCGCCGGAACGACCGCGCGGCGCGGTACGTCTCCGCCGCCGCGTGGGGCCTCTTCGCCCTCTTTTGGCTCCGGTTGGTCCCGCACTTCGCCTTCGAGCACAAGAGCTACATCGAGGGGTTCCTCTCCCTTGCCGCGGTTCCAGCGTGTCTCTACGCCGGCTATCTCCTCTACGCGGGACGCGACAGCCTGTTCGTCCTCTCGAAGGCCGTCGCCGCCATGGGCGTCATCTACCTCCCGTTCGAGACGATTCCCGCGCTCACGCTCTTCGGTCTGACCGTCCCGGCCCCGCAGGCCGTCCTGATAGAGACCGTCGCGGCTCAGACCCAGTTCTTCGTGAACGCCCTCGGCTACCACCCCGAGATGACCGCCGGCGACCTCGGCTACCACAACATGTTCGTGTTCATGGAAGGTACCCACCGCATCACCGTCTCGGTCGTCCTCGCCTGCACCGGACTCGGCAGCATGGCCATCTTCGGCGGCCTCATCGCCGCTGTCGACGCCCCCCTCCGGCGGAAGGCCCGCGCCCTCGCCATCGCCATCCCCATCATCTACGCGCTGAACCTCGCCCGCACGACGTTCATCACCATCGCGTTCGGCGAGCAGTACATGCACTTCTTCGTCGACGAGATTCTCATGCTGTTCGGGTCGAGCGACCCGTACATGGTCTCGTTCTTCATCTCCGACCGCATCATCAGCCAGTTCCTCGCAGTCGTCGCGCTGGTCGGCATCACCTACCTCGTCGTCCGCGAGGTGCCGGAACTACTGACGATAATCGAGGACGTCCTCTACATGGTCACCGGCGACGAGTACGACCTCCGCGAGGCCTTGGACTTAGAGGAGGCGGGCCGCGGCGGGAGCGGGAGCGTCTGACGCCTCGCTCGCGTCCCCCTCTCCCACGTTCACACTTCGTTTTCTTCCACGACGTCGTCCGGCGCGCCGCCGAGCGCTCGGAGCGCGTCGGCCTCGACGTGATGAACGTCGCCCGGAATCACGAGCATGTGCAGGGGGTCGCCGAACTCCCGTTCCGCGAGCGCCGACAGTCGGTCCGCGGCGACGACGGGGTCCTCGCTTCCCGCCCGCGCGACGACGACGCCCAACACGTCCTTCCAGTCCTCCGCGAGCATCTCCGCGGCGTAGTCGCCGGTCATGTACTCCTCGCGGTCGGCTTTGATGTCGAGGTAGACCAGCGTGTGCAGGCCGCGTTCGCGGTTCGCTTCGACGGAGTCAGTGACGCTCTTCGGCACGCCGTCGGCGCCGTGAGCGTACGGAAACGGCAGCGTCACCGCCTTCCCGAACCGGTAGTTCTGAAGCCCCGTCAGGCCGCTGGCGGCCGACTGCGCGGTCACGCCGTGGATCAGTCGCGTCTCGATTTCCCGTTCGACGGCGCGGAGGCGCAGGTCCACGTGCGTCGTGGATATCATCGTATCGCCGGCGGTGAGGAAGGCGACGTTCTCCTCCTCGGCGGCGTCGAGGATATCCCCGGGATGCTGTTCGACGCCCGCGCGGTCCCGCACCTCGATATCGATGTCGTGGTACGATTCGAGGTCTTCGACCGTCGCGCCGACGAGATGGCTGGTGTAGAACTCCGCGAACGCGCGGTCCGCGTCGGCGAGGGCGTCGCGCCCCTCGACCGTTATCGACCGCTCGTCGTACAGACCGAGTCCGATGAAGGTGAGCATACCACCTCTCGGCCGGCCCGCCCGATAAGTGCCGTGTCCTGCCGCGGCGGGACGCGGACCGCCCGACTCCCGCCGCCATCGTCTCAATCCGCCGAAATGTTTACCTCCCTGAGACAGATACTACCACGCACGGTCGTCGGTCGGTCGCCGCCGCGACCGACGGACGATGGATGGGAACACATGCCCGGGAAGACTTCACGCGCCGGTACGCCGGAACGCTCGCTCGGAGAACCGTCCCGCGAGAACGTCCTCTACGAGATTATCACGCTCGTCGCCGAGGTGAAAGGCTGCGACCCCCTGTCGCTTCGCCCCGTCTCGGAGGTGGTCGACCCCGAATCGCTCGAAGCGTTGTTCACCAACTCTCGGACCGACGTCGACGTCCGCTTTCCCTACGAGGGCGGGCACGTGGAAGTGGACGAGTCGAGCGTCCGATTCGAGTACGACTACGACGTGCCGTGAGTCGTTCGCGTACGGATTGAGTGGCGGCGAATGAGGGACGAGCCACGAACACCGCGTACGTGTACGAAGATAGGTTCGCGGGAGAAGTAAGCGCCGATGGAGGAGATTGTGAACTACGGTCGCTCACTGACGTTCGCTCCCTAGTTCAAATCCCTCGTCGTCTCTTTCGACGCTCACGGACTCGTCGCTTCGCTCCTCGTCGTAGTTCGCGTCAGAAAGAGCCGGTGGAGGGATTTGAACCCTCGGCCTATTCCTTACGAAGGAATCGCTCTGCCAGCTGAGCTACACCGGCGCGGAGTGCTATCGAACGCATCTTACCGTATTCGCATGACGAAGAAAAGGCTTCCGAATCAGCGCGCGAAGAGCGTCACGTCGAGGCACACGTTGTACTCGTGGGGCGCGTACGACCGCACGACGCGTTCGGTGTCCACCCGCACGTCGTACGCCGGTTCCGCGGCCGCTCTGATGGCGTCGATGCCGGGACCGAACGGGTCGTCCTCGTGCTGGATGTCGTAGTAGTGGAGGACGCACTCCTCGCCCGCCAGTCGGACGGCGGCGTCGAGGAACTCGTCGGCGCTGTGCGGGAGGTTCATCACGAGTCGGTCGGCCCAGTCCTCGTAGTCGGCGGCCGCCTCGCGCACGTCGCCCTGAACCGCGGTCAGGCGCTCTTCGACGCCGTTGCGGCGGGCGTTCTCGCGGAGGTAGTCGACGGCGGCGTCGTTCAGGTCGCAGCCGACCACCTCGGCGCCGCGCTTCGCCATGGGAACGGCGAACGGGCCGACGCCGGCGAACATGTCGAAGGCGCGTTCGCCCTCACCGACCTGCTCGACCACGCGATGCCGTTCGGTCGCCAGACGGGGGGAGAAATACACCTGTGCGATGTCCAGCAGGAACTCACAGCCGTACTCGCGGTGGACCGTCTCCGTGCTCTCTCCGACCAGCACGTCCCACTCGCGCACGCGGAGTTCGCCTTTCACCTTCGAGGCGCGGTTGACCACCGTCCGGGCGCGGAGGGCCGAATCGGCGATGGCGTCGGCTATCTCCCGGGCGCGGTCGGGGTCGTCCTCGTCGAGGATGACCACGTCGCCGAGTCGCTCGTAGGTCGGGTCGAACCCGAGGACGTCGGCGGGCATCGTCTGCGTCTCGCGGGCCGCCGCGTCGAACTCGACTACGTCGAACTCCGCGCGGGCGGCTGCGGCGTCGGTCACGGGGATGTACAGCGACCCGTCGCGGACGGTTATCTCGTGGGAGCGGTCCACGAGGTCGCGTTCCGCGAGGACGCGCCGCGTCGCCTCCCCCTCGCTCGTCGGGACGCGGACGCAGGGGACGTTCATGTCCGATGCTGACCGCGCGAGCGAGTAAGCGTGACGCTTCGGCGTCCCTGGACGGCCCGGTCGCTCGCTCCGACCGTCCGCCCCGCCCGCCCCGAAGACGAACGGGCGGGCCGTGGCGTTGAAACCGACGCCACCCGTCACCCCGACCATGCCAACGCTCTCCGACGCCCTCGGCGTCGGCGACGACTCCGTGCTCGTCGCCGTCGGCGCGGGCGGGAAGAAGTCGCTCCTCTACTCCCTCGCCGACGAACTCCCCGACGCCGTCGTCACCGCGACTGTCAAGATGCCGAAGTTCGGCGGGAAGGTCGAGCGCACCGTCCTCACCGACGACCCCGTCTCGGCCGCGCGGGAGGCCGAAGAACGACCGCTCGGCCTCGCCCGCGACGGCGACCGGAGCGACCGGTACCTCGGCTACGACCCGGACGTCGTCGACGACCTGGCCGAGGCGGGCGCGACCCCGCTGCTGGTGAAGGGCGACGGCGCCCGGACGCGACTGCTCAAGGCGCCCAAGGAGGGCGAACCGCCGGTTCCGAGCGCCGCCACGGTCGTCGTCCCCCTCGCCTCCGTCCGCGTCGTCGGTCAACCCCTCACCGAGGAGGCGGTCCACCGGCCCAAGCGCGTCGCCGAACTCACCGACCTCGCCGCGGGGAACGAAATCCGCCCGAAACACGTCGCGGACGTCCTCGCCCACCCCGACGGCGGCCTGAAGAACGTCCCCGAGGACGCCGACGCCGTCCCCGTCGTGAACATGGCCGACACGGAGGAGACGGTCGAGACGGCGAGAGAAGTCGCGGAACGGGTGCTCGAGCGAGCGCCGTCGGTCCCGCGCGTCCTCGTGACGCGACTCATTCACGACGACCCGGTCGTCGACGTGGTCGAACGCGATTAGTCGGGAGAACCCGTCAGAACGACTCGAACCGCCGCGCCGCCTCGCGCACCTCCGACTCGGTGTTCAGGTTCTCGAACGTCTCCGGCGTCGCGTGCGCCCGCACCTCTTCTTCGGTCACCGTCGCCCAGTCGTCCAGTTCGTCGAGGGCGGCGACGACGCGCGCCTCTCCTCGACTCAGGACGCGTTCGCACGCCGCGGCCATCGCGTCGGCCCGGTAGACCGCCTGCGTCGTCTGGTACCACTCGTCCGGCCGCGGCACCGCGGCGTCGCGTCCCTCCGCGCGCGAGAAGAGATATTCGACGAACGCGGGGTCGACGAACGGCATGTCGCAGGCGACGACGGCGGCGTACGTCGAGTCGACGGCCGAGAGACCCGTCGCGATGCCGGCCGTCGGCCCGCGGTCCGGGACGGGGTCCGCGGCGACGGCGACGGGGACGCCGCAGCCCTCGACGGCCGCGCGGAGCGCCTCGACCTGTTCCTCCCGGCAGTTCAGCACGAGTCGGTCGCAGACGGACGCGAGGCGGTCCGCGACGCGGCGGACGAGGGGCGTTCCCGCGAGGTCGGCGAGCGCCTTGTCGCCGTCGCCGAAGCGGGTGGAGTACCCCCCGCAGAGGACCACCCCCTCGCGGATGTCGGTCATACCTCCCTCTCGACGGGCGGTCACCAAAAAGCGGTCGCGTCCGGCTCAACTAGTCCGACGAACCGACGGAGAGAAGAAAGCCGCTCGTCACCGATCGACCGACCGACTCTGCGGATCAGGCCTCTGCGCCGGACCCGCCGCCGCCGACGAACGGCGTCGCGTCCCACGCTTCGAGCAGTTCCTGATAGCGGTTTCTGATGGTCACTTCCGAGATGTCCGTGACCTCGCTGACCTGGTGTTGTGTCACGTCCTCGTTGGTCAACTGCGCGGCGGCGTAGAGCGCGGCGGCCGCGAGGCCGACGGGCGATTTGCCGGAGTGGACGTTCTCGCGCTTCGCGTTCTCCAGCAGTTCGCGCGCGGTGCGCTCCGTCTCCTTGGGCACCTCCACGTCCGAGGCGAACCGCGGGAGGTACTCGGTCGGGTCCGCGGGCTTGATTTCGAGGGAGAGTTCGCGGACGATGTAGCGGTACGCTCGCTCGAACTCGTCCTCGTCGACGCGGGAGACGCGAGCCACCTCGTCGAGCGACCGGGGCACCTGCGCCATCCGGGCGGCCGCGTGCAGGGAAGCCGTCGCGATGCCCTCGATGGACCGACCGGGTAGCAGGCTGTCTTCGAGCGCGCGGCGGTAGATGACCGACGACGTCTCGCGGACGTTGTCGGGCAGGCCGAGCGCGGAGGCCATGCGGTCGATTTCGCCGAGCGCCTGTTTCAGGTTGCGCTCCTTGGAGTCGCGTGTTCGGAAGCGCTCGTTCCACGTTCGCAGGCGCTGCATCTTCTGACGCTGGTTCGACGACAGGGAGTTGCCGTAGGCGTCCTTGTCCTGCCAGCCGATGTTGGTCGACAGCCCCTTGTCGTGCATCATGTTCGTCGTCGGCGCGCCGACGCGGGACTTCTCGTCTTTCTCCTTCGAGTCGAACGCGCGCCACTCGGGGCCGCGGTCGACGGCGTCCTCGTCGACGACGAGGCCGCAGTCCTCACACACCGTCTCGCCGCGTCCCTCGTCGGTGGCGAGGTCGGTCGAACCGCACTCCGGACAGCGAAGCGTCTCGTCGTCCTGTCGCTCGCGTTCGTCCTCCGTCTCGTCGCGTGTGTTCTCCGTTCGACGCTCCTGGGAGTCGGTCGGGACGCGCTGACGGGCGCGTTCGGTGACGGAGTCACTCATTATGGGGTCGCAGGTCGGGGAGAACGGGAGCCCCGACCCTCGCTCGTACCTACGTAACGGCCGCGCGCACAAAAATGCGTCGGCAGCGACAGGACATTATTCCCGATAATCATCTCTTCGGAAAGAACATGATATTTCGAAGGGTCTCGGGCGACTGAACGGGAGGAGAAGAAGAGAGGGAAGGTCGTAACGCCCGTCTCCCGCCTTACGTCGACGAGCGCGCGTCCACCGACGCGTCGGTCTCTCCGCGGTCGTCCCCCCTCTCGCCGTCGTCTCCGTCGTTCTCCCGTTGGCCCCTACCTCCGTCGAGTCGGTCCGAGACGGCCGCGAGCACCTCCTCGGGGGAGACGACGACGCCGCGTTCGCGGAGCCTTCGGTACGCCTCCTCGCCCGCCACCCCCGCGTAGTTACGTTCGGAGAACGGTCGTTCCTCGACGAGGACGAGGCGCTCGGCGCCCGCGGCGGCGCGGAGGTTGGCGAGGTTGCCCGACCCCACCTCCACGTCCGCGACGACGACGCAGTCCGCGGCGGCGACGCGGTCGGCCACGCTCGACTCGGCCGCCTCGTCGACGGGGGAGAACGGGTCGACGGTCACCGCCTCCAACCCCAGACTCCGCGCCGTCTCGGTGTCCGTGTCGCCCTCGTTCAGTGCGCCGACGGAGACGTCGTACCCCGCCGCAGAGAGGAGATACAGGTGCCGCGAGGCGGCGCCGCCCCCGCCGACGACGTGGACGCGGCCGCGCGCCCCGTCCCCGGCGCCGACCCGTCGGTCCGGGAGGGCGGTGACGTACACCGACCCCGTGACGGGGTGGCGTGCGACGACTGCGTTCGCGCCGAAGGCGTCCTCGAGGTTCTCTTCCGTGAGCACCGACTCCGGCGGACCGGCGGCGACGACGCGGCCGCCCGACAGCAGGAGGAGTTCGTCGCAGTAGTGCGCGGCGAGGTTCAGGTCGTGGATGGCGGCGACGGCCGTCTTCCCCTCGCCGACCAACTCCCGCACCAGTTCGAGCGTTCGCACTTGGTGGTTGATGTCGAGGCTGGCCGTCGGTTCGTCGAGGAGGAGAAGCGGCGTCTCCTGCGCCAACGCGCGGGCGATGAGCACCCGTTGGCGCTCGCCGCCCGAGAGGTCGCTCACCGTCCGGTCGACGAACTCGGTCGTCCGCGTCCGTTCGAGGGCGCGTTCGACCGCCGACTCGTCGTCCTCGCGCCAACCGCCGAATCGGGAGCGGTGGGGCGTTCGCCCCATGCGAACGGTCTCTCGCACGTCGAAGTCGAAGGTGAGCGAGGTGTCTTGGGGAACCGTGGCGACGAGGCGGCTCGCCGCCTTCGAGGAGAGCGCGTGGACGTTCTCGCCGTCGACGTCGACGCGGCCGCCGGAGGGCGCGAGCGACCCGTTGATGGTTTCGAGCAGGGTCGTCTTTCCGGCGCCGTTCGGCCCGATGAGGCCGACGAACGTCCCCCGACCGACGGTCAAGTCCACGTCGTCGAGGATGGTTTCCCCGCCGAGTTCGACGGAGAGGTCCGTCGTTCGGACCACCGGCCGGGGCCGGGATTCCGACTCCCCCTCTCGGCTCACAGTCGGTGCACCTCCCGCGTGCGGAGCAGGTAGAGGAAGAACGGGGCTCCGATGGCGGCGGTGACGATGCCGACGGGCACCTCCGCGGCGCCCGAACGGGCGAGGGTGTCCGTGGCCACGAGGAACGACGCGCCGGCGAGGGCGCTGGTCGGCAGGAGGATGCGGTGGTCCGGGCCGACGAGCAGGCGCATCGCGTGCGGGACGATGAGGCCGACGAAGCCGATGACGCCGGAGACGGCGACGGCCGCCGCGGTGACGACGCTGGAGACGGCGAGGAGGATTCGCTTCGTCCGCTCGACTTCGATACCGAGGCTGTGGGCGTCGGCCTCCCCGAGGAGGAGGACGTTCATGTCGGAGGCGTAGAACAGGAGCAGGAGGAAGAGAGGCGGGAGAACGGCGGCGACGACGCTCACCTCGCGCCACGTCGTCCCGCTCAGGTGTCCCATCAGCCAGAAGACGACGCGCTGGAGGCTCCACCCGCTCTCGAGCATCATGAAGGAGATGACGGCGCCGAGAAACGTCTGGACGGCGACGCCCGCCAGCAGCAGCGTCGCCGTCGGCGTGTGCCCGTCGCGCGTGGCGAGGAGGTAGACGCCGAACCCGGTGAGAACGGAGGTGACGAACGCCGCGCCCTGCAGTTGGAGGCCGAACGGGAGGACGAACGGGAAGACGATGCTGGCGACGGCGCCGACGGCCGCCCCCGAGGAGATGCCGATGATGGAGGGGTCGGCCATCGGGTTGCGGAAGAACCCCTGCATCACGACGCCCGCGGTGGCGAGGGCGAACCCGACCAGCGCCGCCAGCAGGATGCGCGGCAGGCGCACGTCGACGACGATGACGCGGACGGTCCGCTCGACGGCGTAGCCGAGCGACGGGACCAGCGCCCCGAGCACCGCCTTCGCAACCGTCACGGGCGGGATGGAGACGGGTCCGACGCCGGCGCTGGCGAGGACGACGGCGACGAGGAGGACGCACAACCCCCCGGACCACGCGAGGGCCCGCGTTCGGACGGTCATTCGTTATGCAATCGCAGTTGGTTTAGGTAAATACTTGTTGCGATAGTCCGCACGCGGCGTACATGCGACTCAGGACACTCTCGCTCGTGACGCTTCTTCTCGTCGCCGCCGTCGCGCCCGTCTCCGGCGCCGCGGCGGTCGGTTCGAACGGGTTCGAACAGCAGACGACGACCACGCAGGCCCAGGCCTGTTCGTTCCCGTACTCGGCGACGGACGCGACGGGAACGGAGGTGACGCTCGACTCGGACCCCGACCGAATCGTGACGCTGAACCCCAGCGCCGCGCAGACGATGTGGGAGATAGGCGCCCGCGACGAAGTCGTCGGCGTCTCCCAGTACGCCGCCTACCTCGACGGAGCCGCGGAGAAGCAGAACGTCTCGGGGCCGAACGGCGCGAGCGTCGAAAGAGTGCTCGCGGCGAACCCGGACCTCGTCCTCGTTCCGAGTTCCTCCTACGGCGCCTCGAAGGACCGCGTCGACCAACTCCGCGCGCAGGGCGTCCCAGTGTTCGTGTTCGGTGAGGGGACCTCCCTCGCGTACGTCGCGAACAAGACCGAGCGAATCGGCCGCCTCACCGGCAACTGCGAGGCGGGGGCCGAGGTGGCGAACGACGTCCGCGACTCCGTCAGTCAGATGCGTAGCGTCCTCGAAGACGAGGAGAAACCGGTCGGCCTCAACTACTTCTACGGCTACACCTCCGGGTCGAACACGTTCATCGGCGACGTGATGACCACCGCCGGCCTGCGCAACGGCGCGGCGGAGGCGAACGTCAGCGGCTTCGCGCAGATAAACGACGAGACGGTCGTCGAGATGAACCCCGAGTACGTCGTCGCGCCCGAGGAGTCGCCCGTTCCGGCGAACGAGGCGTGGAACAGCACGACGGCGATTCGGGAGGGCAACGTGGTCCGCGTGAACACGAACTACCTCCAACAGCCCGCGCCGCGGTCCGTCGACGCCGCCGAGACCATCATGCGGGCCGTCCACCCCGAGGCGTACGAGGAGTATCAGCAGATACAGACCGGGAACGGCACCGCGACCGGGTCGGAGGCGAGTGACGCGACGGCCGCCGAGACGACGACCACCGTGGTCGTCGACGACACGCCGCCGGAGTCCGAGACGGAGGCGGGGACCGAACCCGAGACCGGAACCGAGACGGGCGCCGACTCGCCCGGATTCGGTGTTCTGGCCGGCCTCGTCGCCCTCGTCGGCGCGGCGCTGTTGGCGGCGCGACGGTAGTCGGTGTCTTCCCTTCGCCCGGCCGTCTCGGACGTGGCTACGGCTGTCCGACCCGCCGTCTCGACGACGGACCGAGCAACTGCCGCGGGCGGCCCCTTTCGGGGCGGTTCCAGCGACAGGAGCGGTTCAGACGGAAGCGACCGAACCGTCTGATAATCGCGGACCACAACCGTATTACGGGCGCGTCGCGGTCGTTCGAGCATGGCTGTGGAGAACGTCATCTGGCCCCGCTACCTCGACGCCGAGAAGTCGCGGTCCGCGGGCCGGCGCGTGCCGCTCGAGGACGCCGTCGTGGAACCGACGATAGACGAGATAGCCGAGGCGGTCCAACAGATCGGCTACGACGCCGTCATCGAACGCGACGTGCGACACCCCAGAGAGTGGGAGACGCGCGGCCGCGTCGTCGTCAAGGGCGCCGAGGACTCGACGAAGAACGACCTCGTGCAGGCCGTCGCCGCCTACGTCGGCATCCTGCGGGACTGACAGCGATGCAACGAGTCGGCACCGTCTCCCGGACGGCGCAGAACCTCGCCATCGCGCGCTGCGAGGGCGCCGAACACCCCGACATCGGCCGCGAAGTCGTCGACGAGTCGCTCTCCTCGGTCGGCCGCGTCGTCGACGTGTTCGGACCGGTTGAGCGGCCGTACGTGGCCGTGGCGACCGGCGACCGTGTCGCGCCCGCGACGCTCGTCGGGACGAAACTGTACGCGCGCTGATTCGAGAACACAATCCCCATAGCCCCCGACGCGAAACGGGCGGACATGCGCAAACGCGTCGCCTTCGCGGTCGGTCTCGCGGCACTCGTCTTCCTCCTCGTCCAGTTGGGGGCGCTGGCGCTGGTCCCCACGTTCTACGACGCGGGCTACCAGACCGTCGAGGACCCGACGGACCCGACGAACAGCCTCGCCTACCTCGCCGCCATCCTCGTCGCCACCGGCGTGATGCTCGCGGCGTTCAAGTACGACTTCGACTGGGCGGTCCGCGCGCTGGTCGTCGTCACCAGCGGGATGCTCTCGTGGTACGTCTTCTCGGTGTTCCTCCCCGGAACGGTCGCCGTCGCGGCCGCGGTAGGCGTCTCGGCCGCCCTGCTCGCGTACCCCGAGTGGTACGTCATCGACGCCGCGGGCGTCCTCATGGGCGCCGGCGCGGCCGCCCTGTTCGGAATCAGCTTCGGTCTCTTACCCGCGGTGGTCCTCCTCGTCGCCCTCGCCATCTACGACGCCGTCAGCGTCTACGGCACGAAGCACATGCTGGACCTCGCGGAGGGCGTGATGGACCTGCGCATCCCGGTCGTACTCGTCATTCCGACGACGCTGTCGTACTCGCTGCTCGGCGACGACTTCTCCGACGCGAACGACGTCCACGAGGACGGGAGCGAGGGGAGCGCCGACGCGGGCGGTGCCGGCGCGGACGCGGACGGCGGCCGCGACGCCGGAACGGAAATCGAGGAGGACCTGACCGACGACGACGTGCGCGACGCGTTCTTCATCGGCCTCGGCGACGCCGTGATGCCGACCGTGATGGTCGCCAGCGGCGCGTTCTTCTTACCGCGGTCGCTCGCCCCGTCGCTCGGCGTCGGGTTCCTCCCGGCGCTGACGCTGCCCGCGCTGACGGCGATGATAGGGACGTTCGCCGGCCTGTTCGTCCTCCTCTGGTTGGTGCTGAAGGGGCGCGCCCACGCGGGCCTCCCCCTGCTCAACGGCGGCACCATCGGCGGCTATCTGGTCGGCGCGTTGCTCTCAGGCGTGCCGCTGCTGACGGCGCTGGGGCTGTGATCGCGGCCTCTGACGCATCTCTTCGCCGAGAAGACGCCCGAAGTAGCCGCTTCGTATCGCGGCGTCGCGAATCGCTCGGTCCGGAGAAGGGAGGTTCGGAATCGGTGCGGCGAACGACGTCGAGCCGTGTTATCAGAGCGACCGAGCGGAGCGGTCACGTCGGTCCCGTCGGTGCTGTCGGTACAACTGAGCGAAACCGACGGTTCCGACCACTCCGGAGACGACGCTGAGAGCCGCCGGGTCCGCCGCGTTCGGCGCTTCCAGATAGTGAACGATAGAGGCCGCGGTGAACAGGAGCATCGAGACCGCCCCGACGGCGTACCACTTCGCGTCCATGGGCGTCAGAGAATACTCACGCAGATATCATTTTTGCCGTCCCCTCGGGGACCGCGGACGGCGCTACCTCTCGCCCGCCCCGTGCCGGACGAACACGGCCATCCCCGACTGGAAGTCGTCCATCGCGTCGGCGGAGAGTTCCGCGCGGCCGACGCCGAGGACGTCGTCGTCGGTCGTGACGACGGCCACCTCGTCGCCGGGACGAACCGCCGGGTCCACCTCGGTGACGAACTTCGCGAAGGCGTTCTTGCCGTCGCGGACGAACGGTTCGCTCTCCGCGCCGACGGCGACACGGTTCGCCGGCGCCGGGAACTGCTCGACGAGTCGTCGCCCGCCCTCCACGCCGAGGGTGAACCGGCCGTCCGTCCCGTAGGAGACGACGCGGCTCTCGTCGCCGAGCACCTGCCGCGGCCGACCGCTGGTCGACCGCTTGACGGTCAGGTCGTCGTCGGGGAACAGCGCCCGCCCCGCGCCCGCGCCGAACTGGTAGTCGGCGACGGTCCGGAGGTCCGACAGCGTCGCGTCGCCGCCGTCGCCGCTCCCGTCGGTGTCGTCGCTCATACCCGCCCCTTTCGGTCGGTCCGTGAAGTCACTCGCGGTCCGCGGCGCCCGGTTGCGAACTGCTACCACGCTCGGTTCACGAAGAAAGCGATAAGTAACCGACGGTTCTCGGAGACGACTATGTCGACGAACGTGCGGCAAGTCGCGCTCGGAACCTCGCTGCTGTTGGCCAGCAGCGCCCTCTTCTTGGAGACGGGCATCGACGGCCGCGTCTCGGCGCTCCTCGTCGGAATCGCCGTCTGCGCGTTCGGCCTCGCCGTCGTCCGGCTCCTCGGCGACGCCGACGGCCGGGCCGCCTGAGCGCGGACCGGGTGAGCGCCGACTCTCCGAACGCGGCCGGGCTAATCGAGCGACGGAGTCGATTCGGAGACGTGTGATTTTAACAAGGTGTATTCCGAACCGCCGAGTATGTCAGCTCTCCAGTCGCTTCGAACCGCGTTCGGGTCGCTCGCGAGCAACCCCGTGTTGTTCCTCGCCGGCCTCGCGTACGCCGTCGTCGTCCTCCCACAGTCGGTGTTGCCGCTGGCCGGGACGTCACTCGCCGGGTCGGCGCTCCAGTTCCTGACGTTCTTCGTCACGCCGTTCCTCATCGCCGGCATCATCGGCATGGCCGCGGAGGCGACGGACGGCGACACGTCGCTGTCGACGCTCACCCGCGTCGGCAAGGACCGGTTCGTCCCGCTACTCATCGCCAAGTTCGTCCAGATAGGCGTCTACATCGCCTACGCCATCGCCGCCGGTATCGTCGCTCTCATCGTCGCCGTCATCGGGTTCGTCGTCGGCGTGCCGCTCCTGGCCGCTCTCGCCCTCCTGCTGTTCTTCCTCGGGGCGCTGGTGCTCCAGTTCTTCATCCAGTTCTTCCCCGTCGCCGTCGCCCTCGACGACGCGGACGCCATCGATAGCTTCCGCGTGAGCCTCCGCCTCGTCCGCGAGAACCTGCTCAGCACGCTCGGTTACACCGTCCTCACGTTCCTCGTCACCGCCGCCGTCTCCCTCGTCACCGCCGGTCCCATCTACTACCAGCAGATACAGACGCTGAGTCGGTTCCAAGAGATGCAGCAGGGCGGCGCCGCGCCCGCCGTCGGCCCCGGCGGGATGCCGACCGGGATGGAGATGTTCCAGTTCTCCACGGCGGAGATTCTCCTCCTCGCGGTCATCTCGCTGGCGTCGATGATGCTCGTGTTCACCTTCCGGCAGGCGTACGCGACGGCGTTCTATCGGGACCACGTCCCGCCGCTCGGACCCGAGGACCCCGGGTCCGCGACGGGCGCGGCCGGGAGACCGGACGCGACGGACGACGCCGGGTGGACGAGAGACGCGAACGACGACGCGTTCGACCGCTCGGACGACCGATTCGAGAACGACCGTTCCGACGACCGCTCGGACGACCGGTTCTAACTCGGCCTACAGCAGGAACGTGTCCTGCCGGTCGGACATGTTGATGAAGTTGTCCGCCGCCTCGACGAGTTCGTCGGCCGTCGACTCCTCGAACGCGATGACTTCCACGCGCACGCCCTCGTGGCGGAGGTGCGAGCAGAGGCGGGAGAAGTCGCCGTCGCCGGTGCAGAGGACGACGGTGTCGACGTGGTTCGCCAGCGTCACCGCGTCGAGACTCATCCCCACGTCCCAGTCGGCCTTCTTCGACCCGTCGCCGAACGTCTTGATGTCGCGTATCTTCGTCTCGAAGCCGATGTCGACGAGGGCGTCGAAGAACGTCTCCTCGTCGGGGGAGTCCGCCCGGACGACGTAGGCGATGGCGCGCGTCAGACTCCGGTCGGCGACGCTCTTCTTCAGCAGCGACGAGTAGTCGATGTTCCGCGAGTAGAGGCTCTGCGCGGAGTGATAGAGGTTCTGCGCGTCCGCCAGCACGGCGACGCGCTGCCCCGGGTGGATGTCGGTCATAGTACAATCCCGGTGGTGGTTCCTTATCAATGGGGGTGTCTGACGCCGCACCCGGACGCGGCCGCCCGGGGGCACCGAAGCACCCTCGCGGGAACTCCGCCCGGACCCCGCTCGGACGGCGGTTCTTGCGAGCGACGTAAGCTATATGACCGCGTGGCGCCGTCCGTCGAACGTGACGCACACCACGCCGTCCCCGTCCGCCGCTCGCCGGTCGGTAGCGACGCGTGGGGCTCTTTTGGACCCGAAAAAACGCGCGCCCTGACGCTCTGGGCGGGAGTGGCGACCCCGTCTCTGGCGACCCCCGACCGGCGCGGCGCGCAGGTGACCGACCGACCCACAGACACGACACACAGCACATGACAGACTTCGACCTGACAGGGGTGTTCCCGGCGATGACGACGCCGTTCGCCCCGGACGAACGCATCGACCACGAGACGCTCGCCGAAGACGCCAGACGGCTCGAACGCGCCGGCGTCGACGGACTGGTTCCCGTCGGCTCCACGGGGGAGAGCGCGACGCTCACCCACGACGAACACGTCGAGGTGGTGGAGACGGTGGTCGACGCCGTCGACGTGCCCGTCATCGCGGGTGCGGGTTCGAACTCCACCCGCGAGGCGCTCGAACTCTCGCGGCGCTCCGTCGACGTCGGCGCCGACGGCCTGCTCCACATCTCGCCGTACTACAACAAGCCCGAGCAGGCGGGCTTCGTCGAGCACTACCGCACCATCGCCGACGCCGTCGACGCGCCGCAGATAGTGTACAACGTCCCCTCGCGCACGGGACGCAATATCGAACCGGCGACGGTCGAACTGCTCGCCGGCCACGAGAACATCGCGGGCTACAAGGCCGCCAGCGGCGACCTCGGGCAGATTTCCGAGGTCGTTGAGCGGACGCGAGACGAGGAGTTCTCGGTGCTGTCGGGCGACGACGCGCTCACCCTCCCCGTCATGTCCGTCGGCGGCGACGGCACCATCTCCGTCTCCGCGAACGTCGAACCCGAGCGGACCGTCGCGATGGTCGAGGCGGCCGCCGCGGACGACTACGCCCGCGCCCGCGAACTCCACCACGAACTCGGCCCGCTCAACCGCCAACTGTTCGCCGAGACGAACCCCATCCCGGTGAAGGCCGCCTCGGAGATTCGCGGCTACGGGCCGGGACGGCTCCGCTCGCCGCTCACGGACCTCTCGGCGGAGCCGCGCGCGGAGTTGGAGGCCATCCTCGAGGACCTCGAAGAGAGCCGCGCGGAGTCGCTGGGACTCGAAGCCGCGGAGGGAACGTAGATGAGCGGAAGCGGGCGCGAGGGTGAGAGCGAACCGGTCCGCGTCGCCGTCACGGGCGCCGCGGGTCGGATGGGACGGGAACTGCTCGACGTGGCCGCCGGTCGCGACGACGTCGAGGTGGTCCTCGCCGTCAACCGGACTCCGGTCGACTCGGTGGCGGGCGTCGACGTGCGCTCGGCCGACGACCTGTCCGGCCACCTCGGCGAGACGGAGCCGGACGTGCTGGTCGACTTCACCGGCCCCGAGTCGAGCGTCGACTACGTCGCCGCCTGCGCCGAGATGGGCGTCGCCGTCGTCGTCGGCACCACCGGCTTCGACGAGGACGGCCGCGCGGCCCTCGACGCCGCCGCCGAATCGGTTCCCCTCCTGCACGCGACGAACTTCTCGCGCGGCATCGCCGCCCTGCGGCGGGCCGTCGGCGAGGCGGTCGCCGCTCTCCCCGACTACGATATCGAGGTGACCGAGACGCATCACAACGGGAAGCGCGACGCTCCCTCCGGCACCGCGAACACCCTGTTGGACGATATCGACGACGCGCGCGGCGACGCGGAGCGCGTGTACGGTCGCGAGGGCGACCAGCCCCGAACCGAGGGCGAAATCGGCGTTCACGCCCGCCGCGCCGGGGGCGTGACCGGGGAGCACGAGGTGCTCCTCGCCGACGACCACCAGACGCTGAGCCTGACGCACCGCGCCGGCTCGCGCGGCGTCTTCGCCGCGGGCGCCCTCGACGCCGCGGTGTGGCTCTCTGGGCGGGACGCCGGCGGCTACGACTTCGAGGAGGTACTCGACGCATGAGCATCCAGACCGAGATAGACGACCTGTGGCAGCGATACGAAGACGACGAACTTTCCGCGGACACCGCCGGCTCCGAGACGCTGGCGACGCTCGACGCGTTCCTCGTCGCCCTCGAACAGGGCGAGGAGCGGGCGGCCGAACCCGTAGGCGGGTCCGGCCCGGACGGCTGGACGGTCAACGAGTGGGTCAAGCGGGGAATCCTGCTGAACTTCGGCCTGCGCGAGACGACCGCACGCGAGTACGGCGGCGTGCGGTACTACGACGTGCTCCCCCTGCGCCAGACGACCGACCTCGGCCAGCGCGGGACGCGGAACACGCCGGACGGGACGACCATCCGCCGGGGGGCGTACCTCGGCTCCGACTGCATCATGATGTCGCCGTCGTTCGTCAACGTCGGCGCGCACGTCGACGACGGCACCCTCGTCGACTCCTGCGACACCGTCGGCTCCTGCGCCCAACTCGGCAAGAACGTCAAACTCGGCGCGAACACCCTCATCGGGGGCGTGCTCGAACCCGTCGAGGACGCGCCCGTGATAATCGAAGACGGCGTCTCCCTCGGCGCAGGGTGTCGGGTCACTTCCGGCTTCCACGTCGGGGAGAACACCGTCGTCGGCGAGAACACGCTGCTGTCGCCGCGCATCCCCGTGTACGACTTGGTGGAAGAGGAGGTGCTGTACGGACACCTGCCCTCCGACCGTCGGGCGTTCACGCGCTACGTCGAGTCCTCGCTCGGCGACCACGACCTCTTCGAGGGCGGGGCGTACAAGCCCGCCGTCGTCGCCCTCGACATCGAGGAGGACACCCTCGACAGCACGCGCCGCGAGGAGGCGCTTCGGGAATGACGGCGCACGGGGGCGACACCGAAAACCCGCCGGTTCGGCGCCTCTCCGGGTGGGATGCCGACGAACTCGTCGCCCTCGCCGGGGAGTACGGCACGCCGCTGTACGTGATGGACCGCGACCGCGTCCGGGAGAACTGCGCGCGCCTCCGCGGGGCGTTCCCCGACGCGGAGGTCCGCTACGCGGTGAAGGCGCACACGGGCCGCGCGGTGCTCGAAGCGGTCCGGGAGTCCGGCCTCGCCGCCGAGTGCGCCTCCGCGGGCGAGGTCGAACGCGCCCTCGCCGCCGGCTACGACGGTTCGGAAGTGCAGTACACCGCGGTGAACCCGCCCGGCCGCGATTTGGACCACGTCGTCGACCGCTGGCGCGAGAATCCCGAACTGACGGTCACCGTCGGCGCCGCCGACACCGTCGGCCGCCTGCGCGACCGCGGGTTCGACGGTCGCCTCTGCATCCGCGCGAATCCGGGCGTCGGCGCGGGCCACCACGAGAAGGTCCGGACGGGCGCGAACGCGAAGTTCGGCGTCCCGTACGACGAGGTGGCCGACCTCGCGGCGTCCGTCGCCGACGAGTTCGACTTCGTCGGCCTACACGCCCACGCCGGGAGCGGCATCTCCGGCGAGGACCTCTCGAACCACCGCGAACTAGTGAGAAGAATGGGCGAACTCGCCCGCGAGGTGGAGTCGCGCGTCGGTCCCCTGGAGTTCGTCGACGTGGGCGGCGGGTTCGGCGTTCCCTACCGAGAAGACGAACCGCCGCTCGACTTGGAGAGCGTGGCCGACGCGACGCGCGAGGCCCTCGGCGACGTGTCGGGGACGCTCGCGGTCGAACCCGGCCGGTACGTCGTCGCGGACGCGGGCGTCCTCCTCGCGCGGGTCAACACCGTGAAGGAAGCGGCCGACGCCACCGTCGTCGGCGTCGACGCCGGGATGACCACCTTACTCCGCCCGGCGATGTACGACGCGTACCACGAGATCCGGAACCTGTCAGCAGAAAATACTGAAGAGGCGATATCTGCCACCGTCGCGGGCCCTATCTGTGAGTCGGCCGACGTCCTGTGTGAGAACAGGTCCCTTGCGAATCCCCGACGGGGAGCGTATCTCGCCGTCGGAAACGCGGGGGCGTACGGATACGAGATGGCGAGCACCTACAATTCGCGGCCGAGACCGGCCGAAGTCGCGCTCGACGGCGGGAAGGCCCGCCTCGTGCGACGGCGCGAGACCCTGACTGACCTCACGGAGCTAGAACAATGAGCGTACTCGAAGAGCGAATCCCAGTCGCAAAGTACCACGGAACCGGAAACGACTTCATCGTCGTCGACGCCGAGGAGTCGGTCCCCGACCGACCGGCGTTCGCGAAGACGCACTGTAACCGGGAGTCCGGCATCGAAGACACGGAGGGCGATGCCGACACCGGGACCGAGGCCGGTGCCGACGGCCCGCCCCGACGCGGCGCGGACGGCGTCCTCTTTCTCGCCCTCGAAGGCCGCTACTCGCCGCCGCGCGTCGTAATGACATTGGTCCAACCGGACGGCTCCGTCGCGGCGATGTGCGGCAACGGCGCGCGCTGCGCCGCCGCGTGGGCCGCCGAGCGAACCGGCAGCGACGAACTGATGATAGACACGCCCGCCGGCACCCGCCGCGCCGCCGTCGACGGCGGCCGGGTGACCATCGAGATGGGCACCCCCTCTTTCCACCCCCGCGACGTCCCCCTGGCCGGCGACGAGGAACTGGTCGAAGCGGACGTAGAGGGCCTGACGGTCACCGCCGTGAACACCGGCGTCCCGCACGCCGTGGCGTTCGTCGACGACGTGGACGAGGCGGACCTAGAGGCCGTCGCACCGCCCGTTCGCCACGCCGACGTCTTCCCGCAGGGGGCGAACGTCGTCCTCGCCTCGCGGAACGACGACGGGTCGTTCAGCCAGCGCACCTTCGAACGCGGCGTCGAGGGGGAGACGCGGTCGTGCGGCACGGGCGCCGTCGCCGTCGTCGCCGCGGCCAAGCGCCTCGGCCTCGTCGAGGGCGACGACCCCGTGACCGTCTCGCCGCCGGGCGGCGACCTCGAAATCACCGTCCCGGACGTCGGGTCGGCGACGCTGTCCGGGCCGGCCGCCTACGAGTTCGAGACCGAACTCGACGTGGCCGTCCGCTCGCGGTAGATGGTCGGGTTCGATTCGGCCGCCGACGGAGCGACGGCCGACGCGACCGGCGGCTTCGACCCGATAGCCTTTCTGGAGGACGCCGTCCCCATCGCCTCGAACGAGAGCGTCGAAGAGATGCGTGCGTTCCTCGTCGAGACGCTCGAATCGAACGGCGTCGAGGCGACGGTGGACGACGCGGGCAACACCCTCGCCTCGAAGGGCGCCACGGACCCCGAGACCCATCTCGTCTTCAACACGCACGTCGACACCGTCTCGCCGCACGTCCCCTTCGAACGGGACGGTGACCATATCCGGGGCCGCGGTTCCTGCGACGCGAAGGGACCGCTCGCCGCCCTCCTCGCAGCGTTCCTCGCCGTCGACCCCGCTCCGGACGCTCGCGTGACGCTGGCCGTCACCCCCGACGAGGAGGTGCTGTCGACGGGCGCGGCGGCGCTCGATTTGGACGCCGACATGTACGTCGTCGGCGAACCCACGGGGCTCGACGTCTGTACCGCTGCCAAAGGGAGATTTCAGGGGACACTGACGCTCTCGGGCGTCGCCTCCCACGCCGCCGAACCCGACTCCGGCGTCAACGCCGTGTTCGCCTTAGAGCAGGCTCTCGCGGCGATTCGGGCCTTCGACGACGGTCGCGAGGAACACCCGCAGTTGGGCGGCGCGACGCTCACGCCGACGATGGTCGACGGCGGCGACTCGACGAATCAGGTGCCCGCGGCGTGCCGCCTCGTCCTCGACCGGCGGAGCGTCCCGCCGGAGACGGCCGAGGGGTTCCGCGAGTCGCTCGAATCGACCGTCCGGGCGGCCGTCCCCGACGACGTGGGCGTCGACTTCTCCCTCACCGACCGCGCGACGCCGTTCCTGGAGGCGTTCGCCACCGACGAGGACCACGAACTCGTCTCGGCGCTCGCCGCGGCGTCCGAACGCGCGGGCGGGTCCGGGACCGTCCGGCCGTTCGCGGCGGCGACGGAGGCGTCGTACTTCGCGCCGGCGCCCGTCGTCGTCTTCGGGCCGGGCGTCCTCGCCGACGGCGAGGGCGCGGTGGCCCACGCCGACCGCGAGTACGTGCGCGTCGCGGACGTCCGGCGCGCCGCCGAGGCGGTGACCGACGCGACGGCCGAACTCGTCGGCGTCGAGTAGTCTCTCCTCGCGAAGCGTAACTGCCATACCCGTCGGCGGAGTCGGGTCGGGTATGTACGAGGCGGTCCACGCCCACCCCGACGGCGACAGCACCGCGGCGCGGTTCGCCGCGACGGCCGCGAGGCAGGGGTACGACGGCGTGGTCGTCCGCGCCGACGACGCCCGACCGGAGTACGGGGAGTTGGACGGAGCCGACTGCGACGTGGTCGACGGCGTCGAAATCGTCGCCGACGGCCCCGAACAGGCCAGCGGCGCGGTGGGGAACTTCCGACCCGACCGGACCGTCGTGCTCGTCCGCGGCGGGACCGACCGGCTGAACCGCTTCGCCGTCGAGCAGGACCGCGTAGACGTCCTCTCCCGACCGTTCGCGGGCGACGTCGACGGACGCGGTCCGTCGGGCCATCAGACACGGTCCGGTGACGGCGACGTGAATCACGTGCTGGCGAAGGCCGCGAAACGAAACGGCGTCCGCATCGAGTTCGACCTCGGCCCCGCCCTCCGGGCGACCGGCGGACACCGCGTCCGGCACCTCGACGACCTGCGGAAACTGAAGCGCATCCTCGACCACTACGACGCGCCGTACGTCGTCAGCGCGAACGCCCGGTCGCATCTCGAACTCCGCGCCCCGCGAGAACTCGCGGCGGTGGGGGAGGAAATCGGACTCGGCGCCGAGTGGGTCCGGGAGGGCCTCGCGGAGTGGAAACGAATCGCCGCCCGGAACCGCGAGCGACTGTCCGAGTCGTTCATAGCCCCGGGTGTCGAACGTGGTCGGTATGAAGAAGACGATTGAGGAACACGCCGACCGCTTCTCGTCCATCGCCGCCGACTACGACGAGTCGCAGGACTCCGAGGAGTACCGCGCCTGCGCGAGCCTCGTGGTCGAACACGCCGCGCCGACCGCCGAGGACGTCGTCTTGGACCTCGGGACGGGGACGGGGGCTATCGCCTTGGCCCTCGCGCCGAAGGCCAAGCGCGTCGTCGGCCGCGACATCAGCGAGGGGATGCTCGAACGGGCGCGGGAGAAGGCTGAGGCGGAGGGTATCACGAACGTCGAGTTCGGCGAGGGCCGCTTCCGCGACCCGAACTACGACGGCGAAGTGGACGTGGTCGTCTCGAACTTCGCGATGCACCACCTCTCCGACGAGGAGAAACGCGAGGCCATCGCGGTCATCGCGGACCTCGACCCCGACCGGTTCGTCCTGGGCGACGTGATGTTCTTCGGGGAACCGGACCCCGAAGAACCGTTCTACAGCCCCGAGGTGGACGACCCGGCGACGGTCGGGGAACTCGCGGACGCCCTCACCGACGAGGGGTTCGTGCTCACCGCCGTCGAACGCGTCCACGACCAGGTCGGCGTCCTCGTGGCCGAGCGATTCGGCGACGCGGGCGACCGCATCTCCGTCGAAGAGTGAGCTGAGAGAACGATGAAACACCTCCCAAAGCACCTCCAACCGCGGTGGCGCTACCTCGCCGTCGAGGTGGAGTCGTGGCCCGACGCCCGCATCGACAGGGGGGACTTCCAGCGCGAACTGTGGTACGCCGCGCAGAACCTCTACGGCGACGCGGGGAGCGCCGCGGCCGACCTGACGGTGCTCTCCTTCTCGTTCGCCGACGGCGACGGCGAGACGGTGGTCCGGGCGTACCGCGGGACGGAAGGCCGGGCGCGGGCGGCCTTGGCCTGCATCTCCGAGGTGAACGGGTCGCCCGTCGGCGTCCGGGTCGCCGGCGTCTCCGGGACGGTGCGCGCCTGTGAAGAAAGGTATTTAGGACGCCGGGCCGGAAACTCGGAACAGAGAGACGTCGCGTTCGAGAACGAGTCGCGGTCCGCCGTCGTCCGTGGTTCACGGGTCGACGTTCGCGGGACGGGCGGCTTCGTCGGCGCGACGCAACTCGATTTCGAGTGATAACTTATGCAGGGACAAGCCCAACAGCAGGCATACGACCGCGGGATCACCATCTTCTCGCCCGACGGTCGTCTCTACCAAGTAGAGTACGCGCGTGAAGCAGTCAAGCGAGGCACGGCGAGCATCGGCGTCCGCACCTCCGAGGGCGTCGTTCTCGCCGCGGACAAGCGGTCGCGCTCGCCGCTCATGGAACCGACGAGCGTCGAGAAGATCCACAAGGCCGACGACCACATCGGCATCGCCTCGGCCGGCCACGTCGCCGACGCGCGCCAACTCATCGACTTCGCCCGGCGGCAGGCGCAGGTCAACCGCCTCCGCTACGGCGAACCCATCGGCATCGAGACGCTGACGAAGAACGTCACCGACCACATCCAGCAGTACACGCAGGTCGGCGGCGCCCGCCCGTTCGGAGTCGCCCTCCTCATCGGCGGCATCGAGAACGGCACGCCGCGCCTGTACGAGACGGACCCCTCCGGGACGCCGTACGAGTGGAAGGCCGTCTCCATCGGCGCCGACCGCGGCGACCTTCAGGACTACCTCGAGGAGAACTACCGCGAGGACCTCACCCTCGACGAGGGCATCGGCCTCGCCCTCCGCGCCATCGCCTCGACGAACGACGACGAACTCGACGCCGGCGGCGTCGACGTCGGCACCGTCTCCGGCGAAACCGAGAAGTTCGTCGAACTGACGAACGACGAGATTTCGGAGTACATCGCCGAGAACGACCTCGAACCCGCGGAAGACGACGGCGAGGACGGCGACGGCGACGAGACGGCGGAGTAACGCCCCGCCGACGCGCCGCGGAGCGACGACCACCCGCCGCGTCCCGCGGTTTCGGGCTCCCTTTTCGGACTTCGTAGACCGCTCAGAGCCGTCTGTACCGTCCGCGCATCGCACCGGACCCGACCGACCGCGAGCGATGCGACTTCCGGTCTCCTTTCGCTCCGCGAGAAAACGACCGAGCGCGTCGCCTCAGTACTCCTCGTACGCGAGGTTCATCAGCCACTGCGAGAACGCGTTGCTGTTGGGGTTGACCTCCTCCTCGCCGATGAACGGCGACAGCATGTCGCCGGCCATCAGCATCGCGAAGTCGAGGTCGCGGGCCGTGGGTTCGAGGTAGTAGGTGTTGTGTCCGTTGTACACCGTGTCCTCGCGTTCGATGAGGTCGAGTTCGAACAGACGCTCGGCGATTCGGCTCCCCTTCCGGGAGGTGATGTCCAGTTCCTTCCAGAAGTCGCTCTGATGGATGCCGCCGCTCTCCCGGATGAGTTCGAGTCCCGCGCGTTCGTCCTCCGAGAGATTGGCCTCGGCCTCGCCTGCGCTCATGTACGAGGGGTCGCCCGCGACCCGTTTAAACCTGACTTTCGACCCGCTCGTAGGGCGTCTCGCAGGGCGGCCCGGGGGCGAAGTCGTAGTCGGCGCCGCCGTCGGCCCACAGCGTGATGAGCGACGACGAGCGAGTGCCGTAGCGGCCCTCCGGGTCGTGGACGCAGACGCCGTACTCGTGGTCGCCGAGCACCGACGCCGCCCGGTCGCGCCACGCCTCGGGGGACTCCGCCTTCGGAAGCAACGCCTCGCGCACGCGCCGAGCGTTGTCGGCCTGCTTCCGCCCCGCTTCGGGTCGCGCCGCGGGTTCGAAGAAGTCGCCGTCGTAGCCGACGTTGACGACGACGTGGACGCCCGGGTCGAGTCGCGTCGTCCGGAGCGACCCGTCCCACTCGAAGACGAACGCGTCGGCGGCGTCGGCGACGACGAGGTTGAAGCCGTCGTAGACGTCCGCCTCGACGGCGGATTCGACCGTCTCGCGGGCGGCCGCTGCGCTCTCGGCGCGGAGGGCGTCGACGACCAACTGACCGCGAGAGCGCTCGCCGCCGCCCGCGACGTCGACCCACCGGTTGGTGATTCCGACGAAGACGCCGCGGTCGTTGTAGCCGACCCACGTCCCGCCCGCCTCGCTATCTCCGGGGGCGACGAACGCCGGGTCGCCGTCGACGACGCCCGGCGGCGTCGAGGGTCGGTCCAGCGCCTCGTCGCGGTTGGCGGCGACGACGACGGGCGCCGCGTCGAACGCCTGCCACGCGATGGTCAGAGTGCACACGGGACTCGTCTAGGGGCGGCGGCGAGAAAACGGTTCGGCGGCCTTGCATGCAATCTGAAGTAGTTTTGCGAAAAGGCACTGTATGGGCAAGGTTCCGAATATACCCTACATCGACGACCTTGAAAGAGCCAAAAATCACCCGCAGAACAATGCCAGTGATGAGGATATTGACTCTCTCATCGAGCAGATTTCAGAGTTAAAAGATACCGATGGATGGGAGGTTGATAGAATTATTGGTGATTTAGATAAGCTTCGGTACATGGTTACGGCCAATTACGAAGACCTAGAAGAGGCACTTAGTGATTTCAAAAATAGCAACGAATCAATTACTAGTGATCAGTCTAAGCGTTTAGCGTGGGACGTTGTCAGATATCTGATTAATTTTGTAGCTGTAACAAAAGCGCTTTCCGAACATCTTGTTGGTGGTAATATGAATATGAGGAATCAAGAGCCACTACTATGCCAACTTGAGAAATTAGAATCTGGTAGTGGGATAATCAGTGACTTTGAGGCAAAAGAGGAAAATCTAGAACTTCACTACTATAGATCATTCTTCAACAACTTACGAGATATTTATTTACACGAGGCTTATCTTCCTCCCCGTTCAAAACACACATTCCAATTACACCCAGAAGATACTCCAGAAAAAGACGTTATAATAAAACGCGATAGGTTACAACCAGAGAATCAGAATTGGTGGGATAGTCCGTCTCAATACTATCTCTACAACATCCAGAGGAGTGACATGAGTATCTCCGATAGCTGTGCAAATTACCATGAGCTACTCGTGGAATTATTAGATTGGCTAAGTACTGAGATTAGAAATAGGTTTCAGACCGAGCTGAATGAGCTTACTAACCAGGGAGAGTCTATTGAACAAAGACACAAACATTTGGATTTGCCGTGAGTGAATTCAGACTGATTGGGGATTGAATTAAATCCTATGAAAGTCGTAGGACTACTCCTCGAACTGTCCGGAGTCCCGCGTCGCCAGCGCCACGTTCACGGCGGTGACGTTCTCGGGGACGTCGTGGACGCGGACGATGTCGGCGCCGCGGTCCGCCGCGAGGGCCGACGCCGCGGCGGTGGCGACGGGGTTGTCGCCCGCGTCCGCTCCCACGAGTTCGAACATCGACTTGTGCGAGTGGCCGAACAGCAGCGGACAGCCGAGGGCGTCGAACTCCCCTAATCTGTCGAGTATCTTGAAGTTCTCCGCCTTCGACTTGCCGAAGCCGATGCCGGGGTCGACGATGACGTTCTCGCGCGGGACGCCCGCCTTCTCCGCGAGGAGGATGCGCTCTCCGAGTTCGTCGATGACGTCGTCGACCACGTCGTCGTAGTCGACGTCTTTGCCGGGCACGACGGGCGCGTCGATGCTGTGCATCACGATGACCGGCACGTCGCGTTCGGCGGCGAGAAAGCGCATCTCCGGGTCTTCGAGACCGGTCACGTCGTTGAGGATGTCGGCGCCCGCGTCGAGGGCCGCCTCGCCGACGGTCGCCTTCCTGGTGTCCACGGAGAGAAGCGCGTCCACGTCGGCCAAGGCTTCGATGACGGGGACGATGCGGCGAATCTCCTCGTCGACGGGCACCTCCTCCGCGCCGGGTCGGGTGGATTCCCCGCCGATGTCGATGATATCCGCTCCCGCTTCCACCATCGCCTCGGCGCGTTCGAGGGCGGCGGTCGTGTCGTAGAACTCGCCGCCGTCGTGGAAACTGTCCGGCGTGACGTTCAGGATGCCCATCACCGCCGTGCCGTCGTTCCACGGGTACTCCGAGTCGGTCGCGCTGCCTCCCTCTTCGGCGTCGAGGCCGACCCGCGCCCGTACGTCCGCGGCGACGTCGGGCAACCCGTACGGCGCGTCGGCGAGTCGCTCGGTCAGCCCCTCGAACTCCGAGCGCGTTCCCGACAACACCGCCCGAGCGAGTTCGCCGTCGCCGGCGTCCGCCGAGACGGCGCAGTCGCCGCCGGCCTCCAGCATCGCCATCTCCGCGGTGCGCGCCTGCCGGCGCTGGAGGGGGAGCGTGACGGTGCGGTGGACGACGTCCTCGCCCGCCGCGGCGGCCTCCGCGCGTTCGACGTGCGCGCGTTCGAGCACCCGGTCGGCGTCCGAGCGGTCGCGGACGTCCACCGGCGTCACGACGCGCGTCCACGTCGCGCGCGCCTCCGCGACGAGGAAGAGCGACCCGAGGGCGAGCACGCAGTCGCCCTCGTCGGCGCGTTCGCGGGCCGACGCGAGCGCCGAGGCCACGTCGTTCCCGACGGTCACCTCCCCGACGCCGGCGTCCTCGAACACGCGGGCGAGCACCTCGGGGTCCTCCGAGCGGGGGTTGTTCGGCCGGCAGGTGACGACGGAGTCCGGGTCGGGAAGGGCCTCGACCATCTCGCGGTGGTCCTTGTCGTGCATCGCGCCGAAGACGAGGTGCAGGTCTTCGGCGTCGAAGTCGTCGAAGACGGTGGCGAGGGACTCGCAGGCGCCGGGGTTGTGCGCGCCGTCGAGGACGACGTAGGGGTCGGTCTCCATCACCTCGAAGCGACCGGGCCAGTGGGCGGTCCGCAGGCCGCGTTCGAGCGTCCCGGCGTCGAGTTCGGCTCCGACGCCGAGTTCGTCGGCCACCTGTCGAGCGAGCACGCAGGCGATGCCGGCGTTCTCCGCCTGATAGGCGCCGAGCAGCGGGACCCGTCCCTCGACGCGCCAGTCGCCGCCGGCGACGCTGACGGCGGACTCCTGGTGGTTCACGCGTCCCTTCGAGCGCACGGTCACGTCCGGCGCCTCGGCGTCGGCCCCGGAGGACTCTCTCGTCCCCTCCGCGCCGACGGTGACGACGTTCCCGACCCGTTCGCGGATAGTCGAGAGCGCGGCGCCCGTCGCGCCGGTCACGAGCGGTCGGCCCGCGGGGGCGACGGCGGCCTTCTTCTCGGCTATCGCTTCCACCGTATCGCCGAGGACGGCCGTGTGTTCGAGCGAGACGTTCGTCACCGCGGCGGCGACGGGGTCGACGACGCTCGTCGCGTCCATCTTCCCGCCCATGCCGACTTCGAGGACGGCCACGTCAACGTCGGCCTCGGCGAAGTACCAGACCGACAGCGCCGTCATCACCTCGAAGAACGTGAGCGGGTCGCCGTCGGCGGCCCGTCCGACCAGCCACGGTTTCGCGCGTTCGACGAACTCACAGACCGCCGCCTCGGGTATCTTCCGCCCGTCGACCTGGATTCGCTCGCGCAGCGTCTCGAAGTGCGGCGACGTGTAGAGACCCGCGCTCAGTCCGGCCTCCCGGAGGGCCGACTCGGTCATCCGGGCCGTGCTCCCCTTGCCGTTCGACCCCGCCACCTGCACGAACGCCACGTCCTCCTGCGGGTCGTCGAACTCGGCGAGGAGCGCCCGAACCGACGCCGTCCCCGGTTTGACCTGGAACCGGCGGAGGTCGAAGAGAAAGCCCACCGCCTCGTGGTACTGCATACGCGCACGTCACGAGCGTCTCGCTTAGGAGTGTCGAACCGGCCCACTTCTGCGGGGAACTCCGGACGGATATTAATTATCGAGGGCGACTAAGTCCCCCTCGATGTACGACTCGATTCTGGTTCCGACGGACGGCAGCGAGGGGACGGAGAAAGCGCTCGAACACGCTCTCGAAGTCGCCTCCCTCTCGGGGGCGACGGTCCACGTGCTCTCGGTCGTGGACCGACGGCTCTACCTGGCGGCGAGCGACGACCAGAAGGACGAACTGCGGGAGTCGCTGCACGAGGACGCCGAGGCCGCCGTCGACGACGTGGCCGAGACGGTCCGAGGGGCGGACGCGGAGTGCGTCACCGCCGTCCGCGACGGCGTCCCGTACAAATGCATCCTCGACTACGCCGAGGAGGCGGACGTGGACCTCGTGGTGATGGGGACGCACGGCCGAACGGGTCGGGACAAACTGGCGAGTCTCGGCAGCGTCACGGAGCGGGTGGTCGAGAACACCGACCGGCCCATCCTCGTGGTGAGCATCGGCGAGGAGTGACTCGGGTTCCCTCGCCTGCGCTCAGTCGTGTCTGAACGACCGAAAGACTCGCCGGCCTCGTCTTTCGAGACTCAGACGCTCCATCACCACGTTCAGTCGTGTCTGAACGACCGCCGGCCTGTGAACGCCATCGCGACGCCGCGTTCGTCCGCGGCGGCGATGACGTCCTCGTCGTTCACGGAGCCGCCGGGTTGGATGACGGCCTCGACGCCGGCGTCGGCGGCCTCCTCGATGCCGTCCGGGAACGGGAAGAACGCGTCCGAGGCCATTACGGTCCCTTCGGGACCCTTGCCCTCGGCGTGCTCTTCGGCCTTCATCGCCGCGAGGCGGACGGCGTCGACGCGAGAGACCTGTCCCATGCCGATACCGACGGTTTCCGTCCCGTCGGCGAACAGGATGCCGTTGGACTTCACGTGTTTGAGCACCTTCCACGCGAACAGCATCGTCTCCAGTTGCTCGTCCGTGGGTTCGGTCTCGGTGACGACCTCCAAGTCGTCGACGGTCGGCGCCCACAGGTCTCGCTCCTGCACGAGTCGACCGCCGACGAGCGGTTTCTCGGTGAGTCGATCCGTCCGTTCGCCGAGTTCGCCCACGTCGAGGACGCGGAGGTTCTCCTTGCCGGTCAGCACGTCGAGGGCGGCGTCGGTGTAGCCCGGCGCGACGACGACCTCCTTGAACGAGTCGACGACGAGTTCGGCCGTCTCGGCGTCGCACTCGCGGTTGAGGGCGACGATGCCGCCGAAGGCGCTCATCGCGTCCGTCGAGAGGGCGTCCTCGTACGCTTCCGCCAGCGAGTCCGCGGTGGCGCACCCGGCGGGGTTGGTGTGTTTGATGACCGCCGCGGCGGGTTCGTCGAACTCCTTGATGAGGTTGAGGGCGCCGTCGGCGTCGTTGTAGTTGTTGTACGACAGCGCCTTCGCGCCCTCGTTCAGTTGGGCGGCGCGGACGACGGAGGCCTCCTCGCAGGCGTCGTCGGCGTAGACGGCGGCGTCCTGGTGGGGGTTCTCCCCGTAGCGGAGTTCGGCGGCCTTGTCGTCGGAGACGAGGCGACGCTCGGGGAAGTCGCCGCCGCGGTCGCCGTCGACGGTCACCGTCCCGTCCTCGACGTCGACGCGGCCCTCGGCGAACCAACGGACCGCGCGCGGGTACGCCGTGAACTCCCCCTCGCGGAGGACGCGCGCCTTGAGGGAGTCCTCGTCGTCGTCCTCGTAGACGGGGACGGCCTCCTGCGTGACGATGGGGCCGGCGTCGACCTCCTCGGTGACGACGTGTACCGTACAGCCGGTGGTGCGGACGCCGGCGTCGAGCACCTGTTCGTGGGCGTCCATGCCGGGGAACGAGGGGAGCAGGGAGGGGTGGACGTTGAGCGTCGTCGGCGCCTCCTCGACGAACGCCTCGGTGAGGATGCGCATGTAGCCGTCGAGGCAGACGAGGTCGAAGTCGTACCCCGAGAGGCGTTCGAGAACGCGGCGCTCGTGGGCCTCGCGGGACTCCTCGGCGTCGCGTTCGACGACCTCCGTGGGAACCCCCCGCTCGGAGGCGGCGTCGAGGACGGGCGCCCCCTCCTCGTTCGCGAGGACGACGGCGAGTTCCGCCCCGCCGGGCGCTCGCTCGTCGATGTGCAGGAGGTTCCGCCCGCGATTGCTCGCCAGACCGGCGATCTTGGTCATGTCTGGAGTGCCTCGGGCCGGGAGAAAAACAGTTGCGGTCTTCAGCGCCGAAGTGTACACGTTCGAGTACACAAACGGCGCTGTGAGCGCGCGGACACCCGAAATGTATGCACGGGAGTGGGATAGTCCATCGACACGCTTTTGCGGCGTCCGGCGGCATCCTCGCGCATGGACGACCTCTCCCGCTCGGACCCGCTCGCCGCCGTGTCGCCGTTGGACGGTCGATACGCCGGCCGAACCGAACCGCTCGTCCCGTACGCCAGCGAGGCGGCCCTCATGCGCGCCCGCGTCCGCGTCGAGGCCGAGTACCTCCTCGCCCTCGCGGACCTCGACGCGACGCCGCTGTCGCTCTCCGAGTCGGAGCGCGAGGCGGTTCGCGGCCTCTACGAGGAGTTCGACGGCGAGGACGCCCGCCTCGTCAAGCGCCTCGAAACCGAGGGCGCGGCGGGGTACTCGGCCACGAATCACGACGTGAAAGCCGTCGAGTACTTCGTCCGGACGGAGACGGACGACCGGGTCCACCCGTGGATTCACTTCGGGCTCACCTCGGAGGACGTGAACAACCTCGCGCAGCGTCTGCTCGCCAAGCCGGCCGTGGAGAAGGTGCTCGTCCCTGCGGTGGAGGAGGTGCGCGACGAACTCGCGGACCTCGCGCGGGAGCACCGCGCGACGCCGATGCTCGCGCGGACGCACGGTCAGCCCGCGACGCCGACGACGTTCGGGAAAGAGATGGCCGTCTACGCCGCCCGACTCGGCACGCAACTCGGCCGGGTGAAGGAGGCGACGGACGCGCTCTCGGGGAAACTCGCGGGCGCGTCGGGGACGTACGCGGCGCACGTCGCCGCCTACCCCGAGGTGGACTGGCGGGCGTTCTCGAAGCAGTTCGTCGAGAGCCTCGGCCTCGAACACGCCGCGCTGACGACGCAGGTGAACCCCTGCGACGACCTCGCCACCGTGTTCGACGCCCTCCGCGGCGTCGACAACGTCCTCCTCGATTTGGACCGCGACGTGTGGCTGTACGTCTCGCAGAAGTATCTGGGACAGGAGACCACCGAGGGCGAGACGGGGTCCTCGACGATGCCGCACAAGGTGAACCCCATCGACTTCGAAAACAGCGAAGGAAACCTCTCGAAGGCCAACTCCGACCTCACCTTCCTCGCGGACTACGTGACGAACTCCCGCCTCCAGCGTGACCTCTCGGACTCGACGGTCAAGCGGAACGTCGGGTCGGCGTTCGCGCACTGCCTCATCGGTTACGGGAAGACGGCGGCGGGTCTGGAGAAGGTCGTCCCGAACGAGCGCGTCATGCGCGAGGAACTGGAGGCGCACCCCGAACTCATCGGCGAGGCGGTCCAGACCATCCTCCGGCGCGAGGGCGACACCGAGGCGTACGAACGGGTGAAGGAACTCACGCGCGGGCGCGCGGTGACGCTCGGAGACTTCCGCGACCTGTTCGACGAACTCGACGTCGACGAGTCGGTGCGGGAGGAGTTGCGGACGCTGTCGCCGGCGACGTACGTCGGTCTCGGCGAGGAACTCGTGGACGAACTGTAGGATAGTTCGAAACGCGCGGAGCCCCGAACAGCGGAGACGGGAGCGGGCGGAGATGCGACACGTCCGGCGAGCGCCGACTCGGGCTAGAATTCCTGTGACGCCACGGGCCGGCGCGGCGCGGCCCTCACCGCTCGCCTCCCTTTACTCATCATAGAATAAATCTTTTGGTGGCTGGGGTCGTAGCGTGCGACATGAGAGCAATCGCAGTGAAACAGGGCGAGAACCGGCCGGTCCTCGTGGACAAGCCGCGCCCGACGCCGTCGACGGGTGAGGCCCTCGTTCGCACCCTCTCCGTCGGCGTCGACGGTACCGACCACGAGGTCATCGCGGGCGGGCACGGCGGGTTCCCCGACGGGGAGGACCACCTCGTCCTCGGCCACGAGGCGGTCGGCGTCGTCGAGGACCCGAACGGCACCCGGTTCGAGGCGGGCGACGTGGTCGTCCCGACGGTCCGACGGCCGCCGAACGGCGAGAACGAGTACTTCGAGCGCGGCGAACCCGACATGGCACCCGAGGGGATGTACCACGAGCGCGGCATCCTCGGCGCGCACGGGTTCATGGCGGAGTACTTCGTCAGCGACGAGGAGTTCCTCGTGGAGGTTCCGGCGTCGCTCGCGGACCTCGGCTTCCTCGTCGAACCGATATCCATCGCCGAGAAGGCGGTCGAACTCGCGTACGCCTCCCGGTCGAGTTTCACGTGGGAACCGGAAGCGGGGGCCGTCCTCGGCAACGGGAGCCTCGGACTGTTGACGCTCGCGCTCCTGCGGGACAAGTTCGGCTACGAACGTCTGTACTGTCTCGGCCGCCGGGACCGGCCCGACGCGACAATCGACATCATCGAGGAACTGGAAGCGACGTACGTCGACTCCCGGAAGACGCCCGCCGATGCGATGCCGGAGGCGTTCGAGCCGATGGACTTCGTCTTCGAGGCGACGGGCTACGCGAAACACGCCTTCGAGAGCGTCCACGCCCTCGCGCCGAACGGCGTCGCGGCGCTGCTCGGCGTCCCCGGCCCGTGGGAGTTCGAGATAGACGGCGGGTCGCTGCACAACGAACTCGTCATGCAGAACAAGGCGCTCGTCGGGAGCGTCAACTCCCACGTCAGCCACTTCGAGTCGGCCGTCGACACGCTGGCCGAACTCCCCCCGTGGTTCACGGACGCGTTGGTCACGAACGTGTACGGCCTCGACGACTTCGCGTCGGCGTTCGACGACGACGATACCACTATAAAAACAGCCGTTCAATTCGATACGTATGAAGAACGTCGATGATCTCATCGAGAGCGCGGCAGAACTCGCGGACCGCGGGTTGTCGAAGGGGGAAATCGCCGACGAACTGAACGTCTCCCGCGAGACGGCCAGTTGGCTCGTCGACCGAAGCGGCGCGTCGAGCCCCGAGCGGACGGCGGCCACCGCCCCCGAGGCGAGCGGACCGCAGGACATTCACGTCGACTGGAGCGCCATCGGCCGCGACTCCAAGCGCATGGGGTACGTCGCGCGCGCGATGTCGGACCTGCTGGAGGGGGAGGGCGACGACGTCGACCTCACCATCGGCATCGAGAAGGCGGGGGCGCCGTTGGCCACCGTCGTCGCGCAGGAACTCGACACGGACCTCGGGACGTACGCGCCCGCGAAGCACCAGTGGGAGGAGGGCGACATCGACGAACTCGGCGGGTCGTTCTCGCGGAACTTCTCGCAGATACGCGACCGGCAGTGCTACGTCGTCGACGACACCGTCACCTCGGGGACGACGATGCGAGAGACCATCGACGCCATCCGCGAGGAGGGCGGCCGGCCCGTCGCCTGCGTCGTCATCGTCGACAAGCAGGGCCTCGAAGAGATAGACGACGTCCCGGTCTACTCGCTCATCGACGTGGTCGGCGTCGGTCGGGAGTAGGCACGGCGCCTCTCGGCGTCCCGCGTCCCGCGTCACTCGCCGTTCGCCGTTCGCCGTTCGCTGCCCGCCGGCCACCGTCCGTCGTCCGCCGCGGGACACCGAACACGGGACGCCGACGACGCAACCCATTTGACGCGCCGTCCCCTATCTCGGCGCATGACGTTTCAACCCGGGAGCGACCTGTCCGAAGAGGAGATTCGAGAGCGCGTCGACGACCTCATCGAGTCGAACGAGGTGGTGCTGTTCATGAAGGGCAACCGCCTGATGCCGCAGTGCGGCTACTCCGCCCGCGCCGTCGAACTCCTCGGCAAGCACCGCGAGGAGTTCGAGACGGTGGACGTCCTCCCCGCCCTCGACGCCTACCGCGCCGCCCTGAACGAACACAGCGGCTGGGAGACCATCCCGCAGGCGTACGTGAAGGGCGAGTTCGTCGGGGGGAGCGACATCCTCTCGGAACTCGACGAGCGCGGCGAACTCGGCGAGACGGTGTCGGCCTGACCGCCCGCGAGAGTTGTATTTCAGTTCGCACGGACGAATCAAAGAGTAGGCCTAATAAGTTCGCAGACCGTACATCAACACAGGTATCGACGTCGCGCCGCCGCGCGCCAGCACCAACCGATACTGCTCCAACAATGTCAGGCCGCGTATTCCGACTTCACTCAACGCTCGAACTGCCACTCGAAGACGTCATGGAGTTCTTCGAGAACGACCCCGACCTCCCGCCGGAAGTCGAGGACGTGGAAGTCACCCGCCGGAACAACACGCTCATCCTCAAGGCCGTCGCGGCCGACGACAGCCTCAGCAAGTACACCCCGACGGCGCAACTCAAAGCGAGCGTCACCGAGAACCGGGTGTACGAGGAGGAACCGCCGCGCGCGGGCGCCCCGCGATGGGGCGAGGAAGAGGAGGAGATTCCCTCCGAACTCGTCGAGTTCGCGTGTTTCAAGGGCGACCGGGAGACGGTTCTCCAGAACACCGCCCTCCAGTTCCCGATGTTCCTCGTCCTCCGCGAACTCGCGCTGATAGCCGAGAAGGGGACGCTCACCGCCATCACCGAGTCCGACGGCGAACTCGACGCCACGCGCATCGTCGAGGGCGAAGAGCGCCCCGCGACCATCGAAGTCGTCGAGAACCCCTCGAAGAGCGGGTCCGGCGGCGGCGGCGTCAACTGGCGCGACAACAAGTTCATCAGCTAACTCCCTCGTTCTGTCCGGTCGCCGACGGCTGTTCCTCACGGCGCGTTTCTCGTCCTCGTCCTCTCCTCGCCCCGACAGCGTCCGCGTTCGAGAACGGAGCGACGGCGACGCCGAGCGACAGAGGTTTCCGCCGTCGGCCTGTCTCGCAGACCGGATGGTGGACGACAGTTTCCGCGAGACGATAGTCTCCCGCTCCGCCGACCGCCGGCGGGCGGAACGCGGACGGGGGGAGAGCGAGGGGAAGCGCCGCCGCGTCGACCCGGGGGCCGAATGACCGGCGAGCGGCGCTCCCGCCTTCCGAGTCGGACCGCCGCGGTCCGGGGACTCCGCTTCGCCTTCGTCGGCTTCCTCGCCCTCGCGCTTCTCTCCGCCGGCGTCTCGTTTCTGACGTACGACCCCGTCGACCCCGTCGGGGACGCGGCGGCGGGCGAACCGGCCGACGTCGACGGCGGCGTCGGCCCCGCCCGCGTCGTCGCCACTATCGACGGCGTGGGACCGGGACAGCTAGTCGCCTACGATGCCGACGGACGGGTCGTCTACCGGAACGACTCGCTGACGCTGTACCACGACGTCGACCCGACGCCCGGAAGGGACCGCACCGTGACGTACGTCGCCTCGGACGCGGCCGACGAGAGCGCCTGCGCGGGCGACGCCTGCCTGCGGAACGTCATCGAGCGGGTGAACCTCTCCACCGGGGAGGTGACTCGGGTGTACGAGCGCGTCCACCGGCGCAACGGGTCGACGCAGATACACGACGTCGACCGGGTGAACGAGTCGACGTTCCTCGTCGCCGACATCAGCTACCCCGACCGGGTGTACATGGTGAACGTGACGACGGGCGAAACCGTCTGGGAGTGGCGCGCCGCGGAGGCGTTCGCGCCGGAGAGCGGCGGGAGCTACCCCTCCGATTGGACGCACGTCAACGACGTGGAGATGCTCTCCGACGGCCGCGTCATGGTGAACCTCCGCAATCAGGACCAGGTCGTGTTCGTCGAACCCGGTGAAGGGGTGCAGTCGAACTGGACGCTCGGCGCCGACGGCGCGCACGGCGTCCTCTTCGAGGCGCACAACCCCGACTACATCCCCGAATCGAGGGGCGGGCCGGCCGTCGTCGTCGCCGACTCGGAGAACAACCGCCTCGTCGAGTTTCAACGAGCAAACGGGTCGTGGACGCGGAGTTGGACGTGGCGGGACACGACGCTGCAGTGGCCCCGGGACGCGGACCGACTCCCGTCCGGCCGGACGCTCGTCGCGGACTCGCACGGCCAGCGAATACTGAGTGTCGAGGAGAGCGGCGCCGTCGCGTGGTCGAAGCGGTTCCCGACCGGCAGCTACGACGTGGAACTCCTCGGCACGGGCGACGAGAGCGCCGGCGGGAGTAGCGCGGCGAAACTCGACCTCCGGTCCCGGCGGCCGAGTTCGCTCGTCGGGGACGGGAACACCTCGATGCGGGGCGCGGCGGTGGGCCCGTCGCTCGACGCGACGCCCCCGGCGGACGCCGCCTCGGAGACGGAGAACTCCGTCGCCGCCCGAGCGCTCGGAGCGGTCGGACCCGCGGTCGAGTACGTCCGCTACTCGCTCGTCTCCGTGGTCCCGCCCCGCGTCCTCCACGGCCTCCTGTACGTCCTCCCGTCGTGGGTCTCGGCCCTCGACGTGACGCTCGCCCTCGGAGCGGGTGCCGTCGGCGCGCTCTGGGCCGCCGCGTCCGCGGCGGCGCGCGTCTCCTCGCGTCGGCCGTAGGCGGAGCGAGTCGCGACCGAGGGAGAACGCGCACGCCGCTCCCGCGCGCTGGGGGTCGCACGCGCGCCGCGAGAGCGCTATCGCCGCACGGAAGTCGTTCCCACGGCCTGAACAGGATGAAAGACGCTTTAGGGCTGTAATTAGATGTAATTACTGTATGCCGGAAGGCTTCCCCGACTACCTCGACGTCGACTACACGGACGGCGAAGGAGAGACCCCCGACGACTATCCGTCCATCCAGGACAAGATAGAGAAGGCCATCGAAGTCACGAAGGACGGCCTCGAACAGTACGAGAACCCCGTCGTGATGTGGACGGGCGGCAAGGACTCCACGCTCTGTCTGTACTTCATCAAGGAGGTGGCAGAGAAGCACGGCTACGAGGTGCCGCCGGCCGTCTTCATCGACCACTACCAGCACTTCGACGAGATTCACGACTTCGTCGACAAGTGGGCCGACGAGTGGGACCTCGAAGTCATCTACGCCCGCAACGAGGACGTCGGCCAGTACGTCGACGAACACGACCTCGAACCCGGCGACGACATCGAAGTCGACGCGCTGTCGGAGCACAACCAGCACCACATCCGGAACCTACTGGAGTACGAGGAGGACACGTTCCCGTTCCTGCTCGACACCTACGTCGGCAACCACCTGCTGAAGACGGTGGCGCTGAACGACGCCCTCGAGGAGTACGACGTCGACGGCGTCATCTCCGGCGTCCGCTGGGACGAACAGGAGGCCCGCGCCGACGAGACGTTCTTCTCGCCGCGGCACGACCCCGACATCTACCCGCCGCACGACCGCATCCAACCCATCCTCCAGTTCGACGAGGCGTCCGTCTGGGACGCGTTCTGGAACTTCGTCGTTCCGGATACGGTCGAGGGCTACCCCGACGACGGCTACGTCCCGCAGTCGGCCGACGACCTGCCGAACGGTCTAACGCAGGACGACATCCCCGTCTCGCCGAAGTACTTCGCCGGCTTCCGCTCGCTGGGCAGCGAGGTGTCCACCGACAAGACCACCGAGGAACCGGCGTGGCTGCAGGACATGGAGAACACGACCGAGCGCGCGGGCCGCGCACAGGACAAAGAGGACCTGATGGAGCGCCTGCGCGACCTCGGCTACATGTGAAGTCGGGACGCACCTGAACGCGCGCGCCCGTCCGGCGAACCACGCGGACCATTCTTTCGAGCGTTCGACTCCTGAGCGACGCGTACGCGCCGTGCGAACGAGTAGCCACGCAACAGTGATATCCTCGCCGCGCGATAGGTCGTATCGAATGACTTCCTCCTTCCCCTCGTACGTGACGCTCGATTACGACGCCGGCCGCGGCGAGAGCGCCGCCGACTACCCGACGCTCGAAGACAAGATGGGCAAAGCCGTCGAGGTGACGCGCGCGGCCCTCGAACAGTACGAGCGACCCGCGGTCATGTGGACCGGCGGGAAGGACTCCACCGTCGTCCTCTACGTCGTCCGCGAAGTCGCCGCCGAGATGGGCGTCGACGTCCCGCCCGTCGTGTTCATCGACCACTTCGAGCACTTCCCCGAGACCGTCGCGTTCGTCGAACGCTGGACCGACGCCTGGGACCTCGACCTCGTGGTCGCGAAGAACGACGACTTCGTCCGTCTCGGGGCCACCCCCGGCGACGAGATTCCCCTCTCGGACCTCTCGGCGGGGAACCGCCGCGAACTCGAACGACTGGAGCACGAGGGCGAGACGCTCACCCTCGACGCCGACTCCTTCGAGGGGAACCACCTGCTGAAGACGGTGGCGCTGAACGACGTGATAACCGAACGCGAGTTCGACGGCATCTTCTCCGGCGTCCGCTGGGACGAACAGGAGTCCCGCGCCGGCGAGACGTTCTTCTCGCCGCGACACGACTCCGAGAAGTACCCGCCGCACGACCGCGTCCACTCCATCCTCCAGTTCGAGGAGGCCGACATCTGGGCGGCGTTCTGGGACTACATCGTCCCCGACGCGACCGACGGCTACCCGACGGGCCGCGTTCCCGAACACTCCGAGGACTTCCCGGAGGGAATCGAGGCGACGGATATCCCCGTCTCGCCGAAGTACTTCGAGGGGTTCCGCTCGCTCGGCACCGAGTCGGGGTCCGCGAAGTCCGACGACCGCCCGGCGTGGGTGCAGGACCTCGGCGCGAGCAAGGAGCGGGCGGGCCGCGCGCAGGACAAAGAGGACCTGATGGGCCGCCTGCGCGACCTCGGCTACATGTAATCCACGCGTAGTTCGGCGCTCTCTCGGCCGCGGTCCGCGGAACCGGAGGAGGTATACGACGCTCCGCTCTACCGCCTCCAATGACCGAATCCGGCGACTGGGTCGGCCTCTTCTCCGGCGGCAAGGACTCCTCGTGGGCGCTCTACCGCGCGCTCGAGGCGGGACTGAACGTCACCCGACTGCTGACCGTCCACCCCGGCGAGGGCTCCGACTCCTACATGTACCACGTTCCGGCGACGCACCTCGCGTCGCTGGCGGCCGAGAGCGTCGGTATCGACCTCGTGGAGGTGACGCCCGACGACCTCGGGGCGGCGGACGCGACGGACTCCGGCGCGCAGGGCGACGCCGAACTCGAACCGCTCGAAGCGGCGCTCCGGGACCTCGCTTCGGACCTCGACCTCGCGGGCGTCACCGCCGGCGCGATAGAGAGCGAGTTCCAGACGAACCGCATCCAGGCGATGTGCGACCGCCTCGGCATCGACCTGTTCGCGCCGCTCTGGCGGGAGGACCCCCGCGAACTCGGCGAAGCCATGCTCGACGCCGGCTTCGAGATAACAATCGTGCAGGTGGCGGCGCACGGCCTCGACGAGTCGTGGCTCGGCCGGACGCTCGACCGGGAGGCGCTGGAGGAACTGGTAGAATTACAGGAGCGGTACGGCGTCCACCCCCTCGGCGAGGGCGGCGAGTTCGAGACGTTCGTCACCGACGGCCCGCACATGGCCCGACCCATCGAACTGGAGTACGAGACGGTGTGGGAGGGGACGCGCGGTCGAATCGACGTGACGGACGCGCGCCTCGGCGAGCGGGAAAAAGCGGAGTAATCGGGGCCGTCAGGCCTCCGCGCCGACCGCTATTCGAGGTGCGAGTGCGCGCCGATGAGGGCGTTCGAGAGGTCGAGGTTCTCGATGTGGGTGTCCTCGTCGACGATGGTGTTGCGGATGTCGGCGTTGCGGATGATCGAGTCCTTGAAGATGACCGTCTTCTCCAGCGTCGAGTCCTCGACGACGCTGTTGGCCATGACGTGGACGTTCTCGCCGAGGTCGCTGTTCTCGACGCTCGCCGTCTCGTGGATGAAGTTCTCGCCGCCGAGATACCACGACACCGCGTCGAGGTAGCTCTCGGGCGTTCCGATGTCGAACCAGGCGCCGTCGAACGTGAACGCGTGCACGTCGCCCTTGCCCTGGAGCCACTGGATGAACCAGCCGGGTTCGTCGGGGTTGTTGCCGCCCGTCAGGTACTCGTCGAACTTCGGCAGCGTCTCCGCCGGGAACGCGTAGCAGGCGATGGAGACGAGCGTGCTGTTCGGCTCGTCGGGCTTCTCCTGGAAGTTGACCACCTTGTCGCCCTCCAGTTCGACGAGGCCGTACGACTTCGCCCGCTCCTTCGAACCCACGTCGTAGGCGGCGATAGAGGGGGTGTTCTTCTCCTCGAAGAAGTCGACGAACTCGCTCACGTCGAACGACAGCAGGTTGTCGCCGGCGATGACGACGAGGTCCTCCTCGACGTTCTCGCGGTCGATGAGCTGTTCGAGCGCGCCGACGACGCCGAACTTCTCGTCCTCCTCGACCGTCTCCTCGACGGAGAGGGTCGGCTTCTCGAACGGCGAGTCCGCGAGGTACTCCTCGAACACCTCCTCGAAGCGCTCGTTCGTGCTGACGAACACCTCCGAGACGCGGTCGTCCTCCTCTAAGTCCTCGAAGATGACGTCTATCACCGTCTCCTCGCCCACCGGGAGAAACATCTTGGGGCGGTGTTTCGTGATGGGCCACATTCGCGTCGCGTACCCTCCTGCAAGGACGACTGCCTTCATGCTCGAATGGACTTACCGCTCTGTCAAGTTCTTTTCCCATCTTGCCCGTTTCGTGATACTAACTTCGAACCACTGCGGCGGGTCGAACCGGGAGGCGGGCGGAAGGACTAACCACCGCTCGGCGCCTACGCGAGGGCATGTCGGAGTCGGACCCGGACCGAGACCGGAATCGGGATCAGGATTCGGACGCGACGACGCGCCAGCGCATCGCCGACGCCCTGCGGGAGGCGCCGCGGACGGCGAGCGAACTCTCGGAGACGGTCGGCGTCCCGCAGTCGTCGGCGTACCGCCACCTGAGACACGTCGCCCAGTCGGTCGACTCGAGCGGCGAGGAGCGGTTTCTCGTCGCGCCGCCGGAGTGCCGCGAGTGCGGCTTCTCCGCGTTCGACGACCCCGTGAACTACCCCTCACGGTGCCCGGACTGCCGTTCCGAGCGCATCGAGGAGGCCGTGTTCAAGATAGAGTAGGCTAAAACTCCGCGATTTCGCGGTTGTGATACTCCAGAAACCGCGCGTCGAGCGCGTGGTCCCCGCGGACGAACAGCGTCCCGCCGTCGACGACGGCGTCGTAGGCGTGCGCGATGCGGTGCGAATCCGGGTCGACGGTGACGAGGCCGTAGTCGAAGTCGGCGTGGTGGTTCGGACAGAGGACGAGGAGGTTCGCCTCCGCGTCGGGGCCGTCGTGCGGGCGTCCGAGCGGTCTGACGTGGTGGGCCTCGGAGTACCCCTCCTCGGCTTCTCGTCGCCGGCGCGCGCCGCAGACCTGACACGCGAAGTCGTACCGCCGCTTCAACGCCGTCGCCAGCGGCGTGTTTCGGACGACTCGGGTCCGACTCGTCTCGACTCGCTCCGGCGCGTCGAGGTCCGCGGCGGCCTCCGCGCGGTCGATTCGCTCCCTCCCCTCGCCGCGTCGCTGGAGGGTGAACCGATAGACTCGGCGCCCGTCCTCCTCGACGGCCTCGCAATCCACGACGTCCACCTGTCCCTGGTACTCCCACGCGGCGCCGTCGCTTCGCCGATGGAAGAAGAATATCGGGAGCGGCGCGTCCGCGGCGTTCGCCAGATAGCGGTTGCCGGCCGTGAGCGTCTGGTCGCCCGTCTGCCCCTCGCCCACGTAGGTGAACTGGCCGCCGGTCACCTCGTCGGCGTAGGGGCCGGTGTCGGCGGAGAACAGTCGGAGGTAGCGCTGCTCGTCCGCGTCGTAACAGATTTCGATGCCCCGGCCGGTCATCCCGCGGTCGAACGCCTCGCGCAGGTCCGAGGCGTCGTAGGCGGCGCCGGGTTCGAGTTCGAGGTCCGCGAGTCGCACGTCCCCCGGTCGCCTCCCGCCGCAAAAAGTGTTGGTGACCGGAACGGTTCCGGGGCGTTCTCCCCTTTCTCTACGCCTCGATACCGAGTTCGTCGAGCAGCGTCTCGGCCGCGGCGTGCGAGGACCCGGGGCCGCGCGCGGTGATCAGGTCGCCGTCGACGGTGACGCTCTCGTCCGCGTCGAGTTCGGCGTCCCAGACGCCGCCGGCGGCCTTCACCTCGTCCTCGACCCAGTAGGGGAGTTTCCGGCCGTCGGGCATCAGGTCGTTCTCGTCGACGATTCCCTCCTCCCACTCGTTGGGGAAGCCGGTGACCTCGCGGTCCTCGACGAGGAAACTCCCGTCGGCCTCGCGGGTGAAACCGAGCAGTCCGACGGCGTGACAGACGACCAGCGCCTTCCCGTCGTCGCCGCCGACGGCGCTCAGGAGGGCCTGCCGGGCGTGGCGGTCCTGGTTGATGTCCCACGCGGTGCCGTGCCCGCCGGGGAACACGACGACGTCGTAGTCCGCGGCGTCCACCGTCGCTATCGGCTCGGGGTTCGCCAGTCGCTCGTCGTTCTCGTGGACCTCCAAGACCTCCTCGGAGGTCTCCTCGCCGACCTCGTCGGGGTCGACGGAGCGCTCGTCGACGACCGGTTTCTCGCCCGTCGGCGTCGCCACGGTGACGTCGACGCCGGCGTCCGAGAGCGTGGTCAGCGGTTCGGTGCACTCTTCGCCCCAATACCCCGCCTCGCTGACGACGAACAGCGCTGTCGTATCGGACATGGTGTTTCTCCCTAGGGACGCGCGAGGAAAAAGCGACCCGGCACCGGAAGCCCGGTGCGGACCTCGCGCCTCCGCCCGGCCTACCGCTCTGCGTTCGCGGGTCGCTCCAGCGCGCGGTCGTCGCGGGCGGTGAGAAAGCAGGCCGAGCGGTGACCGCCGCCGTGGTCGGTGAACTCGGGGGTCGACTCCTCGCAGGGGGTGACGAACGCCGAGGCGAGGGCCTCCGCGGCCGCCGTCTCGTTCCCGTCCAGCAGTCGGTCGAACGCGTCCCCGAGGCGTCGCTCGGCCGCCTCGTCGGACAGTCGCTCGGGGAGGCCGAAGTCGTCCCGAATCTCCCGTTCGACGGCGTCATCCGACGCCGTCTCGACGCCGCCCGCCGCGTCGGTCCCCTCGCCGCCGACGGACTCGCGGACCGCCTCCACGTCGACGGCGCCGGCGACCACCTCGTCGCGGAGGTTCAGGAGCGAGCGCCAGTTGGCCTGTTCGAGGTCGTACTCGTCGGACTGTATCACGCGGTGACAGCGCGTGTGGAACCGACACCCGGACGGCGGGTCGACGGGACTCGGCACCTTCCCCGTCAGGTCGATACCCTTCCGTCGCTGTCTCGGGTCGGGCGTCGGAATCGCCGAGAGCAGCGCCTCGGTGTAGGGGTGCTGGGGGTCCGAGAACACCTCCTCGGTTTCCCCGATTTCGACGATTTTCCCGAGGTACATGACGGCGACGCGGTCGCAGACGTCTCTGACGACGGACATGTCGTGGCTGATGAACAGCATCGATAGCCCGTAGCGCTCCTGTAGCCGGTCGACGAGCGAGAGTATCTCCGCGCGAACGGAGACGTCGAGGGCGCTCACGGGTTCGTCGGCGATGATGAGTTCCGGGTTGAGCACGAGCGCTCGGGCGAGGCCGATGCGCTGTTTCTGCCCGCCGGAGAACTCGTGGGGGTAGCGGTCGTAGTCGGACGCCGAGAGGCCGACGTCTTCGAGGAGGTTCTCGACTATCGTCCGGCGTCGCTCTCTGTCCGCCATCCCGTGGACCGCGAGCGACTCGGCGACGGAGCTTCCGACCGTCATCCGCGGGTCGAGGCTGGAGGAGGGGTCCTGGAATATCATCTGGGCGTCCCGGCGGAACGCCTTCAGTTCCGCCTCGTCGAACCGCGTGACGTCCCGCGGGCCCTCCTCGCGGCCGTCGTCGAACAGCACCTGTCCCCCCGTCGGCTCCTCCAACCGGACGATGGACGACGCCGCCGTCGACTTCCCGCACCCGGACTCGCCGACGAGGCCGAGCGTCTCCCCGCGCGCGATGTCGAAGCTGATGCCGTCGACGGCCCGCGCCGCGCCGACCTGCCGCGAGAGGATACCCTCGGTGATGGGGTAGTGCTTCTCCAAGTTCCGGACCGAGAGGAGCGGTCCGTCAGTCATCGGCGGTCCCTCCGGCCTCCCCGGCCGCCGATTCGTCGTCGGCCGACCCGACGATGACCGACTCGTCGAACCCCTCGCCGTAGTACACGCAGGAGACGCGGTGGCTCTCCGAGAGGACGTGTTCGGGCGGTTGCTCGCCGACGGTGCACTCCTCGACCGCGTGCGGACAGCGGGGGGCGAACCGACAGCCGTCCGGCGGGTCGACCGGATTCGGGAGCGTCCCCTCGATGCCGCCGGCGGCCCGGTCGCCGCCGGGGAGACAGTCGATGAGCGCGCGCGTGTACGGGTGCGAGGGGGTCTCGAATATCTCGTAGACGTCGCCGCGCTCCATCACCTTCCCGGCGTACATGACGACGACGCGGTCGGCTATCTCCGCGACGACGCCGAGGTCGTGCGTGATGAACAGGATGCCCATCCCGTACTCCCGTTGGAGGTCGGCGACGAGGTCCAGAATCTGGCTCTGGACGGTCACGTCCAGCGCCGTCGTCGGTTCGTCGGCGACGAGCAGGTCCGGGTTCGTGGCCAGCGCCATCGCGATCATCACGCGCTGTTTCTGCCCGCCGGAGAACTCGTGCGGGTAGTCGTCGAACCGCGCCGCGGCGTTGGCGATGCCGACCCGCTCTAAGAGGTCGACCGCCCGCTCTCTGGCCGCCGTCTTCCCGACGTCCTCGTGGACCTGAATCGCCTCGACGATCTGCCAGCCCACCGTGTAGCAGTGGTTGAGGGCGTCCTGCGGGTTCTGGAACACGTGGCTGATGTTGGCCCCGCGGACGCGCCGCAGCGCCGACTCCGGCGCGCGCGCGAGGTCCACGTAGCCGCGGGTTATCTCTCCGTTCGTCCGCTCCTCGACGACGACGAACCGGTCGTCGTTGTCGTCGTCGGGGTCGTCGGTCCGGCCGGCCCCGCCGCGTCCGGTCGCGCCGGCCGCGTCGACCACCCGCTTCGGGAACCGCTCGGCGAACTCGCGGACGGTCTCCACTTCGCCGAACCGAACCGACCCCTCGACCGTTCCCGGCGGCGAGGGAATCAGCCGGGTCACCGACTCGCTGGCGACGGTCTTCCCGCTCCCCGACTCGCCGACGATGCAGACGGTCTCACCCCGGCGGACGTCGAAGTCGACGCCGTCGACGGCGGTGAGGAGGCCGGCGTCGGTGTCGAACGTCGTCCGCAGGCCCTCGACCGACAGCAGCGGTCTGTCCGTCCGTGCGTTCGCGGTCACGCTCGTGTTCGCGTTCGCGTTTGCGTTCGTGTTCGGATTCATGTTCACGACTCCGCCTCCGCCCGCGCCTCGGGATTCAGCGCGTCCAACAGCGCGTCGCCGAGGAAGTTGAACGCGAGGATGGTCAAGAAGAGGACCAGTCCCGGCGCCAGCGTGATCCACGGCGCGTACGAGAGGTGGTCCCGTCCGATGCTGATGAGTTGGCCCCACGAGGCGACGCTCGTGTCGCCCAGTCCGAGGAACGACAACTGCGCCTCGGCGAGGAGGAACGCCGGAATCAGGAGCGTCGCGTCGGTGATGATGCTGCTCGCGGTGTTCGGAACGAGGTGTCGCCGGATGGTGTGGTACGTCCCGGCGCCGCTGAGACGACTGGCCTTCATGTACTCCTCTTCGGTCTTCGCGAGCGCGTTGCTCCGCACGTACCGGGCGGTCCCCTCCCAGGAGAACAGGCCGAACAGGATGACCATGGTGAACAGGTCGGCGTCCCACGTGTAGATGATGAGCAAGTAGAGCACGAGCGTCGGGAACGACTGCTGGATGTCGACGTAGCGCATCAGCACCTCGTCGACCATCCCGCCGGCGTACGCGCTGACGGTGCCGACGCTCGCGCCGATGACGACGGCCATGAGCGTCGCGATGAGTCCGACTTTCATCGATATCTGCATCCCGTACACGATCATCGAGAAGATGTCGCGCCCGTCGGGCGTGGTTCCGAGCGGGTGCTGCCACGTCCCCTGACAGACGCCGCCGGCGGCCTCGCCGACGCACTCGATGACGTAGTTGCGCTGAATCTCCATGAACACGGGCGGCTGGAACTGCCGGAGCAGTTCCGACTCGGGGGGGCTGACGACGACCGGTCCGAGGATGCCGCCGACGAAGACGACGGCGAGGAAGGCGAGGCTGACGACCGCCGGGCGGTTCTTCTTGAACTCCGCCCAGTAGTAGCGCGTCATCCGCCTGTTCCGGTACAGGGGGAGGACGCCGTAGAACCCGACGAACAGCAGCGAGAGCGCGAGCAGCCAGTCGAGTCGCGTCACGTCGTAGCCCCACCCGACGGCGGCGAACGTCGCCGTGCGGTCGGGGACGGCGAGGAGGTCGTAGAGGAACAACGCGGCGAGTCCCGCGAGTATCGCGCCGAGGGCGGCGAGGCTCTTCGTCACCTCCCGGCCGCCGCCGCTCGCTATCTCGTCCCAATCGACCGTGTCGAACCGCGGTGAGTCTTGCGTGGCCATTATCTATCGTCGAAGCTGATTCGCGGGTCCAGTACGGTGTACACGAGGTCCTGCAGGAGGTTTCCGATGGTCGCGACGAACACGAAGAACAGCGACGTGCCGAGCACGACGCTCGTGTCCTGCGCGACGATGGCGCGGAACAGCAACCGACCGAGGCCGGGTATCGAAAACACCACCTCCACGAGTATCGACGACCCCGTGAAGAGCGCGAGCAACTGCGCGACCATCGTCGTCGAGAGGGGGACCATCGTCGGTCGAAGGACGTGTCGCGCGTAGATGCGGTACGTCGAGACGCCCTTCGCGCGCGCCGTCTTCACGAAGTCGGCGTTCATGAACTCCGAGGACTCGTTGCGCGAGACGCGCATGATGCCCCCGATGGACCCCGTCACCAACACGAACACCGGTATCGCGAGCTGAATCGCGTTCTCGACGCTGAACACCGGGACGTCCGTGTTGTACGTGATGGGAATCCAGCCCAACTCCACCCCGAAGATGAGGAGGAGGATGATACCGAAGAAGAAGTTCGGTATCGCGTAGCCGAAGAAGGCGAACCCCGTCGCGAGGTGGTCCTTCCAGGAGTACTGGTTGGCCGAGGAGTACAGTCCGACCAGCGGTCCCAGCGTGACGACGAGCAGCGTCCACGGGACGGAGTACTGGACGGTGTAGTACAGCGCCTCGGTCACCGCCTCCGTCACCGGTTGCGCCCGGGAGTCGGACCACCCCCAATTCAGCGTGTAGATGTTGGTCATGTAGCCGATGTACTGTTCGTGCAACGGCCTGTCCAGTCCGCGGAGTTGTCGTACCCTGTCCTGTGCCTCTGCGGGGTCGTCGCCCGCGAGCGCGGCCTGTTGGGCCGCCTGCTGTACCTCGGGGTTCGGCGCGGCGGTGAGCAGTCCCCACGTCACCGAGACGATGATGAACGTGACGACGAACGACCACGCGACCCGACGAGCGATGTACCATCCGAGTCCCATGTTGTTGTCTCTGTAAGTTGTCCGAAAGGGCGGTCGTCTGCGATGCGTCTACCGAGCGCGGAGCGAAGTCACTCGTTGCGGTACCACGTCGGGAAGTTCCAGCCGCTGAAGAAGTTCTCCGCGGGGCCGACGATGCCGGCGGAGTAGCCGACGGTGTCGGCGGGGAACGCGAGCATTCCCATCGGCTGGTCCTCGGCGACGTTCTTGAATATCTCCGTGAAGATGGGCTGGAGTTCCTCCTCGCTGGCCGCGCTGTTCGCCCGCTGGAACAGTTCCTCGGCGTCCCAAGAGGGGTAGTAGCCGTACGGATTGTACGAGGAGTCACGCGAGAAGAACACGCTCGCCGTCGTCGGGTTCAGCGGGTAGGTGTTGAGGCCGAACACGACGCTCATGTCCCACGGGTTCGCGCTCGTCACTTCGCGGGGGCCGGCGTTGTACGGCCCGTTGGACCACTCGTACTGGCTCGGGTCGTCGGGCACCTGCTGCTGCCAGTAGTTGTTGGTGAACTGCGTGCCGTCGATGGCCTGCACGTTCACCTGAATCCCGGCGTTGTCGCCGAACTCCTGTGCGATGTACTGGGCCATGTTGCGCTCGGTGTTCTGCCCGGCGCTGTGGTAGAGGCTCAGTTCGACCTGGTCGCCGCTCGGGGTGAGCAGTTGCCCGTCGTTACCGTAGCTGTAGTCGGTGTCGGAGATGGCCTCTCGAATCCGGCTCCGCGTCGCCTCCGGGCCGTACAGGTCCCCGGTGCCGAACTGCATGATTTCGCTCTCGTCGGGGTACCACTGCGACCACTGGGGCTGCCAGGTGTACTGCACCTGCGCGTAGTCGCGGAACACGCCCTGAACGAGCGCCTGCTTGTTGACCGCACAGCCGAGTCCCTGTCGGAACTTCTTCTTCTGAAAGAGGTTGCCGGGACCCGCGGTCCAGCCGTTGTCGCGCATGTTGTAGACGCAGACTTCGTTGAACGGTTGCGGGATCTGATAGACGTCGACGCCGTCCATCCCGTCGAACTCGGTGACCCGGTTCGGCGGCACCGCGACGCTGTCGGTCTGTCCCGCTTCCAGCGCACCCAGACGGGCCGCCTGCTCCTGGGTAACCTGCACTTCGAGTTCCTCGAAGTAGGGCGCGTTGCCGAAGCGGTCCGGCACGTCCTCGGCCTCCCTGAGGTAGTAGTTCTCGTTTCGGGTGAACGTGATGTTGCTCGACCGGTTCCACGACTCCAGCGAGTACGCGCCGAGGTTCCCCCCCTCCACGAACTGGAGTTCGGTGAGTTCCGCGTTGTTCTCCAGTCCTTGGGCGTCCTGTTCGCCGACGAACGGTTCGAGGAGGGCCTTGGGAATCGGGTAGAGCAGCGGGTCGTACGTCTCGGGGTACAGCGGGTTCGGGTTCGGCAGTTCGATCTGGAACTCGTAGGTGCCCGTCCGCTCGACGTTCAGTTCGCTCGGCCACGAGGGGGCGTCCGCCGTCGCGGCCCAGTCGCTCTGGTGGAGTTCGGTTATCTGATAGACGAAGTCCTCGGCGGTCACCTCGCCGTAGTCGCCGCCGAACTGCAGTCCCTCGCGGAGGCTGGCGACCCACACGTCGCCGCCGTCTGTGGTCAGGTCGTACAGTTGGGGAAAGTACTCCGTGCCGGGGCGGAAACCGTAACCCAAATCGAGCGCGTAGGACATGACGTCCGCCGCGCCCTGCTCGTTGTTGTAGAGCGGGTTCAGCGTCGCCAGCGACCCCGAGATGTCCGTCCGATACGTGCCGCTGACTTCCGGGAGTTCGTCCATCCCGGTGCTCGTCCCCTCCGACGTCCCCAGTTCGGAGCCGTCGGTCGCGGTCGCAGACTCGGTCCCCGTGCTCGCGTTCCCGTCGTCGCCGCTACAGCCGGCGAGTCCGGTCACGCCCGCCACGCCCAGCGCTTTGAGCCAGGCCCGACGGTTCATCCCCCTTCGCTCGTCGTCGCCGCGTCGGTCGTACATCCGTGACACAGTGTGACGGAATGGACAGCGCGTTATCACTCTTCCGGAGCGATACGGTGGAAACTCGTTCGGCGATTCCGGGAGTTGTCGAACGTCCGGTCGATAATATTCGGATCGAGTGTGTGAAGAAGAGGTTCAGGAACCCGAGTATGTAACTATCTAACATTCACGACCGTCGTACCGGAACGGGAGCGCCGACTCCGACGGTCAGTCGTCGCCGTCCTCGTCGACGATGACCACTTCGCCGTCCTCGACGGTGACGTTGATGAGCGTCTTGACGTGGTGGTCGGTGTCGTCGAGTTCGTTCGGGCCGGCCTTCTTGATGACGGCGACGGTGTCGACGACGTCCGCGCCCGTCGACTTCAGGGCGTCGAGCACGGCGCACATCGTTCCGCCCGTCGAGAGCACGTCGTCGAGAACGAGGACGCGGTCGCCCGCCGACACGTCGTTGATGTACATGTCGTTCTCCGAGTACCCCGTCTGCTGGCTCAGAGATACCTCGCCGTCGAGGCCGTACTGGCGCTTGCGGATGACGACGAGGGGGATGTCGGTCATCAGCGAGACGGCGGTCGAGATGTGGATGCCCATCGCCGCCGGCGTCACTATCTTGTCGACGTCTTCGAGGTCGGCCTTCCGGATGATCCGGATGACTATCTCGCGGAGGAGGCCGGGTTCGAGCATCGGCACCCCGTCGCTGATGGGGTGGACGAAGTACTCGTAGTCCCCTTTCTCGATTATCGGCGCTTCGAGGAGCGACCGCCGCAACTGGTCCATGTCGCCGGTTCATCGGTTCGGAAATAAAAGCTGGCGGTTCGTCCCCCCGCGTACGGGCCGTCCGCACGGGTCGTGCCACCGCCTCCCGCGGTCGTTCAGACGCCGAGCAGTTCCATCGCGGCGCGGACCAACGGCTCCTCCCGTTGGTCGGGATGAACGAGAAGAACCATCCCGCGACCGCCGCAGTACACCTGTAGCAGTTTCCGGCCGTTGAGCATGCTCGACTTGTACTCGACGCGTTTCTGCGTCGGACGCAGGCCCGAGAACAGTCCGTGGCGGACGAACTCCTCGCGCATCTCCTCGGCCAACTCGGTGATGATCTCGACGAGCGACGCGCGGTCGTTACACGACTCCGAGAGCGCGTCGCTCACGTGGAACAGGTCGAACGACGTCGCGCCGTAGACGGCGACGAGGTCCAGCGGTTCGTCGGCCGCCTCACGCAGCGTCCCCATCGCCACGTCGCGGTTCGGACCCGGCCAGTTCGCACTCTTCATCTGAGCTGGGTTGTGTATCATACCGCTTCTCCTCCGTTCCGACGCGGGAGTCTCCCATCCCCCGAGTCCACGCCTGGAACATTCATGTATTTCTAGATACTCTCCCTCGAATATAAATCTTTGTGAGAATTACATCTGTGAGGGAAACAGCTCCCGAGCGTAACGTCGGTTCGACGCCGTCGGACGTGACGACGGTCGGTTTCGGCACAGTTGCCCGAGTTAGGCGTCGCCGTCCGCACCGGACAGCCCCGCCTCCTCGTCCTCGTCCAAGAACCCCTGATAGGGACAGATAAACTCGTCGCGGATCAGCTGTTCGTCGGCGATTTTGAGCCCCATCGAGTCCAGTTCCTTACTGATGCGGTTGAGGTCGTCGTGGTTCCGTCCGATGGCGTTCACGTAGACGTTGCGTTCCCCGGTCATGATTTCGCGGACGGCCGTCACGCCGCGGATGTCCCTCGCCCTGTTCGCGAGTGCGTCCCGGTCAGGAACCGGCGCCGTGCAGATGATTTTGGTGTACAGCGGGTAGCCGGCGAGGTCGTAGTCGATGTCGACGTGATAGCCGCGGATGATTCCGCTGTCCTCCAGTTTGTTGAGCCGCGTTCGGACGGTGCTCGACGACAGGCCGAGTTTCTCCGCGATATCCGTGGACGACGTCGCCCTCGCGTCCTGTTGGAGGTAGTACAAGATGTGCCGGTCGACGGAGTCCAGTTCGCCGTCTTTCATCGATGATGGATGTTCGCGCGCTCGAACGGTATAATCTTGTTCCGTCGGCCGCCCGCGAAACGCGAGCGTTCTCCCGGCGTATTATGACGGGTCCCGATATTTATGACATACTAATCGTTGACTCGTCAAAATAACCCGCTAATTTATTGCTCTCCGTCGACGATGGACGAACGAGATTGCTCCGACGAACGCACAACCGATCCTCATGACCAGATCAGACACCACCCAGCCGTCCAACGGCGCGGAAGAGACCGCACAGCCCACACACTACGTTCTCGGCGGCGCCCACGTCGGCACCGCCATCGCCGAGCGGTTGCGGGACCGCGGCCACCGAGTCGCCGTCATCGACGAGTCCTACGAGTCTCAGGACGTCCCCGGCGTGACCGGAGACCCGACGGCTGTCGACGTCCTCTCGGAGTCCGGAGTGACGAGCGACTCGACGGTCATCGTCGCGACGCGGTCGGACCGCCGGAACCTGCTCATCGCACAACTCGTCCGGGCCCGGTTCGACGGGCCGCGGGTCATCGTGTTCGTGCACGACCCCGAGCGGCGCTCGCTCTTCACGGACGCGGGACACGAGTCGTTCTGCGTGACGACGACGCTGTCCGACGCCGTGGGTGAGGTAGTGTGAAGGAACTGGAACGCGACCTCGGGCTTCCGTCCGTCCTCGCCATCAGCATCGGGGCGATGATCGGCAGCGGCATCTTCATCCTCCCGGCTCTCGCGCTCGAAATCGCGGGGCCGATGGTGATACTCGCGTACGCGCTCGCGGGCCTGCTCGTCGTGCCGGCCGCCCTCTCGAAGTCCGAGATGGCGACCGCGATGCCCGAGGCCGGCGGGACGTACATCTACATCGAGCGGGGGATGGGTCCGCTGCTCGGCACCATCGCCGGCGTCGGAACGTGGTTCTCCCTGTCGTTCAAGGGCGCCCTCGCGCTGGTCGGCGGCGTCCCGTACCTCCTCCTGCTGTTCGACCTGCCGCTGAAACCGGTCGCGCTGGGGCTGGCGGCGGTGCTGATACTCATCAACGTGGTCGGCGCGAAGCAGACCGGGCGGCTCCAGGTCGCCATCGTCGTCGTCATGCTCGCCGCCCTCGGCTGGTTCGCCGCCGGGAGCGCCCCCGGCGTCCAGTCGGCCAACTACGCCAACTTCTTCGGCGCCGGCGTCGGCGGCCTCCTCGCCGCGACCGGTCTGGTGTTCGTCTCGTACGCCGGCGTCACCAAGGTCGCGAGCGTCGCCGAGGAGGTCGAGGACCCGGGTCGGAACATCCCTATCGGGATACTCGGGTCGCTCGCGTTCACGACGGTCCTGTACGTGGGCATCGTTGCGGTGCTCGTCGGCGTGACGACGCCGGGAAGCGTCGCCGGGTCGCTGACGCCGGTCGCGGTCGCCGCGGAGGCGACGCTCGGTCAGGCCGGCGTCGTCGCGGTCATCCTCGCCGCCATCCTCGCGCTCATCTCGACGGCGAACGCCGGCATCCTCTCCTCGTCGCGGTACCCGTTCGCCATGAGCCGGGACAAACTCGCCCCGCCCTCGCTCTCGACGGTGAGCGACCGGTTCGGAACCCCCGTGACCTCCATCACGCTCACCGGTGCGGTGCTGTTGGTGCTCATCGCGTTCGTCCCCATCCTCGACATCGCGAAACTCGCCAGCGCCTTCCAGATACTCGTGTTCGGGCTCATCAACCTCGCCGTCGTCGCCTTCCGCGAGGGCAGCGCCGAGTACGAGCCCGAGTTCACGTCGCCGCTGTACCCGTGGATGCAGGTGTTCGGCGCCGTCACCGGGGCGCTCCTCTTGACCCAGATGGGGACGGTCGCCCTCGTCGGGGCGGCCGTCATCACGGTCGGGAGCGTCGGCTGGTACCTCTTCTACGTCCGGCCGCGGGTGAGCCGCGAGGGAGCCGCGACGGACGCGGTCCGCCGGCGCGTCGGCAGAGACGTGCTCGCGGAGACCGAGACGGGCATCGAGGACCCCTCCCGTGAAGTGCTCGTCGCGCTCACGAAGAACCTCGACGAGGGCCGCGAGCGCTCGCTGGTCGCCATCGCCGCGGACCTGGTCCGACCCGACGACGGCCGCGTGGTCGTCGTCCGCTTCGAGGAGGTCCCCGACCAGGCCCCGCTCACCGACGACGTGACGGTGCAGTCGTCCGACGATATCTCCTTCGAGACGCGGATGGAGGGGCTCTCGGCGGAACTGGGCGTCGACGTCGAGGCCGACGAGATAGTGAGCCACGATACGAAGCACGCCGTCGTCAACTTCGCGGAGAACCGAGGAGTGGACACGGTCGTAGCCGAGCACGAACCGCTCCGGCTCCGGTCCCGGCTGTTCGGCGACCCCATCGACTGGGTCGTCCGCCACGCCCCCTGCGACGTGCTCCTAGTGGACAACCTCGGGTACGACGCGCCGGAGCGCATCGCCCTCTCCGGAGACGGGGGGCCGTACCTCCCGCTGGCGGTGAACGTCACGGAGGCCCTCGCCGCGGCGAACGGCAGCGGCGTCTCGCTGTGGTATCCCGCCGACCGGAAGGACTCCCACCAGTACGAACGCACCATCGAGGACTACCAATCCGAACTCTCACAGATGCTCTCGGCTCCGGTCCGCACGGAGTCCATTCGGGCCGACGGCGGCCGCCCGTCGGCGCCGGACTTGGTGGTGCGCCGGGGGACCGACGAGCGACTCCGGAACGCGTTGCTCGACGAGCGTCCGGTCATCCCGACCCCCGGATGCACCACGATCACCGTCTATCCGCGCCGGTCGGGTCGGCCCCGGTTCGCGCGCCGGCTCCTCGAACGCCTCACGTTCTGAGCATGCTCGCGACACCGATTCCGCGACTCGCCGTCGCTCGGCGAATCGAACGACGACCGCGGTCCGACACGCAGCCTCGCAACCGTCCTCACAGCCGCTCTTCCGGACGAACCCGCGACAAGGGGCCCGGGGAAAAGAAACCCTTAACGGCCTCGGTCGAACAACTCAGAGTAGATGTTGGTTTCAAGGACTATCGATCTCGTTCCCGTTCGAACCAGAACTTCTCGCCGATGAGGTGGTTTCGTTGACCAGCTCGCGAGTACTCGTTCCGGTCTCGGAGTCGGGGACGCTCCGGAGTACGGTCGAGTTCGCCGTCCGGCGAGCGATCGAACGCGCCGAAGAAACCGGTTCGCAGTCGTCGGTCCACTTCGTCTACCCGCTCTCCGAACGGATCACGGTCGGCTCGGAGACCGAGGAGACGCAGACCGGCCAGTCGCTCCTCGAACGGGTGAGCGTCTGGGCCGAGGAGGACCGCGGCGACAACGACGAGGCCGTGACCTTCGAGACGGCGACCATCGGCACCCGCCAGTACCTGTTCAGCCCCGGCGACTACGCGGACGTGCTCGTGCAGTACGCCCGGCGCAACGACCTCGACACCGTCGTGTTCGACCCCGGGTTCAACCCCCTCGGGACGGCGCCGCTGCTCCCGCCGATGGAGAACGAGGTCCGCCGGAGCGGAATCGAGGTGGAGGAGGCGCCGGTCCAACGGGAGCGGCGCAACCCGCTCTTGGTACAGCGCGCGACGCTCGCGCAGTTTCTCAGCCTGTTCGCCGTCTCCTACGGCTTCTACCTCCTGCTCGCCGGGTCGTTCGCCGTGTTCGAACTCGTCACGGGTGCGATCAGCGCGGCCATCGTCTCCGTGGCGCTGTGGGGTATCTCGCTCACCACGCCGCTGAAACCGGTCCGGACGGCGAAACAGATCGGCCGGTTCGCCCTCTACGTGCCGTACCTGCTGTGGGAGATCGTGAAGGCGAACGTGTCCATCGCGTACGTCGTGCTCCATCCCGACCTGCCGATCGACCCCGAGGTGGTCGAGTTCGACGCGGCCGTCTGGTCCGCACTGCCGGTCACGACGCTCGCCAACAGCATCACGCTCACCCCCGGGACGCTGACGGTCGACGTCTCGCGGCAGCACTTCACGGTGCACACGCTCACCGGCGACTCGCGCGACGACCTGTTCTCCGGCGCTCTCGAGCGGGCGGTCCGATTCGTCTTCTACGGGCGGGCGGCCGCGCGCATCCAGACGCCCCTCGAACGTCGACAAGCGGAGGACGAAGAGCGATGACGTTCGTCGAGAACGTGCTGTTGACCGCCGCCGCCGTGTTCGTCCTCACCTCGTTGGTCGGCGTCTTCCGGATCGTCCGGGGACCCACCATGCCCGACCGCGTCATCGCGGTCAACGTCATCGGGTCGAACGTGGTGATCGTCATCGCCCTGCTGGCTGCCGCCATCGGCGAACCGGGGGCGCTCGACATCGCCCTCGTGTACGCGCTGTTGAACTTCCTGTTGAGCATCGCCATCTCGAAGTTCACCGTCGAGCGGGGAGGGGTGCTCTGATGACGCCGCGAGAGATCGCCATCGTCGCGCTGGTCGGCGGCGGCGTCTTCTTCGCCATCGTCGCCGCCGTCGGACTCGTCCGTCTCCCCGACCTGTACACGCGCGCGCACAGCACCTCGAAGAGCGAGACGCTCGGGGCCGTCCTGACGCTCGCGGCCGTGACGATAGCGTTCGACGGCGGCATGTCGACGGTCAAGACGGCGCTGCTGTTACTGTTCATGTTCATCACGAATCCGACCGCCGCGCACGCCATCGTCCGGGCGGCGGCCGAACAGGGTATCGAACCGTGGACCGAGGACGCGGAGGGGGGTGAGCAGTGATCGAACCGATAGAGGTCGCCCTGCTCGTGTTCGTCGTGAGTTGCGCGTTCGCGACGGCGTTCCTCCGGGACGTGCTCGGAGCGATCATCGCGTTCGGCGCGTACAGCCTGGGCATCGCCATCGTCTGGGTGTACCTCCGCGCGCCCGACGTCGGACTCACGGAGGCGGCGGTCGGCGCCGGCGTGATGACGATACTGTTCCTGTTGACCATCGCGAAGACGACCCGACCGACCGACGAGCGAACCATAGAGCGCATCGACTACCGCGCGGCCGCGGTCGCAATCTCTCTCGTCGCCGTCCTCTCGACGACGCTGGTCGCGCTCCCGCCGGTGGGGGCCGCCGACACGGCGGTCGTGACCGACGACGTGACGAGGTACTACCTGGCGAACGCGTACGAGGTGACCGAGGTGCAGAACGCCGTGACGGCCGTGCTCGCGGCGTACCGAGGCTTCGACACGATGGGGGAGGCCGCCGTCGTCTACGCGGCGGGGGTCAGCCTCCTCGTCGTCCTGAAAAAGGAGGTGTTCGAATGAGCACAGACACCGAGACGTCCGAGACCGAATCGACCGAGCGGCGCTCACCGTACGTCGAGAGCCCGCTCATCATGACGACCGTCCGTGTGATCATGCCGTTCGTCTTCACGCTCGGACTGTTCGTGATGTTCCACGGGGCGGACTCCTCCGGCGGCGGTTTCCAAGGCGGCGTCATCGTGGGGACCGTCGTCCTCATGCTCGGCATCGCCTTCGGCATCGAGGCGACCCGCGACTGGATCGGACCGAAACTTCCCATCGCGATGATCTGTCTCGGCGTCCTCGCGTTCCTGCTGACCGGGATGGGCTCGGTACTGCTCGGCGGCGGGTTCCTCGAGTACAGCGCGTACGGCTTCTACCACGCCACGAAGTACGGTATCGAGTTCGTCGAGTTGGCCATCGGTCTCGTCGTCTCGGGGATCGTAACCGGCCTCTTTTTCGTCATCGCCTCCGGACTACGGAACAACTGGAGTGATACACAGTGATCGACTTTCTGGTCTCTCGGATCTACTACCTCGTGTCGTTCCTCCTGCTGGGTTTCGGCGCCTACATGATGATCGGAAACGCGAACCTGGTGAAGAAGGTGATCGGGATGAACGTCTTCCAGACGGGCATCTTCCTGTTCTTCATCGTGACCGCGTTCGTCGACGGGGCGAGTCCGCCGCTCCTGACGGCCCCGGAGCCGTACGTCAGTCCGCTGCCGCACGTGCTCATACTGACCGCCATCGTCGTCGGCGTCAGCCTCACCGCCGTCGCCCTCGGACTCATCGTCCGCATCTACGAGGAGTACGGCACCCTGAACGAGGACGCCATTCGGAGAGTGACCTCCGATGAATGACCTCCCGCCGTTCCTCGTCGCCGTCCCGCTCCTCGGCTCGGTCCTGGCGCTGCTCGCGGGACTCGTCCGCTCCCGGAGCGGGTGGCCCGTCGCCGTCTGTACGGCGCTCGTCCAGACCGGAATGGCCGCCGTCCTCGCGAGCCGCGCGTTCAGCGGGCAGCCGGTTCGGTACGTCGTCGGCGGGTTCTCCGCGCCGTTCGGCATCGAACTCGTCATCGACGGCCTCTCCGCGACGATGGCCGTGCTCGTGGCCGTCGTCGCCCTCGGCGTCCTCGGGTACGCGCGGGTCGCGGGGCCGCGGTCGAACGCGTTCTACGCGACGTACCTGCTGCTCGTCGCCGGGCTGTCGGGGATGAGCATCACCGGCGACGTGTTCAACATGTACGTCTTCTTGGAGATAACGGGGCTGGCCGCGTACGCGCTGGTCGCCAGCGGGGAGGGCGGGCGCTCGGCCCGCGCCGCGCTCAAGTACCTCCTCGTCGGGACGGTCGGCGCGTCGCTGTTCCTGCTCGGAATCGGGTTCGCGTACGTCGCCACGGGCACGCTCAACATGGCCGACCTCTCGGCGCAACTCGCGGCGGTGGGCTACGAGTCGCCGCTGGTCCGGGCGGCCTTCGGCCTCCTCGTCGTCGGTCTGTTCGTCAAGATAGCGGTGTTCCCGATACACACCTGGCAGCCGGCCGCCTACGCCGGCGCGCCGGACTCCGTGAGCGCCCTCATCTCGGCGCTCGTCTCGACCATCGCGGCGTACGCGCTGATTCGAATCGTCTTCACGGTCTTCACCGTGGAGTTCCTGGCCGCGAACCCGTTCGCGCAGACCGTCCTCGTCGCCGCCGCCGTCGTGAGCATCGTCGCCGGGAGCGTCCTCGCGGTCACGCAGCGGGAGATAAAGCGCATGCTCGCCTACTCGTCGGTCTCGCAGTTCGGGCTCATCGTCGGCGCCGTCGCGGTGGCCAACGGGACCGCGCTGACGGGAGCGATGATCCACCTCGTCGGCCACGCGGTGATGAAAGGCGGGCTGTTCCTGACGAGCGGACTCATCGCCGACGAAACCGACGCTCGGACGGTCGACGACTACCGGGGGCTCGCCGAACGCTTCCCGGTCGGGTCGACCGCGTTCGGTGTCCTCGCGCTCGCCATGGTCGGCGTGCCGCCGGCGGTCGGGTTCGTCGGCAAGTGGTACATCGCCCTGGGCGCCGTCGAGGCGCAGGCCTGGCCGCTCGTCGTAGTCCTCCTCCTGAGCACGCTGCTGACGCTGGCGTACTTCGCGCGCGTGATAGAGCGGATATTCTTCCGCGAGTCGCCCGACGTCGACGCGGGCGCCGAGACGGCGCCCGACGAGACGCTGTTCACCGACGGCGAAGGGGAGAGAGAGGCGGACGACGCCGGACGCCCCCCCGTCTCGACCGGAATGCGAGCAACGGTGGTGCTTGCCGCCGTCCTCGCCGTCGTCCTCGGCGTCGCCGCGTTCGAGTACGGACAGCTCCTTGAACCAACCATCGCGCGTCTCCTCGCATGACAGAAGTCGCCTCACTCAGACCGATCGTCGCAGTGCTCGTCTCGGCCATCGCCATCGTCCCGATTCTCGCCTCGGCGGGGCGACCGAACCTCCGGGAAGGTTGGACCTTCCTCGCCGCCGTGACGAAACTCGGCGTCGTCGCGAGCATGGTCCCGGGCATCCTCGCCGGGACGGTGTACGTGACGAACCTCGGGACCTTCCTGCCCGGGGTGCAGTTCGCGCTCAGAGCCGACCCGCTCGGCATCCTGTTCGGCCTCCTGGCGAGTATGCTGTGGCTCGTGACGAGTTTCTACAGCGTCGGCTACATGCGCGGGCTGTCCGAGCACAACCAGACCCGCTACTTCGCGGCGTTCGCGGGCAGCATCTCGGCGGCCATCGGAATCGCCTTCTCGGCGAACCTCATCGTGCTGTTCGTCTTCTACGAACTGCTCACGGTGGCGACCTACCCGCTCGTCGCGCACGACGAGACGGCGGAGGCCCGCGCCGCCGGGCGAAAGTACCTCGCGTACACGTTCGGCGGCGGGGTCGCCGTCCTCGCCGGGACGGTGCTCGTGTTCTGGACGACGGGGACGACGGCGTTCACCCCCGGCGGTATCGCCGGGTTGAGCGGCGCCGACCCCACGTTCGCGCGGGCCGCGTTCGCGCTGTTGGCCGCCGGCTTCGGGGTGAAGGCCGCGCTCATGCCGCTTCACTCGTGGCTCCCCGACGCGATGGTCGCGCCGACGCCCGTCTCGGGACTCCTGCACGCGGTCGCCGTCGTCAAGTCCGGCGTGTTCGGCATCGCCCGCCTCGTGCTCGACGTGTACGGTCCCGGACTGCTCTCCGACCTCGGTCTCGGCGTGCTGTTGGCCTCCGTGGCGGCGATAACCCTGGTCGTCTCCAGCATCATCGCGCTCCGGCAGGACAACCTCAAGCGGCGGCTGGCGTTCTCGACGGTGAGTCAGCTATCCTACATCGTTCTCGGGTTGGCCGTCCTCAACCCGCTGTCGCTCGTCGGCGGCCTCCTGCACATCCCCGCGCACGCGTTCATGAAGCTCACCCTGTTCCTCTGTGCGGGCGCGATTCACGTCGAGACGCACACCGACGACATCAGCAACATGGCCGGCATCGGAAAGCGGATGCCGCTGACGATGACCGCCTTCGGCGTGGCGGCGCTCGGGATGGCCGGGATTCCCCTCGTCGCGGGGTTCGTCAGCAAGTACTTCCTGCTCATCGGGACGATTCAGGCGGGCGATATCGTGTTCACGGCCGCGCTGCTCGTCTCGGGCGTGCTCAACATCGCGTACTTCTGGCCGGTGGTCTACGCCGCTTTCTTCGAGGCGCCGGCCGACAGCGACGAGAAACCCGTCATCGAGCACGTGCTCGGCGGCCGGTTCGGCGCGTCGAAATCCGGCTCGGACCCCGACGCGGCCACCGACGGCGGGAACGCCCCCGTTGACGACGAGGAGGCGACCGACGGCGGCGACGCCTCCGCGGCCGCTGACGGCGAGAGCGACGACCACGGCTACGCGTCCGACCACGAGGGACAGGGGATGACGGACCGAGCCGAGGCCGCCGCGCACATCCGCACCGAACACGGCCCCGACGCCAGCCCCGCGTGGGAGCACCGCCGCTGGAACGGCGACGAGTCCACGTGGTTCATGCTGGGTCCGATTCTGTTCGCGATGACGGGGTCGATACTCCTCGGTATCGTCCCCGACGCCGCCGTCTTCCTGCGAATCGTGAGACTGATCGTCGAGGGCGTGACGGGGGTGGCGGTCTGATGGTCGACTCTCTCCTCCCCCTCGTCCCGCCGTTCGTGCCCGTGCTGCTGGCGGCGGTGCTGCTTCCGCTCGTCGGCCGGCGCGCGGGTCACGTCCTCGGCATCCTCGCGACGGCCGTCGTCGTGCCGTACGTCTGGCTGACCCCCGAGGGCCAGCACCTCCCGGTACAGCTGTTCGGCTTCGACGCGGTGCTGTACAACGTCGACCCCTTCTCGACGCTCATGGGGCTGATATTCGGCTTCATCGGCGCAGTCGGCGTCCTCTACTCGTGGTACTCCGAGGCGTCGGCGCTCCAGACCGCGTTCGCCCTCTCGTACGTCGGGACGAGCCTCGGCGCCGTCTTCGGCGGCGACTGGCTGTCGCTCATCTTCTTCTGGGAGCTGATGGCCGTCACCAGCACGCTCCTCGTCTGGCACCACGGCGGCCGGGCGGTGCGCGCCGGCTACCGGTACGCCCTCCTGCACGGTGTCGGCGGCACGCTCCTGTTGGGCGCGGTCGCGTGGCACTACGTCGAGGTCGGTTCCTTTCTGTTCACCGCCACGGCCGGCGGGATGGCGGGCCCCGTCGCGCCTCTGCTCGCGGCCCTCGGCATCGGCGTCAACGTCGGGTTCGTCGGCCTCCACGCGTGGCTGCCCGACACCTACCCGCGGCCGCACGTGGCCGCGAGCGTCTTCCTCTGCGTGTTCACGACCAAGACCGGCGTCTACGGGATGTACCGGGCGTTCCCGGAGGGGAACGTCGCCATCGCTTACATGGGCGGCATCATGGCGGTGTTCGGGGCGACCTACGCGCTGTTCCAGAACGACATGCGGCGGCTGCTCTCCTATCACATCCAGTCGCAGGTCGGCTACATGGTCGCCGGCGTCGGCATCGGGACGACGCTCGCGCAGTCCGGCGCGATGGCCCACGTGTTCAACCACATCCTCTACAAGGGGCTCCTGTTCATGACCGCCGGCGTCGTCATCTACCGGACCGACAGGGAGAGCCTGAAGAAACTCGGCGGTCTCGGCCGCGAGATGCCGATAACCGCCGTCGCCTTCACCGTCGCCGCCCTCTCCATCGCCGGCTTCCCGCTGTTCAACGGCTTCGTCAGCAAGGGTATCATCATCTCGGCCAGCCACTACGACTTCCCGGCCGGACCGTTCGCGGTCGGCGACTTCCACACCTTAGAGCTCCTGTTGCTCGTCGGGGGCGTCGGGACGTTCCTCTCGTTCATCAAGTTCGGCTACTACGCCTTCTTCCACGGCGAGTACGAGGGCAGCGTCGACGACGCCAACCGCGGACAAACCGTCGCGATGGTCGCCGTCGCCGCGCTCTGCGTGTTCTTCGGCGTCGTCGACTCGGCGCTGTTCGCCCTGCTCCCCTACGACGTGACCACCGAGGCGGTCGTCTCCCACGAGTACGTCACCTACACCGTCGACCACGTCATCGAGGGCGTCGCGCTGGCGGTCATCGGTCTCGTCGGGTTCGTCCTCATCAAGAAGCCGCTGTCGAAGGTGGGTCGCGTTCCCGACGTCGACAGACTCTACAACCCAGCGGCGCTGTACGGAACGCGCGCCGTCGTCGTCGGCGTCACAGAACTGTACGCCGCGGTCGACCGGGCGGCGGTGCGCCTCACGCGCTCTCTCGGCGCCGCGGTGAGAGACCCGCGTGCGGTCGTCGCGCGCTCTGCGGACCGAGACGACGACGTCTCGATGCGGGCGGACATCGGCACGAGCGTCGCGCTCGTGACGCTCGTCATCCTGAGCGTCCTCGTCGCGATGTTCGTCTGAACGCGACCCGACCGACCCGACCGGCCGGCTTCCGGGTGCGCCGTCTCGCGAAACACCGGAGCGCACCCGAACGTTCGCTTCGACTCCGAGTTTCCGGTCAGTTGTCGTCGTTGCCGTCGTCGTCGCTATCGCCGTCACCGTCTTCGCCTCTCGGCCACCGGTACACCCCGTAGAGCGCGAGTATGAGGCTGACGCTGAGCAGTTGGCCGCCGAGGGCTCCGTTCTGCCGGAAGTAGATAAGCATCAGTCCGAGACTGAAACACAGCAGGACGGCGTTCCAGATGACGACGTGGAGGACGAACAGCGTGGTGATCGACGAGTCCGACATCGCGTCCGAGTCCGTCGTCGGGATGTCGACTTTCGGCACGTCGACGTTGGGAATCCGAGCTCTCGGACCGCGGTATTCGTCGGGATAGACGTCGTCAAATACGGAGTCTCGGTCGTCACTCATCTCCCATGTGAACCTCCCGAGCGAGTCGTATAAGGCTCTCGGAGCGGCGTTCGGCGTCGATCCGGGCCGGACCCGAGTCGCGCCTCGGCGGTGGACTCGCGCGTCGGGAACCCTGTCGACCTACGCGAGCACCGCGGCCAACTCCGCCGCGACGCGCGCGCCGAGGTCGGCTTTCGACCCCGAGAACTCGGTCACCTCGTCGGCGCGGACGAGAAGCGCCCGCGTCTCTTCTTCGCCCATCACCGAGGCGTCGTTGGCGACGACGAACGCCAGTCCGGCGCGGTCGAGAATCCGCCGCGCCGCGGCCGTCATCTCGTCGTCGTCGCCCGACGTCTCGGCTTTGAACCCGACGACGGTCAGGTCGGGGTGGGCTTCGCGCACTCGGTCGATGAGTTTCGGCGTCGGTTCGAGTTCGAGCGTCCGCGGTTCGCCCGAGCGGAGTTTCTCCGCGGCGGCGTCGACGGTGTAATCCGAGATGGCGGCCGCGGAGACGAGGGCGTCGGCGTCCCCCGCCGCGTCGAGGACGGCCGCCAGCATCTCCGCGCCCGTTTCCACCCGGACCGTCTCGGCGTACGGCACGTCCTCGCCGTCCTGTACCAGCGTCACGTCTGCGCCACGGACGTAGCAGGCGCGGGCGACTTCCCGTCCGGTCTTACCGGAGGAGCGGTTCGTCAGCACGCGCACCGGGTCGACGGGTTCTGAGGTGGCGCCCGCGGTGACGACGACGTGTTTCCCGGCGAGGCTCCGTTCGGTCGTCGCGCGGGCCACGTCGGTGACGATGGCCTCCTCCGTCGCTATCTTCGCCTTCCCCTCTTCGACTCGGGGGGCCACGAACCGGACGCCCCACGACTCCACGCGGTCGATAGCGTCTAACACGCCGGGGTGGTCGTACATCGGTTCGTGCATCGCGGGGGCGACGACGACGGGGACGTCCGCGCCGAGGGCCGTCGTCGCACACGTCGTCACCGGCGTGTCGTCCACGGCGCCGGCTATCTTCCCGACGGTGTTCGCCGTCGCGGGCGCAAGGAGGAGCACGTCCGCCCACCCGTCGCGGCCGCAGAGTTCGACGTGTTCGACGCGGCCCGTTATCTCGGTCACAACCTCCTCGCCGGTGGCGAACTCGACGGCCCACGGGTGGACGATACCCCGGGCGCTCTCGGTCATCACGCCGCGGACCGACGCCCCCCGCCGCCGGAGTTCGTGGGCCAACTCGACCACCTTCACCGCGGCGATGCTGCCCGAGACGCCGAGGGCGACGTTCACGCCTTCCAACATCGTCGTGGGGTTCGAGGCGGGCGGAGTAAAGCGGTCCGGTGTTCCGCGTGGGATGTTTCTCGGTTATCGGTCGCGCCGTCGAGAAGAGTGTCGTGAACAACTCGGACGGCGGCCCCTTCCAGTCCCGCCCGCGGCGGCCGACCGGCGGCAATCGCGCGGCCGGACCCGGGAGAAGTCGCCGCGGTTGCACCGTCCTCGTGGCCCTACTCGTCCAGTCGCCCGCGTTCGTCCTCGACCAGACTCGGATGCGTCCGCTGGGGTTCCTCGTGGGGGTCGGCGAAGAACTCGGTCATCACCTCGCGGGATTCGGCCTCGCGGCGCTTCCGCTCTTCGGCGTCTATCTCCTCGCATCCCGGCGGCACCTCGCGCCCGCGGTCGGTGAAGTAACCCTCCGGGGCGACCCAGTCGTGGTAGTAGGAGACGTCGCTGTCGTGGACGACGGTCAGACCGACTTCGGCGCCGTGCCCGGCCGAGACGACCGCTTGGTGGTACTTCTCCGTCAGTCGGCCCGCGGCGTAGACGCCCTCGACGGAGGTGCGGCCCCGTTCGTCCACGTCGACGTAGCGCTTGCTCCCGGCGTCGCGGGTGGTCGCGTTCAGGCCGTCGAGGTAGTCGGCGTCCGACCACGAGGCGGCGACGACGAACCGGGTGCGAACCGTCTCGACGGTCCCGTCGGCCTCGACGCTGGCGACGAACCGCACGCCCGTCTCGCCGTCCTCCTCGACGCGTTCGACGTCCGCGACGCGTCCCTCGCGCCGCCGGACGTCGTTGCGGTCGGCCTGTTCTGCGAGTAGGTCGCCGAACAGCCGCGAGTTCACGCCGGCCGGGAAGCCGGGGAAGTTCTCCACGTGGGCGTTGCGGTTCAGGATGCTCTCGCCGTCGTTGACGACGAGGGTGTCGAGGCCGGCGCGGGCGGTGAACGTCGCGGCGGTGAGGCCGGCGACGCCGCCGCCCACCACGAGTACGTCCGTCGGGCCGTGCGCGTGTTCGCCATCGTCTCGCTCCATGGACGGGGTACCGCGCTTGTGAGGATGAGTCCGTCGGTTTCGGCGGCGCTCAGAGCCGGTAGTCCGTCTCGTTCAGGCGCCCCTCGTCCGTCGCGTCGAGGCTGACGAGGCCGCAGCGGTCGCTCGACTCTTCGGAGTCGACCGTCTCGACGCGGAGCCGCCAGCGGCGGTCCGCCAGCGGGGTCGCCTCGGTGAACGCGACGGGGCGGTCGGGCAGTCGGCGCACGAGGTCCACCGCGATGGGAAGCGTCGGGAGCCGACCGGTCCGTTCGGCGAGGGCGTAGTCGGCGAACGTCGCCTCCCACGCGTCGCCGCCGGGACAGGCGGCCACGTCGTAGCCGTCGACGAACGAGGCCTCGTCGAGTCGCGCGAGCGTTCGCTCCAGGGCCGACCCGACCGTCGGTTCAGTCCGTCCCTCGGGGGTAGCCCCTCCGAGCAGGCCGGCCGCGGCGTCGACGACGGTCCGCTGGTCGGCCGCGTCGAGTCGGACGTCGAGTTCGTTCATCGCGCTCCACAGCATCGTGAGACAGAAGTCGTCGCGGTCTTCGACCACCTCCGCCAGCGTCAGGTACGTCTCCATCGCGGCCGACTCGGCGGTCCGAAAGCCCGTCTCCGAGAGCGCCTCGAACACCGCGCCGGAGACGTCGTGACAGAGGGCGACGTAGCGCAGTCGGACGTCGGAGTCGGCGTTCGACCGAGGCGCCGGCGGGCCGGCGGCGTCGCGGACGACGAGGTGATGCCGCGGCGCCTCCGGGTCGTACCGCCGGAGCGCGGAGTGATACTCGTCGGCCACGTCGGCGGCGCGTTCGGCGTCCTCGCGGCTGTCGAAGCGCTCGCCGGCCAGCGGAACGGGTTCGCGCGCCGTGCGCGCACACACCACGGCGTACGGCCCCGTCGGCGCGGCCAGTCCGCTCACGTGCGCTCGAATGTCTCTGAGGGTCCCACCCACCATCTCGACCCGACAGTTCGCTGTCAGAGCTATCAACGTTGTGGTTCCGCCGCGCTCGTTTCCCACAAGGCTTTGTTCGCAGCCTCCGAACCCCGAAGTCGTGGACGAAATCGTCGTCAGCACCGTCGTCTACCTGCCCCCCGAGGAGGTGTACGACTTTCTCGCCGACTTCCCTCGATACGTACACTACTCCGACCACCTCACCGACGTGACGCGTCGGGCGGGTGACGGCGGGGCGGGGACGCGGTACGCGATGCGCTTCTCGTGGTGGAAACTCAACTACACGGCCGTCTCGGAGGTGACGGAACTCCACCCGCCGGACCGAATCGACTGGCGGATCGTCAAGGACTTCCGCGCGCACGGGCACTGGCACGTCGAGGAGTTGCCGGAACTCCCCGACGACGCCCCCGAGGACGCCGAGACGGGTTGTCGCGTCGTCTTCGAGGTGTCCTACGACGCCGACTCCGCCGACGAGAGCACGCTCAACCTCCCGCGGTTCGTCTCGTTCGGGTGGGTCATCGACAAACTGAAACCCGCCCTGGAGAAGGAGGCGGAGAAGGTGGTCGAGCGCATCGTCGAGGACCTCGAAGGCCGCCGGCGCCCGGTCGAGTTGACCGTCGACCGCCGGAAGGACTAGCGAACGCCCCTCCACGCGCGCCGGTGCGGTTCCGCGTGGATGTCGAAAGAAGAATACCGGTCGGGTCGAAATCCCTCACAGAAATGGTACTCGGAGGGGGCGACAGATGCGCGTAGTTATCGTCGGTGCCGGACAGGTCGGGTCGAGCATCGCGGCCGACCTCGCCGACGTGCACGAGGTCGTCGTCATCGACTCGGACGCCGAACGCGTCGAGGACATGAACTACTCGCACGACGTGTTGGCCATCGCCGGCGACGGCACGGCCGTCTCGACGCTCGAAGAGGCGGGCGTCGACGACGCCGGGATGGTCATCGCCTCGACGGACGACGACGAGACGAACATCGTCGTCTGCTCGACGGTGAAGGCCATCAGCGACGCGTTCACTATCGCCCGCGTGAAGAACACCGAGTACCTGCGGACGTGGCAGCGCTCGAAGAAGGCGTTCGGCATCGACTTCATGGTGTGTACGAACCTGCTGGCCGCCGAGTCCATCGTGCGCATCATCGGCCTGCCGGCGGCGCGCGACGTCGACCCCTTCGCCGGCGGGCGGGTGCAGATGGCGGAGTTCGAGGTGGCCGAGAACAGCCCCGTCTCGAACGTCACCATCCGCGAGGCCGACCGCTTCGAGGCGCTGACGTTCGCCGCCATCCTGCGCAACGGCACCGTCGAGATACCGCGCGGGGAGACGGTCATCCAACCCAACGACCGCGTCGTCGTCATCGGCACGCCCAAGAGCGTCCAGGAGTTCGCGCGGACGGTCGCCCCCGACGAGTCGCCGGGAACCGCCGAGGAGGTGGTCGTCGTCGGCGGGTCGGAGATCGGATTCCACGTCGCCCGACTGCTCGAAGAGCGCGGCTTCCGCCCGCGCCTCATCGAACGCGACCCCGAACGGGCGCGGAATCTGGCCGAGAAACTGCCGGACACCGTCGTCATGGAATCGGACGCGACCGACACGGAGTTCCTCGAACGCGAGCACGTCGGCGACGCCGACCTCGTCGTCGCCGCCCTGGAGTCCGACGAGAAGAACCTCCTCGTCTCGCTTCTGGCCGCCCGCATCGGCGTCGAGCGCACCGTCGCGGTCATCGACACGACGGAGTACGTCGACCTGTTCGAGGCCGTCGGCGTCGACGTGGGGGTGAACCCGCGCGAGGTGGTCGCCGAGGAGATAACGCGGTTCACCCGCGAGGGCGGCGCGGAGAACGTCGCGCTCATCGAGTCGGACAAGGCCGAGGTGCTCGAAATCGAGGTCGACGACGCGAGCGTCCTCGCCGGCCGCGAGATACGCGAATCCATCCAACAACTCCCCGAGGGCGTCGTCGTCGGCGCCATCACGCGCGACCGGGAGTTCATCACGCCGCGCGGGGACACCGTCGTCGAGGCGGGCGACCACGTCGTCCTGTTCGTCGACGCCGCCGTCGTCAGCGAGGTGACTCCCGAACTGTGAGCCGTCCACCGTTCGCCCCGACGACGAACCCGCGGACGGTATCGCAAACTAATACACGCCGGCCCGAGAGAGTCGAGACGGTTCGCCGATGAAGCTACGCGTCGACTACCGGGCCAGCCTCAGTCTCGTCGGGAGCATCCTCAAGTACCTCGCGGTCCCGCTCTGCTTTCCGCTCCTCGTGGCGCTGTACTACGGCGAGACGGTGGTCCCGTTCGCGGTCACGATTCCCCTGACCGTCGTCCTCGGGGCGGGACTGGAGCGACTGGACCCCGACCCGGACATCCGCGCCCGCGAGGGCTTTCTCATGGTCGGGCTGACGTGGCTCTCCGTCGCCGTCGTCGGCGCCGTCCCGTACCTCATCGAGGCGCACGGCATCCCGCCGGCCGTCGCCCCGGTCCGCCCCGCCTCGACGCTCGGCAACCCGGCCAACGCCCTCTTCGAGAGCATGAGCGGGTTCACGACGACGGGCGCGACGGTGCTCGGGGAGATATCGTTCGACGCCCACACCCGCGGCATCATGATGTGGCGGCAGTTGACCCAGTGGCTCGGCGGGATGGGCATCGTCGTCCTCGCCGTCGCCATCCTGCCGGAACTCTCCGTCGGCGGCGCGCAGTTGATGGACGCCGAGGCGCCCGGCCCCGGCATCGAGAAGCTCACCCCCCGCATCGCCGAGACGGCGCGCGCGCTCTGGGGCGCGTACATCGGCTTCACCGTCCTCGAAGCGGCGCTGCTGTACGGTCTCTTCCTACTCGGAATCGACCCGAACCTGACCCTCTACAACGCCGTCGCGCACGCGCTGACGACGATGCCGACTGGCGGGTTCTCCCCGGAGGCGCGCAGCATCGAGGCGCTCTCCGCGGCGGCGCAGTGGATCATCATCCCGTTCATGGTCGCCGCCGGCGTCAACTTCGCGCTGTTCTGGCACGCGCTGACGGGCGACCCCCGGCACGTCTTCGAGGACACGGAGTTCCGCTCCTACGTCGGCGTGATGGCGGCGCTGACCGCGCTGCTCTCGGTGCTCCTGTTCACCGGCGCGGGCTTCACCGCCTCGGCGCCGGCCGACGGAACGTTCGACGCGGCCTACCTCGGCGAGGTCAGCGGGATAATCGTCGGACAGGTCGAGCCCACGCTCCGCCACGCGGCGTTCCAAGTCGTCGCCATCGTGACGACGACGGGGTACGCCAGCATCGACTTCAACGCGTGGAGCACCCCGGCGAAGTACGTGCTCCTGTTCGCGATGTTCATCGGCGGCTCCGCCGGGTCGACCGGCGGTTCGGTGAAGGTCGTCCGCTGGTACGTCATCGTCAAGTCCGTCCGTCGGGAACTGTACACAACGGCCCACCCCGAGGCGGTCCGCCCCGTTCGGCTGGCGGGTCGCGCCCTCGACGAACGCGCCATCCGCGGCATCTACGCGTTCACGCTCCTCTACTTGGTCATCTTCTTCGTCGCCACGGGCCTCCTGTTCCTCGACGGCGTGCGTCACGGCCAGACGCTCACGCTCTTGGAGACGATGGCGGCGGCGGCATCCACGCTCGGCAACGTCGGTCCGGGGTTCGGAGTCGCCGGCCCGATGGGAAGCTACCTCGGCTTCTCGAACGCGGCGAAGCTGTTCATGGTCGCGCTGATGTGGATCGGACGGCTGGAGATTCTCCCCGTGCTCGTGCTCCTGACGCCGGAGTACTGGCGTCGGTGACGCGTCCGGCGGGGAGGCGAGAAGGGGGAGCGCGCGTTACAGGTCGCCGTCGCCACCGTACCCGTTCGTGCCCGTCTCGGCCGTCGTCTCCGACCGGCGCGTCGGTTCCTGTCCCCCGCTTCCGCCTCCGCCTCCGGGCGGCCCCTCCTCGCGTCTCGACCGATAGAGGATGTAGCCGGAGACGGCGAGGAACGCCGCGACGAGCGCGCCGGTCAGCAGTTCCGTTCCGGGCCCCCCGAAGAGGAAGGAGAGCACCGCGAGCGCCGCGCTCCCGGCCGCGAAGCGCAGCGCCCACCTGGGGACCGTCTCGGCGAAGGAATCGTCCATACGGGCGGGTCTCGGTGTCGCCGTAAACAGTTTTTCGGGGCCGAGGTGACACGTCCGTTCGAGGGGCGAACCCGCAGACGACCGGGCGCGGCGGGGCCGAGGAGCGCGCCCGCGCCCGGCCACTCGGGCGTGCCGACGAACCACGCACCGGCCCCGAGCGCAGAGCCGACCCTGAATGGTCCGATTCGGATACAGTCTCGGAGCGGGACGTGTGGCAACCACGCTTTTCACTCTGATGTGCGTCGAACGGGACATGAAGCTCTCGACCATCGTGATACTCGTCGGTGTCGTATTCCTGTTCATCCCCATCCCGCCCATCGCCACCATCATCGGCGTCGTGACCATCCTCGCGGGCGTGGCGCTGCGGGCGCTGACCAACAAGTAACGTCCGATTCGCGATTCGATTCTTTCGGTCGCCCGTTCGTGAGCCGTCGGTGCGGCCTCGGCGGCCGCTCAGTTCCCGACTTCCTCGCACTCACAAAACCCGTCTCGCTGAGCGAAGCGAAGTTCGGTGGACGCGAAGCGTCCGCCGACTAAGGAGAGACTCGCGGAACTCAGTTCTCCACCGCGGAGGCCGCCCGAATCATCGTCTCCTCGCCGAACTTCGGGCCGATGAGTTGGAGTCCGACAGGGAGGCCGTCCGCCTCGCCCGCCGGCACCGAAATCGCCGGCAGGTTCGCGAGGTTCACCGGGACGGTGTTGGCGTCCATCAAGTAGAGTTGGAGGGGGTCCGAGAGGCTCTCGCCGAGTTTCGGCGGGAGGACGGGCATCGTCGGCGTGGCGAGGACGTCCGCCTCCTCGAACGCCGCGTCGAAGTCCTGTTTGATCCACGCGCGGGCGTCCTGAGCCTTCTTGTAGTACTTGTCGTGGTAGCCGGCCGAGAGGGCATACGTGCCGAGGAGGATGCGCCGCTTGACCTCCTCCCCCAGACCCTCCTCGCGCGTCTCGGCGTACGTCTCGTTCCAGTTGCCGTCCTTGCCCGTCGAGAGACCGTAGCGCACGCCGTCGTAGCGCGCGAGGTTGGAGGAGGCCTCCGACATGGCGATGACGTAGTACGCCTGCACGGCGTGTTCGACCGATTCGAGGCTCACTTCGACCACCTCGGCGCCCCGCGATTCGAGGTCCGAGACGGACTGTTCGAAGGTCTCCACGACGCGGTCGTCCGCGCCGTCGAGGAGGTCCGCGACGACGCCGACGGTGAGGCCCTCCACGTCGCCGTCCGCGGCGGCGGCGTACTCCGAGTCGGCGGCCGGGTGGGTACCCATCGACTCGTCGAACCGCGTCGTCGCGTCGCGTTCGTCGGCGCCCGAAATCACGTCCAACAGGGCGGCGGCGTCCTCAACGGTCGACCCGATGGGACCGACCTGTTCGAGGGAGTTCGCGTAGGCGACGAGGCCGTAGCGCGAGACCAGCCCGTAGGTGGGCTTGATGCCGACGACGCCGCAGAAGGCGGCCGGGTTGCGAACCGACCCGCCGGTGTCGGTGCCGAGGGCGACGTCCGCCTCGCCGGCGGCGACGGCGGCGGCCGACCCGCCCGACGACCCGCCGGGGACGCGTTCCGCGTCGACGGGGTTCTCGGTCGGACCGAACGCCGACGTCTCGGTGGTGCCGCCCATCCCGAACTCGTCCATGTTGGTCTTGCCGACGATGGTCGCGCCGGCGTCCTTCAGGCGTTCGACGACGGTGGCGTCGTACGGCGGGACGTAGTCTTCGAGCATCGCGGACCCGCACGTCGTGCGGACGCCCTCGGTGCTGAGGTTGTCCTTGACGGCGACGGTGGTCCCCGCGAGGGGGCCGTCGTCGGCGCCGTCGACCGTCTCCTCGGTGATGAAGATGTTCGCCCCCATCTACGACACCCGCGGACCCTTGAAGAAGCCGTCCTCCGACTCGGGGGCGTTCTGCAGGGCCTCCTCCTGGCTCAGACCGTCGCGCACCTCGTCGGTCCGCATGACGTTCACGAGGTCGGATTCCGCCTCGACTTCCGGAACCTCGTCGAGAGCGTCGAAGTAGTCGAGGATGTCTGCGAACTGGGCGGCGAACGCCTCGACTTCCTCCTCGTCGAGGTTCACCCGCGCCAACTCCGCGACGTGACGCACCTCATCGGCGTCCACGGGCGTATCGCTCATGTTCGTCACGAACCGGGGGCCAAGAGTAAGGGTTTCGGTGTCGGCGCCGAGACGCCCGAGACGCCGCCGCGGCGACCCCGCGAGCCGATTTCGTCGTCCGCTAGCCATCAGATATATGCCCAACGCGCGCGTAGTGTGTGCTACGGAGAACCCTCCGACCCATTCTCTGCACCCAATCAAAATGACCGAAAGCACCCGAAGTTTTCGTACGCGTAGCGCACGCGCGCGCGAGAACGAAGGAGAGGAAGAAGAGACCCGAGAGGAGGACGACGAGACGCTTCGCTGTCCGGAGTGCGGTTCGACGAACCTCGTGAACGACAGCGAACACGGCGAGACGGTGTGCGAGGAGTGCGGGTTGGTCGTCGAGGAGGACGCCGTCGACCGCGGCCCCGAGTGGCGGGCGTTCGACTCCTCGGAGCGAGACTCGAAGTCCCGCGTCGGCGCGCCGACGACGAACATGATGCACGACAAGGGGCTGTCGACCAACATCGGCTGGCAGGACAAGGACGCCTACGGCAACTCCCTGTCGTCGAACCAGCGCCAGAAGATGCAGCGCCTGCGGACGTGGAACGAGCGCTTCCGCACCCGCGACTCGAAAGAGCGCAACCTGAAACAGGCGCTCGGTGAAATCGACCGCATGGCGTCGGCGCTCGGCCTCCCCGACAACGTCCGCGAGACGGCGTCGGTCATCTACCGCCGCGCGCTTGACGACGACCTGCTGCCCGGCCGCTCCATCGAGGGCGTCGCCACCTCGGCGCTGTACGCGGCCGCCCGGATGGCCGGCACCCCGCGTTCGCTCGACGAGATAACCAACGTCTCCCGCGTCGGCAAAGACGAGATATCCCGGACGTACCGCTACGTCGTCCGCGAACTCTCCCTGGAGATCGAACCCGCCGACCCCGAGCAGTACGTCCCGCGGTTCGCCTCCGAACTCGACCTCTCGGACGAGTCCGAGCGGCACGCCCGACAGCTCCTGAAGACGGCGAAAGAGCAGGGCATCCACTCGGGCAAATCGCCCGTCGGCCTCGCCGCCGCCGCCATCTACGCCGCCTCGCTGCTCGCCAACGAGAAGGTGACGCAGAGCGAGGTGAGCGAGGTGGCCAACATCTCGGAAGTGACCATCAGAAACCGCTATCACGAACTGCTCGAAGCCGAAGAGCACCTGGTCGCCTAACGCGACCCTCCGCTCCGCTCGGCTCGACTTCTTCCTCTCTGTTTCCCGCTTTTCGCTCTTCGCTCCCGGGCGAGCGACGCCTCCGTTCGGCGTGCTCGACGGAGAGCGTAAGGTCCAATCCGGTGCCCGCGAACCGGCGCCCATGGAGACGACGCGACACTTCACCGCGACGGTGTACATCGTCAACGACGGCGCCGTCGCCCTGCACCGCCACGACCGACTCGGAATCCGCGTCCCGCCCGGGGGCCACGTCGACCGGGACGAACTCCCCCACGAGGCCGGTCTGAGGGAAGTCCGCGAGGAGACGGGACTCGACCCCGAGTTGCTCGACGAGACGGACCCGGTGGACGCCCCCGCCGGGGAGGTGCTCCCCGACCCCCGCCACCAGATGCTGTACGACGTCGACGCCCGCGAGGACGGCCGCGTCGTCCACCAACACGTCGACCACGTCTACTACGCGACGGTCGACGCCCGCGAGGTGGCCCCCGCGGGCGACGGCGAGGCGAACGCGGAGGTATGGGCGTGGTACGACGAGGCAGATTTACGAGAGAGCGACGTGGACCCCGACACGGTGCAGTTCGCCTTGGAGGCCATCGACGCCGCCGAGCGGGCGGACTGAGCTACGAGTCGACCAGCGACCGGACGTACTTCTCGACGTGGTCGTCCATCCGCCGCTTGTAGCCCGCCCGGCGGGCGAGTCGGTCCAACTCCCGCGACGCGTAGGTCCCGTACTGGACGGCCTTCTTCTCCGCCGCCGCGACCGACTCGGGGACGAGTCCGCGCGCCGCCTCCCGGAGCGCCACCTTCCGGCGGCCGTCGGCGACGAGCAGTTCGTCGGGGAGGGGAAGCGCCGCCGCCACGACCCGGTCGTGGAGCAGGGGCGCGACGGGTTCGACGCCCGCCGCGCGGAGGGCGAGCACGTCTCGCTCCAGTTGGTCGGGAAGCGTCCGGACCATCTCGGCGGCCGCGCCGCGAACGGTATCGGCCTCGACGCGGGGGTCCTCCGGCGCCTTCGCCACCTTGGCGTACCCGCCGAACAGTTCGTCCGCGCCCTGCCCGACGGCGAGTCGGTCGAAGCCGTCGGCGGCCGCGCGCTTTCCGACGAGGTACAGGGGGAGGGCTATCTGGAGGTCCATCGGGTTCGTCCGTCCGAGAGTCGAGACGAGTTCGGGGACGGCCTCCCTGATTCCCTCGTGCGTCAGTTCGACCACGCGCAGGTCCGCCTCCCGGTCCATCGCGTCGGCGGCGTCGCGCGCGGCGGATACGTCGTGGCTCCCCTCGAACCCGGCGACGTAGCAGGGGGCGTCGGGGACGCCCGCGGCGACGACGGCGGAGTCGACGCCGCCGGAGAACGCAACCGCCAATCCATCGTCGTCGACGCCGCGCACCGACTCGGCGACGGCCGACTCGACGGCCGACAGCGCTCTCTCTCGATTCGCCTCGGCGGGTGGCGTCGGCAGCGTCCAGACCGCCTCGTCGCCGTCGGCCCTCCGCCGGACGCCGGCCGGGAGGCGGACGGGGTCGTCGAGGTCACGCCGGTCGAACGACCAGGCGTCGGGCGCACTCGGGTCGGCGGCTCCGCGTTCGGAGAAGAGCGGTTGCCGGCCGAGGACGTCGCGGACGAGGGCGCCGTCGAGTTCGCCCGCGAAGCCGGCGGTGTCGGGGAGCGGGTCGCCCGACTCGACGGCGGCGCGAACCGTCTCCGGGTCGGCGCCGCGGAGCATCAGAAGAAGTCGGCGACGCCGCGTCTCACGCGGCGGGTGACGCCGCCCCCGAACTGCCGGAGCGAGATGCGCCACGGCGTCCGCTTGCCGACGACCCTCGTCTCTCCGCGGACGACGCCGTCGAGGATTCCGTCGACCGAGCGGTCGTCGGTTCCGACCTGCGTGACGGCCTGTCCGACCATCTCGCTGATGTGGGCGTCGCTGCCGGCGGTCCGCGGGAGGTCGCGGGCGGTGGCGAACTTCTCGGCCTTGCGGTTCGAGCGGCCGGTGAACAGCCGCGAGTTGTACACCTCGATGGCGTCGGCGCCGGCGAGTTGCGTCCGAGTGATATGCGGGGCGACGCCGTGCCGGGAGGACTGGAACGGATGCGGGACGACGGCGATGCCGCCCTGGTCGCGTATCTCGGTCAGCGTCTCGTCGAACGAGAGGCCGGCGGGGACGAGTTCGTCGATTCCGAGTCCGAGCACGTGGCCCGCCGCGGAGGTCACCTCCATGCCGGGGATGCCGACGAGGCCGTACTCCTCGGCTATCTCCGCGGCGCGCAGGCTCTCCTCTATCTCGTCGTGGTCGGTGACGGCGAGGGCGTCCAACCCGACCGCTTGCGCCTGTTCCAGGAGGAGCTCTATCGGGTCGTTGCCGTCGTACGACAGCGACGAATGCGCGTGCAACTCGACCGATAACACGGGTGAAGCTTACCGCTCCGGTTAGAAAAGCGACGCGGTCCGACGCGCCGACCGACCGTCGGGTCGGTCGCGGTTCGACGGTCGGTCCGACGGGGATTCGCCGCGCCGACGAGGGCGTACGATACGCACGTTTGTGGACATAGAAAGGCCTTATAGCCTGCGTTCTGACCACACCAATGAATGAGTCTTTCCGACGCGGACCGCGAACTCGTCGTGGCCGAACTCGGACGCGACCCCACGCCTGCGGAGACGGTGCTCTTCGAGAACCTCTGGAGCGAACACTGCGCCTACCGCTCCTCGCGTCCCCTCCTCTCGGCGTTCTCCTCGGAGGGCGAGCAGGTGGTCGTCGGCCCCGGCGACGACGCCGCCGTCGTCCGCCTGCCGACGTACGATGAGAGCGGGGCCGAGGTCGATTCGACCGACAGCGCCGGCGAGACGTACGTCACGCTGGGCATCGAGAGCCACAACCACCCCTCGTACGTCGACCCCTACGACGGCGCGGCGACGGGCGTCGGCGGCATCGTCCGCGACACGCTGTCGATGGGCGCCTACCCCATCGCCCTCGCGGACAGCCTCTACTTCGGCGGCTTCGACCGCGAGCACTCCCGCTATCTCCTCGAGGGAGTCGTGGAGGGCATCGCCGACTACGGCAACGCCATCGGCGTCCCCACCGTCGCCGGCAGCGTCGAGTTCCACGACGGCTACGAGGGCAACCCCCTCGTCAACGTCGCCTGCGTCGGCCTCCTGAACGAGGAGCGTCTCGTGACGGCGGAGGCGCAGTCCGCGGGCAACAAACTCGTCCTCGTCGGCAACGCGACGGGTCGAGACGGCCTCGGCGGCGCCTCCTTCGCGAGCGAGGACCTCGCGGAGGACGCCGAGACGGAGGACCGGCCGGCGGTGCAGGTCGGCGACCCCTACTCGGAGAAACTGCTGATAGAAGCGAACGAGGAACTCGTCGACGAGAGCCTCGTGGAGTCCGCGCGGGACCTCGGCGCCGCGGGCCTCGGCGGCGCCTCCTCGGAACTCGTCGCCAAGGGCGACTTCGGCGCCGAAATCGACCTCGACCGTGTCCACCAGCGCGAACCGAACATGAGCGCCTTGGAGATTCTCCTCGCCGAATCGCAGGAGCGCATGTGCTACGAGGTGCGCGCGGAGAACGTCGACCGAGTCGCCGAGATAGCCGAGAAGTACGACCTCGGCTGTTCGGTCATCGGCGAAGTCGCGGAGGGCAACTACGTCTGCACCAAGGGCGGCGAGACGGTCGTCGACGTGCCCCCCGAGTTCCTCGCCGAGGGCGCGCCGATGAACGACCTCGACTCGGTCGAACCCGAACAACCCGAGCGAAATCTCCCCAAGGCCGACGTCGAAGACGCGTTCGAGGCCGTCGTCGGGTCGCCCTCCACGGCCTCCAAGCGGTGGGTGTACCGCCAGTACGACCACGAGGTCGGCCTCCGGACGGCGGTCCGACCGGGCGACGACGCGGCCGTGATGGCCATCAGAGAAGCGGGTACGGGGTTGGCTATCTCCTCGGGCGCCAACCCGAACTGGACGACGTGCGCCCCGTACGACGGCGCGCGCGCCGTCGCCCTGGAGAACGCGACGAACCTCGCGGCGAAGGGGGCGACGCCGCTGGCCGCCGTCGACTGCCTCAACGGCGGCAACCCGGAGAAACCCGAGGTGTACGGCGGCTTCCGCGGCATCGTCGACGGCCTCGCCGACATGTGCCGGGACCTCTCCGTGCCCGTCGTCGGCGGCAACGTCTCGCTGTACAACGACTCCGTCTCGGGGCCGATTCCGCCGACGCCGACGCTGGCCGTCGTCGGGACGAAGGCCGGTTACGACGCCCCGCCGGCCGCGTTCGCGGGCGAGGGCGAACTCCTCCTCGTCGGCGCCTCCGGCGGCGCCCTCGGGGGGTCGGAGTATCTGGCGCGGACCGGCGGGTCCGACGCGTTCCCCGACCTCCCCGAGAACGCGAGCGAGGTGCTGACGGCGCTGGCCGGCGTGGCCGACATGGAGGAGACGCTCGCCGTCCACGACGTGAGCCACGGCGGCCTCGCCGTCTCGCTCGCGGAGATGGTCACCGCCGACGCGGGCGCGGACGTGGCGCTCGGAAGCGCGCTCACCCTGTTCGACGAGACGCCGGGGCGCGCCGTCGTGGAGACGACGGACCCCGACGCGGTCCGCGACGCCTTCGACGGCGTCGCCCCCGTGACGACGCTCGGGTCGGCGACGACGGACGGGACGCTGTCGCTGTCCGTCGCCGACGAGACGCTGGAGTACGACGCGGCGGCCGTCTCAGAGCTCAGAGACGCCATCGCGAGAGAACTCGACTGACCGACTCGGTTCGGTTTCGATTCGGCTCAGTTCAGTTCAGTTCCGCTCTCTCCGCCCCTCGACGCGTTCGAGGGCCTCCTCCTCGACCGGTAGCTCCAGCGACTCCTCGCCGTTCTGCGCGCCGAACGGGAGCGAGGCGCCGAGGCCCTCCTCGTCGTCGCCGGGGACGGACGACGACGTCTCGACCGAGACGAAGTACAGCGACCGCGCGTCGCCGGAGCCGCCGACGTGGCCGAAGTGGAGGTACGCCGCCGACTCCGATTCCGGCTTCGACTCCAGGAGGCGGAGCACGTCGTCGAACTCGGCCATATCGAAGTACGCCCAGACGCCGACGCCCTCGTCGGTGCCGACGCCGGAAGCGACCCCCGTCTCTCCGGTCTCCGTCCGGTCGGGCGTGAACAACAGCGTCGCCTCGTCGCGTGACACCTCGTTCCCGTCTCGGGCGTCGCCGGCGCTGCCGTCGGCCGGCGACCGGAGAACGATGCGTCGTTTGATGGGGCTCCACGGCTCGACCGCGACGTCGTAGTCCGCGATTTCGAACTTGGCGGTGGGCACATCCCGGCTTCGGACCCGCCGATGAAAAGCTTGGTAGCCGAAGCTCCGACCGTCGCGTCGCTTCCGCGCTGCGGCGCTACGGTTCGAGGACGACCTTCCCGACGCTCCGACGGCTCTCCAGATACTCCTGCGCCTCGGCGGCGTCTTCGAGGGAGAACGTCTCGCCGACGACGACGTCGAGTTCCCCCTGCGCGAGCAGTCGCTGGAGGTCGCTGACCGCGCCGAGGACGCGCGAGGGTTCCTCCTCGATGGCGTTGCCGAGGTGGAAGCCGAGCACCGACTTGTTCTCGAACAGGAGGTCGGTGGTGTCCGGCGTCGCCACGTCCCCGGAGGCGGCGCCGTAGACGACGATGCGCCCGAAGGAGGCGAGAGCGTCGAGGCTCCGCTCGAACGTCTCGCCGTTGACGCCGTCCAACACGAGGTCGACGCCTTCCCCGTCGGTCTCGGCGTCGACCGTCTCGCGGAAGTCCTCCTCCTCGTAGTTCATTCCGTGGTCGAGGCCGAGGTCGGCGGCCAGTTCGAGTTTCTCCGCGGTGCTCGCGGTGCCGAACGACTCGGCGCCGGCGTGGTCGGCCAACTGGACGGCGGCCGTGCCGACGCCGCCCGCCGCGGCGTGTATCAGGACGCGGTCGTGAGCGGTCAGGTCGCCCCAGTTGTGCAGGCAGTTGTGCGCGGTGAGGAACTGGACGGGGAAGCCGGCCGCCTCCGGGAACGACATCGACTCGGGCACCTCGAACAGCGACGCCGCGGGCGCGACGACGTACTCGGCGTACGCCTCCGACGCGAGGGCGACGACCCGGTCGCCGACCTCGCGGTCGACCCCGTCGCCGACGGCGTCGACGGTGCCGGCGGCCTCCATGCCGGGGACGAACGGCGGTTCGGGACCGCCGCGGTAGTGGCCCCGGCGCTGCATCACGTCCGCGAAGTTGAGACCCGCGGCGGCGACGTCCATTCTGACCTCGCCCGGACCGGGTTCCGGGACGTCGGTCTCTCGCGTTTCGAGCACGTCGCTGGAACCGAACTCGGTGACGACGATGGATTTCACACCGGTCCTTCGGTCGCTCGGCTCAAAAGAGACCGGAAGCCGGAAGCGGACCTACAGGAGGAACGGCAGGCCGAAGATGACCGCGAGGCCGACGACGAGGACGACGAACCCCATCGCCGCCTTCCCGGTCGAGAACTCCTGCATCGGGGCGGTGACGCGGCCGGGGTCCGAGGAGTGGTGCGCCTCGGGGTACTGGTCGTGGTCGCTCTCGTACTCCTCGCTCGGGTTCCGGTAGTCGTCGTCGGGGTTCTCGCGGGTGTCGTCGCTCATACGCGGTCGTTCGGGTCCCCGCCTAAAAGAACATCCGAATCGCGCGACGGGCAGGGATGCTAAGTGCGCCTCCGACGACGACACCCCATGGACGACGCGAGCGGAGACGACGGCGCGGTCGAACGCCTACCCAACGGCGAGCGGCGGCGGTGGTGGAAGGAGGCGGTCGTCTACCAGATATATCCGCGGAGCTTCAACGACTCGGACGGGGATGGGGTCGGGGACATCCCCGGCATCACCGAACGAGTCGACCACCTCGACGACCTGGGCGTGGACGTCGTGTGGCTCAACCCGGTGTACGAGTCGCCGCAGGCCGACAACGGCTACGACATCGCCGACTACCGCGCCATCGACTCCGAGTACGGGACGATGGCCGACTGGGAGGACCTCCGGGACGCCCTCCACGACCGCGACATCCGCCTCATCATGGACCTCGTGGTGAACCACACGTCCGACGAGCACGAGTGGTTCCGGAACGCGCTGGAATCGAAGGACGCCGAGTACCGCGACTACTACTTCTGGCGCGAGGGGCGCGACGCCGCGGAGGCGGACCGCGAGTACGAACTCGGCCCCGCGGACGAGGCGCCGCCGAACGACTGGGAGTCGTTCTTCGGCGGACCTGCCTGGGAGTACCACGAGGGCACCGGCGAGTGGTATCTCCACCTGTTCGACCGCAAGCAACCGGACCTGAACTGGGAGAACCCGGCCGTCCGCGACGACGTCTTCGAGATGATGAACTGGTGGATAGAGAAGGACATCGACGGCTTCCGGATGGACGTCATCAACCTCATCTCCAAGCCCGAGGGCCTCCCGAACGACGAACTCCCCATCAACGGCCCCCGAATCCACGAGTACCTCGGCGAGATGCGCGACCGCGTCCTCGACCGCGGACTCCTCACGGTCGGCGAGATGATCGGCGACCCCCTGCCGCTGGACCACGCGCGTCGCTACGTCTCCCCGGACGAGGACGGCGACGGTCTCTCGATGCTGTTTCACTTCGAGCACGTCCTCCTCGACCAGGGCGACCGCATCTGGGAGACGAGCGACTGGGACCTCACCGACCTGAAGGCCGTCTTCGACCGCTGGCAGGACGGCCTCGAAGGGGAGGGGTGGAACTCGCTGTACCTGAACAACCACGACCAACCGCGGATGGTCTCGCGGTTCGGCGACGACGGGGAGTACCGCAAGGAGTCGGCGAAACTGCTCGGCACCCTGCTCCACACGCTCCGGGGGACGCCGTACGTCTATCAGGGCGAGGAGTTGGGGATGACCAACTACCCCTTCGACTCCCTCGAGGACTTCCGCGACGTGGAGACGCTCAACCCCGTCCAGAGCGCCCTCGACGCCGGCGAGGTGGCGTCGTTCGACGCGGTCCGCGACGGCCTCCGCGCCAACAGCCGCGACAACGCGCGGACGCCGATGCAGTGGTCCGACGACGAGCACGCCGGCTTCTCGGAGGCGGAACCGTGGATAGCGGTCAACCCCAACTACGACGAGGTGAACGCCGAGGCAGAACGCGCCGACGACGCGTCGGTGTACGAGTACTACCGGCGACTCGTCGAGTTCCGCGGCGAGAACGACGTGGTCGTCTACGGCGACTACGAACCGTTCGTGCAGGACCACGAGCGGGTGTGGGCGTACGAACGGACGCTGGGCGAGGAGCGACTGTTCGTCGCGCTCAACTTCGCGAGCGGGGAGACGACCGTCGAGGTTCCCGTCGACGCCGACGAGGCGACGCTGGCGCTCTCGAACTACGACGGCGGCGGCCGGGCCGTCTCGGAACTCCTCGCCGGCGAGTTCCGCCTCCGCCCGTGGGAGGCCCGCGTCTACCGGTGCGAGTGAACGGGTCAGGGCAGGCGAACAGGCGACACGGGGACCGCTCCGCTCCCGGCGCGGCGTGTCGCACAGTCGCGGACGCGCCGGGTCGTCGGTCAGCGCACGGCGACGCTGGCCGCGCCATCCCGTATGAACGTTCGTGGCGTCCGCGCCGCGTTCGGCGCGAGAACGGCGACAGTCGAAACGGTCAAACGGCCCATACGCGAACTCGATAGCAAGGAATGCTCACGAAGCGCATCATCCCCTGTATCGACGTCGACCTGGACGACGACGGCGAACCAGCCGTCTACACCGGCGTCAACTTCGAGGACCTGAAGCACACCGGCGACCCGGTGGAGATGGCCAAGCGGTACAACGAGGCCGGCGCCGACGAGTTCGTCTTCCTCGACATCACCGCCTCCGCGGAGGGGCGGGCGACGATGCTCGACACCGTCTCGCGCGTCGCCGACGAGGTGTTCATCCCGCTGACCGTCGGCGGCGGCATCCGCACCCGCGAGGACATCAAAGAGACGCTCCGTGCGGGGGCCGACAAGGTGTCCATCAACACCGCGGCGCTCCGGAACCCCGACCTGATCGGCGAGGGGGCGCGGGCGTTCGGGTCGCAGTGCATCGTCATCTCGGTGGACGCCCGACGGCGCTACGACGAGGGTGGCGAGCACTACGTCGAAGTCGACGGCGAGTCCTGCTGGTTCGAGTGCACCGTCAAGGGCGGCCGCGAGGGCACCGGCACCGACGTGGTCGAGTGGGCCGCGGAGGCCGAGTCCCGCGGCGCGGGCGAGTTGTTCGTCAACTCCATCGACGCCGACGGGACGAAAGACGGCTACGACATCCCCCTCACGAAGGCCGTCTGCGACGAGGTGTCGACGCCCGTCATCGCCTCCTCTGGGTGCGGCGGGCCGGAGGACATGTACGAGGTGTTCACCGAGGCGAACGCCGACGCCGGCCTCGCGGCATCCATCTTCCACTTCGACGAGTACACCATCCGCGACGTGAAGGAGTACCTCGACGAACGCGACGTGCCCGTTCGGCTCTGAGTCGGGGCGGTCGGTTGTACGGCCGCTCCCGGCCGGTCGTGCGGCGTCGGCGCGGGACCGCGGCCGCGTTCAAGTTCTCGGAGCGCGTACCGCCACCCATGAGTTCGCTCGACACCGACGCGTGGCGCGATGCGCTGCTGACGACCCGAGAGCACAAGGACGAGTACTTCGCGCGCGACCCGAACTCGCCGGTTCCGGCCGACCAGCGCGAGACGTTCGACGGCCTCTCCTACTTCGAACCGGACGAATCGTACCGCTTCGTCGTCGAACTCGACGAGTACGAGACGAAAGAGACCATCACCGTCGACACGACGACCGAGGGCGAACGCGACTACCTCGTCTGGGGGTCGTTCGCGTTCGAGATGGAGGGAAACGAAGTGACGCTCGACGCCTACCGCTCGAATCCCGACGAGCGTCGCCTGTGGGTGCCGTTCCGCGACGAGACCAGCGGCGAGGAGACGTACGGCGCGGGCCGCTATCTCGACTTGGAGGACCCCGACGACCGTGAGGGCGAGGCGTGGGTGCTCGATTTCAACGCGGCGTACAACCCCTTCTGCGCCTACAGCGAGCGCTACGAGTGTCCGCTCGTCCCGATGGAGAACTGGCTCGACGTGCCGATTCGCGCCGGCGAGAAGACGTACCGCCCGTCGTAGGTCCGACTACAGCGCGGCTTCGAACTCGTTCGTGAAGTTCGCCGAGAGGTCCTGCACGCGCCGGGAGGCGTCGCCGAGGGCGTCCAGGGGGTCCGTACCCGGTTCGGTCCGCACCGAGAGGATGGGGTCGGTCTGACCGCCTGACTGCTCGGGGTTCATGTCGTACGTCGCCGCGGCGACGCCCGGCGTCTCCAGCAGGGCGCCCTTGATGACGTTCATGAAGGTGTGGTCCTCGCCCGCGATTTCGAGGCGGAGTTCCTCGTCCGTCTTGTTGATGACCCGCAGTTCCATGCACTCCCCTTCCCGGTGGCGGCGTTTCAGTATTTCGTCTTATCCGAGGAGGAACGACCGCAACTCCTCGCGGTAGGCGTCCGGGCGGTCCTGCATCACCCAGTGTCTCGCGTCGTCGAGTCCTCGCACCTCGGCGTCGTCCAGGTCGTCCCGCAACCGTTCGGCGTACGAGACGGGTTGGAACTCGTCGTCCGCGCCCCAGAGCAGGAGCGTCTCGGCGGCGATGTCACCGTAGTCGATTTCTGTCGTGTGGTTCGTGTTCGTCGCGACGGCGTTTCGGCTCAGGGAGACCGCTCCCCGCTCGGACCGCCACTGGGATTTCATCCCCTCGACGAACTCATCGCTCGGGTCGTCGTCGAAGAGCGTCTTCCGGTACAGACCGTCGAGCATCTCCTGCAGGTCGTCGACGTCGTTCTCCTCGACCGTCGACGGGAGACCGATGTCGTTGACGGCCTCGATGGGCCAGGAGTCGTACGCGACGGCGTTCGAGAGGACGAGTTCGTCGACGGCGTCCGGTCGGTGCGACGCGTAGCGGAGGCCGACGCCGCCACCGAGGTCGTGCCCGACGAACGAGACCGTCTCGACCCCGAGTTCGTCGAGCAGGCCGTCGATCATCTCCTCCTGCGCCCGAATCGACCGGTCGAACCCGTCCGCCATCGACGAGTTGCCGTAGCCGACCATGTCGGGAACGATCACCCTGCGCTCGTCTTCGAGGCCGGGGACGACGTCGCGCCAGAGGAACGACCACGTCGGAATCCCGTGCAGGAGCACGACGGGGTCGCCGGATCCCTCGTCGTAGAAGGCCACGTCGAGGTCGTGTCCGTCGACGGCGACGGTCGTCGAGTCCTGCCGCTCCGTCCACTCGCTGTGTCGTGACACGGTCGACTAGCCGGCGGCCGTTTCCATAGTCCTCCCGGCCGACCGGACGGCGCGTCGCCCGCGACCGGGCGCTACTCGGGGAACAGCGCCGACACGTCTGGGTCGGACTCGACCAGTCGGTACGCGCGGCCGTCCCGTTCGACGACGCCCGCGCGGACGAGGTGGTCGAGGTGCGCCCACGCCTCGCCGGGGCCGTGCAGGATGTGGATGTCCTCCAACTCGCCGAACAGGTGGGCGCTGACCGTCCACGCGTCGAGCGGTCCGTGTTCGTCCAGGACGTCGACGACTCGCCCCGTTCGGTCGCGGTGGTGGTCGAGGATGGTCAGCGCGCGGTCCGAGGGGTCGTCGATAGGGTCGCGGTGTCCGGGGAGGGCGCGCGAGAGGTCGCGGTCGACGAGTTCGAGGAGGCTGTCGACGTACGTTTCGAGGGGTCGCTCGACGCGGAGGTCCGCGCCGCCGACGTTCGGGGTGTACTTCGGGAGGATGGCGTCGCCGACGAACGCCTGCTCGCCCCCTCCGTCCGTCCCGCCCGCGCCGTCCGCGTCGAAGGCGAACGCGACCAGACCCGCGGCGTGACCGGGCAGGTGGACGACTTCGAGTTCGCCGTCGCCGGCGGGAACCCGGTCGCCGTCGGTCATCGGGACCACATCCGCCGGGTCGCCTTCTAAGTCCTCGTGGGTGTCGAGGTAGTCGGCCAACTCCGCGCGCTTGCGCTCGGGGATTCCCCACTCCTCGAAGCGGCGCACTCGCAGGTCGCGTTCGGCCGAGACCGCGGATTCGTCGCCCGCGACGAGGGGGGCGTCCGCCTCGTGCGCGCGGACGACGGCGCCGCTCTCGGCCTGGAGTTCGCCGGCGAGGCCCGAGTGGTCGGCGTGCCAGTGGGTGAGCAGTATCTGGTCGATGTCGCTCGCGTCCAGACCCGCCTCGGCGAGTCCGGCGTCCAGGTCGGCCCGAATCTCGTCGAGCGACGCGCCCGCGTCCACGAGCGTCGTCTCCTCGCCGGGCAGGAGGTACGCGTTGTTCCGCCCCTCGAACACCGTGTTTCCGAGTCGGATGCGACGGAGGTCCATACCACGCGCGACGGCGCGTACGGTGTTGAGGGTTGGCATCCCGGAGAGCGAGAGAGGCGCCGCGGCGACCCGAAACCGGCGGGGCGCGCCTCGGACGGTAGGGTTTCGGCCGTCGACGACCGACGCCTCCTCACGGTCGAGTACCGGCCCGGCGAGTGCAACATCGGCGAGGCCGAACGGCGCCGACGCGCCCTCCTCGGCGCCCTCTACGTCGCCGCCGTCGGCACGCTCCTCCTGTTCGGTATGGACGCGCTCATGTCCGTGAGTTGACTGTGTCTTCCCCGATACATTGAAATCGGTGAATTTCGTATCAGCTTGTGATTGGATGGAGGATTTCTACGACCTGCTGGGGGTCTCCGAGGACGCCGCCCCGGCCGACGTCAAGCGGGCGTGGCGCGGGAAGGCCCGGGAGTACCACCCGGACGTGAACGACGACGCGCGGGCGGGCGTGCAGTTCAAGACGCTCCGCGCGGCCTACGAGGTGCTCTCCGACGAGACGAAGCGCGCGGCGTACGACCGGATGGGCCACGAGCGGTACGTGGCCGAGCGACTCGACGGCCTCCCGACGGCCGGCATGGAGCGCCGGGACGACGGCGCCGACGCCGGCGGACGGTGGAGCAGGCGAACTGCCGCGGCCGGCGCCGACTCCGGCGGGCGGTCCGCGTCGGCCCAGTCGACCGAATCGGCCTCCGCGTCGGGCGGCGCGTCGAACCGCACCCGGTCTTCTGGAGCGAGCGCGGGCGCCCGAACCACCGGTCGAACCCGCACCCGCGGCACCGACCGGTCGCGGGCCGACTCGACCCGCCGGTCGCGTTCGAGCGCCGACGCCGCGCGGACGGGCGCCGCGCGCGCCGCGAACCGCTCGACCCGCGCGGGGTCGGCGTCCGCGGCCGGCCCCGGCGCCGAGTCGGTCACCTCCTCCTCGTCCGCCTCCCGGTCGGCCGCCTCGGCGTCCGCCGCTCCTCGGTCGCTGTGGTACGCGTGGGTCGCCTCGCTCTTCGCCGGCGTCGCCTACCTCGGCGGACTGGCGGTCTACCTCCGGGTGAACGCCGCCGCGCTGTCGTCGTTCGCCGCGGCGGCCGAGGCGTCGCCCGCCTCGGCGCTCCTCGCGGACGCCGGCCTCGTCGCCCCCGGCGCGTTCGCCCTCGGCGCCGTCGGGTCCGCGCCGGGGCCGGCGCTCGCATTCCCCCTCGGCTCGGCGTTCCTCGCGGCCGTCTTCGTCGCCTTCGCCGTCCGGTTCCGCCACGGGACGGCCGGCCTCTCGCTGTACCTCTACCCGCTGGGGGCGCTGGCGCCGCTGGCGTCGCTCGCGCTCGGACCCGTCGTCGCCGCGCCGGCGGCGGGCCTCACGCTTGCCCTCGTCGTCGCCGCGCCGGTTCTGACGGTGACCGCGTTCCTCGCCGACGTGGGGCGGACGCTGGTCGCGTCGAACTGACGGTTGTTGTGTCGTTCGGACTCTAACCTCGCTGCAACGCCGTATTCTAACGCTCTCGTCGAGCGCTGGTCCGACCGTACGAGAGATACGAGAACAGGAAGAACGAGAGGACGCCGCCACCGAAGAAGCCGACCACGCCCAGGGCGGTCGACCCGAAGACCCGCGCGAGGGAGACGCCGAGGACGACGGCCACGGCCACACAGCCGAAGACGATGAACGCACCGCTCTGCCACTCTTCGACGAGGTCAACGACTCCCTTCTCGACCATGACGAAACCTTTCCCGCTGACTGTCAAAAATCTTCTCGCGAGACCGACGGCCGCTCGCGCCGGGCCGGGGAAGACCACTTTTGTCGCTCCGGAACGAACGGCCCGTATGACTCTCGAAGCCGGAGCAGTGCGTCGGTTCCGCTGTCGCGGCGTGAACGCCTACCTCGTCGACGACGACGGGACGCTGACGCTCGTCGACGCGGGGACGCCGTGGGACGGGGCGCGGATGCGCGAGATGCTCTCATCGTCGGGAGTAGGCCCCGGCGACATCGACCGCGTGCTTCTCACGCATTTCGACCTCGACCACGTCGGGACGCTCGCCACACTCGGACTCGACGCGAACGTACCCATACACGCGGCCGAACCCGACGCCTCCTTCCTCCTCGACGACGCCGACCCGCCCGCCGGTAACCACAAGGGCGCGATGCAGCGCGCGTTCCGCCTGTTCATCGATACGCCGGAGAACGAGGTGGTCCGCGTCACCGACGGCGACGAGGTGGGCGGCTTCGTCGCCTACCGGACGCCCGGCCACACGCCCGGACACGTCGCCTACCACCACGCGGGCCACGGGGCGGCGTTCCTCGGCGACGTCGTCCGTGAGTCGGACGGTGAACTGGACCCGATGCCGTGGCTGATGTGCTACGATACGGACCGCAACGAGAAGAGCCTCGCCGACCTCGCCGACCGAATCGACCCCTTCGAGGCCGCCTGCGTCGGCCACGGCGACCCCGTCCGAACGGGCGGCTACGACGCCCTGCGACGCGCGGCCGACCGGCTCTGACGCCAAGCTTTGTATCCTCTCGCTGACGACTTCCGGATATGGTCGAACCCGAACCAGCCGAACCCCTGAGCCGCCGCCGACTGCTGGCCGCGGCGGGCGCGGGCGCCGTCGGCGCCCTCGCAGGATGCGCCGCTCCCGGACTGTCGACGCGGGCCGAGGAGTCCTTCGAGGTGACGCCGTCCGGCGCCGCGGCGGCGCGCGTGTCGAACCGCAACGGCGGCGTGACCGTCCGGCCCGCCGCGGGCGACGCGGTCCGCGTCGAGGTGGTGAAGCGGGGGTTCAACGTCGACGAGGGAGTCCTCGACCGGGTGACGGTGGAGCCCTCGGTCACCGACGGCGTCCTGACGCTCGAAGCCGTCTACCCGCCGGGCGTGAACCGAATCACGACGGACCTCACCGTCGAACTCCCGTCGTCGGTGGCGCTGGCGCTCGCGGAGACGGCCAACGGCGGCGTCGACGCGGAGGGCGTCTCCGGGGACGCGACGCTCCGCGCGAGCAACGGCGGCGTCGACGCCGCGGAGATGCCGGGATTCCTGACGCTCCGGGCGGGCAACGGCGGCATCAGCGCGGCGGACGTCGGCGGCATCGACGGTGTCACCGCCGGCAACGGCAGCATCGACGTGGAGATTCCGGCGATACGCGGCGACACGGAGGTCAGCGCGTCGAACGGGGGTATCGAGGCGGCCGTCGCGCCGGACCTCGACGCGGCGTTCGAGGCGCGCGTGACCAACGGCGGCGTCGACGTCTCCGGCCTCGAACTCACCGACGCCACCGTCTCGCCGACGCGCGTCGCCGGAACGCTCGGCGGCGGCGGCCCGTCGCTGACGCTCCGGGCGGGTAACGGCGGTATCGACGTGCGGCGTCTCGACTGAGAGCGTCGTTCCGAGAAGGAAGCAGGGACCGCGGCGAGCGCGGACCCCGGACTGACCAAGCCACTGCGAAGAGCACCAGTCTCGCAGTTCCTTACCTGACGCGCCCGGTGGTTCAGTACCACGCGCGTCACTACCTGTTTTGACGGTTGTCGTGAAAAAGGCTACGCTGGTGCCAATTCCTTCTAACTCCGCTCCGAGTACCGCTCATATGATGGGTATTCGTCCCTTATTTGAACACAAAACCAAAAACACGTTCAATTGTAATGGTCTTTGTTACGTAATCGAACGTCGTTTCGGACGCTAATCGACTGAATCCGCAAGCGTGATAGGCCGTACCGTGAGAATAGCGAACGTGAGCCGCGTTACCGAACGAGATAGGGGTCGCTGCCGGCGGTGAACCGTCCGAGGTCCGTCTCCCGTCTGAAGTCCGTCGACGTGAGGTCGTCGATGGCCTCGACGAGTCGGTCGTGGTGGGTTTCGTCCCAGTCGCTCGGGTCGGCGATGGGGAGGACGAGAAAGCCGCTTCCGCGTATCTCGGTGCCGTGCAGTTCCTCCATGTCCACGGTCACCTTGTGGGCCTGCGCCGTGTAGTTCTCCAAGACGTATCTCGTCGCGCGCGCCCCCACCGGCAGGAGGACGTGCGCGGCGATGGCGCGCAGTTCGGCGTCGAAAAAGCGCTCCATGTCGTCGTACTCGCTCTGCGACGGCACGTCCTCGGAGACGCACATGTGTAGATACGAGAGGAACGTCTTCGAGACGGCCGGTCGGTCGCCGGTCGCCTCCAGGAGGCCGCCCTCCGCGAGGGCCGCCTGCAGGCGAACGGACGGTTCGCCGGTGAACGGCACGCCCGTCGACTCCCCGCCGTGCACGCCGGGGTAGTCGCCGATGACGTGGAAGTCCGCGTTGGCGTCGCCGTACCCCGGAACGAACCGTTCGCACGGGGGTTTCATCCCGAAGGGGTTGCTCGTGCGGTCGGTTACGTTCTCCACGGGGCTACGTAGCGAGGAGAGGGATATATTCGGTGCGGTTTCGCGTTCGCCGCGCGCGGCGTCGCGCGGTTCGGCTCAGAGTTCGACGCCCGAGGGGATGAGACTGTGTCCGCGAAGCAGGTTGCCCTCGGCGTCGTAGACGAGGAACGTCCGTTTCTCGTAGACGACCGTCTCGCCGCCGTCCCGGCGTATCTCGACCCGATACTGCCCGTCCTCCTCGTCGGCGGACTTGCCGTACTCCCGCGCCGCGCGGATGAATCGGAGCACGTCGTCCGCGTCCTCGTTCAGTTCGAGGACGAAGTCGCCGGTGATGCGGTTCGTGACGCTCACCACGCCCGACGCGCCGGGGTCGTCGACGCTGCCCTGCAGACGGAACGCCACGTCCGTCTCGGCGTCGTCGAGGAGTTCCCCGTCGGGGTCGGTGAGTCGGTCCGAGAGCGTTTCCTCGGGACCGTGAAAGTCGATACGGACCAGCGGTTTCTCGGGGGAGCCGCCGGTCTCGACCCAGTCGATTTGTTTGACGTCCAACTCGAAGTAGTCGCGCCTCATTCCGTGTCTCGATTTTGGGCGTCACGGCGTATGAACGTAACGCCCTGCCACACTGCGTGCGACCGAGACGCTCCGCCGGGAATCCGCCGACGGCGAGGGGAGGAGAGCGGAGCCGGTAGCTTTTACCGCGTCGCTCGCACCCATCCGCCATGGTCTGGGTCCGCTCGGAGTACGCGGGACCGCTCGCCGTCGTCCTGACGTGGCTGTCGGCGCTGCTGCCGTGGAACGTGACGTACTCCCCGGCCATCTCCGGGGGGTCGGTGCTGTTCGTCCGGTTTCCCTTCTTTCAGGTCCGGTACGCCTTCGGCGTCCCGTTCGCCGACGCGGTGCGGCTGTTCGACCCCCTCTCGGCCGTCGCCTTCCAGTCGGGCAACTCGATTCGGGTCGCCTACGAGGCGTGGGCCGTCGGCGCGGCGGTGCTGGCCGTCGCCGTCGTCGTCGCCGTCGCCTACTACGCCCGCGAGGAGGCGTTCGAGTCCGGCCCCGTCGACCCGGTCCGCCTCCTCGGCGGCCTCCTCGGACTCGGCGGCGTCGTCCTCGCCGTCGCCACCTACCTCCTCGCCACCCGCGGGTTCCCCGGCGTTCCCCTCCCTATCGGCGTCGTCTTCTACCTCGCGTTCGCCGGAGTGCTGCTGACCGTCGACCGCACTTGACCGCCTCCGAGCGACACCGGTAGCCGAGAAAGTCACCCATTACGTTAAGTCACTTCGAGAGAAAGAGTCGGTGACGTATCGGAACGTGGACGCCATGTCAGAGAGGGAACTGGACTCGGGGGAGACGGGGGAACAGACGGACGCCGCGTCCGGCGAGGACGCCGGTGCGGCCGGCGACGCCGGCGCGACGGCGTTCGAGGAGCGAGCGGGTTCGACCGGTCCGACCGGTTCGCCGCCGCCGGACGGCGCTGAGTCGGCGGCCGAGGAGTCGAACTCACCGGAGCGGTCCGGGTTCGCGGCCGCCTTCGCGGACGTGCGGCGCCGACTCGCGCGCGTCGCCGAGGTGCTCCGCGGTTCGGACATCGACGTGCGGCCGTACCGGCCGGCCGACGGCGAACTCACCTCCTTCGAGGTGCCGCCGGGCGAGAGCGTCGTCGACCGCTACTGGGTGAACGCGCCGTACGCCCACGTCGTGCTCACGTACGACGACGAGGCGAGCAAGCACCGCTACTACGCGGTCGAACCGGAGTTAGACGGGTTCCAGCGGGAACTGCTCGAACGCGTCCGCGAGGACATCCGCGACCCCCTGCTGTACGGGTCGGAGGCAGCCGCAGACGGGGCGACGGTCCGCCGCGAACTGCGCGCCCTCCTCGAACAGTACGGCCTCGACGTCGACATGGCGACGTTCCACACCCTGTCGTACTACCTGCTCCGGGACTTCCGCGGCTACGGCCGCATCGACCCGCTGATGGCCGACCCGCACATCGAGGACATCTCCTGCGACGGCTACGACCTGCCCATCTTCGCCTACCACGACGAGTACACCGACATCGAGACGAACGTCTCCTTCGGGAAGGCCGAACTCGACGGGTTCGTCGTCCGCCTCGCCCAGCGGTCGGGCCGGCACGTCAGCGTCGGCGACCCGGTCGTCGGCACGACGCTGCCGGACGGGTCGCGCGCGGAACTCGCCCTCGGCGAGGAGGTGACGCCGCACGGGTCGGCGTTCACCATCCGGATGTACGCCGACGACCCGTTCACGCCCGTCGACCTCGTGCGGTTCGGCACGTTCTCCGTCGAGCAGATGGCGTACCTGTGGCTCTGCATCGAGCACAACAAGAGCCTCATCTTCGCCGGCGGGACGGCCTCCGGGAAGACGACGGCGATGAACGCGGTGTCGATGTTCATCCCGCCGCGCTCGAAGGTGCTGACCATCGAGGACACGCGCGAACTCTCCCTCCACCACGACAACTGGCTCTCCTCGGTGACGCGCAGTCGGGCGCACGAGGGCTCCGACATCGACATGTACGACCTGCTGCGGTCGGCGCTCCGACACCGCCCCGAGTTCATCATCGTCGGCGAGGTACGCGGCGAGGAGGCCGTGACGCTGTTCCAGGCGATGAACACCGGGCACACGACGTTCTCGACGATGCACGCCGATAGCATCGAGACGGTCATCAACCGACTGGAGAACGAACCCATCAACGTCCCGCGCGCGATGGTCCAGTCGCTCGACCTGCTGTGCGTCCAGACGCTCACCCGGTCGGACGGCGAACGGGTCAGACGCTCCCGCGCCATCGGGGAGATCGGCGGCATCGACCAGCGGACCGGCGAACTCGACTACTCGCGGGCGTTCTCGTGGGACGCGGAGACGGACACGTTCGCACAGCGCAACTCCGCGCTGCTCACGGAGATTCAGAACGACCGCGGCTGGAACCGCGCACGCCTTCGCCGGGAGGTGGCCCGCCGGGAGCGGTTCCTCCGCCTCCTCGTCGAGACGGACACCGACGACTACCGGCGGTTCACCGCCCTCGTCAACGAGTACTACGCCGACCCCGAGCGCGCGATGTCGCGGCTCGAATCGGAGGCCGGCGGCCGCGCGGACGCCGTCGACGCGGACGCTCCGGTCGCCGCGAGAGGCGAGGACGAGTAGCATGGTCCTCGGCTACCTTCCCCTGATTCTCGCCGTCCTGCTCTGCCTCCCGGTGGCGCTCTCGCCGGTGAGCGCCCGCGCGGGCCTGCTTCTCACCCGCGTCTCGCTCCCCCTGTTCGGGCGGTACGTGACCGGAGAGAGCCCGCGGCGCAGGCGGCAGGAGGAGACGCTCCGCGCGGCGTTCGTCGGCGAGAGCCACCGCGCCTACGCCTCGAAGACGCTCCTGATGGCCGGCGTGGCGGGCGTCGCCGGGAGCGTCTTCGGCGTCTACCTCGCCGCGCTCCTCGTCCAGGCGTTCGCCGTCTCCGAGGCGTCGCTCCGCGCGGCGGTCCCCGGCCCGCTGTCGTTCCTGGCGTCGCTCGCGTCCGTCCCGGACCTCTCGTGGGCGCACCTGTTCGCCCTGCTCCTCGTCTCCAGCGCCACCGTCGGAGCGGCGATGGCGCTCGCGACGTACCTCGCACGCTGGCAGTACCTCTCCCAGCGTGCGCGCGCCCGGCGCATCGAGATAGACGCGACGCTCCCGCAGACCATCGCCTTCGTCTACGCGCTCTCCCGGTCGGGGATGCCGTTCCAGACGGTGCTGGCGACGCTGACGGAGAATCAGCGGGTGTACGGCGAGGCGGCCCGGGAGTTCGGCGTCGCCGTCCGCGACGCGCAGACGTTCGGGACGGACCTGCCGACGGCGCTCCAGCGGATGGCCGAGCGGACGCCGAGCCAGCGGCTCGACGACTTCTCGCAGAACCTCACGAGCGTGCTCGCCAGCGGACAGAGCCTCTCGGCGTTCCTCCGCGAGCAGTACGACCGGTTTCAGGAGGAGTCCGAGGCCCGACAGGAACAGTACCTCGAACTCCTGGCCACGTTCGCCGAGGCGTACGTCACCGTCCTCGTGGCGGGACCGCTCTTCTTCATCACCATCCTCGTCGTCATCGGCCTCGTCATGCAGGACACGCTCCCGCTCATCCGCGTCGTCGGCTACCTCGGCATCCCGCTGGCGAGCGCCGGCTTCGTCGTCTACGTCGACAGCGTCACCGAGTCGCTCCGCGGACCGGGCGGGTCCGCCGACGTGGACGGCGAAACGCCCGGCGACGGTAAGTCCGCGAACCCGGCCGCCGGGTCGGACGCCATCCCCGGGCGCGAGGGGAACGAAGCGACCCTCCCGGCGGCCACCGACGGCGGCGCCGACGTCGTCGCCGGCGACCGGTGGCGGGCCAACCGCGAGCGACTGGCGGTGTACGACCGCGTCTCGTCGGTGACGCGACTGCTCGCGCGGCCGGCGCGGACGATGCTCGCGGAACCGCTCTACACGCTGTTCGTCACCGTCCCGCTCGGACTGCTCTGGGTCGCCCTCACGCTGGACGCGGGCGCCGCCGCCGCGTCGCTCCGCGCGGCCGTCGCGCCGGGCGCCGAAGGGGCGTGGTCGGCGTTCACCGCCGTCGTCGACGGGCCGATAGTCGAACTCGCCATCCTCACGATGGCGGGCGTCACAGTCGCCTACGAGGTCCGCAAGCGCCGCCTGACGGCGATAGAGCGGGAGATGCCCGACTTCCTCGACCGGATGGCCAGCGTCAACGAGGCGGGCGTGACCATCGTGAAGAGCCTCGAACGCCTGGCGAACAGCGACCTCGGCCCGCTCACGGGGGAACTCCGGCGCACGTGGCGCGACGTGCAGTGGGGCGCCTCCGTCCGGGAGGCGCTGTACGGGTTCGACCGGCGGACGCGCGCCCCGACGGTGTCTCGCGCGGTGACGCTCATCACGAACGCCGTCGCCGCCAGCGGCGAGATAGCGCCGGTGCTCCGCATCGCCGCCAACGAGGCGCAGGACAGCCGTCGCCTCCGCCGCGAGCGCCGACAGGAGATGCTGACCTACCTCGTCGTCATCTACATCTCGTTTTTCGTCTTCCTCGGCATCGTCGTCGCCCTGACGCTCGCGTTCATCCCGGCCGTCGAGGCGGCGAGCCAGTCGTCGGCCATCGGCAGCGGGGAGGTGCAGGGCGTCTCCACCGGCGTCTTCTCCGGGCTCAGCAGCGTGAACACGGGCGCGTACGAACTGCTGTTCTTCCACACGGCGTCGATTCAGGCCGTCTGTTCCGGACTCATCGCCGGCCAACTCGGCGAGGGTCGCGTGTTCGACGGGCTGAAACACGCCCTCGTCCTCCTCTCGCTGTCGTACGCGCTGTTCCTCTTCCTCTGAGCCGCCCTCGAATTCGAGTCGCGGCCGCTTTGTACCCCGCCCGTCACCTCCGACCATGAGCGGAGACGACGGGTCGCCCGCGGGCGGCGACGAGGAACGCCCCGCGGACGCCGAGGCGCCGCACGAGACGTACGACCGCATCGCGGAGCACTTCTCGTCGACGCGCGAGTACCCGTGGCCGGAAGTGGAGGCGTTCCTCGACGACCGCGCGGCCGAGGCGGCGGACGCGGCCGAGACCCCCGAGAGCGGGCGCGACGGACCGACGCGGGGACTCGACCTCGGGTGCGGCAACGGCCGGCACGCCGAGGGGATGGCCGCGTTCGTGGACCGCGTCGTCGCCCTCGACGCGAGCCGCGGCCTGCTCTCGGAGGCCGGAAGACGGGCCGCCGAGCGGGGGTTCGCGGCCGACCTCGTGCAGGGTGACGCCGCGTCGCTCCCCCTCGCCGACGACTGCGTCGCCGTGGGCGTCTACGTGGCGACGCTGCACCACCTCCGGCCGCGCGAGGCGCGCGTCGCCAGCCTCTCGGAACTCGCGCGCGTCCTCGCGCCGGGCGGGCGAGCGCTCGTCAGCGCGTGGTCGGTCGAACACGACCGGTTCAGTCGGGAGAGGGGATTCGACACGACGGTGGACTGGACGCTCCCCGGCGGCGAACGCGTGCCGCGGTACTACCACGTCTACGACGCCGAGGAGTTCGCCGCGGACTTGGAGGCGTCGGCGCTCTCCGTCGTCGACCGGTTCGTCTCCAGCGGCAACTGCTACGCAGTCGTCGCGCCGTGAGGGCCGTTCGCCTCCCGTCGCGCGGACGTGCGGCGTGTGGCGAGCTAGCGCGCGGCGGCTGGTCGTCCCGGTTGCACGGGTGCTTTGCGTTTAAGGAGGTTCGGCGGCAATCGGGGGACACATGACCGATATCGACGACGCGGAGGAGTACGAAGTCGCGGTGGTCGGCGGCGGTCCGGCGGGCCTGCAGGCGGCGCTGTACACGGCCCGACTGGGCCACGACACCGTCGTCGTGGACCGCGGCGGCGGCCGCGCCGCGATGATGCTCGACACGCACAACGTCGTCGGCGTCACGGAGGACGTCTCGGGCAACGAGTTCCTCCAGACGGGGCGCGAGCAGATTCAATCGTACGGCGCGGACTACGTCAAGGACCTCGTCACCGAGGCGACGCGACTGGACGACGGCCGGTTCCGCCTCGACGGCAACGAGGGGACGTTCGTCGCCGACCGGGTCGTCCTCGGGATGGGGTTCAACGACGAGCGACCGGACCCGCCGCTCCCGCGGACGGGCAAGGGCCTGCACTACTGTCTGCACTGCGACGCCTACATGTTCGTCGACCGACCCGTGTTCGTGATGGGCGCGGGCGAGTCCGCGGCCCACGTCGCCATGATCATGCTCAACTTCACCGACGAGGTGGACCTGCTGCTGCGCGGCGAGGAGCCGCAGTGGAGCGAGGAGACCGACGAGCGACTCCGCGCGCACCCCGTCGACGTCGTCCACGAGGACATCGCCTCGATGACGAAATCGGAGAACGGCTGGCTGGAGTCGTTCGAGTTCGAGGATGGGGAGGTCAGAAAGTACCGCGGCGGCTTCCCGATGTACGGGTCGAAGTACAACACGGACCTCGCCGAGCAACTCGGCTGCGAGGTGAACGACGACGGCACCGTCGCCGTCGACGACGACGGCGAGACGAGCGCCGAGGGCGTCTACGCCGTCGGCGACCTCACGCCCGGCCACAACCAGATTCCCGTCGCGATGGGCAAGGGCGCGCAGGCCGGCCTCGCCATCCACTACGAACTCCGCGAGTTCCCCCGGAGCCTCGACGAGATACGCGAGGGCGGCGACGTCTCGCCCGACGAGGTGCCCGGACTCGGGGAGAGAATCCACGCCGCCGCCGACGAGTACGAGGAGGCGCGCGCGCCGCCCATCGAGTCCGAATCCGAATCCTCCGAAGCGGAACCCGCGGCCGACGACGACTGAACGACCGAACGATTCAAGCGCGCGAGCCGTCGTGTACTCTCCGATGAGTCAGACGGACCGCGCTTCGGCCGGACGACCCCGCCGCGCGCGGTTGGCGGACGCGCTCGGCGCTCGCTTCGGCGTCGACGCCCGGGCGCTGGCCGCGCTCCGAATCTCGCTCGGACTCCTCCTGCTCGCGGACCTGCTGTTGCGCGCCCGCCACCTCCGCGCGCTCTACACGGACGCCGGGCTGGCCCCCCGCGCGGCGCTAGCGGGGCAGTATCCGGCGATTCGTTACTCGATACACGCCCTCTCCGGGGCGGCCTGGTTCCAGGTGCTGCTGTTCCTCCTCGCCGGCCTCCTCGCGCTAACGCTCCTCGTCGGCTACCGAACGCGAACGGCGACGGCGCTCTCGCTGATTCTCCTCGTCTCGCTGCACCTGCGCAACCCCGCCGCGATGAACGGCGGCGACGCCCTCCTCCGGCGACTGCTCCTGTGGGGGACGCTGCTCCCGTTGGGCGAGCGCTGGTCGTTCGACGCCCGCCGTCGGGAGGGCGCGCCCCGACGATGGGTAGCCGGCCTCGCGTCCGCCGGACTGCTGACGCAGGTAGTCCTCGTCTACGCCGTCAACGCCGCGCTCAAACACCGCGGAGAGCTCTGGCTCCGCGGCGACGCGGTCCGCTACGTGTTCAGCCTCCAGCAGTTCTCCCTCGGCCTCGGCGACGCCCTGACGGCGTTCCCGGCGCTGCTCCGCGCGTTCGATTGGGTCTGGCTCGCTCTGGTCTCGCTCGCCCCGCTGTTGGTGCTCTCGCGCGGCCGTTTTCGGACGGGGCTGACGCTGGCGTTCGCGGCGGCGCACGTCGGGATGCTCGCCACGCTGCGCCTCGGTCTGTTCCCGCTCATCTCGCTGGCGGCGCTCCTCGTCTTCCTCCCGTCCCCGGCGTGGGACCGGGTCGAAGCCGCGATTCCGGCGTCGCTGACGCGCGCGGCGGCCCGGGCCGGCGACCGATTTCGGGCCGTCGGCGCCGGAGTTCGTCGGCCGCCGCCGACCGTCCGCCGGTCGCTCTCCGCGGTCCGCCGCGCGGGTCGACGCCTCGTCCCCGTCGTCGCCGCGACGCTCCTGACTCTCGCGCTCGTCTGGAACGCCGTCGCCCTCGGCGCGGTGCCGCCGCCGGAGGAGGAGCCCGGGGGGCTGGACCTCACGCGGAGTCCGTGGAGCATGTTCGCGCCGACGCCGGCCGCGGTGGACGGCTGGTACGTCGCCCCCGGCGAACTCGAATCCGGCGAGCGGGTGGACGCGTTCTACCGGTCGGCGCCGCTCGCGGGCGAGCGACCGGAGACGCGGGCGATGTACCCGAGCGTGCGCTGGCGAAAGTACCTCGTCGAACTGCGCTACTCGGGCGACGAGGCGCGTCGGCGTGCGTTCGCGTCGTACCTGTGTGCGCGCTGGAACCGGACGCACGAGGACGATTTGGAGCGTCTCACGGTGTCGTACGTCGAACAGCCGACCCGACTCGACGGGCCGGAGCCGACCCGCCGCGTCGAACTCCTGCGCCACGAGTGTCGCGGGTGAGGTCGGCCCCCGTCGACGGATTCGAAGAGTAACATCCTTATCCCGGCGTCGAAAAGAGGGGAGTGAGCCTCGTTCGTCCCGGCCTCCGCGCCGGGTGAGCGCCGGTGTCGTCACCGAACGAAGTGAGGTGACGGCTCGGCGCGAACGAGCGGAGCGAGTGAGCCGAGCGCGCCGGTGTTGAGACGGACGGAGTCCGTCGATGCACGGCGCGAACGAGCAAAGCGAGTGAGCGCCGGTGGTCTAGTGGTAGGACCTGAGCCTTCCAAGCTCATGGCCCGGGTTCAAATCCCGGCCGGCGCATTACTGTCTCGAACGAACGTGAGAGACGTAATCGCCCTGCCGGCGATTTGAATCAGGGAGCGAGCGTAGCGAGTGACCGTGGTTCACCATCCCGGCCGGCGCATTCTCTGCCGAACGGAGTGAGGCGAACGTCGCATAGCGGGTTCCGTATCCTGTGAATCGGAGCGCTCGAAACCAGCGGAGGGGCCGTGACTCGATAGTTCTGTCCGGCCACCTCGCCCGACATGTCGATAGCGAGGCATACGCGCCCGCTCTGACCGGCGCCAGTTCCTCCTCGGCCACGAAGCCTACGTCCCTTCGCACTCTCCCACCGACTATGGCTGGACTCGTACAGCGAACCGCACAGGCTATCGACGACATGTGGCGGTCGGTGTGGGGCGATTCGAGCACGGCGGAGAAAATCATCATCGCGATCATCCTCATCGTCACCGGACTGGCGATACCGGTCATCCCCATCGTGTGGCTGGCCCGAATCGTCGCGCGGTAACTCGATCCGGCGGTTCCGGATTCGGATTCTATCGACCTTACAGGAACACGGCGAGCCAGAACGCCGCCGCGACTACTACTATTAGGACCCAGAACGCCACCCACAGCGGCCGCATCGGACGCTTCGAGGAATCGACGTCGACCAGTCGGTCGTTCTCGCGTCGAGAGCGTGCCCGAGCCGACAAGAACCGTCTCTCGTCCCGTCTAAACCCACCGGTATCAGCGGAACCCCCCGACACCGACAGTACCGGTCAGTGTGGCTTCGAGCGGACCCCTCTTTCGCGTCACGACCCACAGTTGAGATACGATGGAAGCCATCACCGAGAATCTCGACGGGAAGGCCGCACTGGTCACGGGCGCGTCCTCCGGTATCGGCGAGCAGACGGCGAAAGCGCTGGCCGAGTCGGGCGCGAGCGTCGCGCTGGCCGCCCGACGCGAGGACGAACTCCAGCAGCTCGCCGACGAGATAGAGTCCGACGGCGGCGAGACGCTCGTCGTCCCCACGGACGTCACCGACGAGGACGAGGTCGCCGAGATGGTCGACCGGACCCACGAGGAGTTCGGCAGCGTCGACGTGCTCGTCAACAACGCGGGCGTGATGCTGTTGGAGCACGTCGAGGACGCCGACACCGACAACTTCCGGCAGATGGTCGAGGTGAACCTGCTCGGCCTGATGGACGTCACCCACGAGGTGCTGCCCTACATGCAGAAGCAGGGCGAGGGTCACATCGTGAACATCTCCTCCGTCGCGGGGCGGAAGGCGATGGCCGGCGGCGCCGGCTACAACGCGACGAAGTTCGGCGTCAACGGCTTCACCGAGGCGCTGCGACAGGAGGTCACCGGCGAGAACGACATCCGGACGACGCTCATCGAACCCGGGTTCGTCGAGACGGAACTCGCAGAGCACATCCCCGACGACGAACAGCAGGAACAGACCAAGGAGATGTACGAGCAGATGGACGTGCTCCAACCCGAGGACATCGCCCGCTCCATCGCGTTCGCCGTCGGCCAGCCCACCCACGTCGACGTGAACGAACTCCTGATCCGACCCACCAGTCAGGAGCTGTAAGCGGAGATTCGGAGGCGCGTCCCGGACTCGCCCGCCGAGCGACCGAATGACCGACCGAGCGGCCGCGGCGTTCAAGCCGGGGCCTCCCGTGACGTGAGGCGTGAGCGGGAAAGACCGACTCCTCCAAACGGTTCGGGAGAACCGAGTCGTGGTCGCGCTCCGGACCGTCCGCGTGGAGGTCAAACGGCAGAACGTCGCGCTCCTCGCCGGGAGCTTCGCCTACCACGCGCTCGTGTCGCTCCTCCCGCTCCTCTTCTTGCTGTTCGTCGTGACCGGCGCGCTGTTGGACGAACCGATGGCCGTCTTCGTCGTCGAGAGCACCGAACGCTACCTCACGCCCGGCCAGAGCGTCCTCGTCGCGGACGTCGTCACCGACGACCAGAACCGCGTCCGAGCGTCGCTCCTGAGCGTCGGCGTCCTGGCGTGGAGCGCGCTCAAAGTGTTCAGACAGCTCGACGCGGCGTTCTCCGCGGTGTACGGGACGACCGTCGACACCTCTGTCGGCGACCAGATACGCGACGGAGCGGCGGCGCTGCTCGCCGTCGCGTTCGCGGTGCTCGTCTTCTACGGAGCGGAGGTGGCGTACGACGGGTTCCGGGGCGCGCCGCTGGTCGGCTACGCCCGCGCGCTCTCCGTCTCGCTCGGCGCCTCGGTGGCCTTCTTTCCGCTCTACCGGCTCTTTCCGGACGTGGAGATGGGTCTGTTCGAGGCCGTCCCTGGCGCGGTGCTCGCCGGCGTCGGGTGGGCCGCCCTCCAGCGCCTGTTCACCGTCTACCTCTCGCTCACGGGCGAGTACCGAACCTACGGCGTCTTTGGCGGATTCCTCCTGCTCGCGTTGTGGCTCTACCTCGCCGGCCTCCTGCTCCTCGGCGGCGCCGTCGTCAACGCGGTGCTCGGCGGTCGAATCGGGCCGTCGGCCGAGGGGTGACCCGCGCGGCGCGGCAGCGACTGCGGTCCCGGCCCGGCCTCAGATCCGGCCGCGCCTCCGTCCGTTTTCCCCTATGTACCACGAACACTGACCAGTCGGTCGTCATTCATTTATTTCCTGAGTGTCTGGCGGACGCCGTGGAGTGGATCAAAGCCGCGGTCGTCGCTCTCCTCGCGGGATCGTGCATCGGCGCCGTACTGTCGGTCGCGGAACTGCCCAGTCCGGCCCCCGAAGAGTCGCTCGGCGTCGTCGCCGGCGCGTTCACTCTCTGCGGGATGTACCTGGGTCACGCCGCCGTCAGCACGTACTTCTGAGAGGAGTCGTCCCCGCCGTTTTTTTGCCGCCCATCCCGACGCGCGAGTCGTCGCGCCGTTCGTCTCCGCCTCCCCGCACCGCGGTGCGTCGAGGGCGGACGTTAATATATATGTGGACTGTCAGTACATCCCGATGGTGTCCGAGTTTTCGCCCGACGCGCTCGACGACGTGCGGTTCGTCTCGCAGTCGCCGGCGCGCGTCCGCCTCCTGTCGCTCCTCGTCGAGGGGGGGCCGATGAACAGATGCGAACTGCGCGCGGGCGTCGACGCCTCGCGGACGACCGTCTCCCGCAACCTCGACGCCCTGGTCGACCGGGGGTGGGTCGAGGAGTCCGACGGCGACTACCGCGCCGCGCCGGGCGGCGAACTCCTCGCCGCCGGGTTGGAGTCGTTTCTCTCGACGGTCGAGACTGTCGACCGCCTCGCCCCGTTCTTCGAGTGGTTCCCGGCCGACGGCCTCGACCTCCCCTCGGAGTGGCTGGCGGACGCGGACGTCTACCCGTCGACGCCCGCGGACCCGTACGCCCCGATAGACAGACACGTCGAACGCCTCGAAGTCGCGGCGGAGTTCCGCGGTCTCCTCCCGGCGACGGGGCTGCGTCCGATGCGCTCTCTCGGTCGGAGACTGGAGAGCTTCGAGCACGAACTCGTCGTCTCGCCGTCGGTCGCCGAGACGATACGGAACGAGCGGAAGTACCTCGACGCGATAGACGAACTCCGCGAACGGGGACGGATCGAGTTCTACGTCAGCGATCGCGCCGTCCCCCTCTACGTCGGTCTGTTCGAGGGCGACGTGCAACTGGGCGTCGGCGACGGCGACGGGGTGCCGCGGGCGATGGTCGAGACGGCGGACGAACGCGTTCGCCGGTGGGCCGAGGAGACGTACGACGCCCACCGGACGGGCGCGGAACCGCTCCGCTGAGCGGGTCGTTGGGTCCGGTCCGTCGAGCGGCCGTGCGGACCCCGCACGCCGTGCACCCCCTGCACGGCGCCCGTCGGATACACTAACGACGGTACGGCGGCGACGCTCTCTCGGGGTGGGACCGGCCGGCGGAACCGTTCGGCCGACGCGCCGCCGACCGGGAGTTATCCACACGACTCTCGCCGACGGGGTTCGAGGGGTGTCGACGTCGGGTCGGTGCCACGGTCCGAGCGCGTTCGGGCGGCGGGCGACCGACGCGTCCGAGTGGGGTGTCGCCGGAATCGGCTTCCGGCAGGCGTTCGGTCCCCCCCGTCAGCGTTCGGGGTCGATGTCGAGGTCGGACTCGGATTCGAACCGCGCTTCGCGCCGACGCTGTTCTTCTCGTATCCGTTCGTCCCACTCCTCGAACAGTCCGTACTCCGTCATCTTCGTCATCCCCGCGACGGCCGCCCGGAGTTTGATACCGACGAGCGGAATCTCCGCGACGGTGACGACCACGTCGGCGTCGAGGACGGCGCCGTCGCGCAGGAGCACGTCCACGAGGTCGACCACCGCGTCGTCGTCACTCGGCGGGTCCGGTTCCATTCGTCTCCTCCTCTTTCGTTCCTCCCTCCGCGGGTTCGAGCGCGTCCGGCGCGAACGTGTACGGCGGCCACGGCCCGGTGAACCGAACCGACGCCCCGTCCTCGTCGGCGACGGTGTCGAGGTACTCCCCGACGGCGTCGCACTCCCCCTCGTCGGCGAGGACGGCGAATCGGGCCGTCGGCCCCGTCGGCGCCTCGGTCAGCGGCGTCTGCGGCGCGTCGCCGAGTTCGCGCACCTCGTCGGTCCGCGACTCCAGTTCCGCGACGAGTTCGTCCGCGCGCGCCCGCCGCCTGCGTTTCACGAGCTCTGAGAGCCGCTTGTCGTACTGCTTCTGTACGAGAAACGCCGTCCCCTCGGAGGCGTTCGAGAGCTTCTCCGATAGCTCCGCGAGTCGCTCGTCGTCGCCGCCGACCCGTTCGGCGAGGTCCTCGCGGTCCCACTCGACCTCCACGCGGTACTCCCACCGGCCGGCCAGCGAGTCCAGCGCCTCCGAGAGCGTCTCCTCGTTCGCCCGTAACCACTCGCGTATCGTCCCGTCGCCGCCGCGGACGATGGTGTCGAAGCGGAACGGCACCGGCGTCCCGAACGCCTCGCCGACGTCCTCGACGGCGTCCTGGTGGTCGTACAACCACTCGCGCACCTCGTCGGGCGCGTCCGACTCGTACGGTTCGCTGCGCTCGTGGACGACCGCCGAGAGTCGCTCGGTCGAGACCACGGAGAGCGGCGCACCGCCGACGCCGCGGGCGTCGAGTCCCGCGGCGGCGTCGTCGTCCCGGCGGACGACGCAGTAGAGGTAGCGGCCCTCGGAGCCATCGCCCCCGTCGGGCGCCCCGTCAGCGTCGCTCACGCGACCCTCCCGCGTCGGGCGGCGCCGCGCCGCCGTTGTCGCCTCTTCGACGCTCTTCCGTGCGGACCTGGTGGACGGCGTCGGCGACGAGCGAGTCCAGGTCGCCGCGCAGTTGGTCGACCTGCTGGTCCACCCCTTGGTCCTCCTTCAACCGTTCGAGGTCCTCTTCCAACCGGGCGAGGTGGCTCCCGAGGCGCTCTATCTCCTCGTCGGTGAGGCGCCCCGACTCCATGCGGCGGATGGCCTCGCGTTCGAGCGCGTCGACCAGTATCTCCACGACGGCGACGACGACGGCCGTCAGTCCGTTCGCGCCGTCCTCGTCGACTTCGACCGTCGTCATTCTCCGTCGTCCTCCTCGTTCTCGTCGTTCTCGTCGTCTCCATCGTCTCCGCCGTTCCCGTCGTCCTCCTCGTTCCCGCCGCCGCCGCGGGTCTCATCTTCGCTCTCGTCGTCCGACTCGTCCTCGCCGCCGCTCGTCTCATCTCCGTTCTCGTCGGCCTCGACGGAGCGCTCGCTCGCCTCCTCGCCTATCTTCGCGTTCATCACGTCGACGGAGCGGTCCTCGCGGCTCCTGCCGGTCTCACCCTCGTCGTCGCCTCGCTCCCCTTCGAGTCCGGGGCGACCGGACGGCGACATCTTGGCCCGCCGTCGGCGCTCGCTCGCCGCCTCGACGGCCTCCATGTCGGTCCCCGAAGGGAACTCCAGGCCGAACTCCGAGGCCGTCTCGAACGACGCCAGCGCCGCCCGGAGGCGGATGCCGAGCAGTTCCGTCTCGCCGACGGAGACGACGATGTCGGCGTTGAGCACGACGCCCTTGTCGAGGAGGAGTTCGACCACGTCCGCGAGGCTGTCGGAGTCGCGCCCCGGACGGACCGGATCAGGCATCGTCCTCCTCCTCCTCCGTCCCCTCGGCGAACTGGTCGAACCGCGACCCGTACACCCGCTTTCGGTTCGGCGCGTTGGAGTACTTCGACTCGGCCGGCACGGTCGAGTACTTCGTGTCGGCGTCGGCGACGCCGCGCGAGGCGGCGAGCGTCGAGTACGCCGTCGGGTTCCGCGAGTCGGGTTGACCGGTTCGCTCGACGCGTTCGCGGTTCTCCTCGCGCAGTCGCTCGATGCGGTCGTGCGTGCGGACGAGGCCGTCTCGGAACTCGTCGACGCTGTCGGAGAGCTTCGACTGTATCGCGGTCTGGTACGCTTCGTCGGGCAGTTCGACGTCGTCTTTCTCGTCGTCGCCCGTTATCGCGTCCTTGGCGTCTCCGGCGTCGACGTCGATCAGTTCGTCGTCCTCGTCCGCGCTCTCGTCGGTGAGGTCGTCGACGAACGGGAGGGTATCGTCCTCGTCGGTCTCGTCGAGTTCTTCGAGGGCCTCCTCGAACTCGCGTTTGTTCCGCCAGACGTCGCGCACGTCGACGGAGTCCCACAGTTCGCCGATGTCGATGACGGCGAGCAGTTTCCGGAGGCGAATCGCCTCCTCGGGGTCGGCGTTCGTTATCGCCTCCGAGAGGTTCTCCTCGTGTATCACCTCGTCGGCGTCCTCGGCGTCGACGGCGTCGGGGAGGTCCGTCAGGTCGATGGCGTCGAGCAGTTCGTCCGCCTCGTCGACGACGACCTGCAGGTCGCGCAGAATCTCCGCCACTTCGGAGTCGTCCTCGCCGTCGGCGTCCATCGCGGCCTCGCTCAGCTCCAACGCCCGAATAACGAGCGAGGAGACGTCCATCTCGCTCTCTCCTTCGACCGCCGCGTCGCGCTCCGCGCCCTCCGCACGCTCTTCGTCGCTCATCGCTGCACCACCACCTTGTCGCTGAGTCGCTCGCGGGCGCGTTCGGCGGCGTCGAGTTCGGACTCCAACCGGGCGCGCTCGCGTTCGTACTCCGCTTCGTCGCGTTCGCCTATCTCGTAGAGCAGTTGGTTCTCCTTGAGGTCGCTCTGGATTGACTCGGTGTCGTACATCTCCTGGACCGCCAGCGAGTGGAGCACGTCCACCACGTTCGTGATGGGCCACAGGAGGATGTCGTCGAGGAGGAACACGGTTACTGCGCCTCGATTTCGACGTCGACGAAGTTGTAGGGCGCCCACGGCCCCGTGTACTGTACGGTCGCGTCGGGGTAGTCGTCTTCGAGTTCGGAGACGACCTCGCCGAAGGCCTCCTGAGCGTCGCGGTCGACGAGGTACGACCGGTTGAACAGCAGGCGCTCGGAGTAGAGGTCGTTCTCGGCCTCCTCGTCGCTGACGGCGACGAGTCGCTCGGAGACGTCGGCCGCCACGTCCTCGCGGGTCAGCGCCCCGTCCTCGGAGCCGACGATTTTGACGCCGAGTTCCACCTTCCCGTCGACGTCCATCAGCGCCTTCCGGAAGGCGCGTCGCCCCCCGCGCATGACGCTCTTCAGCGTCCGCGCACTCTTGAACGCCATCCCGAACTGCATCGGGACGACGGTCCGACCCTCGCCCTCCATCATCACCTCTCTGAGTACCTCGTCGTGCGCCCGCGTGTTCTCGTCCGTGCGTTCGACGTCGACGTCGTCGATGGGCGTCACCACCGCCGACAGCGTCCGAAACGTCACGGTCTGGACCGGGCCCTCCCCCTCGACGCCCTCGACGTCCAGTTCGAGGTCCTCGGCCTCGATAACGCCGTACGCGTACAGATGAGAACTCATGGCAGTATTGGTGGAAAATTCGCCGGATGAACCCGTATAGCTTTTGGCTCGCTCGCCGACGAAACGAAACAGAAATATACCTGAACGGGACAGTTAGCCGTTATTTTTCTCGGACGGCCGAATGATTAAATAACGTGACGCGATGAGGTCAGACGATGCCAGCAGATAGCCCGGATGCTTCCAGTTTGGCCGACGTGCTGGACCGAATCCTCGACAAGGGAATCGTTATCGACATATGGGCGCGCGTGTCCGTCGTCGGTATCGAAATCCTGACCGTCGAGGCCCGTATCGTCGCCGCCTCGGTGGACACCTTCCTGACATACGCGTCAGAGATGGCGAAAATAGAGAAAGCGAGTCAGGGCGACTTAGAGGACCTTCAGGAGATAGACATTCGGCGCGCGAACCCGCAAGCGTCGCCCGACGCCTCCTGAGGAGGCCTGACCCGTGCCCGACCAGTGTAGGGCCGTCACCGAGGGTGGCGAGCGATGTTCGCGCCCCGCGAAGGAGAACGGCTTCTGTCACCAGCACGGTCCCGAGAACGAGACCGTCGACGAGGCCGACGCGGCGGAGACGACCGACGCCGAGGACGACGACGAACGCGAGGACTCCAACGTGCCAGAAGACACCGACTCCGAAGAGGAGACCGAATCAGCCGACTCGACAGAGAGCGACCGCGACTCCGACTCCGAAGCGGACGCCGAAGAGCAATCGCAGGAGTCGACGGAATCGAAATCAGAATCGGACGCCGAGGACGAGGAGTCGCAGGACGAGACGGACTCCGACTCCGACTCCGATTCCGATTCCGACTCCGAAGAACCCGCGAACATCGTCACCGTCCGAAACCGGGTCCGCGACAAAGTGCCCGAACTCATCGGCCGCGAGTTGGACGGCGTCACCAGTCTGATGCGCGGCGAGGACGGATGGGTGGCGACGGTCGAACTCATCGAGCGTCGGTCCGTGCCGGACACCCAGGACCTCATCGGACAGTATGAGGTGTCGCTGACCGACGACGGGGTCATCCACGAGTACCGCCGCCTCGAGACGTACCGGCGAGTCGAAGGCTCCGAGTACGAGGCCTGAAACGGGCGCTTTCGCTACCTTTCTCATCCTACACCCGTCGGTCGGACGGGTGACAAGTTGATAACGCTCGGGCGCGTACCGACGGTGATGTCACTCACACTCGTTCCGTTGTTCCCGGGTATCCCCGGCGGTCCCGAACTCCTCATCGTCCTCCTCATCGTCGTCCTCCTGTTCGGCGCGAACAAACTCCCGAAACTCGCGCGCTCGTCCGGGCAGGCGATGGGCGAGTTCAAGCGCGGCCGAGAGGAGATCGACCAGGAACTGCGCTCGATGAGCGAAGGTGACGCGGACGCGGCGGACGACGCCGAGTCGGCCCGCGACGCCGAAGAGGAGACCGACCGAACTTCGACCGCCTGAATCGGACGCCACTCCTTCTCGACACCGACCTTTCGCCGCGAGCGGCGCCGCCGGTCGCCAGGCGCTAGTCTCCGACCGTCGGCCCGCGGCGTCGACACCGATTCCTTCACGAAGCCGTGACGAGCGCCGACGCCGACTACGAAACCGCCGCTCAGTCGCCCGTCGCGGCGTTCGGGGCCGTCGCGCTCGCGGTACGGTAGTAGGTGGCGAGGAAGACGCCCGTGGCGACGACGATGAACGCCGCCGCGGTGAGGAAGGCGGCCGTCGTCGACACGAAGTCCTTGATGCTGCCGACGAGCACCGGCCCGGCGACCTGTCCGATCTTCCACGAGATGGAGCGCAGGGACATGCTGGAGGCCACCGAATCGAAGCGCTCGCCCTCCTCGACGAACAGCGCCATGCTCGCCGGGAGGCGGATGCTGTCGGCGACGCCGAGGATGCCGTAGGCGGCGAACAGCGCGAAGAACGCGCCGCCGAGCGCCTGCGACCGGCCGAAGGCGTGGAACTGGACGGGGTCGACGGTGCCCTCGAAGTAAAAGGAGAGGGGGATGAGCGCCGTCCCGAGACCGTACAGCACCGCGCCGGCGGCGACGAACAGGTGTCTCGACCCGAGTCTGTCGGTCAGGTCGCCCATGTAGCCCTGCGCGAGCGTCTTGGTCAGCTTTCCGCCGGCGAGAATCCAGCCGATGGCGAACTCGTGGATGCCGAACTCGACTTTGGCGACGATGGGCAGGAAGATGATGACTGCCATCTTGCCGACGCTGAACGCGAGGCGGAACGCCACGAGCGAACGTATCATCGGCCGGTCGAGGAGGGCGCGGAGCGTCTCCGTCCCCGTCGCCTCCTCGGGGTCCTTCCGGCCGCCGGGGTTCTCGCGCAGGTAGCGCCAGACGAGGAGGAACGCGGCGACGGTGACGGCGCTGAGCACCGTGTAGACGACGTGCGTCTGGTAGGCGTACAGGAGGTAGCCGCCGACGACGTCGCCCGCGAGACTGGAGAAGGCGGCGACCTGATTGTACGTGCCGAGCCACCGACCGCTGGCGTCGTCGGGGCTTATCTCGCCGACGACGGTCGACCCGGTGATCCAGAGGAGACTCGCCCCGAGTCCCTGGAGCATCCGCATCAGGATGACGTGGACGGAGCTCTGGACGAAGGAGAAGCCGACGAAGACGGCGACGTTGATCGCGAGGCCGACGAGCAGGTAGCGCTTGGCGTTGCCGGTGTCTATCTTGCGACCGAGCGGGAGGACGATGAGCAGTTGGACCGCGGCGAAGGCGGTGCCGAACAACCCTTCGACGAATCCGGTGGTTCCGAACTGCTCGGCGTAGAGGGCGAGAGCGATGAGGATGGTCGAGTACGCTTGACTGCGGGCGAACGCCGTCCCCGCCAGCGCCGCGAACTCTCGGTCCCGGAGGAGGCCCAACGTGCCCCCCGCTTCTTCGCCCATCGGTGTTCGAACCGAAACGGTCCGAGGAGGTTAAATCACATCATCCGGGAAACCCGTGCGGGGTACTCTCAGACCCTGAGAACACCGAACGACCGTGAACGACGAGGAGAGATGGACGACGGCGCCGCTGCTGAGAAGTCGAATACGGTATGAATGGTGGACGGCGGGGTTGCCCGGCGTTCCGGTGCGGGGAATCCCGGTTGCCTCCTCCACCCCGCGATCCGTCGAGCGACACACGTTCGGCGGTCCGCTGCTCGCTTCCGCGCCTGGCGGATTGCCACCGATTAACCGCGTGCAACCGACCCTGCGGCCGGCGTTCACGGTCCGCTGTCCCCGACGGACGAGGTTTCTACGTTGGCTCCCGGGGCCCGCACCGGTCTGACCGGACGCGCCCGAGTTCGGTCCCTGCTAAAGGCCGAAGTTGCAGGTGAAGGGCAGGGCCTAGCTGCCCGACCTAGTCCATCTCCTAGTGAGAGCGCCGCCGCATAAGGGGCTTTCGACTTCTGCCGCCGCGAAACCGACGGACGACGGGCGGGCGTTTCGGCGTTTTAGCGTTTCGGCGTCTCGACGGGTCGGCGGGTCCGGCGGGTCGGGTCGGGCCTCCTCCTCGTTCTACGCTTCGCGCTTACGCGAGGACGCCGCGGGCGTAGGCGCTGGCGGCGACAGGTATCACGGCGCAGACGGCGACGACGGCCCAGCGGTGGTTCTCGATCCAGGCGTACTCGGCGGGGAAACTGAACAGGAGCGTCTGGTCGACGGAGAGCGCCCACAGGAGGGCGAGCGCCAGCATCGCGACGCCGAGGACGAGCGTCAGTCCCGCCACCGTCGCGGGTTCGGTGCGCTCCTGCGCGCCGGCGAGGAAGACGACGACGCTCAGGAGGCCGAGGAAGCCGACGACGGAGACGCCTGCCGGTCCGGAGGCGTAGTAGTCGGCGACGAGACCGCTCCCGGCGGAGACGAGAAGCGCGGGCGCGAAGACGACGACTGCGAGGAGGAGCGAAGCGACGGCGCCGGCGGTCGGCGCGACGGTGTCGTTTGCCATATCGAGCGTCGGCGCGCCCGCGGGGTAAAACGTTCACATTCGGATTCGGGACGCCGCGCGGCCCGCGTCCGGTCCCGTCGGTCGGGGCGACTTTGCGTTCGACGGGGAAGGGAAACGGGTAAACGGACGGCCCCGAGTCCGTAGGCATGGACAGCGTAGCAGTCATCGGCGCGTCGATGACCCGGTTCGGGCAGCGCGACGCGTGGATACGCGAGTTGCTCGCGGAGGCGGGGCAGGCCTGCCTCGACGACGCCGGCGTCGAACCCGACGCCGTCGACCACCTGTACGTCTCGAACATGGCCAGCGGGGAGTTCGAGGGCCAGACGGGCGTCCCGAACGCGTTGGCGCAGGACCTCTCGGCGGTGCCGGCCTACACGGCTCGCATCGACCAGACGTCCTCGTCGGGCGGGGCGGGCATCTACGCCGCGTGGCAGTCCGTCGCCTCGGAGGCGTCGGAGATGACGCTCCTCGTCGGCGGCGAGAAGATGACCCACCGCTCCACCGCGGAGGCGACGGACGTCATCGCCTCCCTGACGCACCCCGTCGAGTACAAACACGGCGTCACGCTCCCGAGTTTCGCCGGTCTCACGGCGCGTCTCTACCTCGACGAGTACGACGCGCCCCGGGAGTCGCTCGGCAAGGTGGCCGTGAAGAACCACAAGAACGGCGTCGACAACCCGCACGCGCAGTTCCGCAAGGAGGTGGACTTGGAGACCGTTCTCGACTCGCCCGTCGTCGCGGACCCCCTCCGCCTGTACGACTTCTGCCCCATCACCGACGGCTCCGCGGCCCTCCTCTTCTGCCCGGAGTCCGTCGCCCGCGAGTACGCCGACGAGTACGTCGTCATCTCGGGCATCGGCGGCGCGACGGACACCCACGTCGTCCACGAACGCGCCGACCCGACGACGATGGGCGGCGTCGTCAACTCCTCCGAACAGGCCTACGAGATGGCCGACATCGACCCCGACGATATCGACGTGGCCGAACTGCACGACATGTTCACAATCTTGGAGTTCCTCCAGTCCGAGGACCTCGGCTTCTTCGAGAAGGGCGAAGGCTGGAAAGCGGTCGAGGAGGGCGTCACGGACCGCGACGGCGACCTTCCCATCAACACCTCCGGCGGTCTGAAGTCGAAGGGCCATCCGCTCGGCGCGTCGGGCGTCGCGCAGGCGTACGAGATTTACGCGCAGTTGACGGGTCAGGCGGGCGACCGGCAGGTCGAGGCCGAGACGGGTCTGGCCTGCAACGTCGGCGGGTTCGGCAACTGCGTTACGACCACCATCATGGAGGCGCGAGAATGAGCCACGAAGACGGAGACCACGCGATGGAGGCGTACCGCTACCCCGACGGCAGCATCACCTACCCCGGCCACCCCATCGGTCCCGGCGGCGAGGAGGCGGTGGACACCGTCGACCTGAGCGAGTACACCGCCGAAATCGTCACGTGGACCACGTCGACGGCGACGCCGCCGGGCGTCCGCGAACCGAACTCGCTGGCCATCGTCGAGTTCGACGTCGACGGCGAACCCGTCCGCGCCATCGGCCAACTCACCGAGGCGGACGCGAAGGACTCGGACGTCGAAATCGGCGACGAGGTCCGACCCGTCTACTGCGAGGAACTCCGCGACCCCGAGGCCGGGATTCGAGAGCCGGAAAGTCAGGAGTGGGACGGGTTCCGCTTCGACCCGGTCTGAGCCGGTATGAGAGCGGGTCTTCCGGTTCGGAGCGGAGGTTCGACCCGGTCTGAGCCGGTGTGAGAGCGGGTCAACCGGGAGACCCGGCGCATCACACTTCTCCGGCGCTATCGGTCCCTTCGTCCTCCACGAGTCGGAGCGGGCCCCTCTCATCGACTGGGAGGAGTGGCCTTCGCTCGCACGTCGACCGTCGAGAGGGCCTCCGTCGCCGTCTCTCCGGGCGACGCGGCGTGCGCCGTGAGCGTCCGGCCGCTACCGTTCGTCGTCCCCGCCGTCGCCGCCGTCACCCGCGTCGCTCGACCGCGTGCCGTTCGACTCGGCGTCCGCGCCGTCGTCGCCGCGGACTTCCCGCCGTATCGATTCCAACTCCGCGTCTACGTCGACCTGCGGAGAGTCCTCTTCGTCCTCGTCGGTCACGTCGATGACCGCCGAGTCGCCCCGCCCGTCGCGCCCGTTCCCTCGGTCGCCGTCTCCGCCCCGCCGTCCGCCCTCGTCGCGTCCGCGGTCGGACTCTCGCTCTCGGTAGCCGTACTTCGAGCGCTTCCGGTCGCGTTCGGCCTCGTCGATGCGGGCCTCTATCTCGCCCATCAGGTCGCGGGCGTCGGTGACGATGCTCCGGGACTCCTCCTCCTCGGGGAGGCCCGAGAGGGCGTCCCGCAGGTCGTCGATGGCGCGGTCGACGCCGGAGAGCGCCTCGCGTCCCATCGTTGTCGTGGCGAGTCGCTCCGTCGTCGAGCGCCGCCGGTCGTCGGCGTCGAACGCCGAGCGCTGCGGGTCGGCGAGGCGGAGGACGCTCCGGAGGAGTTCCAAGGAGCGGACGGTCGCCTCCAGCATCGAGATTATCGTGGGGATGGTGTACTCCTCGGTGAAGCGGAGCATCTCGCCGAACGAGGGCGGGCGCGGTATCGGGCGGTCGCCGTCGTCGCGGGAACCGTCCTCGCGTCGCCCCCGTTCACGCCGCCGGTAGCCGTAGCGCTCCGCCTGCCGCGCGGTCGGGCCGCCGCGGCGGTCGCGTCGCTCTCGTCTCCCGGCGGGTCGGTCTCGGTCGTCCCGGCCGTCGTCGCCTCCGGCGGTCCCGTCTCGCTCTCGCGCTTCGAGTTCTTCCCGGAGGTCGCCGAGCGTCCGGTCGAGGTCGGCGAGGAGGTCCGCGAGGTCGTCGTCGGGGTCACGGTCGCGGTCGCGTGGGTCGCTCATGTACCATCCTTTGCGACCCGGAGAGAAAAACTGTCGCCGCCGCGGGGGCGGGTGGGATGGAACCCGTTCCGCTTCGTCCGGTTTCGTTCCGCCGCGCCTACTCGAACGTCCCGCGCTGGTACTGCACCGGCCACTCGACGTCCTCGTCGAGTTCGTGGGCGGCCTCCAGGGAGAAGTAGGGATTGCGGAGATGTTCGCGCGCGAGGATGGCGAGGTCGGCTCTCCCATTCCGGATTATCTCGTCGGCCTGTTCGGGTTCGGTTATCTTCCCGACGGCGCCGACGGCGATGTCGGTGTTCTCCTTCACTCGCTCGGCGTAGGGGACTTGGTAGCCCGGACCGGGTTCGGGCACCTCTTGGTCGGGGTGGATGCCGCCCGCGCTGACGTCGACGAGGTCCGCGCCGGCGTCGGCGAGGAGGGGAGCGAGGCGGGTCGACTGTTCGACGTCCCAGGACTCGCGGTCCGGGAGCCAGTCGGTCGCGGAGATGCGGACGAACACGGGCTTGTCGTCGGGCCACACCTCGCGCACCGCGGCGGTCACCTCGCGGACGAGGCGCGTCCGGTTCTCGAAGGACCCGCCGTAGTCGTCGTCGCGGGCGTTCGTCACCGGGGAGAGGAACTCGTGGAGGAGGTAGCCGTGCGCGGCGTGCACCTCGGCTATCTCGAAGCCGGCGTCCAGCGCTCGCTCGGCGGCCGCGCGGAAGTCGTCGATGACGTTCTCGATGTCCTCGACCGTCATCTCACGCGTCGCGGCCGTCTCCTTGCTCTCGTAGGGGTACGCCTCGGACCCCGGCGCGACGGTCTCCCACCCGCCGTCGTCCTCGGCGATGGGCTGGGAGCCCTCCCACGGGACGGTCTTGCTGGCCTTCCGACCGGCGTGCGCCAGTTGGATGGCCGGGACGCTCCCCTGCCCGCGGACGAACGCGGCGATGTCGGAGAGGGCGTCGGCGTGTTCGTCCGACCAGATGCCGAGGTCCCCCGGCGTGATTCGACCCTCGGGCGAGACGGCCGTCGCCTCGGTCATCACGACGCCCGCGCCGCCGACGGCGCGACTGCCGAGGTGGACGAGGTGCCAGTCGTTCGGCATCCCGTCCTCGGAGGAGTACTGACACATCGGCGAGACCATCACGCGGTTCGGGAGTTCCGTCCCTCGGAGGGTGAGGGGACTGAACAGCGACTCTGTCATCGCTCCCCAGTAACGCCGGGACGGGAAAACCCCTACCGACCCCGGAACGCGAGTGGGGGTACCTCGAAATTTAGGCGGACCAAAACAGACTTATGCTCCCGCCCGTCACGGAGAGGTATGGACGGTCTCGACGCCGACGAACGCAACGGTCCCGACGCCCCGGAATCGACGGTCGACGCCCACCGGTCCTCGCCCGACCGGACGGTCTTCACGGAGTCCGGTAACCGCGACGCGTGGATCGCGGTCGACACCGACTCGACGCTCGCTCTCGAACGGTAGTCGGCGCCGCTTTTCGCGTCTCGTCCTGTCTGGTCTCTCGTCCGCCGCAGCGACGGCTCTCGGGCTCTCGTTCTCGTCTCGAAAAAGCGGGTTCGTTCTCCGCGAGGCGACGCGGCGATTCGAGCGGTGCGCTGCTTACTCGTGGTGGATGGCGTCCTCGGTGACGAGCGTGTCGTCCTCGAGGTAGTGCTCGATGTGGTGGGCGTCGTCCTCGACGTGCTCCATGTTCTCGCGCAGGATGTGCGCGGTGGTGGGGTCGCCGAGGTTCTCGGCGAGTTCGACGTGCTCGCGGAGCGTCTCGATGATGTCGCCGTACATCTCCATGTCGTTGCGCAGCGACGTGCGGATGTCGTAGACGTCCTGCCCCTCGTGGGAGACGGGCGCGTGCTCTTCGAGCGCCTTGCCGCCCGAGACGGGGACGCCGCCGAGGGCCTGCGCGCGCTCCGCGAGTTCGTCGGCGAACACCTCGGCGTGCTCGTACGCCTCCTCTAAGAACACGTGGAGGTCGAGGAACTCCGCGCCCTCGACGACCCAGTGGTGCTTCTTCAACTGGTGGTACAGGACGTACGTCGCCGCGAGGTCCGTGTTCAGCGCGTCGACGAGCTGCTCGGCGCGGTCGGCGTCCATCCGGAGCGCTTCGCTTCCTTCCACGACGTCCGCGGGCTGGCGAACGTTCTTCTGAGTACTCATGTGCACTCGTTTGTTGACGCGCCGTCGACTTAGTCCTTTCTAACCTGAGAATATTTTTTGGCTAATCAAAAACTACTCTATCCTGTTTAGGCAAGCCAAACTCGCATATCCGATTACGACGACTGACCGCCTCCAGCGCGTTTTTACGCGCTCGACCCGTCGAAAGCAACGTGCGCGCCGTTTCGCTCCTCCCGTCGGCGACCGAACTCCTGTTCCGCCTCGGCGTCGACCCAGTCGGCGTCTCGCACAGTTGCGACTACCCGCCGGCGGCGCGCGACCTGCCGACGCTGACGAGCACCGCCGTCGCCCACGGCGCGGACCGTTCGGCCGCGGACATCGACCGGCAGACGCGGATTATCGAGGGAAGCGTCTACGACATCGACGCCGAACGACTCGCCGACCTCGACCCGGACGTGGTCGTGACGCAGGCGACCTGCGAGGTGTGCGCCGTCGACGCCTCCGACGTCCGCGCCGCCGTCGACCGCCTCGGACTCGACGCGACGGTGGTGACGCTCGACCCCCACTCGCTCGCGGACGTCCTCGACGACGTGACTCGCGTCGGCCGGGCCGTCGGCGTCCCCGACCGCGCCGCGTCGCTCAGGGCCGACCTCGCGGCCCGCGTCGAACGCGTCACCGAGCGAGCGTCCGCGGCGGAGACCCGCCCCCGAACCGTCGTCCTCGACTGGACCGACCCCGTCATCGCCGGGGGCCACTGGGTGCCCGAGTTGGTCGACCGCGCCGTCGGGCGTCCGGGGTTGGTGACCGAGGGACCGTCGACGCCGCAGCGGTGGGCCGACGTCCGCGCGTTCGACCCCGAGGTCCTGTTCGTCGCGCCGTGCGGGTTCGACGCCGACCGCGCGGAGTCGGCGGTGGACGACCTGCGCACGCGCGAGGGCTGGGCGGACCTCTCGGCGGTGTCGGCGGGTGAGGTGTACGCCGTCGACGGCAACGGCCACGTGAACCGACCGGGACCGCGACTCGTCGACACGCTGGAACTGTTCGCCGCCTGCCTCCACCCCGAGCGGTTCGACGCGCCCGCGCCCGACGCCGTCCGTCGGGTCCGCGCGGCGTCGCGCGCGTAGCCGGCGCCCGTCAGTCGACCGACCCGACGAACGACCGCTGCTCCGCCACCTCCTCGGGGTCCAGCGACCACAGCAGATCGCGCTCCCCCCGGTTGAGCGCCGCGGCGACGCTGCCGTCCGGCCGGACGACCAGCGACCGCCCGGCGTACTCCGTCGGGTGCGCTCCCGGCGCGTCGCGCCGGCCGGTCCGGCCCGCGCCGACCACCCAGCGGACGCCGTCGAGGGCGCGGGCGCGGCAGAGCAGTCGCCAGTTCTCCGAGTACGCCGCGGGCCAAGCGCCGACGACGAACAGGGCGTCGACCCGCGCGTCGGTCATCGCGGCGCTCTCGCCGACGAAGTTCAGGTCGTAGCAGGTCAGAAGGCCCGTTTTCCCGACGGGGGTGTCGACCACGACGCGTTCCTCTCCCGGTTCGAGCATCTCCCGCTCTCCGCCCCACAGATGCCGCTTCCGATAGATTCGACTCGTTCCGCCCGGACGGACGTACGCGGCGGCGTTGTACAGCGTCCCGCCGTCGCGTTCGGCGTACCCCGCCAGCACGTCGACATCGCTCTCGGCGGCGACGGCGGCGAGTCGCTCCGTCGCCTCGGCCCGTTCGAGGGCGGCGTCGCGGAGTCTGTCGTCGGCGACGAACCCGGTCAGCGCGTACTCGGGGAAGAGGACGACGTCGGCATCGGCGACGACTGCCGTGCGGTCGCGAATCGCTTCGAGGTTTCGCTCCGGCCGCAGGTCCGCGACGGACAGTTGCGGGACGGCGACGGTTGGAGAGGTCACGTCCGTCGGCGCGGCGCCGCCGGGCAAAAGTCCTCGGCTCGTCGAAGCCCTCCGCCGGCCGAAGGGAAACGCTCTTTTCGTGGACGCGCGGACTGTTGGTATATGAGCGACGGGGACGACGAGACGCCGGCTGAGACGCCGGACGAGACGGAAGAGACGCCGGAGGACGCGCACGAAGAGACCTCCGAAGCCGAATCCGACGAGACCGAGTCGGAACCCGACGAAGAGGTCGAAGAGACCGAAGAGGCGGAAGCCGACGGCGAGGCCGAGGAGGCCGAAGAGGCCGAAGAAACCGAAGAGACGGACTCCGAGTCCGAATCCGAGGAGGAGACCGAGTCGGACTCCGAAGGAGAGACCGAGGCCGAGGAGACCGAAGAAGAAGCCGAGGAGACCGACCTGGAGAGCCCCACGGCCGAGAAACTGAACGAGCGCCTCGACGACGCCGAGGAGGACCTCGAAGCGGCCGAGACGGAGGACGACCTCGACGACGTCGAGGCGAAACTGGACGACATCGAGTCGGACATCGAGGCCGCCGACCTCCCCGAACCGGACGAAGACGCGGAGGAGGACGACGAGGAGGAGGTCGAGGACCCCCGCGCGGAACTCGAAGCCCGCCTCTCGGACCTCCGGGAGGACCTCGAATCCCAGCGCGGCCCGTACGCCGAGGACGTGGTCGAGGACATCGAGTCGGCGAAGACGAAGATAACCGACACCCGCTGGACCGAACGCGGGCAGGGCGAAATCGTCGAGGTGGTCGAGTCGTTCACGGCCGACGTCAACGAGATTCTCGGCACCTCCGTCTCCGTCGACGGCGAGGCCGAGGAGAACCTGACCGTCGCCCTCGACGAGGCCGGCGACGCCGTCGAGTCGGCCGGACTCGACGCCGACGAGGACGAGGAGACCATCGCCGAACTCCTCGAGGCGACCGACGAGTTGGAGGCCGGCCTCGAAGACGCCCAGGAGTGGGACGACCTGCAGACGAACGAGAAGCTCCGGGCCGAGGGGTTCTTCGACGTGCTCGGCCACTACAAGGACTTCCCGCCCGAACTCTCCGCGGTTCTGGAGTGGGAGCAGCGCGGCCGCGCCGACATGATCATGCTCGCGAAGGACAACCTCCAGTCGGAGTTCATGCAGGCGCACTGCATGGACGCGTTCGTCCGCATGGGCGACCCGTCGGTGTTCGACGAGATGCACCAACTCGCCGAACGCCGGAACAAGAAGGCCATCCGGGCGCTCGGAACGATGGGGTCGGGGGCCGACGACGCCGTCGAGACGCTGACGGAGTACGTCGACGCCGACTCCGACCCGGCGCTCCAGAAGGTGACGTTCAAGGCGCTCGGCGAAATCGGCTCGCCCGCCGCGACGCAGGCCGTCGCGGACAAACTCGTGATGGACAACGACAACGTGCGACCGTACGCCGCCCGGTCGCTCGGCCTCATCGGCGACACCCGAGCGGTGAAGCCGCTGAAGGACACGCTGGCGAACGACGACAACGACACCGTCCGCGCCGCCGCGGCGTGGGCGCTCCGTCAGATCGGCACGAAGGAGGCGCTCGAAGCCACCGCCGAGTACTCCGACGAGCGCTCGTTCCTCGTCCAGCACGAGGCCGACCGCGCGAACGACAGCCTCGGCGACACCGACGCGCCGCGAGCGTAATCTCTCGTCTCCGCCGTCCCGACTTCTCGCTTTTTCGTCTTCTGAGCGACGGGTCCCGTCTCGAATCTCTCCCGACCGCGGGTTCAAATAGGAGGCCGCGGCCACTCCCGCCGTGTCGAACGTCAGCCGCCTCCTCCGCGTCGTCCTCGTCTGCGCACTCCTCTGGCAGTCCGTCGGCGCCGGTGTCGGTGTCGGCATCGCCGTGGGCGGCGGTCCCGGTCCCGATGCCGATGCAGGTGCCGGCGTCGGACTCGCGGCCGCCGCGGGCGACGACGGCGGCCCGGCCGTCGTCGGCGCCCATCCGAACCCCGTCGCGGCGGACGACGCGGGCGAGTACGTCGCCGTCCGCGTCGCCGGCGCCGCGAACCTCACGCTCTCGGACGGCGAGGACACCGTACGAGTTCCGCGCCGCGGGGGCGTCGTCGCCCTCTCGTCGGACCCGAACGCGACGCGCGCGGTGACCGACCGCCCCGTCGTCCGCGCGGACCTCTCGCTGTCGAACGCGGGCGAACGCCTCGTGCTCCGTCAGGGGGAGGTAGTCCTCCACCGAGTCGAGTACGGGAACGCCCCCGAGGGCGAACGCTGGAACGCCTCCGCCGACCGGTGGATGCCCGTCGGCTTGGACCTGCGTGACCCCGTTGCCACCGGGTCCGCGGACGCGACGGCGTTCGTCCTCCCGGACGCACCCGGCGTCGCCGTCGAGACGCTCCGCTCGGCCGACGAGCGACTCTTCCTCGCTGGCTACACGCTCTCCTCGGACCGCGTCGCCGAGGCCCTTCTCGCCGCCCACCGGCGCGGCGTCCGCGTGCGCGTCCTCGTGGAGGGGTCGCCCGTCGGCGGCGCCTCCCGCGCGCAGGCGGCGACGCTGGACCGACTCGTCGCGGCCGGCGTTCCGGTCGCCGTCGTCTCCGGCCCGCGGGCGAAGTTCTCCTACCACCACGCGAAGTACGCCGTCGTCGACGACCGGTCACTGGTGCTCACGGAGAACTGGAAGCCGTCGGGGACCGGCGGCCGCGACAGTCGCGGGTGGGGCGTCCGCGTCGCCTCCGAGCGAACGGCGGACGAACTCGCCGCGGTGTTCGCGGCGGACGCGACGGGCCGGGGGGTCGTTCCGTGGGACGAGTTCCGGCAGGGTCGCGAGTTCGTCGACGACGCGCCCGCAACGGCGGCGTATCCCGCGCGCCTCCCGCCCGAGTCGGTCCGCGCGACGGAGGTGCGAGTGCTCACCACGCCCGGCAACGCGGGCCAAACGGTTATCGAACGGATCGACGGCGCCGAGGAGCGAATCTCGGTCGTCAACCCCCGCATCGACCCGGAGGGTCGGTTCTTCGCCGCTCTCGTCCGCGCGGCCCGCCGGGGCGTCTCGGTGCGACTCCTCCTCTCGAACGCGTGGTACGACGCCGAGGAGAACGAGGCGGCGGTCGCCCGCGCCGACGAACTCCGGGAGTCGGGGCTCCCCATCGAGGCGCGAATCGCCGACCCGCGGGGTCGGTTCGGCAAGGTGCACGCGAAGGGCGCCGTCGTCGACGGCGAGGTGGCTCTCGTCGGTAGTTTGAACTGGAACGACCACGCCGCGACGGAGAACCGCGAGGTGGTGCTCGAACTGCGTGGAGACGAACCGGCGGATTACTACCGCCGGGCGTTCGACGCCGACTGGGGGGCCGCGGGCGGCGGAGTTGGCTCTGGCCTCGGCGGCGCCGACCGAACGACGTGGCTCCTCGTCGCCGGCGCACTCGCGTCGGCGGTGCTGGCCGGACTGATACTGAAGAAGACGGTTCGGTTCGAGCGGAGATAAAACGACGCGAGCGCGTTACTCGGCGTCGACGGGCGCCTGCGTGGACAGTTCCGCGTCGAGTTCCGCGTCGGCCATCTTCTCGACGAGGCTGTCGATGACCTCCGAGCGCATTCCCTTGACGAACTTGATGGACCCGACGACGAGGTGGCCGCCGCCGGAGACGCCGCCGCCGACGACTTCCTCGTTGAGTTCGGCGACCATCTGCGGGATGTCGAGGCGGACGCCGTCGGAGCGGAGGACGGCGAAGTCCGGGCCGTAGCCGATGGTGATGACGGGTTCCTGCATCTCCTGGACCTTCCGGTCGTGAATCTTGCCGGTGGTCTTGCCCGGCGCGGGGTAGGTGAAGCGGTGCGCCCACTCGTCCAGGTCGATGGTGTAGAGGTGCGCGCCCGAACTGAGCGTCTCGTGGTCGACGTGGGATTCGGCGGCGTCGAGTTGGCGGTCCACGTCGCGTTCGGCGCGTTCGGCGAGGAATTCGATGAGTTCCTCGTGGCGGGCCTCGTCGTCGCAACCGACGTTGAGCACGTCGTTGACGATGGACTGCCCGTCGCTGTAGCGAAGCCAGTGGGCCGCGTAGTCGAGGGCCTCGCCGATGTCGAGCAGTTCCTCGCGGTCGTACCCCTGCGCGGCGGCGAGTTCGACGAAGTCGTCCATCGCCTCGGCCTTCGAGCGGTCCGAGAGACCGGCGACGGCGGGGACGTGCTTCAACTCGTCCGTCAGCGAGGGGTCTATCATCCGCGCGAGTTCGACGCACATCATGCCCGTCGTGATGCGGTAGTCCTCGTCGTACAGGTAGGGGTTGACGTGGGCGTCCAGCAGGGGTTCGACCGCCTCGGGGTCGGGGTGGTGGTGGTCGACGACGGCGAGGGGGACGTCGTAGTGCGCGAGGTTCTCGTAGGCGGGCACGTCCTCCTCCGTCGACCCGTTGTCGAGCATGAGTAGGAGGGGCAGACGCTGGCCGTGTCGCGCGCGGCCCTCCAACGCGAAGTTCAGGTCGCGGGTCACGTCCTCCATCTCGTAGAACGGCGCCTTCGAGGGGAGGCGCTTGATGAGGTGCCGCGGGGCGTCCTCGTCGTCGTGTACCTCGGCGATGAAGTTCTCCAGGGCGAGTTGGACCGGGACGGACGCGCACATCCCGTCGCCGTCGGCGTGGTGGCGGACGCGGATGGGGCGGCCTTCGAGGACGGTCCGGCGCAGGAGGCGGGCAACGTCGCGTAGGTCCTCACGGAGTTTCTCGAACTCGGGCCACTCGACGAGGGGTTCGACCTCGTTCGGTTCGGCGCGTTCGTCGAGGGCGGCGTCGAGGCGTTCGCGGGTCTCGGCGGCCGCCTCGTCGTCGAGTCTCGTCATCGACTCGACTTCGAGTTGGAGGGCGTCCTCGTGGCTCTCGGCGGTGCCGCTGACGCGGACCGCGTCGTCCAGTTCGACTTCGGGGTGCGCGCGGACGCCGGCGTCCTCGAAGGCGGCGGCCGAGACGATACCGGTGTCGTCGGCGATGCGGAAGACGGTGGGGCCGCCCGTCTGTTTGATCTGCGCGACGACGCCCTCGACGAACGCCTCGTCGCCGGGTTCGAGGTCCTCGATGGGCGTGATGTCGGGTTCGTAGTCGACGGTGACGGTGCGGTAGTCGTCGAAGTCGACGGCGGCGAACGCCACGTCGCCGTTCTCGCGGACCTCTTCGAGGGTGACGACGAGGCGGTCGCCCACCTCGTAGGTGCGGTCGAGGTTCGACTCGTGGACGAGGCCCGACACCTCGTCGGAGATGTCGACGAAGACGCCGTACTCGACGACGCCGTTGACGACGGCGTGGTAGTTGGCGCCGACGTCGGTATCGTCGAGCGTGCAGTTCGGTGCGAGGTCGTAGACGACAGGTCGCGAGTCCGCGTCCGAATTCGAACCGGACTCGCCGCCGGAATCCCCGGCGTTTTCGACGGTCATAGTGGGAGGGAATCGTGGCCGCCGGTTAAGACTTTACATGCGCGTCCGCGGCCGACGCGCCCGAATCCGGACCGATGGCGGACGGCGCGGCCCTCAGTATCCCAACTCGTCGAGCGTCCCCCGGAGGCGCGGCAGGTAGGCGTCGCCGAAGTGCCTGACGTGTTCGAGGAGGGGGTGGACGCCGTAGACGGCCGCGCGCGTCTCGAAGAACCCCTCTCCGATGCCGCGTCGCTCGTCGTAGCGGTCCCAGAACGCGTCGCCGAACGACCCGAACAGGGCGACGTAGGCGAGTTCGACCTCGGGGTGGCCGTAGTATATCGCCGGGTCGATGAACGCCCGCACTGCCCCGTCGCGGACGACGACGTTCCCGCGCCACACGTCGCCGTGAACGAGGGCGGGCGCGTCGGGTTCGGTCAGAAGCGAGTCGAGGTCGGCGGCGAGGTCCCCCACCCGCTCTCGGTCGTCGGCCGGCAGTTTCCCCTCCGCGACGCAGGCGTCGGCGCAGTCGAGCAGTCGGTGCTCGCGGAAGAACGCGACCCACGAGTCGGTCCACGGGTTCGGGAGGGCGAACGCGCCGCTGAGCGTGTCGAACGGGAACCCGCAGCGGTCGGCGGTCACGCCGTGCAGCGCGGCGAGGTGGTCCGCGGCGTCGCGTTCCACCGAGGGGGTGACGCGGCCGTCGCCCTCGACGTACGCCATGAACAGCAGGTCGTCCGACGCCTCGTACACCTCTGGAACCGGCAGCGGCGATTCTTCGGACAAGTAGCGGAGCATCTCGGCCTCGACGGTCAGGGACGTGTTTCCGACTTTCGCCGCGACGGGGTCGCGGTCGGCGAAGTCGACTCGGTACACCGTCCCCACCTCGCCGCCGTCGAGTTCGGCGAGCGTCGAGACGGGCGATTCGAACCGCGACTCGGCGCGGGCGCGGACTGCGTCCGGTCCGGGGGGCGTCTCGTCCGTCCCGCCTGTCGCGTCGGTCACGCCTCCGCGTTCGCGCCCCGCGGTCCTGAGTGTGACGCTCCGGGCGCCGCACCGCAGTCGTGCGGTTTGCTCGCCCCCCGGACCGGAACTCTTAGATGCCGACGCGCCGGACGTTGCGTATGCGCCTCTTCCGGTCGAAGGAGATTCTCGGAATCGCCGAGGAGGCACTCGACTTCGCGTTGGAAGCGTCGAAGGAGACCCACCCCAACGAGTACATGGGCTTTCTCCGCGGCGAGGACGCCCGCCGCGTCGGCCTCGACGAGTCGGGCACCGTCATCACCGACGTACTCATCGTCCCCGGAACGACCTCGAATCCCGTCAGCGCCACCGTCCGAACGGACATGATACCGAACGACATGCGCGCGGTCGGGTCGATTCACTCGCACCCCAACGGCGTCCTCCGCCCGAGCGACGCCGACCTCGACACGTTCGGACAGGGTCGCGTCCACCTCATCCTCGGCCACCCCTACCGCCGGAGCGACTGGCGCGCGTTCGACCAGGAGGGCAAGCCGACGACGCTCGACGTCCTCGACGTCGACCTGCCGGACCCCGAATCGTTCTTCGACTTCGACGAGGCGGACCTCGGTCTGGACCTCGACGACGAGACCGAATGACGCGGCGCGTCATCGCGCAGGGGACGTTCGACATCCTCCACCCCGGCCACGTCCACTACCTGCGCGACGCCGCCGCCCTCGGCGACGAACTGCACGTCATCGTCGCCCGCCGGGAGAACGTCACCCACAAGCGAAAGCCCGTCCTGCCGGACCGCCAGCGCCGCGACATGGTCGACGCCCTCGCGTCGGTGACCGAGGCGCACCTCGGCCACCGCGAGGACATCTTCGTCCCCATCGAGCGCATCCGCCCGGACGTCATCGTCCTCGGCCACGACCAGCATCACGACGCCGACGGCATCCGCGAGGCCCTCGCCGCCCGCGACATCGACTGCGAGGTGACGCGCGCCTCCGCGCGCGAACCCGCCCACGAGGACGAACTGCTCTCGACCGGCCGCATCATCGACCGCATCCTCGCCGAACGGGGGGGCGGTGGCGACCGGAATCCGGGTTCAGACGCGTAATCCGCGAATCCGCACCGTTGAGTTTCCCCCGCCCCAAGCGGACGCCATGACCGACGACCCGCCGGTGGAGTTCCACGAGTCGATGGGGAACACGAGCCTCCGCGTCCGGAGGTTGGCCGACGACGGCGCCCCGCACGGGACGATGGTCGTCGCGAACGAACTCACCGCCGCGCGCGGCCGGACGGGGAACGCGTGGGCCGCCCCGCCGGGCGGCGTCTGGACGAGCACGCTCCTCCGACCCGACCTGCCGACCGAACGGGTCGGCCGCCTCACGTTCGCCGGCGCCTTGGCCGTCGTCGACGCCGTCGCTCCCCTCGCCGTCGACGCGCGCCTGAAGTGGCCGAACGACGTCGTCGTCGCGGACGGCGCGGACGGCCGGCCGAAGAAACTCGCCGGCGTGCTCACCGAACCCGTCGTCGACGGCGTCCCGGTGCCCGGCAAACCCGTCGACGAGGTGTTCGGCGACGACGGCGTCGACGTCGAGTACGTCGTCCTCGGCGTCGGTATCAACGCGAACCTGGACCCCGCCGACCTCGAACTCGACAGGCCGGCGACGACGCTCCGCGCCGAAGTCGGGTCGGTCGACCGGGAGGCACTCGCGGAGCGACTCCGCGACGCCCTGTGCGCGCGGTGTGCGGCCGCCGAGTCCGACGAGGGGTTCGCCGCCCTCTTAGACGAGTGGCGCGACCGCGCGGAGACGCTCGGGTCGCGCGTGACGGTCAGTCGACGCGGCGGTCCGGACGTCGCCGGCCTCGCGCGCGACGTCTCCGCGCGCGGCGGACTGCTGGTCGAGACCGAGGGAGAACCCGTCGAGGTGACCGAAGGGGAGGCGACGCGACTGCGAGCGTCGGAGTCGTAGGCGACCGTCGTCCGGTCGAAGGAAGTCGGAAAAATCGAGGTCGAGGAGAGGGTCGGCGGTCGAAGCGTCGCGTTACTGCGCCGGTGCAGGTGCGGCCGCGGGCGCCTCGATGCTTCCGCTCCCGCCGCTACTGCTGCTGTTCTGCTGCTCGTCGAGCCAGTTCTGGTACTCCTCTTGGGAGACGACTTCGACGGTGAAGTACATCTGCGAGTGGGAGACGCCGCAGTACTCCGAGCAGTAGCCTTGGTACTCGCCCGTCTCGTAGGGGACGGTCTTGATGGTGTTAACCTGACCCGGGAAGGCGTCGGTCTTCAGCGCCAACTCGGGGACGTGGAACCCGTGTATCACGTCCCTCGAAGTGACTTGAATCACCACCGGCCTGTCCTCCGGCACCACTATCTGCGTGCCCGTGGTGAAGTTACCGTTCTCGGGGTAGGACATCTCCCAGCCCCACTGGTACGCCTCGGCGTGGACGACGACCGGTTCCTCCTGTTGGTCGGCCAGGTCGGAGCCGGGGTAGGTGACGTTCTCGTTCGCCAGCACGCCGTAGGAGGCGACGCCGACGAACAGCAGGATGATGGCCGTGGCGATGGTCCACGTGATTTCGAGCCGCCGGTTCTCCTTCGTCGGCAGCGGGTTGTCGTTGTTCCGGAACTTCACCACCGCGTAGAGGAGGATGACCTCGACGAGGACGGTGATGGGAATGGCGATGTACAGAAGCTTGCTGTTCAGCTCGTTGATGAGTTCGGCGCTCGCCGACGCCTGCGCCGCGGCGGGGCCCGCGAACGCCGCCAAAACGAACACCGAGAACGCGGAAACGAGCGCTAAACGCGTCTTTCGCATCTTATTGCAGGCTTAGGAACAAACGCCTAAATAGTTGCTGTCTTTTCGTCGCGCGGTCCCCCGGAGCCGGGAAAGCGCGGGTCCTAAATACGCCGCACTCGAACGGTCCGTAGGTGACTACTCGTGGAACCGAACCGCACGCACGACCGTTTTCACGGCCTCCTCGCGGCCACCGCCATGGGGGTCTATCTCCTGCTGCTCGTCGGGGCGACGACGGCGCTCACCGACGCCGCGGCGGCCTGCACCGCCTGGCCCGTCTGCGGTGACGGCTTCACCGCGCCGACCACCGCCGACGGGTGGCTGGCGGTCGGCCACCGCGCCGCGGCCGTCCTCGTCGGCCTCCTCGGCGTCGTCACGCTGGTCGCCGGCGTCCGCGCCGACGTGAGCCGACGCGTCCTCGGCGCGATGGTCGTCGCCGGCCTGCTCTACCCCGTCCAGTCCGCTCTCGGCGCGTTCGTCGCCGTAGACGGCCCGTCGGCGACGCTGTCCACCGCCCACCTCGCGGTGGGGATGGCCATCTTCGGCGGCCTCGTCGTCGCCCTCGCGTGGACGCTGGAAGCGGACACCGGCGACCCGACCGACCGCCCCGAGAGCGCGCCCGAACCGGACCTCGCGCCCGAGGGCGCACACGACCCGGTCGTTCCGACCGACCCCGTCGCCCGCGCGAAGGCGACCGCCTACGCGTACTTCCGCCTGATGAAGCCGCGGCTGATGTGGCTGCTCTGTCTCGTCGCCTCGGCCGGCATGGCGCTGGCGGCGACGACGAGCGGCGGCCTCACGCCCGAAGTCGTCCTCGCCACCCTCGGCGGCGGCGTCCTCTCCATCGGCGCCTCGGGCACGTTCAACCACGTCCTCGAACGCGACATCGACCGCCGCATGGAGCGCACCAGCGACCGACCGCTCGCCGTGGACCTCGTCCCGGTGCGCCACGCCGTCGCGTTCGGCCTTCTCCTGGCCGCCGCCTCGGTGGCGCTGTTCGCGTGGGTGAACGCCCTCGCGGCCGTCCTCGGCGTCGGCGCCATCCTCTTCTACAGCGTCGTCTACACCCTGATTCTCAAACCGAACACGGTGCAGAACACCGTCATCGGCGGCGCGGCCGGGGCGCTTCCCGCCCTCATCGGCTGGGTGGCCGTCACCGGCTCCGTCGGCTTCGGCGGCCTCGCGCTCGCGGCGGTCATCTTCCTGTGGACGCCCGCGCACTTCTACAACCTCGCCCTGGCCTACAAGGACGACTACGCCCGCGGCGGCTTCCCGATGATGCCCGTCGTCCGCGGCGAGACCGAGACGAGAAAGCACACGCTGTGGTACCTCGGCGCGACGCTCGTCGCCGCCGGCGCGCTGGCGGCGATGGAGGGGCTCGGACTCCTCTACGCGCTGACGAGCATCGTCTTCGGCGGCGTCTTCCTCTACTACGTCGTCCGCCTACATTACGAACAGACCCAGTCGGCGGCGCTCCGGTCGTTCCACGCCTCGAACGCCTACCTCGGCACGCTGCTGTTGGCCGTGGTCGTCGACACCCTCGCCCTCTGACCGTGTCCGTCACGGACTCGCTCGGCCGGGCCGTCTCCGACCGCGACGTGCTGTACGCCGGCCTGTTGGCGAACACGCTCGGCATCCTCGCGCTGGCGTACGTTCTCGTCACGGGCATCGACGTCTCGCAACCGCGCTACACCTTCTACGGACTGCTCTGGATAGTCGTCGGCGTGCTCGCCGTCTGGAAGACGACGCCCGCGCCGACCGACGCCCGGACCCGCCGGCGGGCCGCCGCCGTCGCCGTCGGTTACGCCGTCGTGCTCGCGTTCGCGGGCGGCGTCGTCGTCACCTCGACGATGTCGGTCGGTCCCGACTGGGCGTTCCGCGTCGCCACGCTCGCGCCCGGATGGGGACCCGCGCCGACGATATCCACGCCGTTCGCCACCGTCGTCCTCATGCCGGCCCGCGTCGTCGGCTACCTCGCGCTGTCGTACCTCGTGTACGCCACGGTCATCGACGCCGCCGGGTCGGCCGTCTCCGGTGCGCTGGGACTGCTCTCCTGCGTCTCCTGCTCGTGGCCCATCCTCGCCTCCCTGTTCACGGGCGTGTTCGGCGGCGGGTCGGCCGTCGTCGCCGCGACGTTCGACCTCTCCTACGACATCTCGACGGTCGTCTTCCTCGTCACCGTCGCTCTGCTGTACTGGCGGCCGTTCGGCTTCGGGCGCGGGAACTGAGGAGCGCCCGCGTTCACGTTCAGGTTTAACTTCCCCGCGGGCGGACACTCCGGTATGAGCGAGGTCGAAATAGAGTACTGCGTGCCGTGCGGGTTCTTAGGGCGGGCCGAGGAGATGCAGCACGCCGTCCTCGAACAGTTCGGCGAGCGAATCGACCGCGTCTCCCTCGTGACGGGCGACCACGGCGTCCTCACCGTCGCCGTCGACGGCGAACTCGTCTGGGACAAAAGCGAGGACGAGTACGACGTGGACGAGGTCACCCGCCGCGTCCGGGCGGCGCTCTGAGCGGTGAAGTCAGTCGAACACGCCGTCGTCGGCGCCGTCGTCTCGGCGGCCGCGGCGACGCTCCTCTTTCCCACCCCGAGCGGCGTCGCCTTCGGCGGTCTCGTCCTCTTCGGCGTCCTCCTGAGCGTCTTCGTCGACCTGGACCACTTCCTCATCGCCCGGGCGATGGCGGGCGACTGGCGCAACCTCGAACGCGCGGTGACGAACCCGCGCGTCGGACTCGTCGAGCAGGAGAAGGTGTTCGCCGAACTGGACGAGGAGGGCCTCGTCCAGCGCCGACTGCTCAGCCACCACCTCATCGGCGGCGCCCTGACGCTCGCGCTCGCGCTCCTCGGCCTCGGGCGCCTCGCCGTCTTCGTCGCCGTCGTCCTCTACGCGCACGTCCTCTGCGATTACCTCAGGGACATCGGCTACGCGTGAGTCGCCGGCCGTCTCGGACCCGCGCTCAGTGCCAGAGCCGCCCGTCCTCGTCGTAGCGCGCGTCCATGATTCGCTCCCACTGTTCCTCGGAGAGGTCGACGTCCGCCGCGCCGACGTTCTCGTCCAGTTGCTCCTCGGTGCGCGCGCCGACGATGGGCACCACCGTCGCGTCGGGGTAGTCCATCAGCCAGCGGAGCGCCACCTGCGCGGGCGAGGCGTCCACCTCGTCGGCCACCTCGCGCACGGCGTCGAGCACCTTCCATCCGCGTTCCGAGAGGTAGAACTGGTCGAACCGGTCGTCGAACGACGCGCGGGAGCCGTCGGGCGCGACCACCTGCTTCGGGTCATCGGGGTCGGCGCGCTCGTACTTGCCGGTGAGGAAGCCGCCCGCCAGCGGCGAGTACGGGCAGACGGCGAGTTCTTGGTCCCCGCAGACGTCGAGGTACTCCTTCACGTCCTCGTAGTAGCCCGCGTGGAACAGCGGCTGGGTCACCTCGAAGCGCTCGTAGTCCTCCACATCCGATTTCCACAGCGCCTTCGTGAGTTGCCACGACGCCATGGTCGAGGCACCGAGGTAGTTCACCTTCCCCTTCTCGACGAGGGCGTTCAGCGCCGACAGCGTCTCTTCGATGTCGGTCTCCTCGTCCCAGCGGTGGATGTAGTAGAGGTCGAGGTAGTCGGTGCCGAGGCGGTCCAAGGTCCCCTCTATCTGGTTGCGGATGTGCGTCCGCGAGAGCCCCGAGCCGTTGGGGTTGTCCTCGTCGAACGGGAAGTACACCTTCGAGGCGAGGACGTACTCCTCCCGGTCGCGCTGTGAGAGCCAGTCGCCGATCCACGACTCCGAGCGGCCGTTCGGGTTCCCGTACACGTTCGCGGTGTCGATGAAGTTGCCCCCGCGGTCGGCGAACGCGTCCAGGAGGTCGTGGGCGTCGCTCTTCGACGTCTCCAACACGCCGTTCGTCTCGCGGCCGAAGCGCCACGTCCCGAAGCAGAGTTCGGACACCTTCGTACCAGTGCTGCCGAGTCGCCGGTAGTCGAGGCTCATGCCCGGGGAGACGGGAGGCCGGTGCAAAAGTGTGACACTACCGGAGAATCCCCCTCCTCCGGTCGGACACTCGCCGGCGTCCCGCCCGCTCCGCTTGCGGCGACGAACCTTACTCGTCGGCGGAGTATTTTTGCTCTCAGACACGTATCGGTCGCTACATGTCCGAACTCACGGTCGTCGCCATCGGCCTCGGCGACCTCGGTCGCCTCGAGTGCCGCAGTATCGACTCGATGGACGGTGTCTACATCGCCGCCGGCGCGGACCCCTCTCCGGACGCCCGCGACGCCTTCCAGTACGAACTCGGCCGCCACACGTACGACTCCCACGAGGCGATGCTGGACGACGTGGACGCCGACGCGGCTATCATCTCGACGCCGCACACCCTCCACTACGACCACGCGAGCGCCTGTCTGGACCGCGGCGTCCACGTCCACGTGGAGAAGCCGATGGTGACGGACCTCGGCGACGCCCGCGCGCTCGTCGACCGGGCGCGCGAGTCCGACCGCGTCCTCGCCGTCGGCTATCAGCGCCACTTCGACGACCGCTTCCGGGAGATTCGGCGACTCGTCGACGACGGGCGCATCGGCGCCCCGCACATGGCGACGTGTTACCTCGAACAGGACTGGGTGCAGTGGAACCGCGACCGCTGGCGCGGGAACCCGGACCTCTCCGGCGGCGGCCAACTGTACGACTCCGGGTCGCACCTCTTGGACGCCCTCCTCTGGACGACGCGGAGCACCCCCGTCGAGGTGTCGGCGACGCTGGACGACCGGGGGGCCGACGTGGACGTGAACTCGGCGCTGGCGGTCACGCTGGACCGCGACGGCGACCGACTCACCGCGAGCGTCGGCGTCTCCGGCGAGGGACCGAGCGGACCCGCCCCGGCCGAAGCGCTCCGTATCTGGGGTACCGAGGGCTCCCTCTCGTTCGACGGCGAGACACTCCGCGTCGTCGAGGGCGGAACAGAGTACGAGGCGACGCCGTACGAACCGACGTTCGAGGAACTCACCGCGCGGAAGTTGGAGAACTTCGTCGGCGCGATACGGGGCGAGGCCGAGTTGGCGATTCCGCCGTCCGACGCCGTGAAGGTCACTGCACTGACTGAAGCGGCGTACGAGTCCGCCGACTCCGGCCGCCGGGTCGCCGTCGACGCCGATATCTGAGGCGGTCGGAGGCGGCCCGAGGCGCGGAGAGCGAAATCAGGGGGCGACCAGCCGATGCAACCGGCCCATCCGGTCGTTCAGTCCGCGCGCGCCCGTCGACAGCACGAACAGGTCCTCGCCCTCCCGGCCGAAGGCGGTGACGAACGACCCCGGCGCGTCGTCGCCGGTTATCGGCACTTCGGCTATCGGCCACGGCGTCGACTCCGAGTCGGGGTCCGCCGCGAACAGGCGGCCGTTCGACTGCCAGTCCGCGAACAGGTACGCGCCCGCGAGGTCCGTCCCGGCGAGGGCCTCGTCGCGGACGACGTAGCCGCCGATGACCGAGATTCCGGTCGGGCCGTCGCCCGAGTGCGGGTACTCTATCACCGGGTCGACGAGAGGGTCGCCGTCGGGCGTCGTCGTCGGACACTCGTCCGTGCCGTAGCAGTGCGTCCCCTCGCGGACGTTCCACCCGTAGTTGCCGCCCCGTTCGACGACGCTCACCTCCTCGTACGCGCTCTGTCCCACGTCGGCGACGTAGAGGTCCCAGTCGTCCGAACTCCGAATATCGAAGGAGAACCGCCACGGGTTGCGAAAACCCCACGCGTACTGCTCGTCTCTCCCCTCGCGTCCGACGAGGGGGTTGTCGTCGGGAATCCCGTACGGCCGGCTCTCCCCCTCCGAATCCACGTCGATTCGGAGGATGCTCCCCAAGAGATTCTCGGTCACGTCCTGCCCGTTGCCGCCCTCGACGGCGTCGTACCAGTCGGAGACGTGGCCGGTTCCCCTGTCGCCGCCGCCCCCGCCGTCGCCGGTGCCGACGTAGAGGAGGCCGTCCGGACCGAACCCGACGGACCCGGCGTTGTGGTTCGACTGCGGTTCGGGCAGTTCCAAGAGCGTCCGCTCCCGTCCCCCGCCGACGGTCCGCGCGTCGGGGTCGACGGTGAACTCGCTGAGGACGAACGTGTGGCTGTAGCTCTGCGGCGTTCCTTCCCGCCGGGGCGCGCTGTACCGGACGTACAGGCGGCCGTCGTCCGCGAACTCGGGGTGCGGGGCGACGCCGAGCAGTCCCCGTTCGTCGTAGCCGTCGATGTCGACGACCCTGTCCCTGATATCGAGGTACGGCGCGTCGCGGCGGCCGTCGGCGGTCACCTCGTAGACGACGCCGGGTTGGTCGACGACGAACCGGCGGTCGGTGCCGTCCGGCGCGAAGAAGTCGACGGGCGAGACGAACCCCGAGGCGACGGGTTCGGCGGCGACGCGGGCGTCGTTCAGGTTCGGTCCGCCGTCGGTTCCCGCTCTCGTTCCCGTCCCGTTCTCTTCCCCGCCGTCGCCCGAGTCCGACCCGGTCCGTTCCGCCGGCGGGTCGTCGCTTCCGTCCCCGTTCGTCGGGACCGAGTTACAGCCGGCGACGCCGGCGAGGAGGGCCGACAGGCCGGACGCGAGCGCGCGGCGGCGGGACAGGGGTGGCATCGTCGAAGTTCAGGGAGCGCCGAGAATAAGCGTTGTCGTCGTGTCGCCCCGGTGAGAGGAGTGGAAGCCGGCTCGAAACCCGTCCCCGAATCCGAATCCTTACCCGCGGACCGCGCCGAACTCGTCGCATGGACGAGGTACTCGTCGCCGAGAACCTTCGGAAATCCTACGGCGACAAGGAGGCCCTCTCGGACGTCTCGCTGTCGGTCGCGGCGGGCGAGGTGTTCGGACTCATCGGCCCCAACGGCGCGGGCAAGACGACGCTCGTTCGCGCCCTCACCGGAACCACCCCCGTCGACGGCTCCGTGTCCGTCCTCGGCGCGCCGCCGACGGACGTCGACCGCTCCCGCGTCGGACTGCTGCCGCAGTCGTTCTCGCCCGCCTCGCGGCTCACCGCGCGCGAACTCGTCACCTACTACGCCGGCCTGTACGACGAGTCGCGCGACCCCGAATCGGTGCTCGCGGACGTAGGCCTGACGGGCGACGACGCGACGACGTGGTACGAGGACCTCTCGGGCGGACAGCAGCGACGCGCCTGCGTCGCCGCCGCCTTGGTGAACGACCCCGACGTGCTCTTCCTCGACGAACCGACGACGGGCATCGACCCGGCGGGCCGGCGCGACCTGTGGGACCTCCTCGACGGCCTCGCCGCGGGGGGGACGACGGTGTTCCTGACCAGCCACTCGATGCCGGAGGTCGAACGCCTCGCCGACCGGGTCGGCCTGCTGAACGCGGGCGAACTCGTCGCCGTCGGCTCGCCCGGCGAACTCGTCGCCGCGCACGGCGGCGACAGCCGACTCGAAGTCGAGACGGAGGCGCCGCCGGAGACGGTGGCGGGGTCCTTCGACAGCGGTTTCCGCGTCGATGCCCGGGGCGGCCGCCTCGTCTTCGAGGGGTTGACCCCGCGCGACATCGGCGACGCCGTCCGCGAACTCGACGACGCGGGCGTCGCCTACGGCACGCTGACGTGGACGCAACCGGACCTCGAAGACGTCTACCTGACGCTCACGGGCGAGTCCTTCGAGGGGCAATCGACCGTCGCCGACGCGGTGGCGGCCGACGGCGGAACCGCGGGCGGAGACGAGGACGGAGGTGACGGCCGGTGAGTTCGCTCGGTCGCATCCGCGCGGAGTTCACCGCCTCGTGGCACTCGTTCCTGCGGCGGCGCACGGCGGTGTTCTTCACGTTCTTCTTCCCGGTCATCATCGTGCTCATCTTCGGCGCCTTGGTGCAGACGCAACCGACCGGCGGCGGCCTGTTCGCGGAGGACCCCGCCTACTACGTGCCGGGCTACCTCGCCGTCGTCGTCCTGTTCACGCCGCTGTCGCGCGTCGGGTCGACCATCGCCCGGCACCGCGAGGGGAACCGCTTCGAGAAACTGGCGACGACGCCGCTCTCTCGGTCGGAGTGGCTGCTCGGTCAGACGCTCGTCAACGTCGTCGTCATCGGACTGGCGGCGCTGGCGCTGCTCGTCCTCACCGTCGTCGTGACGGGCGTGTCGCTCCCCCTCCGACCCGCGACGCTCTCCATCGTGCTGTTCGTCGCCCTCGGCGTCACGCTGTTCTGCGGCCTCGGAGCTATCATCGGCCGCGTCGCCGACTCGCAGGACGGCGTCATCGCCGCGTCGAACGCCATCGCCCTGCCCCTCCTCTTTCTCTCGGAGACGTTCGTGACGCCCGACCTACTGCCCGCGTGGTTCCGCCCCGCGCTGAACCTCTCGCCGCTGACCTACTTCGCCCGCGGCGTCCGCGCGGTGACGACGGAGACGGGCGACCCGTGGACGAACCTCGCCGTCCTCGCCGCCCTCTCGGCGCTGTTCTTCGCGGCCGGCGCGTACGCCATCCCGCGGACGGACTGAGAGCCGCCCCCCGTCCGCTCGACTCCGTCACTCGCCGGTGAACTCCGGGTCGCGCTTCTCGCGGAACGCGGCGGTCCCCTCGCGCAGGTCGTCGGTGCTGAACAGGAGGCCGAACCCCTGACTCTCCATCGCGAGGGCGGCGTCGAGGCTCGCGTCGGCGCCCTCGTTCATCACCTTCTTCGCGACTTCGAGCGCGAGAGGCGGACCGTTCAACAGGTCGTCGACGAACTCGCCGACCACGTCGTCGGACTCCGCGGACGGGACGGCGCGGTTGACGAGGCCCCACTCCTCGGCGCGGTCGGCGCCGATGCGGTTCCCCCGGAAGACGAGTTCCTTCGCGCGCGTCTCCCCGAGCATCCGGAGCAGTTTCTGCGTGCCGCCGCCGCCGGGGATGAGTCCAAGGTTTATCTCGGGAGCGCCGAACTCCGAGCCCTCGGTGGCGACTCTGAGGTCGCAGGCGAGTGCGAGTTCGAGGCCGCCGCCGAGGCAGTAGCCCTCTATCTTCGCGAGCGTCGGCCGCGGGAACTCCTCGACCGTCTCGAACGCGGGCGTCACGTCCATCGCGTCGGTCGGCGACCGGTCGGCGAAGCCCTCGATGTCGGCGCCGGCGGAGAACGCCCGGTCGCCCGCGCCCTCGAACGTGACGCACCGGACCGAATCGACGTCCACCGACGACAGCAGGTCGTCGATTTCCTCCAAGAGGTCCGTCGACAGCGCGTTCATGCGTTCGGGGCGGTCCAACTCGATTTCGAGCAGGCCTTCCTCCGAGAGGTCGTAGTTCAGAAACCGGTAGTCGCCGGGCCCCTCGCCGCCGGAATCGTAGTCGTAGAACCCCGCGCCCGCCGCGCGTCCTGTCTTCCCGGACTCGACGAGTTCGACGAGGTGATCGTCGGGGGCGAACCGCTCCTCGCCCGTCTCCTCGGACAGGGTTTCGAGTTTCTTCAGAATCGCGTCCAGACCGATATCGTCCGCGCGGCGGCAGATTCCCTCCGGGAAGCCGAGGCCGAGGCGGACGCCGGTGTCCACCTCCTCGGGCGTCGCCACGCCGTCGCCGATGAGTCGCGCCGCCTCGTTGGCCATCCGCGCCTCGACGCGCAGTGTGTCGAACTCGCCGACGTCGTCGGGGGTGTAGTCCGCCCCCGCGCCCGACTCGTAGTCGTAGTGCCCCCGCCCCGTCTTCCGGCCGAGGTCGCCGTTCTCCACCTTCTCGGCCATCACCGGCGGAATCGGCCGCCCCGCCTCCTCGCGGACGTGGTGGGTCACGTCGATGCCGGTGAGGTCCGACAGTTCGAACGGTCCCATCGGATAGCCGCGCCGGTGGACCATCGCGGCGTCGGCCTCCCGGACCGTCGCTTCTCCTTCCGAAACCATCCACGCCGGTTCGGCGATGTACGGGCCGAGCACGGTGTTGACGACGAACCCGGAGACGTCCTTGCGGACGTAGATTGGCGTCTTGTCGAGGGACTCGACGAACCCGTAGGCGGCCTCGGCCGTCTCCTCCGTCGTCTCCGCGCCGTAGATGACCTCCACCAGCGCCATCTTCACCGGCGGGTTGAAGAAGTGCATCCCGACCACCGACTCGGGCCGCGAGGTGGCCGAGGCGATTTCCATGATGGAGAGACTGGACGTGTTCGACGCGAGAACGGCGTTCTCAGGTGCGTGCTCGTCCAGCTCGGCGAATATCTCCTTTTTCAAATCCATCCGCTCGGGCGCCGCCTCGATGACGAGGTCAGCGTCGGCGACGGCGGATTCGAGTTCGACGGCGGTGTCGACGCGCGCGAGAACGTCCGCGACGGACTCGTCGAGTCGCCCCTTCTCGGCCAGTTTCTCCAGACTCCACTCGATGCTCTCGTACCCCTCCGAGACCAGTTCCTCCTCGACGTCGCGCATCACCACGTCGTAACCGGCGACGGCGGCTACCTCCGCGATGCCGTGGCCCATGTTGCCCGCGCCGAGAACGGTCACGCGTCGCACGTCGACATCTGTCATGGTCGGCCGGTTCCGCCCGCGCGTGCTTAACTCCACCGAGAATAATTAACAATGTAAGGTCGATAGACGAGGAGTGAAACGCCGTTCGGAGCTACGTCTCGCCGGCGTCAGGTGGTAACGCTCCGTCGGGGCCGGCGCGAGGGAGAGAGCGCAGTCGACTCTCGAACGACGACGACGCCCGCTTATCGAACCGGGATGTCGACGCCGCCGCGCCCGTCGCCCCCGTCGGGTTCGCCGCGGCGACGGCGTCCGCGGCGGCGGACGCGGTAGCCGTCGGACCCCTCGACGGGCGGGCGTTCGTCGAGGACGACGGTGAGCGTCTCGGGGTTGCCGTCGCGTATCACCTCGATGTCGACGGGTTCGCCGGGGTGCGTCTCCGTGATGAGATAGCGCATCAGTTCCTCGTGCGAGCGGACCTCCTCGTCGCCGACGCCGACGACGACGTCGCCGCCGACGGGGATGCGTTGCCCGCGGACGGTCCGCCTGTCGCGGCACCCGCGGAGGGCGTCGCCGTCGCGCGGTCCCTCGGCCACCTCCACGACGAGGACGCCGCGCGGGTCGTCCAGACCGTTCGCCTCCGCGACGGCGGGCGTCACGTCGAGCATCCGCGCCCGGAGGTACGAGTGCGGGTAGCGCCCGACGGCGATGAGCGTCGGGACGATTTGGTTGAGGATGGTCGGCGAGACGGCGAAGCCGATGTTGTCGCCCTGCTTCGCGCGGTTGACGCCCACCACCTCGTAACGCTGCGTCGGGTCCGCTCCCTCCGCCCCTTCGTCGACGTACACCGCCACGAGGGGGCCGCCGGAGTTCCCCGGGTTGATGGGCGCGTCCGTCTGCACCACGTCGGGGATGGAGAACCCGCCGGAGGTGGGCATCGACCGGTTCGCGCCGGAGACGATGCCGGCGGTGATGGACCCGTCGAGTCCGAGGGGGTTGCCGAGGGCGGCGACGGGCCGGCCCGGCAGGGGGTTCTCTGGGGCGATGGGGAGCGGTGTTGCGGACTCGGGGAGTCCGTCGACGGCGACGACGGCCAGGTCGGTGTAGGCGTCCGTGCCGACCACCTCGCCGACGGCCCACGACCCGTCGGCGAAGCGGAGTTCCACCTCCTCGACCGCTCCGACGACGTGTTCGTTCGTCACGACGTGGTGCTCGTCGTAGACGAACCCCGACCCGGCGCCGACGCCGGGGGCGCGGCGCCCGACGTACAGGGAGACGACGGACGGAATCACGTCGCGGTACAACTGCTCGAAGTCTGCGTCTGCGTGCATGGTGCGCGGCCCGGGCGGGTCGCTAACCCGAGGTAAGCGCCGTGCCTATTTGACCGTGCCGCGTGGTGTCACCGGGCAGATACTCCGACGCGAGCGACAGGGCGGCGCCGCCGCGCCCCGTCTCGGGTGTTTATTAGGCGCCGCGGCGGACTCCGAGACGACATGGTCGCCTCCGACTCCACCGAGGACATGAACCGACTGACCGAGAGCGGCGTCGTCGCGGTGATGCGCGGCGCCGACGCGGACACCGTCATCGACGTGGCGCAGGCGCTCAACGACGGCGGCGTCACGGCCTACGAGATAACCGCGGACAACCCCGACGCGATGGACCTCATCCGCGAGGTGTCGGCCTCGTTCACCGAGGAGGAGGCCATCGTCGGCGCGGGGACGGTGCTCGACGGCGCGACGGCCCGCAGCGCCGTCATGAACGGCGCGGAGTTCGTCGTCGGGCCGAACTACAGCCGAGAGGTCGTCGAGACCTGTAATCGGTACGGCACCCTCGTCGCGCCCGGCATCCTCACGCCGACGGAGGCGGTGAACGCCTACGAGGCCGGCGCCGACATGGTGAAGGTGTTCCCGGCGTCGGTGATGGGTCCGGACCACCTCTCCAGTCTCAAGGGTCCGCTGCCGCAGATTCCGCTGATGCCGACGGGCGGCATCGACATCGACAACGTGGCCGACTACATCGAGGCGGGCGCCGTCGTCGTCGGCGCGGGCAGCGCCATCATGGACGCCGACGCCATCGAGGCGGGCGACTTCGAGTCCATCACCGAGACGGCCCGGGAGTTCACGAACGTCATCGAGGACGCGCGCGAGTCCGCCGGGTCCCAGTAACCCCGTCTCCCGCCCTCAGCGAATCGAACCCACCTTCTCGCGGTGCGTCTCCGACACCGAGTCGCGGAGCGCCTCCGAATCAGTCTCGCCGTCCAGTGAGACGAGGTACGCCGCGCCGTCGTCGTCGCCGTACGCCCGCTGGAAGTCGTAGACGAGGCCGGCGACGGCCACGTCCTCCGGCACCGCGTCGTTCTGGACGAGGAACTCCACCTGCGTCTGTACCGCGCACTCGACGAGTCGATTCACCGCCTCGCCGTCCGGCGTCTCGCCGTCGAAGACGCCGTCCTCGCGCGCGGACTCGACGATAGGTCTCAGTCGACCGACGGCCGCCTCGGCCGCGGGCGGGAGCGACTTCCCCGCTCCGTCGCCCGTCACGGCCTCGTAGGCGGCCGTGACGGCTCCGCACCCGGTGTGGCCGAGCACGGCTATCAGTTCGACGTCCAGCGCCGAGACGGCGTAGCCGACGGCGTCGTTGACGACGAGTTCGCCGTCCACCTCGGCCCACGCCTGGTTGCCGACGTTGACGCTCGTGAACAGGTCGCCGTCGACGTTCGCGCTCCAGACGGCGTCCGCGGGGACGCGGGAGTCGGAGCACGAAACCGAGACGACGGACGGGTCCTGTCCGTCGCGCACGCCCTCGAAGTGGTCCGCTGCGAGGTCTGCCACGTGTTCGTCGTTGCCGTCGAGTATCTTCTCCAGTGCGTCCATGCCAGTCGACACGTCCCTCCGGGGTATCAATCGGCCGGACCGCGACAGTTCTTTCTCAGACGGCCGCGAGGAGAGCGCATGACCGCGGGAGGCATCGTCTTCTTCCGGACGGCGAACCGAGCGGCGACGACCGAGTTCTACACCGACCGCGTCGACGCGACGGTGTGGCTCGAACAGCCCGGGTGTTCGATTCTCCGCCACGGGAACCTGCTCTTCGGGTTCTGCGACGCCGAAGAGACGGAGACGGAGGGCATCGTCACGTTCGTCTACGACACCGAGGACGAGGTGGACGAGATGCGCGAACGCGTCGGCGACGCGGCGCGGGAGGACCCGCACGAGAACGAGACGTACGACATCTACCAGTTCTTCGCCGAGGACCCCGACGGTCGGACCGTCGAGTTCCAGACATTCCGACACGGGGTGTCCGACCCGCTCTGAAGTCGGGTCAGCGTCCGGCGTCGTCCGGCGGCCCGTCGTCTCCGCGCCGCGCGTCCTCCGTCGCGTCGTCCCGCGTCTCCCCCCAGACGAACGGGTCCGCGTCGTCTCCGTCTTCCATCGACCCCTCCCCCGAACCGCCCTCGGCGGATTCGACCGACTCCGCCACGTCCACCTCGTCCTCGACGCCCATGCCGACGCGGCCCCGCCGGTGGGCGGCGACGGCGATTCGGAGCCGCGACTCCAGTTCGCCGCGGAGGGCGTCGGCGTCCTCGGCGTCGATGTCGACGGCCGCGGCGTCCTGCCCGCCGATGGAGAGCGACCCCGCCGTGTCGACGGTGACGGAGGCCAGTCCGAGTCGGCGCTGGAATATCGTTCGGGTGTCGATGACCGTCTGGATGCGGTAGTACGGCACCACCTTCGTCTCGCGCTTCAGCACGCCGTTCCGGGTGACGACGTGGTTCTCGCCGAGCCAGTACCCCCGATGCTTCCACTTGTAGTGCGCCGCGACGGCGGCGACGGGGAGGAGCGCGAGCGGCGCGTACCACGCGAGAAACTGCCCGAAGACGGCGTTCGCGCCGTACAGCGCGGCCGCCGCCGCGCCGATGACGATGCAGTAGCGGCCGAAGTAGCGCCGGCGCGTCCGCTTCGGCGGCCGCTCGAACTCGGGCGTCCCGACGGGTTCGATGTCCTCGACGAGCCGTTCGATGCGCTCGCGCCGGGCGACGGGGACGGCCGCCTCGGACCCGCGCGAGGAGTCGCCCTGCCCGGGCGCGTAGCCCGCCGTCTCGACCAGCAGCGTCGCGTAGCCCGCCCAGCGCTTCAGCGGGTTGTCGGCTATCGTCAGCGTCTGCACCTTGTCGAACGGGATGGACCCGTCGTAGCGCTGGAGCAGGCCGCGCTGGTACTGGAGTTCGTCGGCCGAGCGCACGAGGCGGAAGTCGTAGTAGTTCACCACCGCGACGGCGGCGCCGGCCACCCACGACGCCAGCACCCCGAGGAGGAGGAGGACGAACACGCCGACGACGACGAGGAGCGGACCCAGCCCCTCGGGGAGGAAGGAGGTGACGAACGTGAGCGCCCCCGAGAAGAACACGAACAGGACGCCGGGCACGCGGAAGTCGAACGAGAGCGCCCCGAGGATGGCGAGTTCCCGCCGGTCGAGTTCGAAGAGCACCCGCGCGTCCGGTTCGCTCGACTCGCCGTCGGCGTCGGCCGACGCCCCGCGTTTCAGCCGCCCCAGTTCGCGCTGGAGCCGCTTGGCCTCCTCGAAGGAGACGAACCGCAGGCTGGCCTCCGTGTCGCCGCCGCCGGCCGTCTCGAAGGAGACGGCGGCGATGCCCACGGCGCGCTGGACCACGTTTCGGGAGATGTCGACGTTCTGTATCCTCCTGAGCGGAATCTCGCGGTTCCGGCGGGCGAACACGCCCGACTCGATGTCGAAGGTGTCGGCGGTGAGTTCGTAGGCGAACCGCCGGAAGTAGGCGTACTCGTAGCCGACGAAGACGGCGGCCGCGAGGCTGGCCAGTCCGACGAGGACGAGGGGACCGGCGAGGCCGGCGAACGGGAGGCTGAACCCGCCCGTGGCGAGCATAAATGCGAGGGCGGCGACGATGCTCCCGCCGCGCTGGAGCACGCGGTAGGGAACCGACAGCGGTGAGAGGCGTCGAGCGGCCATCAGACCGCGTCGTCGCCCTCCGAGCGGATTGCGAGGCGCTTCAGTCGCTCGCGCAGTTCGTCGGCGCCGTCGGCGGTGAGGCCCGGCACCGACACGTCGGCGCCGCGCGACCCGGCGGTGTAGACGACGGTGCTCGCCAGTCCGACGACGCGCTCTATCGGCCCGCGCGAGGAGTCGACGTGCTGGATGCGGACGAACGGGACGACGGTTCGCACGCGGGTGAACACGCCGCGTTCGAGGTACAGCGAGTCCTCCCGCACCTCGTACCCCCACGAGCGGTAGCGCGCGACGGCGGTGGCGGCGCCGAGGAGGAACACGAGGGCGGCCGCCGCGTACGGCGTCCACGAGGGGAGGAACGGCGGCGAGAGGAACGCGACGACGGCGAACAGCACCCCGCCGACGACGAGCGCCGAGACGGCCGCGCTGGCGACCCAGAGCAGTTGTACGCGCGGGTCGAGCCGGTTCATCGTCGGGGGCGGCGAGCGAAGCGGAGAGCGGTGGACGGAGGCGACGCCGCGGCGGAGGCTGTCGGACTCATGCTAGGTGGCGTTCCGTGCTCGTGCTAAATATCTGTGGCGAGACGCCGGCGGGCCGTCGGCGCCGAACCGCGGGCCCCCCCGGTCGTCTCAGAGCGTCGCCACCGACCGCCGGTCGACGCGAACCAGCGCCGTCTCGACGAGCGACCGGGCGCTCGCGAGGGCGTCCAGCGCGGGGTGGTCGACCGGCAGGTCGGCGTAGAGGTACGTCTCGACGCTCGGCGCCCGGTCCGAGAGGCCCCGTCCGTGCGACCGTATCGTCTCCTGCCGGCGCGCGGCCGCCTCGTCCAGGCCGTCCCGCACGTCGACGACGGCCGCGCGGAGTCGGGCGAGGTCCGCGAACGACCGCTCCGAGAGCGGCCGGTCGTCCAGCGCCCGGAGGCGGTCCACGGCGTCGTCGACGGCCGCGCCGGCCGCCGCCAGCGACGACGACTCGGCGTCCAGCAGGGAGACGAACTCCCCGCGTTCGCGCATCGAGGCCGTCGCCCCCTCGACGACCGCCGCCCGGAGCGGCGGGGTCAGCGTCCCGTCGCCGGTCAGACCGGCGGCGACGGCCTCCCCGAACTCGGCGGCGACGCTGTCGGCGTACTCGTCGCCGTACTCCGCCTCGTAGTGCGGAACCGCCATCACGGTCCGCCGGTACTCCCGCCGGACGGCGGTCAGCGAGGCCGACTGCCCGGTTCGCGAGAGCGCCTCGGCCGTCGGCGGACCGCCCGCGCGCCCCGTCGGCGCGGTCGGTCGAACGTCCGCGACGGCCGAGCGGAACGCCCGGAACGCCGTCCGTTCGTCCGTGCAGCGCCGCCGCTCGCGTCGGACTATCGAGGCGGCGTCGCCGAGGTGCGCGTCGACGAACGGCGTCCCATCGCCGTCCGACCGACTCATCGCTCGACGGCCCGCGAGAACGTTCCCAGCGCGGTGGTTCGACGGATGACGATTCCGCCGTCCGCGCCGAGTTCGATGGTCAACGGGGCGTCAGCGTCGCTGGAGTCGTCTCCTCGCATCTCGTCTGTCGGTCCGACCGCTCGGCAGATGAAACTACCGGACGTAATATATATTCGTCACATACGTCTATGGAGTCTACGTAGTTGCGAGGCGAAATTAGTAGGGGACGAATCCGGCGGCGAGGAGGCCGCCGTCGACGAGGAGGAGCACCCCGACGACGGCCGCCGCGCGGAAGACGGTGATGCTCTCCCGGACGGGCGTCCGGACGCGCTTCTCCCGGAGTCCGGCGACGAGTCGGCTCCGACCTATCTCCACGAGGGCGGCGAGCGCCACCCAGAGGACGAGCATGGCGAGGACGAGGTGGCCGCGGCCGGACCCAGCGAGCAGTTCGAAGGTGTAGCGCGTCCCGGCGAGGTGGCCGCCGGTGAGGAACATCACCACCGACGCGGCGCGGGACCCGTAGACGAGTCTGTCGGCCAGCGTCTCCAGCGGTCCGGCGTCCAGCGACCCGTCGAGAGCGGCGGGGAGCACCGCCCCGGCGACGAAGACGACGCTTCCCACCCAGAGCGCGCCGGTGAGGACGTGCAGCGTGACCATCGCGGTGTCGAGTACCATGTCGTCGCGTTCGCCTCTCGCCGCTTGAACGCCGGTGATTCGAGTCGGCCCGTTTGGTGTGTGGTAGAACGACACGGAGTGCCGCACGAACGGCACGCTCAGCGGCTCTGTGATGCGCAGACGGCCGTTAGGTACTACGTGAGTCGCGCACAAACGTGAAGCGTGCCTGACAACCCCGAAAAGCAGCCGAGCGACGAAGTCGACCTGAACCAGATTCAGCAGTCTCGCACGGAGGGCGAAGCCTACCAGACGTCGGTCTCCTACATGGCCAACACCGTCGCCAACGACGGCGGCACGACCGAGGCGGGCGACTACATTCTCGGCTACGCGCAGGAAGAAGCCGAACCGATGTACACGCTCGCGGGCGAAGGGGAGTTCGAACTCGACGAACCCGACGACGAGAACTGCCACCTCGAAGTCGTCGTCGCCGACCGCGGCGACAAGCGGTTCGTCCCCTACTGCGACGTGTCCGCGACGCTCGAACGCGACGTCGCCGAACAGAGTTCGGCGGGCAACCAGACGCAGTCTGGTGACGGCGAGGAGTACGGCCCCTTCGAACTCGACTTCCTCTGGCACCCCGGCGTCTACCACTACGGTTCCAACGTCGAGGTGCCCGAGGGCGGAACGTACGACATGCACGTGACCGTCGAACCGCCGGAGTTCCACCGCCACGACGAGCAGAACGGCGACCGCTACGGCGAGACGGTCGAGGTGACGTTCGAGGAGATAGACGTCGAGACGGGACAGGACTGACGCCGCGCCGGCGCAGTTCGGGCACGGCGACGCGGAGGCGAAGACGAACGCGAAACGCGGACCGACCGCGTTCTTCCTTCTTTCGACCGGTCGCGCGAGGAGCGCCCGGCCTCAGTCGCGCGCGAGGTGGACTCTCCCGGCGGTGACGTCCGCGCCCGACGAGTGGTGCAGGAGGGGGTCCGCGTCGGGTCGCTCGAAGCCGTTGGCGGCGAACAGCGTGTTCGTCCGGAACTCGGCGTCGGCCTCGCGGAGCGGCCACGGGTCGTGCGCGATGTCGCCGTAGACGAGCGTCCGGCCGGACGCGTAGAAGCGGTAGTTCTCGGTCAGGAAGTGTTCGAGCGTCCCCGGTTCGGCCGCGAACGCCTCGCCGGTCGGTCGGTACGTCGCGTCGAAGTGCGCGGCCGGCGCCCCCCGATGCGTGCGGTGGCTGGCGAACTCGATTTCTTCCCCTCGGCGCCGGACGCGCATGTCGGCGCGGTAGTACGGGAGCGCGTAGAGGCGGCGGGCGACGGGGACGCCGAGCCAATCGTCCGCGTCGAGGTTGAAGAAGTACACCGCGTGGCCGTCCTCCCCCGGCCGCCGGACGTACGTCCGGAGGTTCAGTTCGGGAAAGGAGAGGCCGAACGGCGCCCCTTTGGGTCGGATGTCCTCCATGGCGAAGGCGACGACGCCCAGCCACGCCCGTCCGTCGAAGGTGGCGACATCCAGTCCGTTCGGGAGGCGGGCCGCGACCGTCTCGGGGGCGACGGGCCAGTGGGCGAACAGGGCGTCGCGCCAGCGCATCCGCAGCAGTCCGTCCAGGTTCGGGAGCGGGAGCGAGGGCGGGAACGCGGAGTCTCCTGCGACCATCTGTCCGGGGCTGAGGACCGCGCGCACTTGCGCGTTCCGCCCCTCCCCGTCGACCGTCTCTCGACTGTTCCCTCCGAGCGCCGACCCGCCCGTCGGCCACAGCGGACTTGAGTGTCGCTCGCAAACCGTCGGTATGGAGTTTCGCGTCGTCCAAGGAGACATCGCACAGCGGTCCGCCGACGCCCTCGTCAACGCCGCCGGCACGAGCCTACAGATGGGTTCGGGAGTCGCGGGCGCGTTGAAGCGGCGGGCCGGGCGGGGTCTCGACGCCGCGGCGACGTCCCAGGGACCCATCGACCTCGGCGCGGTGGCCGTCACGGAGGCCTTCGAACTCGACGCTCGGTGGGTCGTCCACGCCGCCGCGATGCCGCACTACGGCGACGGGCGGGCGACGGTCGACAGCATCCGCGACGCGACGCGGAACGCCTTGAAGCGCGCCGACGAACTCGGCTGCGAGTCGCTCGTCATCCCGGCGCTCGGGTGCGGCGTCGCCGGGTTCGACCTCGAAGAGGGGGCGCGCATCATCTGCGAGGTCATCCACGCCTACGAGCCGTCGTCGCTCGACGACGTGCGGTTCGTCGCCTACGACGAGTCGGAGTACGAGACGGTCGAACGCGTCGCCCGCGAGGTCAGCGGGGCGGGGGCGGGCGGCGCCGCGGCGGGGGACTGACGGCGCGAATCGACGACCGCGACTGAACCGTTTTTGCGCCTCCGGCCCCTCCATCCGCCGATGCGCGTTCCGGACGACGCGCCGCCGACGTGCCCCGTCTGCGGCGTCGCCTACGACTCCGTCTCAGAGCACGACGCCGGACTGATGGTGAACCTCCTCGACAACGACGCCTACCGACGGATATGTTTCGACCCCGTCGCCGTCGACGGGCGACCGCACGTCCGGTTCTACCACCACACGCACGGACAAGTGGCGGACGGCGGGAACGGGGAGTGACGCATCCCGAGCCACGCTTTTGTGAGGCGGTCGTCAACTGAGAGGGGATGGTCGTCGGTCCCGCCTTCGACAGGCGCGCCTGCCTCCGAGCGGTCGGGAGCCTCGGCCTCGCCTCGCTCTCGGGATGCGCCGCGGGTGGACCCGACCCCGGCCCCGACTCCGACCCCGCCCTCTCCGTCCCCGCCCTCTCCGTCCCTTCCGCGGCGCTGACGGACGAACCGGTCCGCGTCGTCGCCGAGAACCTCGAACCCGGTGCGCCGGTGACGCTCCGCGCGACCGCCCGGTCCCGCGACGGCGCGGAGTGGGTCTCGCGCGCGGCGTTCGAGGCCGACGAGGACGGGGTCCTCGCGGTTCCGGAGCGGACGCCCCTCGGTGGCACTTACGACCGCGCGGACGCGATGGGTCCCTTCTGGTCGATGCGGCCGGCGGACGCGCCCGACGGTCCGCTCCCGCCCGGCGCGCGGTTCACACCGCCGGAAGGGGCGTACGACGTGACGCTCGCCGTCGAACGCGGCGGGGAGACGCTCGCGGAGGCGACGACGACGCGCCTGCTGTTCGAGCCCGAAATCGAGTCCCACTCCCTCGGCGTCGGCCTCGTCGGGCGGTTCTTCGTGCCGCCGGGCGACGACTCCGTCCCGGCCGTCGTCCACCTCCACGGCGCCGGCGGCCGGCCGCACCTCGCGACGGGCCGACTGCTGGCCTCGCGCGGCATCGCGACGCTGACGCTGCAGTATTTCGGCGCCCCCGACCCGATACCGGACACGCTGGCGGAGGTGCCGGTGGAGTACGTCGAACGGGCGATATCGTGGCTCCTCGAACGCGACCGGGTGGCCGGACCGACGGTCGGCCTGTTCGGGTTCTCCCGCGGCGGGTCGCTGGCGCTCCTCGCGGCGAGTCGGAGCGACGCCGTCGGCGCCGTCGTCGGGTGGGTGCCGAGCGGACTGGTTTGGGAGGGGCTAGGTCACGGCCGCGCGCCCGCGGGCACCTCGGCGTGGTCCGTCGGCGGCGACCCGGTCCCGTACCTCGAACTCGCCGAGGCGGACCCCGGACCCCCGCCGACGCCCGCCCTCCCGTACTACGAACCCGCGCTGGCGGGGGCGACCGATGCCGAACTGGACGCGGCCGCTATCGCCGTCGAGGAGGCGGACGCGCCGGTGTATCTGGTCTCGGCGACGGACGACCGTCGGTGGCCGTCGACGGCGTTCTGCGAACGGGCGAGAGAGCGCCTCGACGCCGCGGACTACGCGCACGAGTATCGACACGACCGACACGAGGGCGCCGGCCACTACCTCCGTCTCCCGTACCTGCCGACGCCCGGTATCTCGCGGGACCGCTACAACGCCTACGGCGGGACGCCGGCGGCGAACGCGCGCGCCTCGGCGTCGGCGTGGTCGGAGACGCTGGCGTTCCTCCGCCGGTCGCTCTCGGCGTAAGTCGACTCGACGGAGCGAGCCTCAGGACCACGGTCGTTCGCTCCGAACGCCGCGCTCGATTCCACTCGACGAAACGAGTCTCAGGACCACGGTCGTTCGGAGAACTCCCCGGCCGCTATCTCCCGCTCTATCTCCGCGAGCGTCCCCTCGTCGACGCTCACGAGGTGACACAGCGGGTGGCCCGGCGCGGCCACCGGATTCTGGAGGACGCCGATGACGAGGCCCGTGAAGGGGGCCGCGACGCGACTCTCGCGCTTCTTGAAGTGGTCCGAGACGGTGCAGATGGTGTCGCCCTCGTAGACGAGGGGCACCTCGCCGTACTGCATCTCCACGAGTCCGCCCGTGTCGGCCCGAAGCCACGCCTTGTCCGAGGCGTTCTCGACGATTCGAGTCCACCCCGGCCACGCGACCGGTCGGCCGGGGAGCAGTCCGTACTCGGCGAGGACGCTCTCGACGCCCTCCAAGGCCCGTTCGACGAGCGGAAGTTGGAAGCGGTGCGCCCGACCCATCTCGACGGTGATAGTCGGGATGCCGTCGCGCGTCGCCACGGTCCGCAGCGACCCCGGGTCCGCCTCCCCCGAGAGGATGAGGTTCGACCCGAACGACCGCGCGAGGCGGTTCACCTCGGGTTTCGCCACGTCCGCGCGGACGTGGTACATCGTCGTCCGGTTGCGCGTCGACGTGTGGAAGTCGACGCCGACGTCGCACGGCTTGATGAACCGCTCGTATATCTGGTTGGCCATCCGCTCGGCCGTGTTCGCGGAGTTCCGCCCCGGGAACGAGCGGTTGAGGTCGAGGTCGTAGATGGGGAGGTAGCGCTGCTGGGCGAGGTAGCCGGGCACGTTGGCGACGTGGATGCAGACGAGAGTGCCGTGGAGCGTCGCGGGGTCGTAGCGCGCGGCCACCTCCTGCAGCACTTTCACGCCGTTCAGTTCGTCGCCGTGGAGGGCGGCGGTCATGAACACCGTCGGCCCGCCGCGTTCGCCGTTGACGACCGTCACCGGCACCTCGACGGGGTCGCCGAGGTACGTCTCGCTTATCTCGTACCGGAGGTGGCGCTTCTCGCCCGGCGGCACCTCGGTGTCGTACCGGAACGGCTTCGGGTCGCTCATTGGAGCGTCGTCGTCGCGCCGGGGCTTGAATCTTCACGCTATCCGACCGGTTCGACGCGGCGCGTCGTCTCGTCCGACCGCCCCGTCCGCCGTCTCTTTGGTCGCCGCCGCCGAGACGCAAGTATGACTCGGCTCGACGACCCCCTCAGAATCGGCGACGTGACGGTTCCGAACCGTCTCTACCGCGCACCGCTGTTGGAGTGCGCGGGGAACGGTCCCGACGCCGTGAGTCGACTCGTCGCCGAGTTGGAACCCGCGGCCGCGGCGGGGGCGGGGCTGATCTGTCAGGGGGCGACTATCGTCCGCGGAGAGGGCGGGTGCGCCGCGCCGGGGATGACCCGCGTCCACGACGACGGGTTCGTCGCGGGGTTGTCGAGGCTCACCGACGCGATACACGACCACGGCGCGAGGATAGCGGTCCAACTCGAACACGGCGGCCTGCGGAGCATGGAGACGTGGCACGCCGGGTTTCGAGAGCGCAACCCGGACCTCGGACAACTCGCCGTCTCCGAACCGCCGCGCCTCCTCCGCGCGATGGCCGCGACGGGGTTTCTGGAGTACGACGCGCGCGTCCTCTCCACCGACGACGCGTACGAACTGGCCGCGGATTTCGGGCGCGCGGCGCGGCGGTGCGTCGACGCCGGGTACGACGTGATTCACCTCGCGGGGGCGAACATGGGCATCCTCCAGCAGTTCCTCTCGCCGTTCTACAATCGCAGGAGAGACGAGTTCGCCGACGGCGTCCGGTTCCTCGAACTCGTCCACGACGAGGTTCGCTCGCGCGCGGGCGACGTGCCCCTGATGACGAAGGTACCCGCCGAGACGGCCGCCCCGCCCGTCGTCCGCAGGCGCCTCTCGGCCGACGACGCCGTCGGAATCTGCGCCCGCCTCGCCGACTACGGCTACGACGCCGTCGTCCCGGTGACCGCCTCGGTGTTCTGGGACGCCAGCGTCGTCAGGGGGGAGTATCCGGCGCGCGCGTGGTCCGACGACCGGTACCGCGCGGGCTACGAGGCGGCGTTCGGCGGGCGACTCCGCGCCCGCCTCGTCGCGTTCGGCAACTGGCTCGAATCGAAGGCGTACGACTTCGAACCGGCGTGGAACGCCGACCTGTGCCGCCGCGTCCGCCGCGCCGTCGACGTGCCGGTGCTCTGCGAGGGGGGAATCCGCGGCCGGGCGGAGACGGACCGACTGCTCGGCGGCGCCTGCGACGCCGTCGGGATGGGCCGCCCCTTCTACGCCGAACCGCGACTGCCGGCCCGACTGCTCGGCGCGGACGGTGCGGACGGCGAGGGGGACGCGGAGGCGGTCTGCGAGAACTGCAACAACTGCGCCGTCCCGCAGGCGACGGGCGCCCCCGGCGTCTGTCGGACGCCCCGCGTCCTCCGCGAGGCGGGGGCGTTGCGACGGGCCGGCGCGTACGAACCGTCCGAGGAGCGATAGCTTCCGTCGACCCGCGTGTCGACCTCCGGACACCGATTCCGTCCCGGACGGCGGACGTATCGAACGGGCGGAGAGAACGGACGGTTGACAACTATCCGGTGGCAAACACTTTCGTGTTGGGAGACGTGTCGCCGGTATGGACCGTAGGACCGTCCCTGAGGGGGGACGCGAAGTCGTCACCGATGGGGGAAGCGAGCGCCAACTGTCGAACGTCGCGGGGCTGACGGTCGCCTCCCCGGCGTTCGAGCGCGGCGAGACGCTGCCGGCCCGACACACCTGCGACGGGGCCGGCGAGTCGCCGCCGCTCTCCGTCGCGGGCGTCCCCGAGGGGACGAAATCGCTCGCCCTCGTCGTCGACGACCCCGACGCGCCCGGACAGAAGCCGTTCGTCCACTGGCTCCTGTGGAACGTCCCCGCCGACACGACAGAGATTCCGGCCGGAGTGCCCAAAGAGGAAATCGCCCTCGGCGGGGCGCGGCAGGGACGAAACGACGGCGGCACGCTCGGATACTTCGCCGCGTGTCCGTCGCGGGGCGACGACCCGCACGAGTACCGAATCACCGCGTACGCGCTGGACCGCACGCTCGACCTGCACCCCGGCGCCAGACACGAGAAGGTCTCGCGCGCGATAGACGACGCACTCCTCGAGCGGACGACGCTGACGGCCACGTACCGCCGCGCGGAGTGAGGCGGGGGAACGACCCCACCCCCGGCCTCGGCTTCGCCGCGGGCCGACTCGGCGTCTGTCGGATGCCCGCGACCCGGTCGTCGAGTCGACGCGCCGCGCCGGGGTTCGGCGCGCGAACCGGGGGCGGTATCCGCGAGGATTATTGTCTCGCGCGGACGAGTGCGGCCAATGGCACGCGACCGGTCCGCCGAGGAGTCGGGGGAACTCCTCTCCGTCCTCGACGCCTTAGACGACGCGGACGCCCGAGCCATCATCAGAGCACTAGCAGAACCTATGACGGCAAGCGAACTATCCGACGAGTGCGAGATACCGCTCTCGACGACGTACCGCAAGTTGGACCTCCTCACCGAGGCCGACTTGCTGACCGAAGGGACGGAGGTGCGCGCCGACGGCCACCACACGACGACGTACGAGGTGACGTTCGACGAGGTGCGCATCGAACTCACCGAGGACCGGAAGCTCGACGTCGAGGTGGTCCAACCCGACCAGTCCCCCGACCAGCAGCTCGCCGACATCTGGTCGGCCGTCAGGAGGGAGACGAAGTGACCCACTTCTCCGACGCGCCCCTGCTGGCCACGGCGGTCATCGTCGTCCAGACGGGTATCCTCGTTCTCGGCGGGCTCATCACCTACTTCAGTTTCAAGGCGTACCGCCGGACCGGCGAGCCGTCGCTGCGGGCGCTCGCCATCGGCTTCGGCGTCGTCACGTTCGGCGCCATCGTCGCGGGCGTCCTCGACGTGCTCCTCCAGACGGACCTCGTCGTCGGCCTGCTCGTCGACTCGGTCATCACCCTCGTCGGGTTCGCCATCATCACCTACTCGCTGTACGTCGAGTGACGGAGACGGACTCCGGTTCCGCGACCCTCGGGACGCGCGACCGGAGAGAAGAGAACGCTCGCGTTTTAGGAGTTCACCCCAGAACGTAGTCGAGGACGGGGTACTTCTCGGTGAGGGGCCGTCCGTCCACATCGTAGCGCTCGACGAGGGCGTCGAGGCCGAGGATGCGACCCGCGCCGAAGGCGGCGACGGCGAGGAACACCAGCATGTAGGCGAAGTCGCCGTTGATGAGGCCGTGTCCGACCTCCCAGTTGCCGAGGTAGAACAGGAACATCATCACCGCGCCCCAGAACGCCGCGAAGCGGGTCAGGAGGCCGACGATGAGTGCCAGTCCGATGGCGAGTTCGCCCCACGGGACGGCGACGTTCACGAACGCCATGAACGCCTCGTTGCCGGCCATGGCGACGAACAGACCCGCCGCGGGCGACCCGTTGGCCACCGTCGCGTTCGCGAGGTAACCCGTCGCGTCGAAGCCGTCGATAATCTTCGCGATACCCGAGTAGGCGAAGGCGATACCCATCATGAGGCGAAGCGCGAGGACGAACCACGCGCTGAGCGGATGGGCCCGCCCCCTGACGGTCACACCCGCCACCGTGCTCTCGAACGTGTTGGTCGTCCCCGTCTGTGTCGTCGCTGCCATCTTAGTTCACCTTACGGTTGGACAAGCGACAGGCGACAGTATATAAGCAGACGCCGATTCCCACCCCCGAAGAACCAGACCCGGCGCGACGGTCAGTCCGACCGCCTGACTTCCAGAATCTCGACGTCCCACACCGAGCCCTCGTCCGCCGCCGACGTCTCCCACCCTCCCTCGACGCCGATACCGTTCTCCTCGGCCTCGCGGACGATCTGATCGAGGGCGCTTCGGAACTGGGCGTCGGTCAGTATCTCCCCTCCGAGCGGGACGGTGCCCGACCAGACGAGGAGTTCGCCCCCGCTCGTCACGAGGACGGCGTACCCCTCGTGTTCGAACCGAAACTGGAACTCCCCCCGTCGCTCGCGGACCAACGCGTCCAACACTATCGGGTCGACGATGTCGTCTACCGGTCGCAGGTCCTCCGGTTCGCGCTCGGAAATCCTCGACAACACCCTGACGACGGCGTCGCTCACCGGTTCGGAGTCCGGGTCGAAGTACCCCCGATACGTCCCCGTCTCGGAGTTGTAGTCGACAGCCGCGTCTGTCGGCTCAGTGTCTCGCATCTTTAAAAAAAAACGTGGGGCCACGCAAATACGTTTCTTGACATACCAGAAACATTTAAACAGATTCGCAATAATTCGGTTCTTCAGTCACGTAAAAACAGACTTGACAAACGATACTAGCAGTGATGACGGGGATTACTGCGAAATTAGCAGAGCAGTCGGATTAGAAATTATTTCTGTCACGACTGTTCCTCCTCGTCGCTCTCGCGCGCGCCGGCGTCCTCTCGGCTCTCTCGCTCGCTTCCGTGCTCCTCGTGTTCCCCGCCCTCGTTCTCGTCCTCGCTCTCCTCGCCGTCGAACGGGTCCGAGAAGTAGAAGTGGTTGAACGGTTGGCTCCGTCGCCGCTTTATGATCTCCGAGCTTTCGACCTCGACGCCCATCTCGTGGATGGCGTCGGTGATGCGGACGATGTCTGTCGTGGACTCTCCGACCACCTCGGCGTGGATGTTCCGCCGACCGGTGAGCATCTCGCGGACGTCGATGATGCCTCGGACGTCCATGAGGCGGTCGACGATCCGTTCCCGTTCGGACGGGGGCGCGGTGATGACGAACATGACGTGGAACGGTAAGTTCGCCTCCTCGTAGTCGATCACGGGCTGATACCCCCGTAGCACGCCGTCGTCTTCGAGGCGTTCGATGCGGTTGCGAACGGTGCTCGCGGAGACGCCGACCTTGGCGGCGATGTCCTACGACGTCGTGTGTCTGGCGTCCACTTGGAGGAGGTAGAGAATCCCTCGGTCGACGTCGTCCAGTTCGTGAGCCATACCCCCGTATCGGCGATTACGCACAAATTCTCTGGGATTCGCGCGACGGGAGGCGGATCGCGAATTTCTCCGAAGCCGGGATGTCGGCGACCGAGACACACAAGAAATTTATCCGATGTGAGATTCAGTCTCAGTGAGATGTCCCCGCTGCCTCACTCCTCCCCGCGACTCGTCGTCGGCGTCGGGTCGCTGCTCCTCGCGGCCCTCGCCGTCGTCGTCGCCGCCGCGACGCCGGGATTCCCCGGCGACGTTCGCTCGTGGCCCCGAACGCTCCTCCACCGACTCCGGGTCGACCTTCCGCGCGGCGACCGGGTGACCGTCGCGTGGGTGGGGATGGCGCTGTGGGCCGTCCTCGTCTCGGCGCTCCACTTCGGCGGCCTCCGGTACGGCGTCTACACGGCGGTGCCGTGGTGGGACCTCCTCACGCACGCGATGGGCGGGTTCGGCGTCGCCGTCCTCCTGGCGCTGACCCACCGCCGGACCGCGGCGGCGGTCCGGTCTCCGCTGTGGCTGATTCCGTCCGTCTTCGCCATCGGCGCCGGATTCGAGGTGTACGAGTTCGTGTTCAAGGACTTCTGGTACGGCTGGTCGGCCGGCTTCTACGTCGAGGACACGCTGATAGACCTCGCGGTGAACACCTCCGGCGCCGTCGTCGTCGCCGCCGCCGTCGCCGGCTATCGGAGCCTCGTCGGGTCGAGGGGGACGAACGCGAAGAGCGCCAACGCCGCCACGAACGCGGACGCCGACGACGCCGCGTCGGGCGCCGAACCGTCGAAGTAGCGGCTCGCACTGCGGCGTTCTCGCGTCCAGTCGCCTCAGAGTCGCTCGCGCACCTCGCGGAACACCGGCAGGTCCGCGTCCACGACGGCGGCGACGGCGTCCGCGGCGCCGAGCAACCACTCGACGCGTTCGAGGCGCGCCTCCAAGTCGCCCGGCCCGATGCGGTAGTTCTCCACGATGGTCTCGACGGACTCCCCCTCGGTCCACTCGCGGACGATGCGCGCGAGTTTCACCGCGCAGAGCCACTCCTCGAAGTCGTCGGTGTCGTTCATCGCCGTCGTGAACTCCGCGGCGTGGCCGCTGGCGAAGCGGTACATCGCCGCGCGCTCCCGGTTGCCGAGGTACGTCCCGTGCATGTCGGGCGTGTCGCAGACGATTTCGAGGGCCGTCAGCGCGGTGACGTTCTCGGGGTCCATCCCCGCCGCCGCCCGCACCCCCTCGACCAGTCGCGCGCCCGTCTCCGGGGTGACGTACTGCCGGGAGACGACGCCGCCGAGTTCCGTCGCCGCCAGCGCGCCAGCCGAATCACCTTTCCCGCCCCCGCCCGCGGTCAGCATCCCCATCTCGACCAAGTCGTCGACGACGCTCGCGACGAGGCGCGAGAGGTCCACATCCGGCGACTGGTGGGCGAAGAACGTCGCGTCGAGGAGGTCGAGGACGCTCGCCTGCGAGTCGGCGAACCCCGAGGCGACGACGCTCAGCACGTGCGTCCGCAGGGCGTCGCGCGCGGCGAGTTTCGACTCGACGGCCTCGGGGCCGGCGGTGACGTAGCGGTCCCACAGTTCCTCGACCGCGGCGTCGTCGTCGCCCTCCGCGAGGAGGACGGCCTCGCCGTACGGGTCGAGGTGCGGGCGGCCCGCCCGGCCGCACATCTGGTGGACTTCGAGGACGGGGAGCCACGCCATCTCCTCGCCGGTGTAGCGCTTCAGGTCGCGGACGACGACGCGGCGCGCGGGGACGTTCACGCCCGCCGCGAGCGTCGGCGTCGCGCAGATGACCTTCAGTTCCTTCTCGCGGAACGCGTTCTCGACGAGGGCGCGGTGGCCGCTCCGGACGCCCGCGTGGTGGAACGCGACGCCCGACTCGACGGCGTCCGCGAGGCGCGTCCCCGTCTCGGTCCGCCCGAGTTCCGAGACGGCGTCGGCGAGGTCCGGGCAGTCAGCCAGCGGTTCCATCGCCAGTCGGCGCGCCAGCGACTCGGCCTCGCGGCGGGAGCGGACGAACGCGAGACACTGCCCGCCGTTCTCGACGGCGTCGGCGACGAGGGCCGCCGTCGCCTCCGTCGCGCCGTCCCCGTCCGGTCCCGGCGGTTCGACGTCGACGGCGAGCGTCGAGTCGTCGTCGAACGCCACGTCGCCGTCGGCGTAGACGCCGGTGCGGAGCGAGACGGGCCGCCACGTCGTCTCCACGAGGTCGGCATCTAGCCAGTCGGCGATGTCCTCCGGGTTGTCGACCGTCGCCGAGAGCGCGACGATTTGGACGCCCGGTGCGCGCCGCTGAAGCGTCGCCAGCGTCACTTCGAGCGTCGGGCCGCGGCCGTCCGAGCCGAGGAGGTGCACCTCGTCGACGACGACGCAGGCGAGCGACTCGACCCACGAGGCGCCCGTGCGGATGGCCGAGTCCACCTTCTCGGCGGTGGCGACGACGACGTCGTTATTCACGAGGTCCTCGTCGGTCGCGTCGAAGTCTCCCGTCGAGATGCCCACGCTCACGCCGGGCAGGTCGGAGAACGTCTCGTACTTCTCGCGCGCGAGGGCGCGGAGCGGAACGATGTACAGGGCGGGTCCGCCGGCCGTGAGCATGGCGAGTTCCGCGATGAAGGTCTTCCCCGAGGCGGTGGGGATGGCGGCGACGAGGCGTTCGCCCTCGGTCACGCCGGCCTCGACGGCGGCGGCCTGCGGGGGGTACAACTCCTCGATACCCTCGGACTCGTAGTGCTCCTGTACCGGGCCGGGGAGCGGCAGGTCCCGGACGTGCATTCGTACGCTTCTGGGTCCGTGTTCGTATAAAAACTCGCGCCCGTTCGGCGGATTCGCCCGCGCTCTCGAACCGGGCGACCGCCCGGTTCGCTGTCACGCCCGATATCACCGGACGGCGGGACGCTCCTCGCGGCAGTTTTTTACCTCCCCCGTCGTTCTCTTTATCCAGATTACATGAGCCGAGCAGCCGTCTTCGCCCTCCTCGTGGTGCTGTCGTCGCTCGCCGGGGTCGGTCTCGCCGACGCCCAGACGACGACGGCGTTCATCGCGAACGCCACGGTGTCGCCCGAGCAACCGGCGCCCGGCGAACAGTTCACCGTCCGGACGACGATTCAAAACAGCCAGCAGAGCGGCGGCGGGTTCGAGATAACGGACGTCTACGTCCGACAGCGCGGGTCGACGGACGACGTCGCCCGCGTCGAGGACATCGGGACGCTCCCGCCGGGGTCCGACGTCACCGTCCCCCTGACGGCGTCGTTCGACTCGCCCGGCACGCGCGAACTCCGCGTCTACGTCGTCGGGCGGAACCCGAGCGACGAGGTGGTCCGCCTGCAGTACCCCGTCGTCGTCACCGTCCGCGAGGGCGGCCCGCAGGTCGGTATCTCCGCCGAGGACGCCGTCGTCGGTACGGAGGGGACGGTGCAGGTGACGGCCGCCAACGGGGAGGACGCCGCCGTCCGGAACGTTCGCGTCTCCCTCTCCGGCGACGCCGGTATCAGAGACGACACGCGCGTCCTGGCGACGCTGCCCGCCAACCGGTCGCAGACGTTCAACTTCTCCGTGACGCCGCGGTCGCGGACGACTCGACTGGAGGCGCGGGTGCAGTACACCACGACCTCCGGAAGCGCGCGGACCGTCACCGAGTCGGTGACGCTGGAGGCCGACCCGCTCCGCGAGAGCGTCCAACTCGACGCGAGCGTCGTCGGCGACGGGGCCGACCCCGACGTGGCCGTCGACGTCTCCAACCTCGGGAACGCCCCCCTCGAAGACGCCGTCGTCGAACTCGCCCGCGACGGGAGCGTGCTGTTCCGCCGCCCCGTGGCCGACGTCGCCCCCGACGAGACGCGGACGGCCCGCGTCAACGTCTCGAACGTCGAGTCGGGACCGATGGACGTCCGCGTCCGCTACGAGACCGGCGGACGAACCGGCGAGGCGACGACGCGCCTGAACTACTCGGCCAACCCCGGCCGCATCGAACTCACCGGCCTCGACTACGAGACGGAGGAGGGGAGACTCCACGTCTCCGGGACGGCCAGCAACGTCGGACTCGGCGACGTGGACAGCGTCGTCGTCCGCGTCGTCCGCACGGAGAACGTGACGCCCGCCCGCCCCAACCCCGAGTACTTCGTCGGGAGCATCCCGGCGAGCGACTTCTCCTCGTTCGACCTCTACGCCGAAGTCGACCCGGGGACGGAGACGGTGCCCATCGAGGTGACGTACCTGGCGAACGGCGCGGAGCGGACGACCCGGACCGAACTCGACGTGAGCGACCTGAACGCCCAATCCCCCGAAGAGGACGACGGCGGCGGCCTCCCGATGATTCCGCTCGTCGCCCTCGCCGTGGTGGCGCTCCTCGTCATCGTCGGCGTCGGCGGGTACGCGTACCTCCGGCGGTGACGATGTCGACGCCAATCATCGAACTCGACGGCGTCTGGAAGCGCTACGAGAGCGGTTCCGAGACGGTCGAGGCGCTGAAGGACGTGAACTTCGCGGCCGAACCGGGCGAGTTCGTCGCCATCATGGGCCCCTCCGGAAGCGGGAAGTCCACGATGCTGAACGTGCTCGGCCTCCTCGACGTGCCCACGGAGGGCGTCGTCCGCCTCGACGGCCGCGACGTGACCGACCTCACGGACGAGGAGATGACGACTCAGCGCAAGGACGCCATCGGGTTCATCTTCCAGGACTTCTTTCTCATCCCGACGCTGTCGGCCATCGAGAACGTGGAGGTGCCGACGCTGTTCGGTCGCGACCCGACCGCCCGCGACAGGGGCGAGCGATTGCTCGGACGGGTCGGCCTCGGTCAGCGGGTCGAACACCGACCCGACCAGCTCTCGGGCGGGCAGAAACAGCGCGTCGCCATCGCCCGTGCGCTCATCAACGAACCGCGCATCCTGCTCGCGGACGAACCGACCGGTAACTTGGACCGGAAGACGGGGCGGGACGTGCTCGAACTGTTCACCGAACTGAAGACCGAGGAGGACGTCGCCGTCATCGCCGTCACGCACGACGACCAACTCCGGCAGTACGCCGACCGGGTGGTCAACCTCGTCGACGGCGTGCTGACCGAGGAGAGCCGACCGGACGAACTGGAGGAGGAGTTCGGTACGTGAGCGCCCTCGACAGGCTGTACCGGCAGGTGCCCGCGCTCCTCATGGCGCGGCGGAACCTCTCGCGGAACCGCCTCCGCTCGGGATTGGCGGCGCTCGGCATCATCATCGGCGTCCTCGCCATCGCCTCGCTCGGCATGTTCGGGACGACGCTGCGGACGGGGGCGACCGCGGAACTCGGCGGCATCGGCAACGAGATACAGATATCGCCGAACGCCGAGGAGGGGTTCGAGCGGCTCACAGACCGCGACGTGGCCGACATCAGGCGCGTCACCGACGAGGGGGAGGTGGTGCCGATTCGTCAGGAGACCGCGACGCTGACGAGGGGGGACGACCGGACGATAGCGACGGTGTACGGCATCGAGAACCCCGGCGTGCTGTACGAGGCGTCGGAGGGGCAGGCGCCCGAACGTCTCCGGCAGGGAGCGCTCGTCGGGTCGTCGCTGGCCGAGCGTCTGGAGCTTCAGGTGGGCAACCGCATCACCCTCGACAACGAGTCCTACCGCGTCGTCGGCATCCTCGAGGAGCAGGACGGCATCTCGCTTCTGAACCCCAACGGCGCCGTCATCGTCCCCCTCGAATCGTTCGACGAGTCGGGGTACTCGCAGGTGGTCGTCCGCTCGCCGTCCGGAACGGCGGCCAACGAGACGGCCGTCGCCGTCCGCGAGGAACTGAACGACCGCGAGGAGAAGGTGACCATCTTCGAGTTGGGCAGCATCACCGAGGGCATCAACCAGTTCTTCGGCATCCTCAACGCCTTCCTCATCGGTATCGGCTCCATCTCCCTCGTCGTCGCGGGCGTGGCCATCCTGAACGTGATGCTGATGAGCACCATCGAGCGCAGACAGGAGATCGGCGTGCTCCGCGCCGTCGGCGTCCAGAAGCTCGACGTGGTGAAGATGATACTCGCGGAGGCGGGACTGCTCGGCTTCGTCGGCGGGTTCCTCGGCGCCGTCCTCTCCGTCATCGCCGGCCTCGTCCTCAATCAGGTGGTGCTGTCGGACCCCCTCCTGACGTTCGCGCCGGTGAACCTGATGTACATCGGACTGGCCGTCGTGTTCGGTATCGTCACGAGCGTCCTGAGCGGACTCTACCCGGCGTGGAAGGCGGCCTCCGAGCGGCCCGTGGAGTCGCTCAGGAAGTAGGGTTCGGCGTCGAAAAAATTCGTTCGTGGTCCGGTGACCCTCAGATGAGGTCGTGTTCCGCGAGGCGGTCGACGGCCTCGCGCAGTCGCTCCTCGCTCGCGGCGTAGGAGATGCGGGCGTAGCCGGGCGACCCGAACGCCGACCCGGGGACGGTGGCGACGTGGGCCTCCTCGATGGCGCGTTCGCACCACGAGGTGTCGTCGTCGTCGACGGGCAGCATCATGTAGAACGCTCCGTCGCCGACGGGCACCTCGACGTCGTGTTCGGCGAACAGGTCCGCGAGCATGTCGCGGCGCTCGCGGAACGCGTCGCGCATCTCCGTGACGGCTTCGTCGGTGTTCGTGATGGCCTCGACGCCCGCGTGCTGGACGAAGTTCACGGCGCACGACACCGAGTGGGAGTGGAGCTTCGCCGCCTGCGAGACGAGGTCCTCGGGCGCGTGGAGGTAGCCGAGGCGCCACCCGGTCATCGAGTACGCCTTCGAGAAGCCGTTTATCGTCACGGTCCGCTCGGCCATTCCCTCCATCGAAGCGAGGCTGGTGAGGTCGGCGTCGTACGTTATCTCCTTGTATATCTCGTCGGAGATGACGGTGATGTCGTGTTCGACCGCCAGGTCGCGGACGCCTTCGAGGGCCGCGTCGGAGTACACCGCGCCGGTCGGGTTCGACGGCGAGTTGACGACGAGCAGTTCGGTGTCGTCGGAGACGGCCTCCGAGAGGTCCTCCAAGGCGGGTTCGAGTTGGAAGTCGTACGGCGCGAGGTCGACGCGGTTCAAGGAGCCGTTCGAGAGTTTCGCCATCGCCTCGTAGGACACCCACGCGGGGTCGAGGAGGACGACTTCGTCGCCGTCGTCGACGAGGGTCTGGAACGTCTCGAACAGCGCCTGCTTGCCGCCGGGCGTGACGATGACCTCGTCGGCGTCGGCGTCGATGCCGTCCGTCCGCAGTTTCTCCGCGATGGCCTCGCGGAGCTCGCGGATGCCGTTCGAGGAGGTGTAGCCGGTGTGGCCGGCGTCCATCGCCTCCTGTCCGGCGTCGACGACGTTCTGCGGCGTCGGGAAGTCGGGTTCGCCGACCGAGAGGTCGACGACGTCGACCCCCTGTTCTTCCAGTTCGCCCGCCTTGTTGCTGATGGCGAGCGTCGCGCTCGGTTCGACCCGCTGAACGCGGGCTGCGAAGTCGAAGCTCATGCTAGCACCTCCACCATATCGACCGCCGCGTTTACCGCTTCCGCACCTTTCCCGACGCGCTCTCTCGCCTCGGCGCCGCTCTGTCCCGGCCCGCTGACGCCGAACGTTACCGGTTTGTCCCGGTCGAGGCTCACGTCCGTCAGCGCCTGCGCCGTCGCGTCGCCGATGACCCGGTCGTGCGCGGTGTCGCCGGAGACGATGGCGCCGACGACGACGACGGCGTCGACGTCGTCCCGTCGGGCGAGTCGGTCCGCGGCCAGCGGCGAGTCGTAGACGCCCGGTACCCGGAGGACGTCCGCCACGTCGGCGCCGCGTTCGGCCGCGGCGTCGCGGGCGGCGTCCGCCATCCCGTCGGTGACCGAGGCGTTGAACTCGGCCACCACGAATCCCAGTGTAACCATACCGCTTGGGTTCCACCCTCCGATAAAAGAACTACCGACACGCGCGACTCGGCCCGGTCCGCGCGTCTCGGCCGCGGTGCGTCGGCCGGTCGACCGGCCGGCCCGTTCGCCGACCGCGCCGAACGGGCGAACGAGTAAGTGAAACGACCGTATGAGAGACCGTAACCATTCTAACCACGGGGGCGGTTGGGAGTCGTAATGAGTTCGAACGACGCCGCGTCGGGGTCGTCCGCCCCCGCGTCCTCGTCGGAGTCCGCGACGGACGGCTCCGTCGCCGCTCGCTCGGAGCAGGACGCGACGCGGACCCGCGCGGACACCGCCGCCCACAACCGCGCGCTCCTCGCCGTCCTCGCCATCTCGGTGCTCGCGCTCGGGATGCGCCTGGTGGCGCTCGGCGGCCGCATCTTCCACTGGGACGAGGGCCGCGTCGGTTACTGGATACTGCGCTATCACGACTCCGGCTACCACGTCTACCGGCCCATCGTCCACGGGCCGTTCCTGCCCGTCGTGAACGATTGGCTGCTCACCGTCGCGCCCGCGTCGGACTTCCTCCTCCGCCTCCCGGTGGCCGTCGTCGGCGGCCTCCTCCCCCTGGCGGCGTGGCTGTTCCGCGAGCGACTCACGCGCACGGAAGTCGTCGCCTTCGCCGGCCTCCTCGCACTGAACCCGCTTCTCGTCTACTACTCGCGGTTCATGCGCAACGACGTGCTCGTCGCCGCCTTCTCGCTGGTCGCCCTCGGGTGCATCGTCCGCGGCTTCGACACCGGACGGCTCCGCTACGCGATTCCGGCGGCGGCCTGCCTTGCGCTCGGCTTCACCGCGAAGGAGAACGCGCTCATCTACGTGCTCTGCTTCCTCGGCGCGGGAGCGCTCCTGCTCGACCACCGCCTCCTGCAGGCGACCGCCCGCGGCGACGACGCGCGGGTCGTCGTGTTCGGCCGGTGGCCCGCGGCGGTCCGCGCCCGAGTCCGGGGTCACGGCACCGAGTCCCGACCGGGATGGCTCCTCGTCGGCGCGACGGCTGTCGGCGCGTTCGTCGCCTTCTGGGCCGTCTTCGTCTTCTTCTACGCGCCGCGGCCAGACCTCTGGCAGGCGCTGGGCGACCCGACGCGACTCCCCGGAGTCGTCGAAGCCGGTTCCGTCGGCGCCTTAGAGGAGTTCGCGAACACGTGGGTCGGCAGCAGCCATCAGGACCACGCCTACCTGCCCTACCTCCACGACATCGTCGAGACGCTGGTGTACGGCGCGCCCGTCGTCCTCGGCTTCACGCTCATCGGCATCGTCGTCGACCGCTACGGCTTCCAGTCCGGCGGCACGTACCGCGAACTCGTCGCGTTCGCCACCTACTGGGGGCTGGCGTCGCTGGCGGGCTACCCCATCGCCACGGACATCGAGGCGCCGTGGGCGGCAGTCCACATCGTCCTCCCCCTCGCGATACCCGCCGCGGTCGGCGTCGCGTTCGTCGTCGAGTCGGTCCGGGAGGCGCTGGCGGCCGAAGACGCCGTCAGCGTCGGTCTGGCGGCCGTCGTCGTCCTCGCCGCCGTCGGCGGCGTCGCCGTCGCCAACGTCGAGTACTTCAACTCCACGTCGAACGAGGACCGGCAGGTGCTCCAGTGGGCCCAACCCGGCAACGACCTGAAAGAGTCCCTCCAGAAGGTGGAGGCGGTGGCCGCGGAGAACGAGGGGACCGACGTGCTGTTCTTCAGCAGGCCGGTGCCGGGCGACGAGAGCAGGGAGGTGTTCTGGGTCGCCAACGAGTCCGAACTGCTGACGCCGCCGCCGCCGGGCGGGACGCACTGGCACGACCGGCTTCCGCTGCCGTGGTACTTCGAGAAGTACGGCGCGAACGTCTCCAGCACCGACCCCGACGCCTCGGCCGAGGAGGTACTGGCCGACGCGCCGCCGGTGGTCATCTCGCGCGAGTTCAGCCGCGAGGAGGCCGAGGAGCAACTCGACGGCTACGTCGCCTACGAACACGACTGGCGCCTCCGGAGCGAGCACGTCGTCGTGTTCATCGACCGCGACGCCCTCGACGCGGCGGGCGTCCCGGCGAACGAGACGGCGTCCTGACCGGTTCGAAGATACACGTTCGTGAGTATTCTCCTCTCGAATCGGTAACGCTTATGCAGTGACGTCCACAACCGGCCGACCGTGACTGTCACCGTTCCCGGTCCCACGCTCGGCGTCGTCGGCGGCGGCCAACTCGGGCGGATGCTCGCCGAGGCGGCCGCGCCCCTCGGCGTCGAGGTGGTCGTCCTCGACCCGACGCCCGACTGCCCCGCCGCGCCCGTCGCGCGCGACCAGATAGTCGGCGGCTTCGACGACCCCGAGGCGTTCGGCGAACTCGCCTCGCGGGCGGACGCGCTGACGTTCGAGATAGAACTCGCGGACTCCGACCTCCTGGAGGAGGTGGCGGCGGAACGCGGCCTCTCCGTGCATCCCTCCCCCGAGACGCTGTCGCTCATCGAGGACAAACTCGTCCAGAAGCGGGCGCTCGAAGACGCCGGCGTCCCGGTTCCACCGTTCCGGAAGGTCGACGACGCCGAGGACCTGCGCGCCGCCCTCGAGGAGTTCGGGTCGGTGATGCTGAAGGCCAGAACCGGCGGCTACGACGGCCGCGGCAACGTCCCCGTCCGCGACGAGAGCGAGATAGACGACGCTCTCGACGCCGTCGGCGGCCCCGCGATGGCCGAGACGTTCGTCGACTTCGCGCGCGAACTCTCCGTCATCGCCGCGCAGGGCGACGGCGAGGTGCGGACGTTCCCCGTCGGGGAGAATATACACGAGGAGGAGATTCTGCGCGAGACGGTCGTTCCGGCGCGGACGGACGACGAGACGCTCGCGCGCGCCGACGAGGTGGCTCGCGACGTGCTCTCGGTGCTCGACGGCCGCGGCGTCTACGGCATCGAGATGTTCGAGACCGAGGGCGGAGAGATATCGGTCAACGAGATAGCGCCGCGCCCGCACAACTCGGGGCACTGGACCATCGAGGGCGCGCGCACCTCGCAGTTCGAACAGCACGTCCGCGCCGTCCTCGGGTGGCCGCTCGGGTCGCCCGCCCGCCGGTCGCCCACCGCGATGGCGAACGTCCTCGGCACCGTGGAGGAGTCGCGACGGGCCGAACTCGGCAACGTGGAGTCGATTCTCGGAACCGACGGCGCGTCGCTGCACTGGTACGGGAAAGCCGAGGTGCGGCCCCTGCGGAAGATGGGCCACCTCACGCTGACGGGCGAGGACGGCGCGAGCGACGACGGCGCGGACGTGGACGAGTTGCTCTCGCGCGCGAAGGACCTGCGGGACGGACTGACGTTCGAGTGAACCCACAATGACTGACGACACCGACGCGGACGACGTGACCGTCGAATCGCTCATCGATCGGTTGAGAGAGGAGGCCGACACCGACGCGGACCCCGAGACGACGCCCGACGTGGGCATCATCATGGGGTCGGACTCGGATTTGGAGGTCATGCGCGGCGCGCACGAGGCCCTCGACGAACTCGGATTCGCGGAGCAGACCGACTTCTCCGAGGCGCCCGACGCGCGCTTTTCGTACGAGACGTACGTCGTCTCCGCGCACCGGACGCCCGAGTTGATGTACGCCTACGGCGAGACGGCGGCGGACAGGGGGTTAGACGTGATAATCGCCGGCGCGGGCGGGAAGTCCGCCGACCTGCCGAACATGACCGCCTCCATCGCCTACCCCCTGCCGGTCGTCGGCGTGCCGGTCCAAGAGAAGTCCGTCGACTCGGTCATCGGGATGCCGACGGGCGCGCCCATCGTCGCCGTCGACGCGGGCAAGTCGTTCAACGCGGCGCTGTCGGCCGTCCAGATGCTCGCGCGCGAGCACGAGGAACTGGAGACGCGCCTCGTGGAGTACCACGAGTCGCTGACCGGCGGGGTCGCGCGGGACTCGCGGGACCTCCACGACATGGGCGTGGCCGGCTACGTCGAGTCGCGCGAGAAGTAGACGTAGCGCCGCGCCCGCGTCACCGCAGCGAGGACGTGAGTCGCCCGAGGAACGACCGGTCGTCGCCGAGGTTCTCCGTCACCTCGTACTCCCGTTCGATCTCCCCTTCGTCCGTCACGGTCACGATGCGAACGTCGGCCGCGTCGGCGCGGTTCACCACGCTCTCGTCGACGACGCCGAGCGTCGGGACGAGAAGCGCCTGCGCGGAGAGTTCCCGGGCAGTGGTCTCGAGGGCATCGACGTCGCCGACGGTCGGTTGCTCGTGGACGGAGACGACGGCTCCCTTCCCCAGCAGTTCGTCCGTCGCGTAGACGTGGAGGCGGTGTTGGCTCCCCGCGTCGGTGGTGACGGTCGCGTCCTCCTCGACGGCGTATCCGCGGTCTTCGAGCGCCTCCGCGATGGTCCGCCTCGCCCGCACCTGCGTTTCGAGCCACGGTTCGCCGCTCTCCCCGAGGCGGTAGCGGAACAGCGCGTGTTCGACGGCGTCGTGCGGGTCGCAGGCGAAGCCGCCGCCGCGGTGCCCCGTCTCGTTCTCACACCGGAGCGCGTGGGCGGGCGTCACGTGCTGTTCGCCGCAGTCGTGACACCGGTACCGGCTCGTTCGCTCCAGTTGGTCCATCGACTCCATCGTCGAACCGCAGCCGTGACAGACGATTTCGCCGTCGTCGTCCTCGAACGCCTCGGGCGGCGCGGCCCGCCCGCACCCGCCGCACTGGAGGAGTTCGGTGTCGACGATGTACAGCGACTGACACCGGGGACAGGCGGTCGCGTACGTCATCTCGCCCTCGCGGCACTCCGGGCAGGTGTACACCTTCCCCTCGAAGGTCCGCTCGAGTATCTCCCGTTCGGTCAGCGATTCGAGCGCGTCCTTCGGACGCGTCTCCTCCGAGACGAGCGTCTCGTCGACGGCGGGATAGGTGACGTCTCTCCCCTCGTCGACCGTCGGTCGGTACGAGTCTTTGGACCCCTCGGCGAGTTCGGACACGAGGCGCAGTTTTCCGGGAGAGACCACGTCAGACCGCCTCCGCGTCTCCGTCTCTTTCCTGCACTCCGGCAGGTTGAATTTGCGCTGTCTGAATCATGAAGAAATATCTGAATAAACAACGTGACCGACGTAATATAATCATTTTTGCTATCGGATATACAGTCACCTATCTATCTGTGTCTCGCTTCTCTGTCACTCCTCGCGGGCGAAGAGTCGCCGTTCGCAACCGTTCGTCGCCCGCGCACCACCGAACCCGCGTGGTGGGGGGTCGGGAGGGGCCCGAAGAGAAGCGCCGTCGACGGCCACCATCGGCCGTGAGCCTCTCGCCCGCGAACGGAGCGCACGCGCTGGTTTTCGCCTCGAAACGGCGACTTTCTTTTCCCGAGTGATTTCCGGATAGTTACCCGGCGTAACCGCCGGACGCGCACAAATCAACGCTTATAGGGGGCCGCTTCTAACCGTGGCACGTCAGGAGATTACGGAATGAGTGCATGGATCGCAATCGGCGCGTTGGCCCTCGTGGCTGTCGGCATCCCCATCGGGATGATGCAGACGTCAGCCATGATACGGCCATCGGTGCCGGAACAAGGAAAGAGCGCCACCTACGAGAGCGGTGAGGTACCCACGGGATCGGCGCGCGTCCAGTTCAATATCCAATACTACATGGTCGCGCTGCTGTTCCTCGTGTTCGACGTCGAAACCGTCCTCATCTTCCCGTGGACGGTCATCTACCGTTCCGCGCTGGAGCAAGGGGCGAGTCTGACGGCCGTACTGCTGCCGATGTTAGTGTTCGTCGGCGTGCTGGTCATCGGTCTCGTGTGGGCGTGGCGTAACGGCGCAGTCAAGTGGGTCAAAAGCCCGCTGGCGAACCGCCGGAAGACAGAGAGACAAGACGCATGAGCAGCGACCAGAACCAACCGTTCGTTACAGACGACTCACAGGTACAGACGAAGACCCGCGACGCCCGGATGACGGGATCCGGGACGGACAACCGGTTCAACTCGAAGCTTCGCGAGGCGTTCGGCTCCTCGCCGTTCATCCTCACGAAGTTCGACAACTTCATGAACTGGGTTCGCGGCTCTTCGATGTTCATGCTGCAGTTCGGCATCGCCTGCTGCAGCATCGAGATGATGCACACCTACTCGGTGAAACACGACCTCGACCGCTTCCACGCCGGGGTCCCCCGGGCGTCGCCGCGGCAGGCCGACGTCATCATCGTGCCGGGAACCATCGTCTCGAAGTTCGCGCCGCGGATGAAGCGCGTGTACGACCAGATGCCCGAGCCGAAGTTCGTCATCGGGATGGGTTCGTGCACCATCTCGGGCGGCCCGTTCCAGGAGGGGTACAACGTCATCAAGGGCGCAGAAGAGGTCATCCCGGTCGACATCCACGTTCCGGGTTGCCCGCCGCGCCCGGAGGCCCTCGTCTACGGCGTCGCGAAACTACAGCAGCGCATCGCAGAGGGCGAGTCGAGTCCGGTGACGGTCAAACCGTACGAACTCGAACAGTTCAGCGACCTCGAACAGGACGAACTGATCGACAAACTCGCCGACGAGATAGAGACGGACGACCTCGTGATGCGGTACAACTGGGCTGATTCGCCATGAGTTTGGAGAAACCACGAGACGAGCAGTCGAACGCCGTCGCCGCGAAACCGACGACGGGCGAGGAGATCGCCGACCTGCTCGGCGACCTCGTCATCGGCCGCGACGACCACGTGAACGCGCCGGGATTCGTCATCCGGCCGACCGACGTGCAGGAGACGCTGTTCCGCCTGCGCGACGACGCCGGCTTCGACCACCTCTCGAACGTGACCGCGGAGGAGCGTGAGGACCGCTACGAGACCATCTACCACCTCACGAGCTACGACGACCGCAGACGAGAGGTGAGCGTCGTCGTCCCCACCGCGAAGGACGACCCGCGCAGTCAGTCGGCGAGCGCCGTCTTCCGGACGGCCGACTGGCACGAACGCGAGGCGTACGACCTCATCGGCATCGAGTACGACGACCACCCGGACCTGCGGCGCATCCTCCTGCCCGACACGTGGCAGGGACACCCGCTGTCGAAGGACTTCGACCAGCGCCGCCCGCAGGTCGTCACGCTGAAGGAGTGGGCGAACCCGCTGGCGGACGACCACCGGGACTCGGAGGGGGAGACGATGTACCTCAACATCGGCCCCCACCACCCGGCGACCCACGGCGTCCTCCACGTCCGGACGGTCCTCGACGGCGAACAGGTCGCCGACGTGGACCCCGACATCGGCTACCTCCACCGCTGCGAGGAGCAGATGTGCCAGAACAAGACGTACCGCCACCAGATCATGCCGTACCCCGACCGCTGGGACTACGCCTCGGCCGGTCTGCTCAACGAGTGGGCGTACGCCCGCGCCGCGGAGGACCTCAACGACATCGAGGTGCCCGAGTACGCGCAGATCATCCGGACGATGAGCGCGGAACTCTGCCGCATCTGCTCGCACATGCTGGCCGTCGGGACGTTCGCGCTGGACGTCTACGGCGACTTCACGGCCATCTTCATGTACGCGATGCGGGACCGCGAGAAGATACAGAACATCCTCGAGGACCTCACGGGTCAGCGGATGATGTTCAACTACTTCCGCCTCGGAGGCGTCGTCTGGGACCTCCCCGAACCCCGCGAGGAGTTCTTCGAGAAGATTCGGGACTTCCTCGACGACCTGCCGGGGGCGCTGGAGGAGTACCACGACCTCATCTCCGGCAACGAGATTCTCCAACTGCGCACAATCGACACGGGCGTCCTGCCGACGGAAGTCGCCAAGTCGTACGGCGCGACCGGACCCGTCGCCCGCGCGTCGGGCGTCGACTACGACCTGCGCCGCGACGACCCGTACGGCTACTACGACGAACTCGACTGGGACGTCATCACCGACGACGGCTGCGACAACTACAGCCGCCTGCTGTGTCGGATGCGCGAGGTCGAGGAGTCCGCGAAGATCATCGAACAGTGCGTCGACCTGCTCGAGGACTGGCCCGAGGAGGAGCGCACCATCCAGTCGAACGTCCCGCGGACCCTGCGTCCCGAGGACGACACCGAAATCTACCGCGCCGTCGAGGGCGCGAAGGGCGAACTCGGCATCTACATCCGCGCGGACGGCACCGACAAGCCCGGCCGCTTCAAGATCCGAAGCCCGTGCTTCTCGAACCTGCAGACGCTGCCGGAGATATCCAACGGCGAGTACATCCCGGACATGATCGCCTCGCTCGGCAGCCTCGACATCATCTTGGGTGAGGTCGACCGATGATACCGCTGCAGTCGACGACGCCGCTGCCGGACACCATCGCGAACCTGCTGGGGCTGTCCGGCCTGCTCGGGACGGTCGTGGGGGCGCTCCTCGGCGCGTTCCTCATCGCCAACATCGTCCTCCTGCAGACGGCCGTCGCCGGCCCGTGGGCCAAGCGGAAGATCACGGCGGCGTTCACCGACCGCATCTCGGTCAACCGCGTCGGACCGTTCGGTCTGCTCACCATCGTGGTCGACGCCGTCCGACTGCTCTCGAAGGAGTTGGTCATCCCCGACGGCGTCGACAGACCCGCCTACGACCTCGGTCCGCTCTTCATTCCGTTCTCCGCCATTCTCGGTTTCGCCGTCATCCCGATGGGTAACGGCATCCACCTCGCGGACCCCGAGACGGGCCTCGTGTTCGCGTTCGCGGCCGCATCCATGGCCTCGCTCGGAATCATGATGATGGGGTACGGCTCGGACAACAAGTACTCGCTGCTCGGCGGTCTGCGCGCCATCGCGGCCAACATCGCCTACGAGATACCGCTCGTCGTCACGGGGGCGTCGGTGGTGCTGTTCACCGGCTCCCTCCGGATGAGCGAAATCGTCGCGGCGCAGACCGAACCGCTTCTGACAGTGGCCGGCGTGGCGATTCCGCAGTGGTTCGCGTTCGTCAACCCGTTCGCGTTCGTGCTGTTCGTCATCGCGAACCTCGCGGAGGTCGGCCGGAACCCGTTCGACATCCCCGAGGCGCCGACCGAAATCGTCGCCGGGTACCAGACGGAGTACTCCTCGGTGTACTTCGTGCTCATCTACCTCGGCGAGTTCGTCCACATCTTCCTCGGCGGCGCCATCGCGGCGACGCTGTTCCTCGGCGGCCCGGCGGGACCGATCCTGCCCGGGTTCGTCTGGTTCCTGATCAAGATATGGGCGTTCTACTTCTTCACGCAGTGGGCGCGTTCGGCGATTCCGCGCCTCCGCGTCGACCAGTTCCTCGACATCGGTTGGAAGGGCATGCTCGTCCTTTCGTTCGCGAACCTGGTGCTCACGGCCATCATCGTGGGAGTGATAGCATGATCGGACTGCTCAAATCCATGGCGACGACGATGAAGCACGCGCTGGACGGCGAGACGTTCACGGTGGAGTATCCGGACGTCGCGCCCGAAGTCAGCCCCCGGTTCCGCGGGGTCCACAAGTTCAGTCAGGAGCGCTGCATCTGGTGCCGCCAGTGCGAGAACGTCTGCCCGAACGACACCATCCAGATCGTTCAGGACGACCAGCGCAACGGCGAACAGTACAACCTCCACATCGGTCAGTGCATCTACTGCCGCCTGTGCGAGGAGGTCTGCCCGGTTGACGCCATCCTGCTCACGCAGAACTTCGAGTTCACCGCGGACACGAAAGACGAGTTCGTCTACAACAAAGAACAGCTAAAGAACGTCCCCTGGTACAAGGACATCGACCCGCTGAACTCCCGCGAACCCGACCGCGACGCGTGGATCGGGGAGGGTGACGGCGAAGTCGACTACCAGTGAGGTGACTCGCTGGTTCGACGGTACCGTCGCCCGACGGCCGACCCGCACTCGCGGTCGCGGTCTCGCGCGGTCGGCTCCGGGCGCTCTCGAAATGTTCAAAGGGATTCCTCAAGGAGACACACACAATGGTTTATGAAACCATCGCGTTCGCGCTGTTCGCCCTCATCACCCTGGGCTGCAGCCTGGGCGTCGTCCTCGTGCGGGACATCTGGCACTCCGCACTCCTACTCGGGGGCGCGCTCTTGAGCGTCGCGGTGCACTACGTGATGCTGCAAGCGGAGTTTCTGGCCGCGATGCAGATTCTCGTCTACGTGGGCGGGATACTGATCTTGGTCACGTTCGCCGTGATGCTGACGCGTACACGATCGGAGGTGAATAGCGCATGACGACCAAACCGGAGCTCAAACTCGGCTCGCATCTCGTGCCGGGTCTGGCCGCCGTCGCACTGTTCGCCGTGATGGCAGCGGTGTTCCTCACGGCGTCGTTCCCGGAGCCGCAAGGCTTCGCGGACGACGCGAACATCGTCGCGAGCATCGGGTACGCGATGTTCGACCTCGACTTCGGGAGCGTGGCTTCCGAGAGCTTCCTCGCCGCGTTCCTCATCATGGCGGTGCTGCTCGACGTCGCACTCGACGGCGCCGTCCTGCTGGCGCGCCGCGAACCCGGCGAGTCGACGGTGAAGCTCGTCTCGGACGGCGGGAAACGGCTGCGAGAGACGCTCTCGAAAACGGAGCGCGGTCAACCGGAGGACGACGACTGATGGTTCCGCCCCAGTACTACCTGCTCCTCTCGGCGGCCGTCTTCTGTATCGGGCTGTTCGGCATCCTGACGCGGCGCAACGCGCTGCTGTTCTTGATGTCGGTCGAACTGATGTTGAACGCCGCGAACATCAACCTCGTCGCGTTCTCCTACGTCTGGGGGAACGTCACGGGACAGACGTTCGGGCTGTTCACCATGGCGATCGCCGCCGCCGAAGTCGCCGTCGGTCTCGGCATCATCCTGGTGCTGTACCGTAGCTTCGGCGACGTCGACGTCACCGACGCGACGACGATGAGGTGGTAAGATGGCAGGAATATTCGACTTCGCTCCGGCGATCGTGCTGTTACCGTTCGTCTCGTTCCTCGTCGCCCTCGCCGTGGGCGACCGGCTACCGAAGGGCGGCGCGCTCGCCGGTATCGTGGCGACGGCAGGCTCGTTCCTCCTGTCGGTCGCGACGTTCTTCACGGTCAGTGGGGGACAGACGTACAACCAGACGATATACACGTGGGCCAGCGGGCTCGACGGGGCCGTCACGCTGACGTTCGGTCTCCTCATCGACCCGCTGTCGGCGATGATGCTCGTCATCGTGACGCTCGTCGCCACCCTGGTCCACGTGTTCAGCCTCGGTTACATGAACGACGAGGGCGAGACGGGCCTGCCGCGCTACTACGCCGGTCTCGGTCTGTTCACCGCCTCCATGCTCGGGTTCGTCGTCGCCGACAACCTGCTCATGGCGTTCATGTTCTTCGAGCTGGTGGGCCTCTGCTCGTACCTGCTCATCGGCTTCTGGTTCCGCGAACCGGGTCCGCCGTCGGCCGCGAAGAAGGCGTTCTTGGTGACGCGCTTCGGGGACTACTTCTTCCTCGTCGGCGTCGTCGCCGTCTTCGCGACGTTCGGCACCGCGGCGTTCGCCGGGTCCGAGTCGTTCCCGCACCTCGCCGAACAGGCCATCGCGGGCGAGCAGTCGGTGAACACGTTCGGGTTCGACCCGCAGACGTGGTTCACCGTCGTCGGCCTCCTGATTCTCGGCGGGGTCGTCGGGAAGTCGGCGCAGTTCCCCCTGCACACGTGGCTGCCGGACGCCATGGAGGGTCCGACGCCCGTCTCCGCGCTCATCCACGCCGCGACGATGGTCGCCGCCGGGGTGTACCTCGTCGCGCGGATGTACGGCTTCTACGCGCTCTCGCCGACGGCGCTCGCCATCATCGCCCTCATCGGGGGCTTCACGGCCCTCTTCGCGGCGACGATGGGCGTCGTCAAGCGCGAGATAAAGCAGGTGCTCGCGTACTCGACTATCTCTCAGTACGGCTACATGATGCTGGGGCTGGGCGGCGGCGGCTACGTCGCCGCGACGTTCCACTTGATGACGCACGCGTTCTTCAAGGCGCTCCTGTTCCTCGGCGCGGGGTCGGTCATCATCGCGATGCACCACAACGAGAACATGTGGGAGATGGGCGGGCTGAAAGACAAGATGCCCGTCACCTACTACACGTTCCTCTCGGGGTCGCTCGCGCTCGCGGGCATCGTCCCGTTCGCCGGCTTCTGGTCGAAGGACGAGGTGCTGTACGAGACGCTCATCCACGGCCTCGGCGGGAGTCCGGTGCTCCTCGTCGCGTACGCGATGGGTCTCCTCGCGGTGTTCTTCACCGGCTTCTACACCTTCCGGATGGTGCTTCTCACGTTCCACGGCGAACCGCGCTCGCAGACGGCGCGTGACCCGCACGGCGTCCACTGGAACGTCAAGGGACCGCTCGTCGTCCTCGGCGTCCTCGCCGCGACGACGGGTCTCGTCAACATGGTGCCCGTCCAGAAGCTCCTCGGAATCGAGGGTATCGACTTCCTCCACCAGTGGCTCGACGGCGGCTTCGAGGGACTCACCGCCCACCACTACGGTGACCTGATTCCGTACAGTTCCGCCTACATCGGCGGCGGCGAGGCGGCGACGGTGGCCATCGGGGCCGCCGTCTCGCTCGGACTCGCCCTGGCCGGGGCGGGGCTCGCGTACTTCCTGTACAACGACGACGACCCGACCGAGCACACCGACAAACTCGGCGGCGTCAAGACCGTCCTGTACAACAACTACTACCAGGACGAGTCCCAGGTCTGGCTGGCCACCGGCCTCGTCCAGCCGTTCTCGCGCGGCGCGGACAAGTTCGACCAAGGCGTCGTCGACGGCGTCGTCAACGGCGTCTCCAGCGTCAGCCTGTTCTCGGGTAACCGCGTCCGACGCATCCAGTCGGGCGTCGTGAGCAACTACGCCGCGCTCCTCACGTTGGGGCTGACGGCGCTGATTCTCGGCTTCGGCCTCCTCGGAGGGTGGTTCTGATGTTGATAGAAGGTCTCATCGCCGTCGCGTTCGTCGCCGCTCTGGTCGTGTTCGTCTCGCCGGACGAGTACGCCGGTCGGCTGGCGGCCGCGCTCAGTCTCGTCCCCATCGCGGGGTCGCTCTACATGTGGTCACAGTTCGACGCGACCGGAAACGCCCTGCTCGGCGGCTCCGTCGCGTTCGAGACGGACTTCGTCTGGCTCACGCTGGGCGGGTTGGACGTCCACTGGCTCGTCGGGATGGACGGCATCAGCATGCCGCTCGTCGTCCTGACGACCATCCTCACGACGCTGGCCATCGTCAGCGCGTGGACGCCCATCGACACGCGTCAGTCGCAGTTCTACGGACTGATGCTGTTCATGGAGGCGAACCTCCTCGGCGTCTTCACGGCGCTGGACTTCTTCCTGTGGTTCGTCTTCTGGGAGGCCGTGCTGGTCCCGATGTACTTCCTCATCGGCATCTGGGGCGGCCCGCGGCGCAAGTACGCGGCGATAAAGTTCTTCGTCTACACGAACATCGCCTCCCTGGCGATGTTCATCGGCTTCATCGCCCTCGTGTTCGGTCTCGGCGACTCCGTGTCGTCGATGCGCCTGCCCGAGATAGCGACGGCGCTCAGGGGCGGAGAGTTGGGAGGCTTCGCCGGCTTGGACGCCGGCGCGCTGAAACTGGCGGCGTTCGTCGCGATGTTCGTCGGCTTCGCGGTGAAGGTGCCCGTCGTCCCCCTGCACACGTGGCTGCCCGACGCTCACGTCGAGGCGCCCACGCCGGCCTCCGTGATGCTGGCGGGCGTCCTCCTGAAGATGGGGACCTACGCCCTGCTGCGGTTCAACTTCACGATGATGCCCGACGTGGCGCAGGCGCTCGTCGTGCCCATCGCGCTCATCGCCGTCATCAGCGTTATCTACGGCGCTGTGCTGGCGCTGGCTCAGCAGGACCTCAAGCGCATCGTCGCCTACTCGTCGGTGTCGTCGATGGGCTACGTCATCCTCGGACTCGTGGCGTACACGACGTACGGCGTCGGCGGCGCGACGTTCCAGATGGTGGCGCACGGCCTCATCTCCGGTCTGATGTTCATGACCGTCGGCGTCATCTACAACACGACGCACACGCGGATGGTCGGCGACATGTCCGGCATTGCGGACCGGATGCCCGTCACCTCGGGCATCTTCGTTGCGGGCGCGTTCGGCTACATGGGACTGCCCCTGATGGCCGGCTTCGCCGGGGAGTTCTTCATCTTCCAGGGCGCGTTCGCCTCGACGGTCCACTCCGCGATGCCGCTGTTCACGGCGGCCGCGATGTTCGGTATCGTCATCGTCGCCGGCTACCTGCTGCTCGCGATGCAGCGAACGCTGTTCGGGCCGTTCCGCTTCGACGGCGACTACGAGGTGACCGAGGCGGCGTTCCACGACGTGGCGCCGCTGGCGGTGCTCCTCTTCCTCGTCATCGTGCTCGGGGTGGCACCGGACCTGTTCTTCCAGATGATTCAACAAGCGGTTAACCCGATTCTCCAGACCGGAGGTGGGCTCTGATGTCCGCGCTGCTCGCGCTTCAGAGTTCGCCGCTCCCGGACTGGATGGCCGTCTCGCCCGCGCTCATCCTCGCGCTGACGGGGCTGCTACTCCTGGCTATCGACAGCATCGACCCCACCTCCTCGAACAGCCCCGTCCTGGCCGGCATCTCGACGGCCGGGTCGCTGTTCGCGTTCGCCGTCGCCGGCTGGTTCCTGCTCGAGGGGACCGGACAGGCGGCGACCGGGGGTGCGATATCGCTGTACGGCGACGCCCTCGTCGTCGACGGGATGAGCCTGTTCTTCACGCTCATCTTCACCGTCGTCGCCGCGATGGTCTCTATCGCCTCGATGGACTACGCCGCGGAACAGCGCCATCAGGGGGAGCTGTACACCCTCGTGCTGTTCGCTACGTCCGGCATGGTGCTCATGTCGATGTCGAACTCGCTGGCGACAGCGTTCGTCAGCCTCGAACTCGCCTCCCTGCCCTCGTACGCCCTCGTGGGGTATCTGAAGAGCAACAAGGGAAGCGTCGAGGCGGCGCTGAAGTACTTCCTCATCGGCGCGCTCTCCTCGGCGGTGTTCGCGTTCGGTATCAGCCTCGTCTACGCCGTCACGGGGTCGCTGCTGCTCCCCGACATCGCGAGCGCCGTCTCGGGGGCCACCGGCATGACCGGTGTCCTCGGGATGGGGGTACTGATGATTCTCGGCGGCTTCGCGTTCAAGACCGCCTCCGTTCCGTTCCACTTCTGGGCGCCGGAGGCCTACGAGGGTGCGCCCGCGCCCATCTCGGCGTTCCTCTCGTCGGCCTCGAAGGCCGCCGGGTTCGCCGTCGCGTTCCGCGTGTTCGTCGAGGCGTTCCCCCTCGGGGGACTGCCCCCGGGCGTCGACTGGGTGCTCGCGTTCCAGGTGCTCGCCGTCGTCACGATGACGCTCGGCAACTTCGCCGCGGCGACGCAGGAGAACGTCAAGCGGATGCTCGCGTACTCCTCTATCGGTCACGCGGGCTATGCGCTCATCGGCCTCGCGGCCCTCTCGGCCGGCGGGCCGAACGCGAACGTGCTCGGCGCCTCGATGGCGCACCTGATGGTGTACGGCTTCATGAACACCGGTGCGTTCCTGTTCATCGCCCTGGCCGAACACTGGGGCGTCGGCCGGACCTTCGAGGACTACAACGGCCTCGGCGCGAAGGCGCCGATGGCCTCCGTCGCCATGAGCGTCTTCATGTTCAGCCTGGCTGGACTGCCGCCGTTCGGCGGCTTCTTCTCGAAGTACGCCCTGTTCTACTCGGCCATCGAGGCCGGGTTCTGGTGGCTCGCGGCCGTCGGCGCGATAAACAGCGCGCTGTCCCTGTTCTACTACAGCCGCGTCGTGAAGGCGCTGTGGATAGAGGACGACACGTCGTCGCTCGAACTGGGCTCGAAACCGGTCGGCCTCTACACGGCCGTCATCTTCGCGGCCGTCGGGACGCTACTCCTGCTCCCGGCGTTCCGCCCGGTCATCGAGACGGCGCAAACCGTCGCCGCCGCGCTGTTCTGAGCGCGGGGCGACGGAGAAAATTCGGCTCCGAATCTCGGTTCTCGTTTTCGCTCTCGTCCGCTCGTTCCCGGACCGCGACGACTTACACCGCCTCGACCTGTTCGACGAGAATCTCTCTGAGCGCGCTCGCAACCTCCTCGGAGGTGCGCTCCGTTATCTCGTCGGTCGTGACGAACACCCCGTGCTCGCCGCGGGTGACAACCGTCATGTATCCGTTCTCGAACGCGCGGATGGTGTACTCGTAGTCGCCGAGTTCCGACCCTCGGTAGGCGCGGGTGGCCCGGAAGTCGTCCGTCTCGTGTTCGACGAACCCCGCCAGGTCGGCGTCCGAGTCGAGGTCCGAACGGAGGTAGACCTGCTGGAACGCCGAGGGCGTGAAGTAGGTGATGCTCCTGAGGTTGTCTCCCACGGCGGTTCGACACGCTGCGCTGATCGACTCCGAGAGGTCGGACGCGACGAGATCAGGGTCGGCTTCCATGACGTGAGTTACCACACGACCGTCGGGCATAATTCCATCGCCCCCCTGCGCCGGGGTCGAGGACGGTAGGGTTTTGCCGGGCGAGGCCGACTCCGAACACATGCAACGGCGGTTGGTTCTCGGATGCGGGCCGGTCGCGGAGCGGGCCGTCGAGCGGTTGGCCGAGTGGCCGGGGTCGCTGACGGTGCTCTCCCGGCGGAGCGGCGTCGTCGACTCCTTCCGCGAGGACGGCGTCGCCGCCGAGCGCTGCGCCCCGGACGACGAGACGGCGTACCCCGACGACGCCGACGTGGTGTTCGTCGCGGCCGACGACGCGGCGGTGAACCTCGACGCCGCCCGCACCGCCCGCGAGCGCTTCCCCGACGCCCACCTCCTCGCGTACGTCGGCAGCGACGCCGACCCCGACACCCGCGAGGCCCTGACGGAACTGGCCGACCGCATCGTCGACGCCCGGACGACGCTCGTCGACCGCCTCACCGAACTCACGGCGGACGACGCCGCCGAGCGCCTCCACCGACTGTACCGCGTCCTCAAGAGCATCGACGGCACCCTGGCCGTCGTCACGCACGACAACCCCGACCCCGACGCCATCGCCAGCGCACTCGCCTTGGTCCGCATCGCCGAGAGCGTCGGCGTCGACGCCGAGGCCTGCTACTTCGGCGCCATCTCCCACCAGGAGAACCGCGCGCTGGTGAACCTCCTCGAAATCGAACTCGTGAACCTCGAACGCGGCGACGACATCTCCGAGTACGGCGGCGTCGCCCTCGTCGACCACTCCCGTCCGGGGGTGAACGACGGCCTCCCCGAGGAGACGGAGGTGGACGTCGTCGTCGACCACCACCCGCCGCGCGCGCCCGTCGAGGCGCGCTTCCTCGACCTGCGGCGCGAACTCGGGGCGACGAGCACGCTCGCCACCGACTACCTCCGCCGCCTCGGTATCGAACCGGGCGCGACGGTGGCGACGGCGCTGCTGTTCGGCATCCGCGTCGACACCCGCGACTTCACGCGCGAGGTGTCGGTGCCGGACTTCGAGGCGGCCGCGTGGCTGGTCCCCCACGCGGACCTCTCCGTCCTCCAGCGCGTGGAGTCCCCGAGCATGAGCGCGGAGGTGATGGACACGCTCGCGCGGGCCATCCGCAACCGTGACGTGCGCGGGGAGGCCCTCGCCACCAACGTCGGCGAGATACGCGACCGGGACGCCCTCGCGCAGGCGGCCGACCGCCTCCTCGACATGGAGCACGTCCGCCTCACGGTCGTCTACGGGTTCAAGGACGGCACCGTCTACGTCTCCGGACGCGCGCGCGGGACGGACGTCGACCTCGGCGAGACGCTGCGGGAGGCGCTCGGCCCCATCGGCAGCGCCGGCGGTCACGCCGACATGGCGGGCGCGCAGATTCCGCTCGGCATCCTCGCGGACGTGGGCGAGGACTCCCGCGAGTCGCTCTCGCGCGTCGTCAACGACGTCATCTCCGGGCGGGTGTTCGAGACGCTGGAGGACGCGACCCGGACGCTCGGCGTGAGCGAGGACGGTACCGACCTCACCTTCGAGTTCCCCATGGACGAGTGGTGAGCGCTCTCGCGGCCGACCGACCGGCGGAGCGACCGGCGGGAGCGACGCCGTGTCCGCGTCCGTGCGACTCGGGGGCACGCTTTTGGCGGCGCCGCGCCTACCGACGACGATGAGCGGGAAGGCGGCCGTCGACGAGTACATGACACGAGAGGTACAGACGGTGTCCCCCACCGACTCCGTCGCAGACGTTGCCCGACGCATCGCCGAGAGCGACGGGCACAACGGGTTTCCGGTGTGCGACGGTCGGAAGGTCGAGGGGTTCGTCACCGCCAGAGACCTCCTCCTCGCCGACGACGAGGCGCCCATCTTCACCGTGATGTCCGAGGACATCATCGTCGCGCACCCCGACATGGACGTCAACGACGCCGCGCGCGTCATCCTCCGCTCGGGCATCCAGAAACTCCCCGTCGTCGACGACGCGGGCAACCTCGTCGGCATCATCTCCAACACCGACGTCATCCGCTCGCAGATAGAGCGCGCGACGCCCGAGAAGGTCGGAAAGCTGATGCGGACGCTCGAACAGATTCACGGCATCACCGTCCACGAGGAGCGACACTCGGTCGAACTCGCCGACCTCATCCCCACGCAGGGGCGCGTCTACGCAGACGAACTCGACGGCCGGAAGTACGAACTCGAACGCGGCCTCGCGGAACCCCTCGTCGTCATCGACAACGACGGCACCCTCCTCCTCGCCGACGGCCACCACCGCGTGATGGCCGCGAACCGACTGGACGTCGAGGAGATGGACGCCTACGTCATCGTCGTCGACGACCCCATCGAACTCGGGATGCAACAGACCGCCGAGAAGGAGGGGCTCTCCTCCATCGACGACATCGACGTGGTCGACTACGGTCGACATCCGCTGGTCGAGTCGACTCAACGGCTCCAGCGGGAGTGACGCCGACGGTCCGACGGCGACCGCTCACCCCGTCTCTGTTCTCCGCCCACCCGGCGGTAGGAACCGCCTACTCCGCCACGTCGTGTTCCTCGCGCCACGCGGCGACGAGTTCGCGCGCCTCGTCCTCCCCGTCGACTCGCTCCCGCCGGTAGTCGCGCCCGTCCTCGGCCTGATGGAGGCGGTCCAGTCGGACCGTCCACGTGTCGTCGGGGCGCCGTCGAAGCCGGATGGTCGCGTTGCCGTCGCTGCGCTCCCACTCGGTGATGCGGTCGTCCGCGCGGACTTCCTGCCAACTCATGGGCTCCCCTCGGCGCCGGCCGCACCTGTCTCTTGCCCTCCGCGGCGACGGCGTTCGGACGGACGCGGCGCCGACCGCGCGGACTCAATCGAGCGCTTCGGTGCCCGTCTCCGTCGCGCCGGCGCCGACCAGCGGACCGGTTCGGGCGCCGCACCCCGGACACTCGGGGTAACCCAGCGAGTCGTAGCCGACCGCGTCGGCCCGTTCGACGGTACCGCACGCCCCGCAGTCGAAGTACGAGATCCACTCGAATACCATACTGTTCACTTTCGAGATACAGTCATTGTTACGAACCACTTACCCGCCCGAACCACGGGCTTAACGACCTGTTCGACGGGGCGGACCGCACGTTCGCCCCGGCGTGTCACCGCACCGCCGGTCCGCCAGTGCCAGCGCCGCCGCCGTCTTCCCCGTCCGCGTCGCCGTCTGTCGCCCGCGTCGCGCCCACGAGGTCCAGTCCCTCGTCGACGCGTCCGAGCAGGAACAGCGAGTAGTACCGGAAGAACGTGACTACGGGAACGAGGAGCACCGCCGACGCCGCGGCCACGGCGAGGAGGTAGCACGCGCCGACGAGGGCGAGGAGCGCCCACGCGAGGAGCGGCAGCGCCCCCGGTCCCGACGCGGAGAACGCGAACAGGACGGCGCCGCCGAGCACCGCGAACGGGAGCGCCACGAGGACGGCGAGAAAGAGCGCCCCCGCGGCGACCAGCGCACCGACGAGGGCGCCCAGCGTGAGGCGGGCGAGGAGGTAGAGCGCGAACTCCTCCCACTCGGCGCGCATCGTCGGAAGCACGCGGCGCCAGCCGTCGAGAACGCCGCAGTCCTCCGCGAGCATCGTCGGGACGACGAAGTCCGTCGAGAGGCGCAGGACGAGGGCGACGAGGAACGCGACGCCGACGCCGACGAGGAGGACCGGAAGGAGGGCGAGGAGCAGTCCCGGCCCGACGGCGACGCCGCCGAGGACGACGAGGGCGGCGGGGACGCCGACGACCAGAAGCGCGAGCAGTCCGACGCACGCCTCGAAGGCCCACAGTCGGAGCCCGTTCCCGAACTGCGCGCGGAACGGCGCTCGGATGCGAACCGGGGGGTCGACCAGCCCCGTCACGAACACGAACTCAAGCGCCGCGGAGACGAGCCAGAACGCGAGTGCGAGGGCGAGGAGCGCGGCGACGACGGCCGCGACGCCGAACGCGAGGGTTCCGACGTCCGGGAGCGTCTCCGGAGTCGGGAGGGGTAGTTCGCCGAACGGGAACTCGACGGACGCCCCCGGAAGCCCCGGCGTCACCGCGCCGCCGGCGTTGACGTTGACCGAGGCGCTGCTGGCGCCGGCGCCGACGAAGACGGCGAGGAGGGCGAGGCGGAGCCACGTCCCGAGGTCGAACGGGAGGAGGAGGTCGGCCGTCGACGCGCGGGCGTCGTCCAAGGCGTCTATCGCGTGCCACGACATACGCGTCGCTGAGTCGCGCGAGCGGATAAAACGGCCGGCGGCGCCGCGGTCCGAGTCGGCCACTCGGCCCGGCGGCCGCTATCCGGAGCTTCTTGTGGCGAGACGCGGAACGCTCGCGCATGACGACCACCCCGTTCGAGCGTCGCACGCGCGACGCGCAGGCCGCACTCCGCGAGGCGGGCGCCGAGGCCCTCGTCTGCTTTCCCAGTCCGAACCTGTTCTACCTCTCGGGCTTCTCGGAGGAACCGGGCGAGCGCCACCTGTTCTTTCTCGTCCCCGCCGAGGGCGACCCGGCGTTCCTCGTCCCCGACCTGTACGAGACGCAGGTGCGCGCGGCGACGTGGGCCGACGACGTGCGCACGTGGGCGGACGGCGAGGACCCCGCCGCAGCCACCGAGGCGGCCGTCTCGGCGCTCGGACTCCCGGATGAGCCGCGACTCCTCGTCGACGACACCATGTGGGCGCGGTTCACGCAGGACCTCCGCGCGGTGCTGCCGGAGGCGACGTTCGGACTGGCCAGCGAGGTGCTCGCCCCCCTCCGCGTCCGCAAGGACGAGGCGGAACTCGACGCCCTGCGGCGGGCGGGCGCGGCGGCCGACGCCGCGATGGACCGCGTGCGCGAACTCGGCGCCGACGCCGTCGGCATGACCGAGTCCGAACTGGCCGCCGACGTCGAGGCGTCCCTCGCCGACGCCGGCGGCGACGGCACCTCGTTCGAGACGGTGGTCGGCGCGGGCGAGAACGGCGCGATGCCGCACTACCGCCACGGCGACCGGGAGATTCGGGCGGGCGACCCCGTCGTCCTCGACTTCGGGACGCGCGTCGACGGCTACCCGAGCGACCAGACGCGGACCGTCGTCTTCGACGGCGACCCCTCGGCGGAGTTCCGCGAGGTGCACGAGGTGGTCCACGAGGCGCAGGCGGCCGCCGTCGACGCCGTCGAACCCGGCGTCGCGGCGGAAGCGGTCGACCGCGCGGCGCGCGAGGTCATCGAGGCGGCGGGGTACGGCGAGCGGTTCGTCCACCGGACGGGCCACGGCGTCGGTCTGGAGGTCCACGAGGAACCGTACGTCGTCGCCGGCAACGACCGGGAACTCGAATCGGGCATGGTGTTCAGCGTCGAACCCGGCGTCTACCTGCCCGACCGATTCGGCGTCCGAATCGAGGACCTCGTCGCCGTCACCGAGGAGGGATGCGAGCGACTGAACGACAGCGACCGCGGCTGGGAGTGCTGAGGACAGACGCTCGGATTCCCGCGTTCCACCCGCTCACGCCGTCGCCTCCGACCCCTCGTCGGCCTCCGTCGCGCGCGGGAGCGTCACGCGGACCCGCGTCCCCGTCGCGTCGGAGTCGAACGTCACCCGGCCGCCGGACTGGTTGACGAGCCACGTCACCAACCAGAGGCCGTACCCGCTGGCGTGGCGAAGCGGCGTCTCGCCGCCGGCGCGGATGGCGTCCAGTTCGTGTTCGGGGATGCCCGGCCCGTCGTCTTCGACCGTGACGACGGCGTTCGCGTCCAGTTCGACGGCGACTCGGACCGTCGGGTCGCCGTCGCAGTGCCGAATCGCGTTCTCGACGAGGTTGTCGAAGACGGACTCCACGAGCGGCGTCGCCACGACGGGGACGGCGTCGGGGCCGTCGTAGACGACCGTCGAACCCGGGGAGTCCGTCTCGGCGCGGTCGACCAGTTCGCGGAGCATCGGTCCGACGTCGACGCGCTCGCGGGGGTGGCTGCCGCTGTCGAGGGCGCGTTCGACGTCTCGGACCTTGTTCGCCGTGTCGAGCATCTCCTCGACCCGTTCGACGACCTTCCTCGCGGCCGCCCGCCGGTCGGTCTCGTCGCCGTGTTCGTCGGCGACGAGCGACGCGTAGCCGGAGACGACGTTGAGGTCGTTCCGCAGGTCGTGTCGGAGCATGCGGTTCATGACGCTCAGTCGCTGTTCGCGCCGGCGGCGGGCGGTCACGTCCCGGAGCGTTATCACCTCGCCGACGATGCGCCCCGTCACCGAGGAGAACGAGGAGACGCGCACGTCGTAGATGGCGTCGCACCACTCCGGGGCGTACTCGAAGGACCGCTCGCCGGCGTCGAGTCGCGCGGCCAGCGTCGCGGCCACGGCGTCGAGTCGCCGGCCGGTGACGGCGTCGGCGGGTTCGCCCAGCGCCGCCGCGGCGGCCGGGTTGATATCGGATATCTCGTCGTCGACGACGACGACCACGCCGTCCCGCAGGTCGTCGATGACGTGGTCGCGCACCGCCTCCCGCGCGGCGGGGAGCGCGTCGAACAGGTCGAACTCCAGCAGTGCGAGGGCGAACAGGCCGCCCGAGACGGTGAACGCCATCGGCGTCGGGTCCAATCCGGGCGGGAACAGACCGAAGAAGTAGACGACGTTCGTGACCCACGTGACGGCCAGCGCGCCCAACAGGAGGGCGCTCTGCTGTCGGTACGTCCGCGATGACAGCGTCGCGCGGGCGATGAGCGCCGTTCCAGCCGTCAACAGCAGATAACAGAACACGAAGAAGACGACGAAGAGGGGACCGCGGTCCACCACGAGGTGGACGTTCCCGGCGACCACCTCCGTCCGCACGTCGGTCCAGACGAGCGTCGTCGCCGGGTAGGCCAGCGCCGCGGCGACGACGGCGACGGGGAGCGTAGCGAGCGACACCCAGACGCGCGCGTCGCGCGTCAACCGGTCGGTGAACGCCGCCGCGAACGCGAGCCACGAGACGGACGTCGCGCCGACGAACCCGTACAGCAGCGCGGAGAACGTCATCTTCCGGGAGATGGGGACGCTCGAAATCTCCAGCAGCGAGACCAGCGCCCACCCCGAGAGCGCGACGTGCAGCGCCGACAGTTCGGTCGCCCCCGGTCGCCGTCGCCGCCGCGCTAAGCCGACTCCGACCGCGAACGCGACGACGGCGGAGAGCGCAAGCGGGAGACTGTACGGGGTGACCTGCCACGCCATCTACAGTGACGTTCTGTGGGGCTCACTTATACCTTGACGACTATTTCTCGGTCTTCGGACGGACGACGCGCCGATACCCGTTTGTCCGCGCGGCGCCGATTAGGGTCGATGGTCACGCGCGAACAGCGGGTGGTGTTGGTCGGCGTCGTCCTCGCGGTGCCCGCGGCGTATCTCGTCTACGCGCTCACCGGGTCGGTCCCGCTGGCGGGGGCGACGCTGCTCGGTCTGGGGTTCGTCATTCCCTCGGGGATAAACGGCTCCCGACGCGGCGAGAGTGGCGACGGCGACGAGAACGACGAGAGCGACGAGAACGAGAACGACGAAGAGCGGTAGCCGAGGACGCGGGCGGAGCGGAGAGCCTACTCCCCGTCGGCGTCGCCGCCGTCGGCCGGACCGACCAGCGAGTCCACGTCGGTGTGCTCGAACAGCAGGTCGCGCATCGTCGAGACCGTCCGCTCGTCGCGGGTGCGCCCGGAGTGGACGACGTCCTCCGCGCGGTCGACGACCGACAGCGTGTCGCCGTTGACGAGCATCACGGGGACGCCCTTCTCCTCGGCCTTGCCGAGGACGGCCGACGGCGGCCGGTGACCGCCGGTGAGGATGATGGTCTTCACGCCCGGCGCCTCGAGGGCGGCCGTGATTATCTCCGAGCGGTCGCCGCCGGTGATGACCGCGGCGTCCTTCGTCCGGCGGAAGTACCGGAGCGCGGAGTCGCCGCCCATCGCGCCGACGAGGAACCGCTCGACGTACGCCCCCTCGTCGCCGCGCGTCACCACGTCCGCGCCGAGTTCGTCCGCGAGGTCCGAGACGGTGACGCCGGCGAGTTCCTGTTCGCGCGGGACGACGCCGAGGACGGGGACGCCCCGGCCTTCGAGGAACGGGACGACCTCCTGTTCGAGTTCGTCGAAGACGGCGTCGGTGACGCCGTTGAACAGCACGCCCGCGAGTCGGTCGCCGAACTGCTCGGCGGCGACGAGCAGGTCGTCGAGGTCCGAGGGCTTCGTGTAGTCGGCGACGAGGAGGACGCCCGCGTCGAGTCGGTCGGCCACGTCGACGTCGGTCATGTCGACGATGCCGCCGGTCGACCAGACGCCGCCGCCCTCGACGAGCATCAGGTCCGTGCCCTCGGCGAGTTGCTCGAAGTTCTCCTCGACGATTTCGCCGAGTTCGTCGCCGTCCTCGCGTCCGCGGATGGCGCCGTCGACGAACGTGGGCGAGTAGACGATGGGCTCCATCTGGTGCATCTCGGCGTCGAGGCCGAGCACCTCGCGGGCCAGCATCGGGTCCTCGTCGAGCGTCTTCCCGACGTTCGACTGCAGGCGCGTGCCCTTCGGTTTCATGTACCCGACGGAACTCCCGCGCTCCTGTGCGAGTTTGCCGAGCGCGAGGGTGATGGCCGTCTTGCCGGTGCTTTCGTGGGTCGAGGTGACGAGTAGCGTGTTCATGGGTCAGAGTTGGTCGGGGTCGACCGTCAATCGCACGTCGACGGCTTTCACGCCGTCGGGCGTGGCGACGAGGGGGTTGATGTCCAGTTCGAGGATGGCCGGGAAGTCCGTGACGAGTTGCGAGAGGCGCTGAATCGTCTCCGTAACGCCGTCGACGTCGACGGGGTCGCGGCCGCGCGCGCCGCGGAGAAGCGGCGCGGAGTCTATCTCTTCGGTCATCTCCCGCGCCTCGGACTCGGCGACGGGCGCGACGCGGAACGTCGTGTCTTCGAGCACTTCGACGAAGATGCCGCCGAGGCCGAACATGAGCAGGGGGCCGAACTGCGGGTCCTTGTTCATGCCGACGATGGTCTCGACGCCGCTGTCGAGGTCCACCATCTCCTGCACCTGGACGCCGATGATGTTGGCGTCCGGTTGGTAGTTGCGCGCGCGGGTGACGAGGTCCTCGTAGGCGTCGAACACCTCCTCGTTCGGGACACCGACTTTGACGCCGCCGATGTCGGATTTGTGGAGGATGTCGGGGCTGACTATCTTCATCACCACGTCGCCCTCGACGTCCTCGGCGACGGTGAGGGCGTCCTCCGGCGCGTCGACGATGTCGCCCTGCGGCGTCTCGATGCCGTAGGCGTCGAGGAGGTCCATCGCCTCGACGCCGAGGCGGGTGTCCTCGCGGCCCTCGACGTCCGAGAGTATCTCGCGGGGGCGTTCCTCGTCAACGTCGAACGCCGTCGGTTCGTCGTACTCGCGTTCGGAGATGTCGCGGAAGCGCGAGAGGGCGTCGAGTCCGCCGACGGCGCGGGCGGGGTCGAAGTAGTTCGGGATGCCCGCCTCGGTGAGCACCTCGGCGGCCGGTTTCACGCGCTCGCCGCCCATGAAGCAGGCCGCGACCGGTTTGTCGTGTTTCTCCTGTAACTCCACAGTGTCGGCGGCCAGTTCGTCGTAGTCGAGGACGGCCGTCGGACACGAGAGGACGATGGCCGACCCGACGTTCTCGTCGGCCAGCGCCACGTCCAACGCGTTCCGGAAGCGCTCGTTGTCGGCGTCGCCGACGATGTCGACGGGGTTGTAGATGTTGCCCTCCTCGGGGAGTTTCTCGGAGAACTCGTCGAGCGTCTCGTCGGTGAACGACGCCATCGACAGGCGGGAGTCGCCGACGGCGTCCGTCGTCATCACGCCGGGACCGCCCGCGTTCGTGATGACGGCCACGTCGTCGCCCTCGGGGAGCGGTTGGCTCTCCAGCACGCGCGCGGCGTCGAACAGTTCCTGCACCGACTCCGCGCGGATGACGCCCGCCTGTTCCAGTCCGGCCTCGTAGGCCTGGTCGGACCCGGCGATTGTGCCGGTGTGGCTGGACGCCGCCTGCGCGCCGGCGTCGGTCCGCCCGGACTTCACGAGGACGATGGGCGTGTCTTGGGTCACCTCGCGCGCGGTGTCGATGAACTCACGCCCCTCGGAGATGCCTTCGAGGTAGCCGATGATGACGCTCGTGTTCTCGTCGTCGCCCCAGGCGTCGATGAAGTCCGCCTCGTCGAGGACGGCCTTGTTGCCGAGCGAGACGACGTCCTTGAAGCCGATTCCCTGGTCGTTCGCCCAGTCCAACACGGCGGTGATGAACGCGCCCGACTGGCTCATGAACGACATCTCGCCGGCCGTCGCGTTCTCGGGGCCGAACGTGGCGTTCATCCCCGTCGGCGTGGACATGACGCCGAGGCTGTTCGGGCCGACGAGGTTGAGGTCGTACGCCTCGGCCACCTCGGTCAGTTCCTGCTCGCGCGAGGCGCCCTCGCTGCCCGTCTCGCCGAACCCGGCCGTGATGACCACCACGTTCCGGATGCCGGCCTCGCCGGCCTCGCGCACGGCGTCCACCGCGATGTGCGGGGGGACGACCACGATAGCGAGGTCCGCGTCGGATTCGCCGACGCCGGCCACCGCCGGAACGCCGAACACCTCGTCGTACTTCGGGTTCACGGGGACGACGTCCCCGTCGAAGTCCTCGATGAGGTTCTCCATGATGGCGCGACCGACGGAGCCCTCGCGCTCTGTCGCGCCGACGACGGCGACGCGCCGCGGCACGAACAATTCGGATAACTCTCCCATCGCTCGGAAGTAGACGCCCTTTCCGTTTAAATCCGGGTATGTGGGGTTTTACATGACCCGTGAGCGCAGTTCTCGCTCACGATTTTTCGTTCGCCGGCGGATCGCTACCCGACTGTTGGATTGTGCGCCGAAGTGAGCCCCCCGCTCACACCGTCTCGTCCGGCCCGTACCGCTCCCGGGTCTCGGCGGCCGCCTCGGCGTATCTCTCGCGTTCCTCGGGGTCGTCGACGCTCCCGAGGTGGTCGGCGTCCGTGTCGACGGCGGCCGTCGTGTCGCGGACGTCGGAGAAACTGGTGAGAGAGCGCTCCTTCCGGAGGTACTGCGACCCGTCGGGCGTCGCGTACACGAGGATGATGATGTTCTGCTCGTCGTCGGAGTAGGTGCGCTCGACCAACCAGACGCGTGTGGTCTCTCCGTCCCCCCCTCTCTCCCCGTCGCCGGGCGTCGAACTCATGGTCGCCTTTCGCCGTCTCGACACAAAGCTCGTGCGACGGTTCCGCACATCAGAGAACACCGAATCCGAACTGCGGGAGGCCGAACACGGCCGTCCACGTGTAGTGGAGGACCACGCCGACGACGAGGGCCGGAACCGTCGTGTAGATGCTGGCGACGACGGCGGCCGTCTTGTCGATGGCGATGAGGGGGAACAGCGCGTCGCCGTCCTGGCTGATGGCGTTCGCCGTGAGCGCCGAGAACGGTATCGCGCCCTCGGCGTACGCCGTCGAGAGGATGATCTGCGGCCCGCACCCGGGGATGAGGCCGACCGCCGCGCCCGCGACGGGGGCGAGGACGCCCGCGGCGGCCGCCAGACCGGCGATGTCGGCGCCGGTGAAGAGCATGGCGTACTCGTAGAGGAGGTAGGCGGCGATGACCCAGACGGTGACGAACGACGTCTCCATCGCGGCGTGCGTCAGCGTCTCGTAGGTGCTGCCGAACGTGTCGCGGGCGCGGCCCACGTCGCCGTGGCCGACGTACTTCCGGCCGACGAAGTAGAGGTAGACGGAGAGGGTCGTCCCCGCGATGCCCGCGACGGTGAACAGGCCGGCGAACGAGAGGCCGGCGACCATCGGAACGTCCGGCGCGCCGCGGAGCAGGTAGAGGACGCCCGCGCCGAGGCCGACGGCGGCGGCGGCCCACCACGCGACGAGGGCGGCGAGGCTCACGGAGCGCATCAGGGGGGAATCGCGGACGGGGCCGTCGTGGTCGTGACCGAACCTCTCGGCGTCGCACGCGCCCTCCACGTCGCCCGCGGCCGCGTCGTCGTAGTGGTGGACCTTGTTGCCCGTCACCGGAGCGGCGACGCCGCCGTCGGTGGCCATCGTGCTGAGGCTTCTGACCGCGCGGTCGACGCGTCCGACGCCGAGTCCGAAGTTGTCGACGGCGTACCCGAACAGAATCGCCGTCGCGAACGCGATGCCGTAGGAGTACAGCGCCGCCTCCGGCGCCAAGGCGAGGATGACGAACGCCGCGTCGCCCGCCGTGGCGATGAGCGTCGCCACCACGGTGCCGAACGAGACGGACCCGCGGACGTACAGCGGCATCATCACGATGGCCCCGCCGCACCCCGGCGTGAGGCCCATCAGCGCGCCGACCAACGGGCCGGCCCGGCGGTTCTCCTCTAGCTTCTTCACGAGGCGGCCGTCGGTGCGGTACTGGACGTAACTGAACAGGAGAACGGTCACGGCGACGAACGCGCTGACCTGCACGAACCCGTCGCGGACAGACCCGAGGAAGATATCGGCGACTTCAGACATCGTCGCCCTCCGAGACGCGGCTCCGCCTCGCGGCGAAACCGAATATGTGATTCATCTCAGCGGAGAATTAGACGCCTCTAAAAATAAATCTATGTGTCTGCGAACTCCGAGTCAGTCGGCAATCGCCGCCGTCTCGGCGCCGGCCAACCGGCGGAGTTCGGCGGGGTCGACGGGGAAGACGGCTTCGGGCGTCCCGGCGGCGGCCCAGACGGTGTCGTACGCCGAGAGCGTCTCGTCGAACAGGACGGGGAGGTCGGTCTCGTGGCAGAACGGCGGAACGCCGCCGATGGACCACCCGACGACGTCTCGAATCGCTTCGGGGTCGGCCATCCCCACGTCGGCGGCGTCGACGCCGAGGCGGGCGGCGACCTTCTCCTCGCTCACCCGGTTTGCGCCGCTGGTGACGACGACGACGAGGTCCTCGCCCGCCCGGAAGACGAGACTGCTGGCTATCTGTCCCACCTCGCATCCGACGGCCGCGGCGGCGTCGGCGGCCGTCTTCGTCCCCTCGGGGAACTCCTCGACGGTCACCTCGAAGCCGTACCGTTCGCGCGCGGCGTCGGCGAACTGCCTCGCTCGCTGATGCATGCTGTCGAAGCGCACGCGGAGGGGGCGCTAAAAGGTCACTCTCCCGGCGATTTCCCGACGGCCGACGCCCCGGACCGCGAGGGACGGCGCCCGACTCGCTTTAGGTCCGCCGAAATAATCAGAATTCTGAAACGTTTATCTCCGCCGGCCGTCTACCACCGGTATGGACTGGGGTAGCTTCGCGTTCGTCTTCCTCGCCGGCCTCGTCACCGCCCTCGCGACGGGTATCGGGGCGCTTCCGTTCTTCTTCGTCCGCGACGTGAGCGACCGCTGGAACGTCGCGCTGTGGGGTATCGCCTCGGGCATCATGCTTTCGGCGTCCGTGTTCGGACTCGTCTTGGAGGCGCTGTCGGCGTACGTGCGGGTGTCGCTGTCCGGCGTCTCCGTCTCGTCGGTTCCGACCCGGACGCTCCTGTTGCTCCTCGTGGGACTGCTCGCGGGCGTCCTCCTCGTCGTCGTCGCCCACCGCGTCATCGAGGGGGCCGAGGTGAACCCCCGGCAGTACGAGGAGGCGGACTTCCGGAAACTCCTCCTCATTCTCGGCGTGCTCACCGTCCACAGTTTCCCCGAGGGCGTCGCCGTCGGCGTCGCGTTCGCTGACCTCGGACTGGAGGGAGGGTTCCGGATATTCGGCGTCGCCGTCCCGCTTCTGGCCGTGTTCATGACCGTCGCCATCTCCGTGCACAACGTCCCCGAGGGCGTCGCCATCTCCATCCCCCTCCGGTCGATGGGCGTGTCGAACCCGAAACTCGTCTGGTGGTCGGTGTTCTCCAGCCTACCGCAACCGGTGGGTGCGGTCGTCGCCTTCTACTTCGTCCGCGTCGCCCGCGACCTGCTCCCCGTCGGCTTCGGCTTCGCCGCCGGCGCGATGGTTTACCTCGTCCTCGCGGAGTTCGTCCCCGAGGCGCTCGAACGCGGGGCGGACCTGCCGAACGGCGGCCGGTCGGAACTCCTCGCCGGCATCGTCGCCGGCGTCGTCGTGATGGTACCGCTGCTGTTCGTCTGAGCGGCCTCGCGGGAGAGAGAAAAAGCGGAGCGTCGTTCGAGGCTCAGTGACTGTGGCCCATCGCGTCGGCCAGGGAGACGCCGAACCGCTCTTCGAACAGTTCCTCCATCTTCTCGTTGAGTTCTTCGAGGTCCGCCGGCGTCTCGCCCTCGCCGTGGTGGACGGCGACGTGCGCCTGCTGTGCGAACGACTGGACGACCAGGTCGCCGACGACGTTCGTCGCCTCCTCGCCCTGTTCGGTGAACACGTCGACGAGTCCCTCGGGGAGTTCGACTTCCTCGACGTCGCCGTCCGGTCCTTCTATCGTATAGGTCTCGGTGTCGACCATGGGTACTCTGCGACCTCTCCGGTTAAGGGTCTGTGGGAATCAGGTGACGCTCGATGAACAGCGCGTTCAGTCGTCCGATTCCGCGGCCGCGGGTTCGGCGTCGGGTTCCGCCTCGGCCGCCTCCTCCCGCTCTAACTCTTCGAGGTAGTCGTCCGCGTCGAGGGCGGCCTTCACGCCGTCGCCGCCGGCCGTCGCCGCCTGCTGGTAGTGGTAGTCGACCACGTCGCCCGCAGCGAAGATTCCGGGGACGTCGGTGGCCGTCTGCCCGCCGTCGCGGCCGCCCTTCGCCAGCACGTACCCCTCGTCGTCGCGCCGGACGCCCGTGCCCTCGAGGTAGTCGGCGTTCGGCGTGTGGCCGATGGCGTAGAACACCGCGCCGACGTCGAAGTCGAACGTCTCCGTCTCGGGGTCGTCCAGCCGCTCGGTCGGGTGGCCCTCGGGGTGTCGCACCATCGTCACGTGGTCGACGCCCTCCTCGGGCGTGCCGTGGAGTTCCGTGACTTCGGTGTTGCGCATGATCTCTATCTCGCCCGCGTCGACTTTCTCCATCACCCTATCTATCCAGTAGTCCTCCGCGCGGAACTCCTCGCGGCGGTGGGCGAGGTACACCGTCGAGGCGAACTTCGTGAGGAAGTTCGCCTCCTCCATCGCGGCGTCGCCGCCGCCGACGACGAGAATCTTCTCGTCGCGGAAGAACGCGCCGTCGCAGGTGGCACAGGTCGAGAGGCCGTAGCCCATCAGGTCGTCCTCGCCCGGGATTTCGAGCGTCCGCGCGGACGCCCCGGAGGCGGCGATTATCGCGTCGGCGGTGTAGACGTCGCCGTTCTTCATCGTCACCGTGAACGGCCGGTCCGAGGCGTCCACGTTCTGGACGATGCCGTGGTCTATCTCCGCGCCGAACCGCTCGGCCTGTTTCTTCATGTTCTGGATGAGTTCCGGGCCGGAGATGCCCTCGGGGAAGCCGGGGTAGTTCTCGACTTCCGTCGTCAGCGTCAACTGTCCGCCGGGTTCGTCGCCCTCGAACACCAGCGGCTCGTTGTTCGACCGCCCGGCGTAGATGGCGGCCGAGAGGCCGGAGATGCCCGACCCCGCGACGATGAGCTTCCGGTGTTCGACGAACGCGTCGTCCTCTGTCATATCTCTCCGTTGGCTAGTGTCGCCCTTTTAGGTTCCGCTGTCGTGCGCGATTGCCGTCGACTCGGACGCGGGGACCGACCGGTTTCATGCGGGAGGGGAGACGACGTGCCCTCATGCCCGCCGACTTGGAGGAGAAGACCGACCGCTACGGCCGGATGCTCGCCGACGCCCTGAAGGCGGCGACGGTCGCCGTCGCGCCGGAGACGCCGCTCGGGGCCGCCGCCGACGAGATAGAGGAGATGGCCGTCTCCTACCTCGAAGACGGGCGGCACTTCCGCGAGAACGACGACCCGGTGAACGCGCTGGCGTCGTTCTCCTACGGTTACGGGTGGCTGGACGCCGGCGTCCGGATGGGCCTGTTCGAGGTGCCCGACGGAACCGGGCTGTTCACGACGGAGTGAGGCGGACGGGACGGCCCCTCACTCGAACCGGAACGACGGGCCGTCCTCAGAATCGTGCACCTCGATTCCCAGCGCTTCGAGTTCGTCGCGGAGTTCGTCCGCGCGGTCGTAGTTGCCGGCCTCGCGTTCGGCCTCGCGCACGTTCAACAGGAGTTCCACGAGGTCCTCGGCAACCGACACGTCGCCGCCCTCGGCCGCGCCGTCGAAGCCGAGACCGAACACGTCGCCGCCGAGGTCCTCGAACGCCTCTATCGCCTCGCGCAGGCCGCGGTAGTCGTACTCCTCGGCGTCGCCGACGTGGGTGTTCACCGCGCGGGCGAGTTCGATGAGCGCGGCCATCGCCTCGCGGACGTTGAAGTCGTCGTTCATCGCCTCGCGGAACGACCCTCGCACCGACGCGACGGCGTCGCGCAGGTCCCCGTCCTCGACCGTGGCGTACGCGTCGGGGCCGTCGGCGGCGGTGACGGCCGCGTCGTAGGCGCGTTCGAGTCGGTTCCAGCGCTCCTCGGCCTCGTTCATCGCCGCGTCGTCGAACGTCTGTTCGGAGTTGTACCCCGTCGAGAGGTAGAACGTGCGAATGACGTCGACGCCGAACTCCTCTAAGGCGTCCTCGACGGTGAAGAAGTTGCCCAGACTGGAGGACATCTTGTCCTCCTCGGTCTGCAGGAGGCCGACGTGGAGCCAGTAGCGCGCGAACGTCTGTCCGGTCGCCGCCTCGCTCTGCGCCACCTCGTTCTCGTGGTGGGGGAAGACGAGGTCCCGGCCGCCGACGTGGATGTCCAGCGTCTCCCCGAGGTGCGTCATCGACATCGCCGAGCACTCGATGTGCCAGCCCGGTCGCCCCTCGCTCCACGGCGACTTCCACGTCTGTCCCTGCGGTCCCGAGAGCGGGTCCAGCCCCTCGTGGCGGTGCTCCGCGACGGCCTCCTCCGACACGCCGCCCGCCTTCCAGAGGGCGAAGTCGGCGGGGTGGCGCTTCTCCGAGCGCTCGTCGGCCTCCCCCTGCGCCTCCATCTCCTCGACGCGCTGGTTCGACAACTTTCCGTACTCCTCGAAGGCGGTCACGTCGAAGTAGACGGAGCCGTTCGACTCGTAAGCGTACCCCTTCTCGACTAAGGTCTCCACGAGGTCGATTATCTGCGGGACGTGCTCGGAGACGCGCGGGTACACCTCGGCGCGCTTGAGGTTCAGCCCGCGCATGTCGCGGATGACCTCCTCGGTGAAGTGGCGGGCCACCTCCGGTTCGGAGTCACCGAAATCGTCCTCGCCGACGCGCGCGGCTATCTTCTCGTTCACGTCGGTGAAGTTCTCGACGTGGTGGACGTCGTAACCCTCGTGTTCCAGCCATCGGTGCATCACGTCGGCGTGCATCCAGAGGCGGGCGTGACCGAGGTGGGCGTCGTCCGAGACCGTCAGCCCGCAGACGTAGAGCAACACGTCGTCGTCGTCCCGTGGTTCGAACTCCTCGCGCTCTCCCGTCAGGGTGTTGGTCACGGACAGCGTCATCGGGGGAGGATACTCCCGAGGCGGTTTTCAACCCGTCGGAACGGCGCCCTAGCGATTGAATACGACCGCGACCCGTGGGGGGAGTAGTGGTCCACCGATGACGGACGGAGACGGACGCGAGCGAATCGCCGACCTCACGGACGGGTCGAGCGAGTACCATCCGGAGTACCGCGGGAGCAACGTCTTCGGACTCGTGCGCGTCCGGACGCCCGACGGCCCGCACCTGCTCGGAACCGTCAGCAAGTTCGCCCGCATCGTCGACTTCACCGCCGACGAAGTCGCCTACGACTTCTCCGACTTCGGCCCCGAACCGCGCGCCGGCGGGGACTCCTTCGGCGCGGTCTGTGCGTGGAGGGGGAAGTACTACTTCGGCGGGTGGGTCATCGCGCCGAGTCCGACGGATACCTTCGACGTGACCGACAAGTACGCCTACCTCCTCGAACTCGACCCCGAGACGGGGTTCGGCGACGGCGGCGCGGCGGACCCCGAGAGCGGGTGGAAGGTCGTCCTCGCCGACCGGAGCGGCGACCACGGTCTGACCGGCGGCGAGGACGGGTGGGCGGCCGAGGTCGGACGTCTCCAGTCCGCTCCCTCGGGCGTCTACGTCAACAGGGCGGACGACGGCGGGTCGGGCGTCGGCGTCGGCGTCTACCGGTACGACGGCGAGGAGGTGACCCGCGTCGCCGGCCACGCGGCGCACGCGGGGGTGATGCGCGGCGACGAGTACGTCACCTACGACGCCGGGACGGGCTACGTCGCCCTCAACGTGACGGACGACGCCGCGCGGACGGTCGGCGTGACGGAACTGCCCCGCCGGACCGGCGGCACGGAGGCGTTCGGCGACGGCCCGACCAGACTGCTGTCGCTCGACGGCGCGTTCGTCGCGTTGCTGGCGGAGGGAATCGCCGTCCACGATGAACGCGGCGGCGCGTTCGCACCGCTGTCGATTCGGAACGTCTACGACGGCGAGACCGGCTACGAGGGGAGTCGGCGGTCGGTTCGCAGCGATTCGATACGCGTCGCCGGCGGGGTGCTGTTCGCGCTCAACGACCTCTCGAAGTCGCCGGGACTGCCGCCGGCGGACCCGCAGCGGTGGAACAACTCGTGGCTGGTCTACCTCGACCAGTCGGGGCCGCGCATCGTCGATACGGGCAAGTGGTTCGCGGGGATGGCGGTGTTCGACGACCGCGTGTATTTCGGAACCGCCTCGTCGGGCCACGGCGCGGGCGAGACGTTCGCCGCGACGATGACCGACCGCCCGAGTCTGACCGCTATCCCCATCTCGGACCTGAAGGACCCCTCGCGGCAACCCGACGTTCGGGACCGAATCGACTACGCGAACTTCGCCGACGGCGCCGAACGGTCGGCGGGCGTCGGGAACGTCCTCGGCGGCTACCCGGCCGCCGGCTACGACGAAGTCGCCGTGGAACTCTCGGTGGGGCCGCTGGACGCCCCAGTCGAGGCCGAACTGCTGGAGTGGGGACTCCACCGCGACGCGGCGGTCCGCGAGACGCACACCTTCGAGGGCGGGGACGGCCACGCGTTCCGCCTGTCGGACCACTTCGGCGGCATCGTCGGCGTCCGCATCGGAGCGGCCGGCGCGGTCCTCGACACGCCGGTCACGGGCACCGCCTACCTCCGCTGACCGTCCGGGACGGATTCGAGGACCTGTGCACGGTCCGTCTCGGCAGGGGAGAGCGTCACGCCGCCGGGCGCGCTCCGACCGGTTTTCGACAGACGTCCCGCGAGAACTCGTTCGCGGCGACGGCGTCCCGAGTCCGCACCAACAGCTATGCCCGTTCGAGTGCTGTCTGTTAGCATGGCTTCCGAACGACCGCGGCCGACTCGACGCGGAGAAATCGAGGAGATACTCGAACGGAAGGCGGGCGGCGTGGCCGAGACGCGCGACGAGGCGGACAAGTACACCGTCCTCGGCGCCGCCCGGCGGGACACCTTCGCCAACTGGCTGACGCCCGTCGAGGAGCACTTCGTCTGCCACCGAAACGACATCCCGGAGGCCGACGCCGACGCGTGGCGCATCGCGCTGACCGGCGACGCGTCCGGGACGCTCTCGATGGCGTCGCTCGGGGAGGAGTACCCCGCCGTCGCCGTCGCGCACACGATGGAGTGCGCGGGCAACGGACGCGGCCAGCACCGCCCCGAGACGGGGAGCGTCCAGTGGGGGTTCGAGGCCGCCGCGACGTCCCTCTGGACCGGCGCGCCCGTCAGTTCGGTGCTCCGCGCGCACGGCGTCGACCCGGACGGGGGCGCCGGTTCGGACGGCCGGTGGCTGACCGCCGTCGGCGGCGACCCTTCCGACGGCGACGACGTGTTCGCGCGGTCGATTCCGCTCTCGAAGGCGTTCGACGACTGCGTCCTCGCCTACGAGATGAACGGCGACCCCCTGCCGCGGGAGCACGGCTTTCCGGTCCGTCTCATCGTCCCCGGATGGTACGGGGTGAACAACGTGAAGTGGGTCGAGGAACTCCGCGTGACGGACTCGATGGTGACCGAGGGCTCCCTCGACAGGCCGGGCGAGCACGCCTACTGGCAGCAGGTGGCCTACCGCATCCACCCGCGCGGCGTCGAACCCGAGGCGAACGACTCCGTCAGTGAGGTGGACACGTGGGAGCAGTTGGAGGGAGCCGTCGAGCACCCGTACACGTTCGACGCGAACGTGAAGTCGGTCATCGGGACGCCGGACGGCGAGTCGCCGGTGAGCGCCGGCGAACGGGTGGAAATCCGCGGCGTCGCGTGGGCCGGCGACGACCGGGTCGACCGCGTCGAACTCTCGACGGACGGCGGCGAGACGTGGGCGGACGCGGAACTGTTCGGACCGGACTACGCGGGGGCGTGGCGGCTGTTCCGGTACGACTGGCGACCCGACGCGGGCGAGTACGAACTGCTGTCGCGCGCGACCGACGAGCGGGGGCGGCGACAGCCAGCCCGCATCTCCGGTCCGGACGCGTGGCGCGACGCCCTCGACGAGGACGCGTTCCCGTGGAACGAGGGCGGGTACGCCGCGAACGCGTACGAACCGAACGGTGTGAGGGTCGAGGTGGCCGAGATGACTGAGGAAATCGACCCCGAGGAGAGCTAGCCGACCCGCTCACACCGACAGCGACGCCAGCGCCGACTCGACGTGCCGGAGGGCGTTCGCTCCCTGTCGCCGCGGGACGACGACGACCAGTTCGCCGTCCGCGACGCCCGCGGCGTCGACGACGACGTTCTCGACTCTCAGTCGGTCGCAGACGACCGAGAGCGCGCGGGCGTCCACGTCGCCGGCGGCGACGAGGGCGGTGAGTTCCCCGCCGGCGGCGACGACGGAGACGCCGCCGACGGTGAGCACTCGCTCGTCGTCCTCGTCGGCCTCGACGTCCTCGCCGGCGAGTCCGACGCCGCTCCGCATCCTGACGGTGGCGTCCCGCGCCTCGGTTTCGAGCGGCGGCAGGTCGTCGGCGAAGCGGCGGAGGGCGGTGGCGACGGCGTCGTCGTCGCCCTCCACCTCCAAGGTCTTCGCGGCGGCGGCGTAGTTCACGACGCCCGCGCGGAGGGCGTAGAGGAGGTGCGGGCGCGCCCTGACGGCGTCTCGTGTCTCGGCGGCCAGTGACATGGTGATGGCCTCGGCGGAGACGCACAAAAGCGTCTCGGAGGCGGGTGTCGCGCGCGGGACGAACTCCGGCTCCGAAATCGACAAGAATCCTTTCGAGAACCCGAAGTCCATAAGGCGGCGCTCCCGTAACCTCCGCACATGCAAGCGCTGGTCATCGTGGCGCACGGGTCGCATCTGAACCCGGATTCGAGCACGCCGACGCGGCGTCACGCGGACACCATCCGCGCGACGGGAGCGTTCGACGAAGTGAAGACCGGCTTCTGGAAGGAGGAGCCCTCCCTGCGGGAGGTCCTCCGAACGGTCGAGTCCGAGGAGGTGTACGTCGTCCCCCTGTTCATCAGCGAGGGCTACTTCACCGAGCAGGTCATCCCGCGGGAACTCCGTCTGGAGGGGTGGGACGTCTCCGAGTGGGACTCCGACGGCCTCTCGGCCGACACCGCGACGCTCGTCGCGGAGGACACCGGCCAGACCGTCCACTACTGCGGCCCGGTGGGCACCCACGAGTCGATGACGGACGTCATCGTCCGCCGCGCCGAGACGGTCACGGGCGACCCCGACGTGGGCGAGGGGTTCGGCCTCGCCGTCGTCGGCCACGGCACCGAGCGCAACGAGAACTCCGCGAAGGCCATCGAGTACCACGCCGACCGCGTCCGCGAGACGGGTCGCTTCGAGGAGGTGCGGGCGCTCTACATGGACGAGGAACCGGAGGTGGACGACGTGACCGACCACTTCGAATCGGAGGACGTCGTCGTCGTCCCCCTGTTCGTCGCGGACGGCTTCCACACGCAGGAGGACATCCCGGAGGATATGGGCCTCACCGACGACTACCGGACGGGCTACGACGTGCCCGCGGAGGTGGACGGCCACCGCATCTGGTACGCCGGCGCCGTCGGGACGGAGGCGCTGATGGCGGACGTCGTCCTCGAACGCGCCGCCGACGCGGGCGCAGACATCGAGGAGGCCATCGCGAGCGTCCGCGAGGAGACGAGAGAGACGCCGGCCGCGGGTGACTAGCGTGCGGGGCGAACAGTTCGAGGCGCTCGTCCGCCGACTGGACGAGCGACCGATAGATTTCGACGGACTGCGCGCCGAGTGGGACGGCGAGGGCTACGCGTTCGAGACGCCCGAGCGCACGCACGAGGGGCTCTCGCAGGCGGGACTCCACGAGGCCGCGGCGAACGCCGAGCCGTACGTGACGAACTGGCACTTCTGGGAGGCCGACGTGGGGCACGAGGGGCGGCACCGCCGCGCGTTCCTCCGCAAACTGGAGGCGGCCGACGACCGGTCGGTCCCCGAGCGCTACGACTCGCTGGCGGAGGGAATGGTGACCGAGTGGGGCGAACTGCGCATCACGGCGACGCTCGGCGACGCGGGCGAACGTCGCTACGAGGTGCGCCACGAGGACGACGCGGCCGCCGCCGCCGCCGCGTTGGAGACGCACGAGGAACCCTTAGACGCCCGCGACATCGGCACCTACGACGAGAAGGGGCGGTACCGGCCGCTGAAGACGGCGCCGACGCTCGTCGACGGCTGGGTGTTTCCCGCGCTGGACGGCCGCGAACTGGTGGAGGCCGTCGACGCGTTCTACCCGGCGACGGTCGCCAACTGGAACCTCGAACGCGAGGGCGAACTCGACGTCTCCCACTGGGAGGGGACGATGGAGCGGCAGTCGGGCATCTACAGCGTCATCCAGACGTGGAACCGGGGAAAGGGGACGGACCACGTCGAGTGGGTCGCGGAGTCCTGCTGCGACGACTCGCAGTGTCTGAAGCGCCGCGAGTGGCAGTACGACGAGGAGACCGAACTCGACGCCCCCGGCGGGGACGGCGCGTTCCCCTGCCGGGAGCCGTGTTCGCTCGTCGTCGCCGCCGCGCGCAAGTGGACGCGACTGGAGGGCGAGGAGTCCCGGACGTACGAGTTCGAACTCACGCCCTCCGAGAAGGAGCAGGTCGAAGAGATAATCGACGCCGTCGCGGACGGCCGCGTCGACGACGTGCGCGAGGCCGACATCTACGAGGGCGCGAACCGCTACCGGACGCGGTTCCTCCGCGCGAAGCGATTCGACGAGGAAGGGAACCTCTCGGGGACGCCGACGGAGTCGGACGAAGACGAGAACTGAGTCCGAACCGGGGCCGGAGCCCTCGACGGTGCCCGTCTTCGCCGCGCGCTACTCGCGCAGGACGAACAGCGCGGCGACGGCGGCGGCGCCGAGGACGACGCCGACGCTGAGGACGACGACCGTGTTCTGAACGACGGTGACGACGAGGGCGGCGACGAACACCACGAGCAGTATCAGCGCCGCGACGGGCACCGACACCTCCGCCGGCAGCGCTCCTCGTAACTCGTCGGCGAGGGAGGGTTCCGGCTCCCGCTGGGGCGGTTTGCTCAACTCCTCGTCGACGTCGATACCGGGTTTCGACTCCGGCGTCGGTTCTATCGTCACGTCGACGTACGCCGTCTCCGCGCCGTACCCGGTGACGACTTTCAGCGTGCCGGAGACGGGTTCGGCCGCGGGGGACGTCTCGACGTGGACGTGCTGTGAGTCACCGCCCTCGACGTAGTGGTTGCCGCCGTCGAGACGCGCGACGCCGGAGAGGTCGTCGTCGAGGTGGAGGTGAACGTGCACGGCCTGTCCCGCGTTCTCGAGGACGACGTAGAACTCGCCGGCCGCCGAGAACGACGGCGGCGCGTCGATGGCGTGGAGGCCATCTCCGTTCAACTCGACTCGCAGCGACTCGGTCACGTCTGGTACGGTCGACCCACCGGTTCAAAAGCGTTCAGGTGTCGCGTTCCTATTCGTCCCGCATATCCGGCGGGAGGAGATTGGGGATACCGTCCTCGATGGGGTACTCCTCGCCCGTGACGGTGCCGACGAGCGTCCCCGAGAGTATCTCGTCGCCGTCTCGCTCCGTGACTTCGAGTTCCAGGTCGCTCTTGTCGAGCGGGTCGCAGAGGATGTCCATCAGGGATTCCTTCATACTCCGCGTTCCGTCTCGATGCGACAAAAGACTACGGGTTCGTCGTTTTCGCGCCGCGGGAATCGGCGGTCGGATTTTGTTCCCGGCGCCGCGAACGTCGAACGCATGCCCGAGGAAACTCTCTACCACCGGCTGGGCGGCCGCGACGCCATCGCGTCGGTCGTCGACGCGTTCTACGACCGCGTCCTCGCGGACGACCGACTCGCACCGTACTTCGAGGACACCGACATGGCGAAGCAGCGAGCCCACCAGACGCAGTTCATCGCCGCGGTGACCGGCGGCCCCGGCGAGTACGACGGCGGGGAGATGGACGAGGTGCACGAGGGGATGGACATCGACCACGAGGCGTACGACGCCATCGAGGAGCACTTGGACGCCGCGCTGGTCGAACACGACGTGCCCGCGGCCGACCGCGCCGACGTCGAAGCGGCCATCGAGTCGTTCCGCGACGACATCGTCGCGGACGAGTACGGGACGGCGGCGAGCGGGACGGCCTGAGGCGAGCGGAGCAGAGAGGAGAGGAGAAGCGAGGAAAAGGGATGACCGACCGGTTCGGCTACTGATCGAAGGGGTCGACGACTTCGACCGTCTCGGCGCGGTCCGGGCCGACGCCGACGGCGTACACCGGCGCGCCAACCTCGTCGGCGACGTAGTCGAGGTACTCGCGGGCGGCCGCGGGGATGGCGTCGTAGCCCTCCTCGGCGACCGACGCCCAGTCGACCTCCTCCCAGGTCTCGAACTCGCGGAGGTTCGGTTCACAGCGGTCCCAGCGCTCGGTCGTCGCCGGGATGGTGAGGCGCTCCTCGCCGTCGAGGTCGTAGGAGTGGCCGACCTTCACCTCGTCGAGTCCGCCGAGCACGTCGAGGTGGTTGACGGCGATGCCGGTGAGACCGCTCACGCGCGAGGCGTGGCGGAGCATCGGCATGTCGAGCCACCCGATGCGGCGGGGGCGGCCGGTGACGGTGCCGAACTCGCCGCCCTTCTCGCGGATGAAGTCCGCGAGTTCCTCCTCTCTCTCGTCCTCTTTCAGTTCGGTCGGCATCGGCCCCTCGCCGACGCGCGAGAGGTACGACTTGACGATGCCGACGACTTCGCCCTGCCCGACGACGGTCGGTCCGACGCCGGTGCCCGTGGCCGCGCCGCCGGCCGTCGGGTTCGAGGAGGTGACGTACGGGTAGCTCCCGTGGTCGATGTCGATGAGCGTCCCCTGCGCGCCCTCGAACATGAGGTTCTCGCCGGCCTCGCGTCGCTCGGCGAGGAAGTCCCCGCAGTTGACGGCCATCCCCTCCTCGCGGAGGCGGCGGCCGAACTCGGCGTACTCGTCGATGAGCGCCTCGAGGTCGCACTCCTCGCCGGCCTCCAGTCCGTACACCTCCTCGATGAGCGCCTTCTTCTTGGGAACGACGTACTCCAGTCGCTGGCGGAGCACCTCGGGGTCCAACAGGTCGCCGACGCGGACGCCGCGGCGGCCCGCCTTGTCCTCGTAGGTGGGGCCGATGCCGCGTCCGGTCGTGCCGACGGTGAGGTCGGAGTCGGCCTTCGCCTCCTCCTCGACGCCGTCGAGGCGGCGGTGGTACGGCATGATGACGTGGGCGCGCTTGGCGACGCGAACGTCGGGGTCGAGTCCGCGCTCTCGCAGGTCGTCTATCTCCGAGAACAGCGTCCGCGGGTTGACGACGCAGCCGTTTCCGAGCACGCCGACCTTGTCGCGGACGGCGCCGCTGGGAACGAGCGAGAGCTTGTACTCCTCGCCGTCTTCGACGACGGTGTGTCCGGCGTTGTCGCCGCCCTGATACCGCGCGACGACGTCGGCGTCGCCTCCCCACAGGTCGACGAGAGCGCCCTTGCCCTCGTCGCCCAACTGGGAACCGACGATAGTGACGGTCATAGTCGGCGATTCTGCGGCGGCACTCAAACCGATTACGGTCCGTCGCCGGCATCTATCCACCGACGTGTATCGAACACCGCCCCGACGGCGGCCGCTACCCATCCCCGTGCATTTTCGTACGAGACTCCTACCCAAACGGTTATGGCCCAGTGCCTCCAAAACCACGTCGTCACTGGCCACGCCCGCGTCGACCGGTTTATCCGGGACCGGCGCGGGTCCCTCGGCTCGGGTCACAGCGGACCGACAGTTCTCCGACCCGCGGCCGAGCGGAGGGGTAACATTTAAAGGCCGCAAAGACGAGTTAACAAATGGCATGATAGACCGACTTGAGAAGGAAGTGGATATGCTGGAGCGGCACTTGCAGGTGCTGAAGATGGTCATCGAGAGCGAGCCGATCGGAATCGTGAAGATGTCCAACGAGACCGGCTACCCACACCACAAAGTCCGTTACTCCCTCCGCGTCCTCGAAGAGGAGAACCTCATCGAGCCCTCCAGTCAGGGTGCGATTACGACCGAGCGCACCGCCGAGTTCGTCGACGAACTCGACGAGAAGCTCGACGAAATCGTCGACAAGCTGGACTCGATGAAAATCGAGGAAGCGGCCGAAATCGAGAACTGAGTCGCCCGACGGTCCCACGCCGCCGCCGGCGTCTCGCGGCTGAGGTGACGGTCCGCGTCGCCTCCGGCGACACCGGGTGCGCGGACGCCGGCCGCGGAACGCGGCCCCCGGACTGACCACGCGGCGACCCTCCTCTTACTACTCTCGACGCGCCCGCAGAGCGGCGTCGCCGTCGTTCTCCGCCCGCTCAGAGGTCGGGGACGTTCACGTGGAACTCGTTGTTCCGCGCCTCGACGAGACAGACGTGGTAGCCCTGCTTGCGCGAGAGCCTCACGAACGACATCCGCTTGGACCGCGAGAGGAATCCCCCGCCCGTCGCCTCGGAGACGGACTCCAGCGCCTCGGGGTCGAAGAACGACTCGGTGACGTAGAACGCCGTCGCCATCGCGTCGCTGCTCTCGGCGACGGCGCGCGCGTTCTCGACCAGCGACGCCACCATCGCCTCCGAGGCTGCGGTGCGGGCGGTGTTCATGTCGGCGACGAACAGGGCGTCGCCCATCTGGTCGCGGAAGACGACGTCGAACTCGCGGTTCTCCGCTCCCTCCTCCGTCTCGAAGCCGACGACGCCGCGGAGTTCGATGCGGTCGACGCGCGGTAGCGAGTCGAACAGGTCCGCGAGCGTGTTCCGGTTGCCCGTCTCGCCGATTTCGTACAGGAGGTCGGTGACGACCCACTCCGCGAAGGCGTACTCCGTGCTCTCGCGGAGGAACTCCTCGTACGGGACGCCGTCGACGGCCAGTCCCGCCGTGTCGAACGTCGTGTGGTGTTCGAGGCGGAGGTTCTCGACGACCTCCTCCCTGGACGCCCGTCCGTCGTGGGCGTCTTCGAGCGTCGCCCGCCCCTTCCGCCGGTAGCGGACGAACAGGTTCGTCCCCGAGAGCGCCGCCTCGGGCGACATCGACTCCTCGGCGACGAACTCGCCGTCGGCCGACGCCAGTTGCGCTTCGAGGCGTTCGACCTCCGCCTCCAGCGTCTCGACGCGCGCTTCGAGTTCCTCGGCCCGGTCGCGGTGCTCGTCGCGTTCGGACTCCAGTTCGTCGCGCTCCGCGGCGAGTTCGTCCCGGCGGGCCTCGGCCGCCTCGAGTTGCCCGCGCAGTTCGGCGACCGCTTCGGCCGACTCGCTCGCCTCCGCCTTCGCCGACTCGGCGGCGGCCGCGGCGGCCTCCTCGCGGCGGCGCTTCGCCTGCTGTTCCTCGCGGTGTCGCCGCTGTTGGTCCTCGCGGCGCTGTTTCCGCTGCTCCCGTCGGCGTCGGGTAGAAGGCGAGGGCGACGTCTGCCGTCGTCGCTGGGCCGCCTCCGCGCCGCTCCCCGCCTCGCCGTTCTGCGTGCTCGACTCGCCGGGGTCCAGCGACGGTATCGACCCCGCCTCGCGCCACTTCTCCTCGGCCGAGAAGGGGTCGTCGCCGCTCCTCGTCTCCCCTTCGCCCGAGGCGTCCGTCCGGTCGGCGTCGACGGCGGCGTGTCCGACCGAGTCCGCGAGGGCGTTCGGTTCGCTTCCGTCCGGAGACTCTTCCCCGGCGGACCGGGGGGCGCGTTCCTCCTCGGCGGGGTCGACCGCCTCGGGCGCGTCGGCGGCGGCCGCCTCGGGCGCCTGCACGTCCGGACGCGGGTCGTCCGGCGGCGAAGCGGGTTCCTCACGCGCTCCGACCGCCTCGGAGTCGTCCGCCCCGTCGTCGCTCGCGTCGCCCGCCTCTCGGTCGCGGCGCTCCCCGTCGGCCGCGCGGACGCCGCCGTCGTCCGTCGGTGCCGACGCGCGGGGCTCCGTCGGCCGCGGCGCCTCCGACTCCGGGACTTCGGCGGTCGGGGCCGGGTCGGCGTCGTCCGCGTTCGCCGCGTCGCCCTCGACCGGCGCGACGTCCGCGCTCGCGGGGTCGCCCCCCTCGGCCGGTGGTTCTGGCTCGGTTCCGTCCGCGGCGGAGTGGGGCGCGTGCGCCTCCTCGGCGGGGTCGACCGTCTCGGGTTCGTCGGCGGCGGCCGCCTCGGGAGCCTGCGCGTCCGGGCGCGGGTCGTCCGGCGGCGCGGCCGCGTCCTCGCTCGCTTCGACCGCTTCGGGGTCGTCCGCCCCGTCGTCCGGGCGCTCCGGCAGGTCGAGAATCCGGAGGTCGACCTCTTTCACCTGGTAGATGCCGACTTCGTCGTCGGCCCGCTCGAACGCCTCGTCGCCGGTGACGAGTCTGTCGTTGGTGCCGACGAACGCCACGCTCATCGACTTGCCGCCGTAGTAGGCGACGTAGTAGTCCCCGGAGAGCACGTTCTCCGCCAGTTCGACGTAGCCCGTGAATCCGCCCGCGGACAACGTCTCGTCGGCCTCCGAGAGCGGCGTGTCGTTCGTGTAGTAGCTCGCTCGCGTCTCGCCCCCCGTCTCGCGCATCGCGAACAGGAGCGAGAGCGCGGGGTCCGGCGCGCGGTGCGCCGTCAGCTCCGCCCCGTCGAACGATTCGAGACTCCCCCCGAAGACGCCGATGAAGCGCCCGTTGAGCGCGAACGCCCACGTCTCCCCCGACGAGACGGCCCCGGAGAACCCCGCGTCGGCGAGTCGGTGCAGCCCCTCGTACCCCGCCTCGACGGGGACCGTCTCCCACTCGGTTACCGTGTCGATTGTCTGTCCATCCATTTGCCGCTATATCACAGAATCCGAGACATATACTTTCCGGAGAAACGACCCGGCGTCCGGGCGGTTTCTTGCTGTCGACTGACACTACTCCCGCGGCGGCCGACGCCCGTCCGACGGCGGCGACTCCGAACCCGGACCGCCGAGGGCGTCGCGGAGCGTCGCGACTGCGAGCACGAGGAGGTACGCGCAGAGACCGGCGGCCAGCGCCGTCGCCGCGGCGGGACCGAAGCGGAGGACGGCCAACACCGAGAGGCCGCCGCCGAGAACGAGGGCCGCCGCCTGCACCGCCGGACGCTCCCAGACGGCGCGCACGCGGGCCGCACGGAGCGACAGGAGCGCTTCGAGCGCGAGGGACCCCCCGGCGCCGACGGCGACGGGGAGGGGCGTCACGGGCGCGTCGAGGGCGACGATAGCCGCGGCGACGGGGACGAGAACGACGAGGGCGAGGAGAGCGTCGCGGCGGCGTCCCATGACCCGACCGAGGGACGGCGCCCTTTTAGCCCTCGGGGGTGTTGAGAGTGGGTATATGGTCGATGGGCCCGCCGAGACCCTCTCGCGCGCGAAGCGCCGACTCGTGCTGTTTCTCTCCGGCGTGGCCGTCCTGATGGTCGGCTACGCCCTCGTCTACCAGTGGGGGATGGCGACGTTCGAGGGCATCTCGGTCCCCTTCATCGACGCCCTGCACGTCGTCGTCGAGACGTTCACGACGACGGGGTACGGCGAGGACGCCGGCCAGTGGACCTCCACCGGGATGAAACTCATCACCATCCCGATGATGCTCTCGGGCGTCACCGTCATCTTCCTCACCCTGCCGCTGTTTCTCGTCCCGTTGGTCGAGGAGGCCCTCCGCACCGCGCCGCCGACGGAGACGGACCTGACCGACCACGTCATCATCTGCTCGTTCACCTCGCGCGGCGGCACCCTCGTCGAGGAGTTGGCCTCGCGCGACGTACCGTACGTCGTCGTCGAGTCCGACAGCGAGACGGCCGAGCGCCTGTTCGCCGACGGGGACGACGTCGTCCACGGCAATCCCGAGTCCGTCGAGACGCTGGAGGCGGCCAACGCCGACGAGGCGATGGCGCTCGTGGCCGACGACGACGACGAGACGAACGCCTCCATCATCCTCTCGGCGAAGCAGGCGGCGCCGGACCTGCGCGTCATCAGCCTCATCGAGGACGCCACGCTGTCGGACTACCACCGCTACGCCGGCGCCGACGAGGTTGTCTCCCCCCGCCGCATCCTCGGGGAGAGCCTCGCGCGCAAGGCCGCCTCGCCCATCGCCACCGACATCGACGACGCCGTCGAAATCGGCGACGACTTCGAGGTGGCCGAGGTGCTCGTCCAACGCGGCTCCGCCCTCGAGGGCGACACCATCGCCGAGAGCGCCATCGGGCGGCGCACGGGAGTAAACATCATCGGCGCGTGGTTCCGCGGCGAGTTCGTCACGCCGCCGGACCCCGACGCCGTCGTCGACGAGCACACCATCCTGCTCGTCACCGGCCGCGAGAGCCAACTGGAGCGCCTGAAGGACCTCACGCGCTCGGAGACGCGGCGTTTCCGCCGCGGGAAGGTCGTCGTCGCCGGCTACGGCGAGGTGGGGGCGACGGCCGCCGACGCCCTCGCCGCGGAGAACGTCCCGAGCGTCGTCCTCGACGAGCGAGACGCCCCCGGCGTCGACGTGGTCGGCGACGCGACGAACAGACAGGCGCTCCTCTCGGCGGACATCGACGAGGCGCAGAGTATCATCCTCGCCCTCGACAGCGACACGACGGCCATCTTCGCCACCCTCGTCATCAAGCAGGTGGCGCCGGAGACGGAGGTCATCGCCCGCGCGAACGACGCCGAGAGCATCGCCAAACTCTACCGCGCGGGCGCGGAGTACGTCCTCGCGCTCTCGACGGTCAGCGGGCGCATCCTCGCGTCGAACCTGACGGAAGAGGAGGTCATCGCGCCGCAGTCGCAGGTCGAAATCGTCCGCACCGCCGCGCCGCAGATAGCGGGGCAGACGCTCGCGGAGGCGGACGTCCGCGCCCGGACGAACTGCACGGTCATCGCCGTCGAACGCGACGGCGAACTGCTCACCGAAGTCGGGCCGGAGTTCG